>NZ_JBXAWD010000013.1:0-177595 GCF_057291535.1 Pseudomonas sp. 1L-E-NC-VB-C3 | reverse complement strand
GGTTTCCCCATGTGAGAGTAGGTCATCGTCAAGATTAAATTCCGAAACCCCAATTGCGAAAGCAGTTGGGGTTTTGTTTTGCCTGCGAGAAAGTTCTTACAGGCTTCGCAGACCTCGTCCGGCTGTCACAGCCGGCCGACAATGCTAAGGTTCTGCCTCGGCTTTAGCGATTTTCCAAGGAATCCATATGTCGGACGCCCAGTCCCTCAACGCTGCATTCATGGTGGTTCAGAGCAACAGTCTCGATGAGCTGCGCAGTCTTGTGGTCAGCATCATGCGGCGCTACCCACTGGCACCCTTGGAAAACGAAATCGCTTTGGTGCAAAGCAACGGCATCGCCCAATGGCTCAAACTCGCATTGGCCGAAGATCCTGAAGACGATGACCTTGGCGGTTGCGGGATCGCTGCGGCGATTGACGTTCAACTACCCGGCAGTTTCATGTGGCAGCTGTATCGCATGGTATTGGGACGAGAAGAGATTCCGGCGAAATCCCTGCTCGATAAAGCTCCGCTGACCTGGCGTCTGATGCGCCTCTTGCCACAGGTAATCGATCGCCCCCATTTCGAGCCGCTGCAACGCTTCCTCACCCATGACAGCGATCTGCGCAAGCGCTATCAATTGTCAGAGCGTCTGGCCGATCTGTTCGACCAATATCAAGTTTATCGGGCCGACTGGCTCGAGGACTGGGCTGAAGGGCATCATCAACTGCGCAATGTCAGAGGTGAAATAAAACCGCTGCCACCGACCAGTTGCTGGCAGGCCGAGTTGTGGCGAGCGCTGCTGAATGATGTCGGCGAACAAGGCATGGCGCAGAGCCGTGCCGGCGTCCATCAACGTTTCATGGAACGCATCAACACCCTTGATGAGGCTCCGGCTTCACTGCCGCCGCGCGTTATCGTCTTTGGCATTTCTTCATTGCCCGCACAAGTTCTTGAAGCGCTCGCCGGTCTGGCGCGCTTCAGTCAGGTTCTGCTTTGCGTACACAACCCCTGTCGCCATCACTGGGCCGATATCGTTGCCGACAAGGATCTGCTGCGACATCAATACAAGCGCCAACAACGCAAAAGCGGGATGCCCGTTGTACTTGATGCCGAAACCCTGCATCAGCACGCGCATCCGTTGCTGGCCGCTTGGGGCAAGCAAGGTCGCGACTATATCAACCTGCTCGACAGCTACGACGATCCCAACAGCTACCGCGCAGCCTTTCGTGACGGCCGCATCGACCTGTTCAGCGAAGCCCAGCCGCACAACATGCTTAACCAGCTTCAGGACGACATCCTCGAATTGCGCCCCCTCAACGAGACTCGTGAGCTCTGGCCCGCTGTCGACCTGACGCAGGACCAATCGATCCGTTTTCACATCGCCCACAGTGCCCAGCGCGAAGTCGAAATCCTGCACGATCAACTCCTGGCGCGTTTCAGCGCCGACCCGGCTCTACGCCCACGGGACGTGATCGTGATGGTCCCTGATATCGACAGCTACGCCCCGCATATCCGCGCGGTTTTCGGTCAGCTCGATCGATTTGACCCGCGCTTCATTCCGTTCACTTTGGCGGACCAGGGCCAGCGAGGACGTGATCCATTACTGATCGCCGTCGAGCACCTGCTCAAGCTGCCGGACAGCCGTTTCCCGGTCAGCGAGATTCTCGACCTGCTCGATGTTCCAGCTCTGCGTGCTCGCTTTGGCGTAGAGGAACGTGACCTGCCAACCCTGCACCGCTGGATCGAGGGTGCCGGCGTGCGTTGGGGCATGAGTGCCGAACAACGGGCCGGTCTCGGATTGCCTGAGGAACTGGAGCAGAACAGCTGGCATTTCGGTCTACGCCGAATGCTGCTGGGCTACGCCGTCGGCAGTGCCGATGCATGTGCAGGTATCGAGCCTTACGACGAAATTGGTGGACTTGACGCTGCCCTGATCGGGCCATTGGTGGCGCTGCTGGATGCCTTGGAAATCGCTCATCAGCAACTCACGCAACCGGCTCAACCGAAAGAGTGGGGGCTGCGCTTGCAGGCGCTGATGCAAGTGTTCTTTCAGGCGAGCAACGAGCACGACGACTACCTGCTGACTCAGCTCGAAGAGCTTCGCGAGACCTGGCTGGAGACCTGCGAGGCGGTCGGCCTGACTGACGAACTGCCGCTGACTGTCGTGCGCGAAGCCTGGCTCGCCGGGCTCGATCAGGGCCGTTTGTCACAACGATTCCTCGCAGGTGCGGTGAATTTCTGCACCTTGATGCCGATGCGTGCCATTCCTTTCAAACTGGTTTGTCTGCTGGGCATGAACGACGGCGATTATCCCCGCGCGCAACCACCGCTGGACTTCGATCTGATGGGCAGCGATTACCGACCTGGGGATCGCTCACGACGTGAGGACGACCGCTATCTGTTACTTGAAGCGCTGTTGTCCGCGCGCTCTCAGCTCTACATCAGTTGGGTCGGTCGCAGCATCCGCGACAACAGCGAACGACCTGCCTCGGTGCTCATCGGCCAGTTGCGCGATCACCTCGCCAGCGGCTGGCGTTCAATCGACCCTACCCAGGATCTATTGGAAGCGCTGACCGAAGAACACCCCCTGCAACCTTTCAGTGCCCGCTATTTCCACGAAGGCGAGCAACTGTTCAGCTACGCCAGCGAGTGGCAGGTGTTACATCAAGAGAAAGCGCAGCAAAGCGAAGCGCCGTTACTCGCGCCATATGTTCAAGAGGAACCGTTGACGCTGGCATTGCTGCAGGATTTTCTGCGTAATCCGGTTCGGCATTTTTTCACCCAGCGTCTCAAGGTCTATTTCGAGGCGGCGCAAGCGCCGTTGGCAGATGAAGAACCTTTCGTGCTGGACGCCCTACAGCGCTACACGCTAAGCGACAGTTTGCTGGAAGCCGCACTCAGCCAGCCGGACAATATCGATCAGGCGCTGCAAGCCCGGGCGCTGCGCCTGCAAAACAGTGGTCTGCTGCCTATGGCCGGTTTTGGCGAATGCCTACAGCGTGAACTGATCGAACCGCTGCCGGATCTTCTGCAGCGTTATCAACAGTTGCTGACGTTATGGCCGACGCCATTGAGTAGTGCAATCCCGGTCAGTCTCGACCTGCAGGGTTTGCGGCTGGAGGGCTGGCTCGCAAACCTGCATCAACGCGCCGATGGCGGCCTGCTGTCGGTCACGACCATTCCCAATAGCATCGGCTCGATCAAAACTCGCAAGTGGCATCGGCTGACCAAATCGTGGGTTACCCATCTGGTCGCCTGCGCCAGCGAGCATGCGCTGACCACGGCATTGGTCGCCAGTGACGACACGTTGTTGCTTGAGCCAATGGAGCGAGACCGAGCGTTGCGTTTGCTCGGTGACCTGCTTCTTGCCTGGCAATCAGGCATGCGCCAACCCCTGCCGATTGCGATAAAAACCGCGTTCGCCTGGTTGTCTCAAACTGACCCGGTCAAAGCCGAAGCCGCTGCGCGAAAAGCCTATGACGGTGACGGCCAGACCAGCAACGGCGAGCGGCGCGAAAGCCCGGCACTGCTCCGGCAATATCCCGACTTCGATGCATTGTTGGCAGACGAAACCTTCACCGGCTGGTGCGACGCGTTGTACCGCCCATTATTCGAAGCGCCGTGGCGTTCCTTGTCCAGCGAAGGTGCGCGCGCATGAGTACCAAAACACCGTTGGCTCTGGCCTTCCCGCTGCGCGGCAGTCAGTTGATCGAAGCAAGCGCCGGCACCGGTAAAACCTTTACGATTTCGGCACTTTATCTGCGGCTGATTCTCGGCCATGGCGGCGAGACAAGCGGTTTTGCACGAGAATTACTGCCGCCGCAAATCCTCGTAGTGACGTTTACCGACGCTGCTACCAAAGAGCTGCGTGAACGGATTCGGACACGCTTGGCTGAGGCCGCGCGGTTCTTCCGCGATGAAATTACTGCCCCCGACGGATTGATTGCCGAGCTGCGCGAACAGTTCGATCCGCAGCAATGGCCGGGCTGCGCCAACCGCCTCGATATCGCCGCGCAGTGGATGGACGAAGCCGCCGTCTCGACCATTCACAGCTGGTGTCAGCGCATGCTGCGCGAGCACGCGTTCGACAGCGGCAGCCTGTTCACGCAATCCCTGGAAACCGATCACAGCGATCTGCTTGGCGAAGTGTTGCGCGATTACTGGCGACTGTTCTGCTACCCGATGCAGGGCGATGCGCTGAACTGGGTGCGCAGCAATTGGGGTGGCCCTGCCGCGTTGTTGCCTCGGGTACGTGGCTTGTTTGCCAGCGAGCGTGACACCGATGAAGGCAAGGCGCCTGCGGAGCTGATCGAGGAGTGTTTGCTGGAGCGGCGAGCGGCGTTGGTCGAACTGAAAATGCCTTGGCATGACTGGGCAGACGAGCTGCTCGCGCTCTGCCATGAAGGCGTCGCCAGCAAAACCGTCGATGGCCGCAAAATGCAGGCGCGTTATTTCGAGCCCTGGTTCGAGAAACTCAAGACCTGGGCCGAAGACGAGTCGCTTGAGCAACTGGACATAGGCACCGGCTTCACCCGATTGACACCCGATGGCATGGCCGAGGCCTGGAAAGGCCAGGCTCCCAGTCATCCGGGGCTGGACGCCATGTCCGGACTCAAGTCGAGCCTGGATGCCTTGCCGACGCCCGATGCTGCTGTTCTGCAACACGCTGCCAAGTGGGTCGGCGCGCGTTTTGAAGAAGAGAAGCGCCGTCGCGCAGAAATGGGGTTCGACGACATGTTGCTGCGTCTGGATGCCGCGCTGCAATCGGAGGGCGGCGAGCGTCTGGCAACGCTGATCCGCGAGCAGTTCCCGGTCGCGCTGATCGACGAATTCCAGGACACCGACCCGGTTCAGTACCGCATCTTCGAGAGCATTTACCGCATCGAAGACAATCACCCTGACACCGGCCTGTTCCTGATCGGCGACCCCAAGCAGGCGATCTATGCCTTCCGTGGTGCCGACATCTACACCTATCTGCGCGCACGTCAGGCCACTACCGGCCGTTTGCATACACTAGGCACCAACTTCCGCTCCAGCCACGGCATGGTGACAGCGGTCAATCACGTATTCGAACGCGCCGAGTCCCGAGAGCAGGGACGCGGCGCGTTTTTGTTTCGCGAAAGAAATGGCGAGAACCCGGTACCGTTCCTCCCGGTCGAGTCTCAGGGACGCAAGGAAACGCTGCGGATTGCCGGGCAAGACGTCGCGGCACTCAATGTCTGGCTACTGCCCAGCGATCAGCCGTTGTCCGGCGCGGTTTATCGCCAGCAAATGGCCGCCGCCTGCGCCAGTCAAATCACCGCACTGCTCAATGGCGGGCAAACCGGCAGCGCTGGTTTCTTTCAAGCAGACGACCTCAAAGGTTTACGCCCTTCGGACATCGCGATCCTCGTCCGCGACGGTAAGGAAGCCCAGGCCGTACGCGCCGAACTCGCCGCCAGAGGGGTGCGCAGTGTTTATCTCTCGGACAAGGATTCGGTGTTCGCCGCGCAAGAGGCGCACGACCTTCTGGCGTGGCTGAAGGCTTGCGCCGAGCCCGATGTCGAACGTTCGCTCAAGGCTGCGCTGGCTTGCACCACATTGAACCTGCCGCTGATCGAACTGGAGCGCCTGAACCAGGATGAAATGGTCTGGGAAGCCCGGGTCATGCAGTTCCGCGGCTATCGAGAGCTCTGGCGCAAACAGGGCGTGTTGCCGATGTTGCGCCGCCTGCTTCACGACTTCCACCTGCCGCAAACCCTGATGCAGCGCAGTGACGGCGAACGCGTGCTGACCAACCTTTTGCACCTGTCGGAGCTGATGCAGCAAGCCGCTGCTGAACTGGACGGCGAGCAAGCGCTGATCCGCCATCTGGCCGAGCTGCTGGCACTGTCCGGTCAGGCCGGTGAAGAGCAGATTCTGCGTCTGGAAAGCGACGAGCAACTGGTTAAAGTGGTGACCATCCACAAATCCAAGGGTCTGGAATATCCGCTGGTGTTCCTGCCATTCATTTGCTCGGCGAAACCGGTGGATGGCAGCCGTTTGCCGCTGCATTACCACGACGTTGCGGGCAAGGCGCAGATCAGCCTCAAGCCGACCCCCGAGTTGATCGCGCTGGCTGACGATGAGCGTCTGGCCGAAGATCTGCGTCTTCTGTATGTCGCGTTAACCCGCGCGCAGCATGCCTGTTGGCTGGGCGTCACTGATCTCAAGCGCGGCAATAACAACAGCTCGGTGCTGCACCTGTCGGCGTTGGGTTATTTGCTCGGTGGCGGTGCCGCTTTGGGCGAGTCCAGCGAACTGAATCGCTGGCTGCGGGATCTGCAGCAAGACTGCCCGGCCATCGGCATCGGCGAAATGCCTCAGCCCACTGACGAGCATTACCAACCGCCGCGCAATGAAGCAGTGCTACGAGCGACGCTACGGCCCAAGCGCAAAGCCAGTGAAAACTGGTGGATCGCTTCCTATAGCGCTTTGCGCATCAGCGACATATTGAGCGTCGGCAGCGATGAAGCACCGGACAGTCCGCAGGCGCAAAAGCTCTTCGACGACGAGCGCCTCGATCCCGACGCGCCACATGAAATCAGCAGCGGTGGCGCCGATATCCACCGTTTTCCTCGCGGACCGAATCCCGGCACGTTTTTGCATGGCTTGCTCGAATGGGCGGGCGCTGAAGGTTTTTCGGTTACCCGCGAAGCGCTGGAAGATGCAGTTGCCCGGCGCTGCAACCTGCGCGGCTGGCAAGGCTGGATCACCACGCTGACTGACTGGCTGCAGCATTTGATCAAGTTACCGTTGCCGATCGCTGGCGGGCAACCGCCGGTGGTTCTTGAGCAGTTGAAGCAATACCGCGTCGAGATGGAGTTCTGGTTTGCCAGCCACAAAGTCGACGTGCTCAAACTCGACGAACAGGTGCGCCAGCACACCCACAATGGCGTCGCTCGTGTTGCGGCAGAACCGGTGCAACTCAACGGCATGTTCAAGGGCTTTATCGACCTGACCTTCGAGCACGCTGGCCGTTATTACGTCGCCGATTACAAATCCAACTGGCTCGGCGTGGATGATCAGGCCTACACCGTGCAGGCGATGGAGCAGTCGATCCTCGACAACCGTTACGACCTGCAATACGTGCTGTATCTGCTGGCACTGCATCGCCAGTTGAAGGCGCGGCTGGCGGATTACGATTACGACCGCCATGTCGGCGGGGCGCTGTATCTGTTTCTGCGCGGTACGCGTGCGGAAAGTCGTGGCGTGTACTTCGTGCGTCCACCACGGGAATTGATCGAACGCCTCGACCGGATGTTCCAGGGCAAACCCGAACCCAAGACCGAACCCGCCTGGGAACAGGGAGTCCTGTTATGAGCCGCACATTCGCCGATCTGCTGCCGACGCCGCTGGAAGCGGACAGCCTGTCGAAACTCTCGCCGCTGACCCGCGCCGATGATTTGCTGTTGTTGCTGAGCCGTTGGGTCGAGCGCGGCTGGCTGCGCGCGCTGGACCGCGCCTTTGTCGCGTTCCTTCATGAACTCGAGCCCGAGACCGATCCGCTGGTGATGCTCGCGGCGGCGTTGACCAGTCACCAACTCGGCCATGGTCATGTGTGTCTGGACCTGTTTGAAACCCTCAAGGCGCCGGATTTTGCACTGTCATTGCCGCCCGAAGGCGATGTGCAGGGCGGTGTGTTGCTGCTGCCCTCGCAATTGCTCGAAACGCTCGATGGAGCTCATTGGTGCAAAGTGCTGGCAAGCAGTCCATTGGTGGCCCTGGCCGCTGACCCGAGTGAAACAGCGCAGACACGTCCGCTGGTGCTGTCCTCGAAACGCCTGTACCTGCGCCGCTACTGGACCTACGAACGCCGCATCGATGCAGCGTTGCGGCAACGCTTGATGCAGCAGGAGCCGACGCCGGATGATCTGCCGCAGCGTCTGAACGAATTGTTCGGCGGCGCGGAATCCGCAGCTGTCATCGATTGGCAAAAACTCGCCTGCGCCATCGCTACGCGCAGCGCCTTCAGCATCATCACTGGCGGCCCGGGCACCGGGAAAACCACCACGGTGGTGCGCTTGCTCGCGTTGCTGCAGGCACCGGCCGTCGAGGCTGGCCATCCGCTGCGCATTCGTCTGGCGGCACCGACCGGCAAGGCCGCTGCGCGTTTGACCGAGTCGATCAGTCAGCAAGTGCAATCACTGCAAGTCGCCGAAGCGGTGCGCGCGGCGATCCCCAGCGATGTGACCACCGTGCACCGTCTGCTCGGCAGTCGACCGGGCACCCGGCATTTCCGTCACCATGCCGGCAACCGCCTGCCGCTGGATGTGCTGGTGGTCGACGAAGCTTCGATGATCGACCTGGAAATGATGGCCAACTTGCTCGACGCCATGCCGGCCCATGCTCGGCTGGTGCTGCTGGGCGACAAGGATCAGTTGGCCTCGGTCGAGGCCGGTGCGGTACTGGGCGATCTGTGCCGTGACGCCGAGGGCGGTTGGTACAGCCCGCAAACGCGACAATGGCTGGAGTCTGTCAGTGGCGAGTCGTTGCAGGGCAGCGGTTTGCATGAAGATCGCGACGGCACCCATCCGCTGGCGCAACAAGTGGTGATGCTGCGTCACTCGCGCCGCTTCGGCGAGGGCAGCGGTATCGGTCAGCTTGCGCGCCGGGTCAATCAGCAATTGGCCGACGAGGCGCGACAGTTGCTCGCCGCTGGCGGCTACGACGACGTGTATTCGCTGCCGCTCAAAGGCGAGCACGATCACAAGCTCGAACGCCTGCTGCTTGAAGGTCACGGCAACGGCCCGCAAGGTTATCGCCATTACTTGAGCGTACTGCGCGATCAGCGTCCACCGTCGACGCGGCCCCTTGAGCATGCGGACTGGACCTATTGGGCGCGTGAAGTCTTGCAGGCGTTCGACACATTCCAGTTGCTGTGCGCGGTGCGCAAAGGGCCATGGGGCGTTGAAGGTCTGAATCAGCGCATTACCGCTGCATTGCTCAAGGCGCGTCTGATCGAGAGCGACCAGCAGTGGTATGAAGGTCGGCCGGTGCTGATGACACGCAACGACTATGGTCTGGGCCTGATGAACGGCGACATCGGTATCGCCCTGAAACTGCCCGAGCGTGAAGGCGCAGAAATCGGCAAAACGGTTCTGCGCGTGGCCTTTCCGCGTAACGATGGTCAGGGCGGCGTGCGCTTCGTGTTGCCGAGTCGACTCAATGATGTCGAAACCGTGTACGCCATGACGGTGCACAAGTCCCAGGGTTCGGAGTTCGCCCACACGGCGCTGATCCTGCCGGATGCGCTGAATCCGGTACTGACCAAAGAGTTGATCTACACCGGGATTACTCGCGCCCGGCACTGGTTCACCCTGATCGAGCCGCGTGCCGGCGTGTTTGAAGAGGCGGTGCTGCGCAAGGTCAAGCGTCTGAGCGGGCTGATGCTGGAACTGGAGGAGGGCACCGAGTCTCAGGGATGAAGTGCTGAATGACCGACAACGAATACTGACCAACCGGTCAGAGGCAGGCGCCTCGCTGGTGTTCTGGCGCTGTGCTATCGTTGCGGCATCATTTCGTTACGCTCCAAGAGAATCCCTCCATGAAGGTGGCCGTCTGGGCGACACAGCGTGTGGTGGCCTGCCAGCACGCATTGCTGATCGTTTTGCTCTGGTTGTTCACGGGCAGCGCCATCGCCCAAGCGCAAACCGGGCCGGCCGAGCAACGGGCCAAAGCGGTCACGCAAGTGGTGCTTGGCATCCTCAGCTATGCACGCTGGCCGGTGGAACCGGCGCAATTGCGCCTGTGCATCGTCGGCCCCACCGAATACACCGATGACCTGGTCAAAGGCACCACCCAAGCCACGGGGCGGCCGGTGGCTGTGCGGCGCCTGCTGGCAGACAACCCGGCCATCGTCAGCGAATGCGATGCGGTGTACATCGGCAAGCTCACCGCCGACGAACGCAGTCGCCTGTTCGCATCGTTGATCGGGCATCCAGTGCTGAGCATCAGCGAAGCAGACGATCAATGCACCGTCGGCAGTCTGTTCTGCCTGCGCGTTGGCGATGAACAAGTGTCGTTCGAGGTCAATCTCGACTCCGTGGCTCGCAGTGGTGTGCGCATTCACCCCAGCGTGTTGCAGTTGTCCCGTCGCAAAGCGGCGGCGCCATGAAGCTGTTCAGTTGGAAGGCTCGCCCCACCCTTGGTTCGGTCATTGGCCGTGGGCATTTGATTGTCGCGCTGGTGGCGGTGGCGATGGCCAGTGTTTCGCTGACCTTGCTGGGCGTGCTCGCGCTGCGGGTCTATGCCGACCACAACCTGCACTTGATCGCCCGTTCGATCAGCTACACCGTCGAGGCAGCCGTCGTGTTCAATGACAAAGCGGCGGCAACCGAGGCGCTGGCGATCATCGCCGCCACCGAGGAAGTGGCAGATGCCCGAGTGCTCGACGCGCAAGGCCAATTGATCGCGCAATGGCAGCGCGTCGAGACCGGCTTGTTCTCCGAGCTGGAAATGCAGATCACCCGCGCTCTTCTGGAAAAACCGGTCAGCCTGCCGATCGAGCATCAGGACCGTGAAATTGGTCGCGTCCTGCTCATCGGCCACGGCGGCAGCCTGATGCGCTTCCTGCTCAGCGGCCTGGCCGGGATTGTGCTCTGCACCGCGATCAGCGCCTGGGTCGCGCTCTATCTGGCGCGGCGGCAGCTGCGCGCAATCATTGGCCCATTGCACAGCCTCGCCTCCGTCGCCCACGCCGCGCGCAGTGAGCGAGCGCTGGATCGGCGCGTGCCGCCGGCGCAAATCGCTGAACTGGATAATCTGGGCAACGACTTCAATGCCTTGCTCGGCGAACTCGAGTCGTGGCAAACCCATCTGCAAAACGAAAACGAAACTCTCGCTCACCAAGCGACCCACGACAGCCTCACCGGTTTGCCCAACCGTGCGTTTTTTGAAGGCCGCTTGATCCGCGCCTTGCGCAACGGCAAAAAACACGATGAGCGGGTCGCCGTGCTGTTTCTCGACAGCGACCGCTTCAAAGGCATCAACGATAACTTCGGCCACGCCTCGGGCGACGCAGTGCTGGTGGCCATCGCCAATCGCGTGCGAGCGCAATTGCGCGAGGATGATCTGGTCGCGCGGCTGGGTGGCGACGAGTTCGCCGTGCTGCTTGCGCCACTGCACACGGTCGAAGACGCTGAGCACATCGCTGACAAGATTCTCGCCAGCATGGACATGCCGATCACCCTGCCCGGCGACAGCAGTGTGGTGACCTCGCTCAGTATCGGCATCGCCGTTTACCCCGATCATGGCGCCACGCCGGGTGCCTTGCTCAACGCAGCCGACGCGGCAATGTACCAGGCCAAGCGCCTGTCGCGCGGCGCGCAATTCACCGCCGGGTCGGAGCGCCCGGTCGATTCCGTTCACACCAGGAGCTGATGTCCGTGTTCACTCTTCCCGTTCGACTTTTTTCCGCATTGCTGATGATCGCCGCGCTGACCCTGAGCGGTTGCCAGACCGCCCCGCAAAAGGGCCTGACACCGGCGCAGGTCGCCGTGCTCAAACAGCAGGGTTTCGAGTTGACCGATGACGGCTGGGAGTTCGGCCTGTCGGGCAAAGTGCTGTTTGGCAGTGACGTCGAAAGCCTGAACGCAGCCAGCACGGAAATCGTCGAACGCATCGGCAAGGCGTTGCTCGGCGTGGGGATCGAGCGCGTTCGGGTAGATGGCCACACCGATGCGTCCGGCAAGGAAACCTACAATCAGCAACTGTCGCTGCGCCGGGCCAAGAGCGTCGCCAACGTCCTCGGCACGGTCGGCATGAAGCAGGAGAACATCCAGCTGCAAGGCCTGGGCAGCAGCGAACCGGTGGCTTCCAACGACACCGCAGCGGGGCGCACGGAAAATCGCCGGGTGTCGATCGTGGTCAGCGCCGACTAATCGGCAAAGCGCATCTCCCGCGTTTCACCCATCAACAACTCCTGATTGTGTTCAGTCACTTCGCGGATGTAATCCCACAACAACGTAATCCGCTTCAACTTGCGCAGATCCTCCCGGCAGTACATCCAGAACTGCCGGGTGATGTCGATTTCCTCCGGCAGCACCGGCAGCAATCGCGGGTCTTGTGCGGCGAGAAAGCACGGCAGGATCGCCAGCGAGCGCCCCTGCTGCGCGCCGACGTATTGCGCGATCACGCTGGTGCTGCGCAGGTTTGCGCTGGCGCCGGGTAGCACGTTGGCCAGGTAGAGCAACTCCGAGCTGAACGCCAGATCATCCACATAACTGATGAATTGATGCTTGCTCAAGTCGGCCGGGTGGCGGATGGGTGGGTGTTTGTCCAGATAGTCCTGGGTTGCGTACAGCTGCAAGCGGTAGTCGCAAAGTTTGCAGCAGACGTACGGCCCGTGCTCCGGCCGCTCGAGGGCGATGACGATGTCGGCCTCGCGCTTGGACAGGCTGATGAAGTGCGGCAGCGGCAGGATGTCCACCGAGATCGCCGGGTAGGCGTCGACGAAATGGCTCAGTTGCGGGGTGATGAAAAAACTGCCGAAGCCTTCGGTGCAGCCCATGCGCACATGGCCGGACAGGGCCACGCCCGAGCCCGAAACCTGCTCGCAAGCCATGTGCAATGTGCTTTCGATCGACTCGGCATAACCGAGCAAGCGCTGGCCTTCAGTGGTCAGTACGAAACCGCTGGTGCGGGATTTCTCGAACAGTAATGTGCCGAGCGCCGCTTCCAGCGAACTGATCCGTCGCGACACCGTGGTGTAGTCGACGGCCAGGCGTTTGGCGGCGGTACTGGCCTTGCGGGTGCGGGCGACTTCAAGGAAAAACTTCAGGTCGTCCCAGTTCAGCGAGCCTAGCGAGGTGATGTTTTTTTGCATGATGGACGGGCTTATATGTGCGTTCTTATTAGAAGTTTGCACATCTATACTCCAAAAACAGTCCGACAACCAATTCGCGACACACGCCTCATCTCAAGGCGAACCTTTCGCCTTGGCTCCTACGATAAAAACAAGTTCTGGAGACCAGCATGAACGCATCGCTTACGCCCAACGACACCACGCTGCAAAAGGTCAAACTGCTGATCGACGGCGAGTGGGTCGAGTCGCAGACCACCGAGTGGCACGACATCGTCAACCCGGCCACCCAGCAAGTGCTGGCCAAGGTTCCGTTCGCCACCGCCGCTGAGGTCGATGCCGCTGTCAGCGCCGCCCAGCGTGCCTTCCAGACCTGGAAACTGACCCCGATCGGCGCGCGGATGCGCATCATGCTCAAGCTGCAAGCGCTAATCCGCGAGCACTCCAAGCGCATCGCCGTGGTCCTCAGCGCCGAGCAGGGCAAGACCATTGCTGATGCCGAAGGCGATATTTTCCGTGGCCTGGAAGTGGTCGAGCACGCGTGCTCGATCGGCACTCTGCAAATGGGCGAGTTCGCCGAGAACGTCGCTGGCGGCGTCGACACTTACACCCTGCGCCAGCCGATCGGTGTGTGCGCCGGCATCACGCCGTTCAACTTCCCGGCGATGATTCCGCTGTGGATGTTCCCGATGGCGATCGCCTGCGGCAACACCTTCGTGCTCAAGCCTTCGGAACAGGATCCGCTGTCGACCATGTTGCTGGTGGAGCTGGCGATCGAAGCGGGCGTCCCTGCTGGCGTGCTCAACGTGGTTCACGGCGGCAAGGATGTGGTCGATGGTCTGTGCACGCACAAGGACATCAAAGCCGTGTCGTTCGTCGGTTCGACTGCTGTCGGCACACACGTTTATGACCTGGCCGGCAAACACGGCAAGCGCGTGCAGTCGATGATGGGCGCAAAAAACCACGCCGTGGTACTGCCGGACGCCAATCGCGAGCAAGCGCTGAATGCCTTGGTCGGCGCCGGTTTCGGTGCCGCCGGGCAACGTTGCATGGCCACGTCGGTGGTGGTGCTGGTCGGTGCCGCAAAACAGTGGCTGCCAGACCTGAAAGCGCTGGCGCAGAAACTCAAGGTCAACGCCGGCAGCGAGCCGGGTACCGATGTCGGCCCGGTGATTTCGAAAAAAGCCAAGGCGCGGATCCTCGAACTGATCGAAAGCGGCATCAAGGAAGGCGCCAAGCTTGAACTCGATGGTCGTGACATCAGCGTGCCGGGTTATGAACAAGGCAATTTTGTCGGCCCGACCCTGTTCTCCGGTGTGACCACCGACATGCAGATTTACACCCAGGAAATCTTCGGCCCGGTGCTGGTGGTGCTGGAAGTCGACACCCTCGACCAGGCGATTGCGCTGGTCAACGCCAATCCTTTCGGCAACGGCACTGGCCTGTTCACCCAGAGCGGTGCGGCGGCGCGTAAATTCCAGACGGAAATCGACGTCGGTCAGGTCGGCATCAACATTCCGATTCCGGTGCCGGTACCGTTCTTCAGCTTCACCGGTTCGCGCGGTTCGAAACTCGGCGACCTCGGCCCGTACGGCAAGCAAGTGGTGCAGTTCTACACGCAGACCAAAACGGTCACGGCGCGCTGGTTCGACGACGACAGCGTCAACGACGGCGTGAACACCACCATCAACCTGCGCTGAGGATTCGATCATGAAAATCGCATTTATCGGGCTGGGCAACATGGGCGCGCCGATGGCGCGCAACCTGATCAAGGCCGGCCACTCGTTGAACCTGGTCGACCTGAACAAAACCGTGCTGGCGGAACTCGAGCAACTGGGCGGCACCATCCGCGCTTCGGCCCGCGAGGCGGCGGAAGATGCCGAACTGGTGATCACCATGCTCCCGGCCGCGGTGCATGTGCGCAGTGTCTGGCTGGGTGAAGAGGGCGTGCTCGCCGGCATTCGCCAAGGCGTGCCGGCGGTGGATTGCAGCACCATCGATCCGCAGACCGCCCGCGACGTAGCGGCGGCCGCCGCCAAACACGGCGTGGCCATGGCCGATGCGCCGGTCTCCGGCGGTACTGGCGGTGCGACGGCCGGAACGCTGACCTTCATGGTCGGCGCTACCCCGGAATTGTTCGCCACCCTGCAACCGGTGCTGGCGCAGATGGGCCGCAACATTGTGCATTGCGGTGAAGTCGGCACCGGCCAGATCGCCAAGATCTGCAACAACCTGCTGCTGGCAATCTCGATGGTCGGCGTCAGTGAAGCGATGGCGTTGGGCGATGCGCTGGGGATCGACACCGGTGTGCTGGCCGGAATCATCAACAGCTCGACCGGCCGTTGCTGGAGTTCGGAGATGTACAACCCGTGGCCGGGCATCGTCGAAACGGCGCCGGCCTCGCGCGGTTATACCGGTGGTTTCGGCGCGGAACTCATGCTGAAGGATCTTGGGCTGGCGACTGAAGCGGCGCGGCAGGCGCATCAACCGGTAGTGCTCGGCGCGGTGGCGCAGCAGTTGTATCAGGCGATGAGCCAGCGCGGTGACGGTGGGAAAGACTTCTCGGCGATCATCAACAGCTATCGCAAGCCGCAGTAACGCGATCAGCCCTTTGTGGCGAGGGGATTTATCCCCGTTGGGTTGCGCAGCAGCCCCCTGGAGTGTGTCAGGTAAACCGAGTGCTCAGGGTTTGCGACTGCTGCGCAGTCGAGCGGGGATAAATCCCCTCGCCACAGGTTTTAGCAACGCCGGGATATTTGCCGGGAAATCACGTCGGGTGATTTCCCGGCTTTTTTGCATCAGGCGAAGACGAAGTATTTGCGCACGGTCTCGACCACTTCCCACGTGCCTTTCATACCCGGCTCAACCACGAAGATATCGCCAGCACGCAGATGAATCGGCGCCATGCCGTCCGGGGTGATCACGCAGTAGCCTTCCTGGAAATGGCAGTACTCCCATTTCACATAATCGACGCGCCACTTGCCCGGTGTGCAGATCCAGGTGCCCATGATCTTGCTGCCGTCTTCGCTGGTGTAGGCATTGAGGTTGACGGTGTGCGGGTCGCCTTCGAGTTTTTCCCATTTGCAGGCGTCGAGCACTGGCAGCGGGTGGGTGTCGCGCAGAACGGTGATAGGGGCGGTCGCGGTCATGGGGACTCCGGGCAGGTGGACTTGAGAATTGAAGTCGCACCCTATAGCGCCCGGTCGCCGCTCAGTTGTCTGGGGTCGACATCGGAGTGCTCAGAAGCGCGCGCAGCAATAAGTGCTTGTAACAGCGCTTGGGCATAACCCGGCAGCGCGGCGAAGTCTTTCGCGCAGAGCAATAACGCGCGGCGCGCCCACGGCTCATTCAGGGGCACGCACTGGAACCGTTTGAGCGCCGTACGTTCGACAGCGGCCAAGGGCACGATGGCCAGTCCCGCCCCTCTTGCGACCATACGCATCGCGCCATCAAAGCCATCGGCGCGAATGCGCACCTGCATCCGCGCGCCGCTGTGCAGCGCCTGTTCTTCCAGATAAATCGCCAATGCGCTGTCGGCGCTCAATCCGACAAAATCGTGCTGCAACGCGTCGCTGAAACTGACCTCGGCAACGTCAGACAACGGGTGATCAAGCGGCAGAATCAGCACCAGCGGATCATCACGAAACGCCTGGGTCTGCAGGCCGTTGGTGTCGACCGCGTCGGACACAATCCCCAGATCCGCTGCGCCTTCACGCAAGGCATGAGTAATTCGCGCACTGGGCAGTTCCTGTAGATCGATGTCGAGATTGGGATGGCTGCGCAGGAAATCCGCGAGCACTTCCGGAAGGTACTCGGTAATCGCCGTGGTGTTGCATAACAGCCGCACCTGGCCTTTGACGCCTTGCGCGTAATCGGCCAGATCCTGCTGCATGCGTTCGGCCTGTTGCAAAAGAATGCGCGCATGGCGGGCGAGGGCTTTACCGGCCGGGGTCGGGGTGACGCCACGCCGACCACGTTCGAGGAATTCGGCGCCCAGCGAGGCTTCCATCGCGCGGATTCGGGCGCTGGCGGCGGCTAGGGACAAGTGGCTGCGGGCGGCGCCGGCGGTGATGTTGCCAGTGTCGAGAATATGCAGGTAGAGGCGCAGGTCGGTGAGGTCGAAGTGCATGGGGTTTGCCTGTGGTTTCGCGGTGGCTGGGCTGGCCCTTTCGCGAGCAGGCTCGCTCCCACAGGGACTTATGTACAGCGCAGATCCCGTGTGGGAGCGAGCCTGCTCGCGAAGAGGTCAGATGCCTCAAAGCCGATGTCAGCCTCTTGCAAAGGAAGAGGCTGCCTAAGTATATGGCAGATTTTCCCCCAGCCCGGATCAGTGCACATTACCCCAATGCACACACTGACCGACTTCTACCAAACCCTCGGCCTGACCCTTTCTCTACTGGTCATCGCCACCTTCCTCCTCGCCGGCACGGTCAAAGGCGTGATCGGCCTCGGCCTGCCCACTGTCGCGATGGGCCTGCTCGGTCTGGCTATGGCGCCGGCGCAGGCAGCCGCGCTGTTGATCATTCCGGCGACCCTCACCAATTTCTGGCAACTGGCCTTCGGTGGTCACCTGAAAAGCTTGATCAAACGCCTCTGGCCCATGCTGCTGATGATCTTCCTCGGCACCGGCATCGGCACCCTCTGGCTCGGCATGTCCAGCGGCCATTGGGTAGTGCGCGGACTTGGCGCGGCGCTGTTGCTGTATGCATTGAGCGGATTGTTCTTGCCCACGCTACACGTCAAATCCGCGCATGAATCGTGGCTCGGCCCGCTGTGTGGCCTGATCACCGGCGTCATCACCTGCGCCACCGGCGTCTTCGTGATTCCGGCGGTGCCGTACCTGCAAGCGCTGGGGCTGAGCCGCGATGAGCTGGTGCAGGCGCTCGGCCTGTCCTTCACCGTCTCGACTCTGGCGCTGGCCGCTGGGCTGCTCTGGCACGACGCACTCGGCGGTGGCGAATTGAGCGCCTCGCTGCTGGCGCTGATCCCGGCCATGCTTGGCATGTGGCTCGGTCAGTGGCTGCGTCAGCGCATCAGTGCGGTGCTGTTCAAGCGGGTGTTCTTTATCGGACTGGGCGCGCTCGGCGCCCATTTGCTGATCAGCGGCTAGCCGACGATTCGCTGAGCATGTCGATCGCGCGGATATCGAAATCACGCTGCAGATACTCCATGCGTTTGGCGAAAAACGCTTTCATGTGTGGCAATGCCGAGTGCTCATCCAGATGCGCCTGGCTGGCCCAGATCTCGTAGAAGATAAACAGCGTCGGATCTTCCTTGTCGCGCAGCATGTGGTACTCGATGCAGCCCGGTTCGGCGCGGCTCGGCTCGACGTAAGCGCGGAACAGCGCTTCGAATTCGGCGGCTTTTTCCGGGCGGGTCTTGGCGTGCAGGATGAAACCCTGGCGTTCACTCATCACAACTTCCTCAAAAGCAGAAAGCGGCGATGCTACGGCAACAATTGGCGATCGATTCGTGCGTTTTGATCAAATGTATTTTGCGTCGATGTGGCTGTTTTCGCGCGAGATCGATGGTTAATCTGCCGCCATTCCAATTCTTGATTCAATCCAGCCTCAAAGGCTGCGCCGAGGTTTTCCGATGAAGAAAGTGCTGTTGCTCAATGGCGGTAAAAAATTCGCCCACTCCGATGGCCGCTACAACGCCACCTTGCACGAAACCGCGCTGAGCGTGCTGGATCGCGGCGGTGTCGACGTCAAGACCACGTTTATCGACGAGGGCTATGACGTTGCCGAAGAAGTGGCGAAATTCCTCTGGGCCGACGTGATCATTTATCAGATGCCGGGCTGGTGGATGGGCGCGCCGTGGACGGTGAAAAAGTACCTCGACGAAGTCTTCACCGAAGGTCACGGCAGCCTCTACGCCAGCGACGGCCGCACCCGTTCCGATGCCTCGCAGAAGTACGGCAGTGGCGGTCTGATTCAGGACAAGCAATACATGCTGTCGCTGACCTGGAACGCGCCGCAGCAAGCCTTCGATGACCCGACGGATTTCTTCGAAGCCAAAGGCGTGGACGCGGTGTACTTCCCGTTCCACAAGGCCAACGAGTTTCTGGGCATGACCGCGCTGCCGACCTTCCTCTGCGTCGACGTAATGAAGCGTCCGAATATCGACAATGATGTGGTGCGCTATGAGCAGCATCTGACTGAGGTGTTTGACCTCAAGGCTTGATGGGTTTCGGGCTACTATCCGGGTAACAGCAAAAGATCGCAGCCTTCGGCAGCTCCTACAGAGGGCATGGCGATTGGCTGCGATCTTGGCGATTTCAAAGAGGGAACCCGTGAAAGCCAGATCCGATGAGTTGCAGATTTTCGTCTGCGTGATCGAGTGCGGTTCGATTTCCGCCGCCGCCGAGCAGGTCGGCCAGACGCCGTCGGCCGTCAGTCGTACGCTGTCGAAGCTCGAAGCCAAGCTCGACACCACGCTGATCAACCGCACCACGCGACGCATGGACCTGACCGAGGAGGGCAAGTATTTCTTCGAACAGGCCAAGTTGATTCTCGACCAGATGGATCAACTCGAAGAACGCCTGTCCTCGCGCCAGCAGACCCCATCCGGGCGCCTGCGCATCAACGCTGCCTCGCCGTTCATGCTCCACGCCATCGTTCCCTACATCGACGAATTCCGGCAGCTGTACCCGGACATCCTGCTCGAACTCAACAGCAATGACCTGATCATTGACCTGCTGGAACAAAGCACCGACGTCGCCATCCGCATCGGCACCCTCGCCGATTCGACGCTGCATGCGCGTTCGCTCGGTTGCAGTCCGTTGATGATTGTTGCCAGCCCCGCCTATTTGAAAAAGCACGGCGCGCCACGACAAGTGGCGGATTTGAGCGAACACACGTTGCTCGGCTTCACCCAGAACGAAGGCCTCAACCAGTGGCCGCTGCGCTATGTGCATGGCGACCGTTGGCCGATCAGCCCGGCGATCAGCGCTTCCAGCGGCGAGACCGTGCGCCATTTGGCACTGGAAGGGCAGGGCATTGCCTGTCTGTCGCATTTCATGACCATCGACGACATCCGCGCCGGACGCCTGAAAGTCCTGCTCGGTGAATTCAACAGCGGCTACCGCCAGCCGATCAACGCCGTGTACTACCGCAACTCACAACTGGCGTTGCGCATCCAGTGCTTCCTCGACTTTATCCAGGGCAAACTCGCCGCCTACGCCAGCGCCGAATTCAAGGGCTGATTCGTGATCCCTGCGCAAGAGTGAATTGGCCGAGGGCGGGTTTTTCGCCGGGTTTCATCGGCCGATACTCGCTGCATCACTTATTCACGCAGGGAGTTTCTCCATGAACGTATTCGTCACCGGCGCGGCCGGTTTTATCGGCGGTTCCATCGCCACCGGCCTGGTGGAGGCCGGGCACAACGTCACCGGCCTGGTGCGCAGCGCCGAGCAGGCTGATGAGCTGAAAGCGATGGGCATGAACGCGGTAATCGGCACCCTCGATGACAGCCAATTGCTGGCGCAACAGGCCCGTGCTGCCGATGCCGTCATCAACGCTGCCAGCAGCGACCATCGCGGTGCGGTGGAAGCGTTACTCGACGCTTTGCGCGGCTCGAACAAGGTCTTTCTGCACACCAGCGGTTCGAGCATTGTCGGCGATGCTTCCGGCGGCAAATCCAGCGACGACATTTACTACGAGGACAACCTACCGGAGCCGACTGTCGACAAGGCCGATCGCGTAGCCATCGACAATCTGGTGCTCGCGGCGGCGCAGGATGGCGTGAACTCGGCGGTGATCTGCAACACCCTCATCTACGGCCACAGCCTGGGCGTCAACCGCGACAGCGTGCAATTGCCGCGACTGCTCAAGCAGGCGCGCAAAAGCGGCGTCGTTCGCCACGTCGGGACAGGGCAGAACATCTGGTCCAACGTGCACATCGAAGACGTCGTCGCCTTGTATCTGCTGGCGCTGACCAGGAATGTGCCGGGCACTTTCTACTTTGTCGAGAGCGGTGAAGCCTCGTTCATCGACATGACCACCGCCATGGCCGAAGCCCTCGATCTGGGCAAACCGCAAGACTGGCCATTGCCTGACGCCGAAGCCGAATGGGGCTACGAAATGGCCAACTACGGCCTCGGTTCCAACAGCCGCGTACGCGGCAAACACGCCCGGGAACTGCTGGGCTGGACGCCGAAGCGCACGTCGGTGGTTGAATGGATTCGTAACGAAATGGTGTGAGTCCAGCGCGCACCGAGTGAAGCCATTCGCGAGCAGGCTCGCTCCCACAGGTGACCGCGTTCTGCCTGGAAAAATGTAATTCCTGTGGGAGCTGGCTTGCCAGCGATAGCGGTGGATCAGTCGCCACCCATGTTGAACGTGGCGCCGTCATCGCTGGCAAGCCAGCTCCCACAGGGACTTTGTGGTGGCCAGGAAGCCATGAAAATCCCACACTCCGATTTTCATTAATCACGACAACACATATCCACCAACGACACCTCTTGTCTCTCCACGAAAATTACTTTCATGCGGTTTGAAATCTCTATCTCGAAATGATTTATGAGTTTCACAACCCATTCGAACGTGACCCTTTCGAGGAGTACCGCATGACGCCTTCCTTCGGCTATTGGCTGCTGGTTTACGCCGCTGTGGCCATCATCGCGCTGATCGTGTTGATCGCCCGTTACCGGCTCAATCCGTTCATTGTCATCACCCTGATTTCCCTGGGCCTGGCGCTGGTGGCCGGGATGCCGCCGTCGGCTGTGGTCGGTGCGTATGAGGCGGGTGTCGGCAAGACGTTGGGGCATATTGCGCTGGTGGTGGCATTGGGGACGATGCTCGGCAAGATGATGGCCGAGTCCGGCGGCGCCGAGCAGATGGCGCGCACGCTGATCGACAGATTCGGTGAGAGGAACGCGCACTGGGCGATGGTCTGCATCGCGTTTCTGGTCGGTCTGCCGCTGTTCTTCGAAGTCGGTTTCGTCCTGCTGGTGCCAATCGCCTTCACCGTCGCCCGCCGCGTTGGCGTGTCGATTCTGATGGTCGGTCTGCCGATGGTCGCCGGCCTCTCGGTGGTGCATGCGCTGGTGCCGCCGCACCCGGCGGCGATGCTCGCGGTGCAGGCCTATCAGGCGTCGGTCGGGCAGACCTTGTTGTACGCGATCGCGATCGGCATTCCGACCGCGATCATCGCCGGCCCGCTGTACGCGAAATTCATCGTGCCGCGCATTCAATTGCCGGCGGACAATCCGTTGGAAAAGCAATTTCTCGAGCGCGAGCCGCGCGACAGATTGCCGGGTTTCGGCATCACCATGGCAACCATTCTGCTGCCGGTGGTGCTGATGCTGATCGGCGGCTGGGCCAATCTGATTTCCACCCCTGGCAGCGCTTTCAACCAGTTCCTGCTGTTCATCGGCAATTCGGTGATCGCGCTGTTGCTGGCGACTTTGCTGAGCTTCTGGACGCTAGGGATTGCCCAAGGTTTCAACCGCGAATCGATCCTCAAATTCACCAACGAATGCCTCGCGCCCACCGCCAGCATCACCTTGCTGGTCGGCGCGGGTGGCGGCTTGAACCGGATTCTGGTGGATGCCGGCGTTACCGATCAGATCGTCAGCCTCGCTCACGAATTTCATCTGTCGCCGCTGATCATGGGCTGGTTGTTCGCTGCGCTGATGCGCGTTGCCACTGGCTCGGCCACCGTGGCGATGACCACCGCATCAGGCGTTGTCGCGCCGGTGGCCATCGGTCTGGGTTATCCACACCCTGAGCTTTTGGTGCTGGCGACCGGCGCCGGCTCGGTTATCTTTTCCCACGTCAACGACGGCGGCTTCTGGTTGATCAAGGAATACTTCAACATGACAGTCGCGCAGACGTTCAAGACCTGGACCGTGCTCGAGACGCTGATTTCGCTGGTCGCTTTCGCGCTGACCGTCGGCCTTTCCTACCTGCTGTAACCGGAGCCCGCCGCCCATGGACATCCTCTACCAGATCCGCGCCCGCCAGGATTCCTTCAGTGCCGGCGAGGGGCGCATTGCGCGGTTGATGCTCGACGATGTCGGGTTTGCCGCCAGCGCCAGCCTCGAAGACCTCGCACAACGCGCCGAGGTCAGCACCGCCACGCTGTCGCGCTTTGCCCGCACGGTCGGCTGCCGAGACCTGCGCGATCTGCGCCTGCAACTGGCCCAGGCCAGCGGCGTTGGCAGCCGTTTTCTCGACCCGGCAGGCACGCCCGAGCAGTCGGCGTTCTACGGGCAGATTGTCGGCGACATCGAAACCACGCTGCGCCAGCATCTGGCCGGTTTCGATGAATCGCGCTTCGCCGACGCAGTGAAATTGCTCAGCCAGGCGCGGATGATTCACGCGTTCGGCATGGGCGGTTGCTCGACCCTGTGCAGCGATGAATTGCAGGTGCGTCTGGTGCGCCTCGGTTACCCGATTGCGGTGTGTCATGACGCGGTGATGATGCGCGTCACCGCCGCCAGTTTGAACGCCGAGCAAGTGCTGATCGCCTGCTCGCTGACCGGCATCACCCCGGAGCTTTTGGAAACCGTGGAGCTGGCGCGCAACTACGGCGCGCGCATCCTCGCCATCACTCGCGGCGATTCACCACTGGCGGAACTGGCCGACGTCGTCCTGCCGCTGCAAGGCGCGGAAACCTCGTTCATCTACAAACCGACGGCGGCGCGCTACGGCATGCTGCTGGCCATCGACGTGCTCGCCACCGAACTGGCGCTGGCCAGCCCTGAAGACAATCAAGAACGTCTGCGGCGAATCAAACTCGCCCTCGACGAATACCGTGGCGGCGACGATCACCTGCCGCTGGGAGACTGACATGCAGTACGACACCCTGATCCGCAACGCGCTGGTTATCGACGGCAGCAACACGCCCGGCTATAAGGCCGACGTGGCGATTCTCAATGGCCGCATCGAGCGCATTGGCGATCTGCCTGACGCCCGCGCCAGCGAAGAAATCGACGCCGCCGGCCGGGTGCTGGCGCCGGGTTTCATCGACGTGCACACCCACGACGACACCGTGGTCATTCGCCAACCCGAGATGCTGCCCAAGCTTAGCCAAGGCGTGACCACGGTGATTGTCGGCAATTGCGGCATCAGTGCTTCGCCGGTCACCTTGAAGGGCAATCCACCCGATCCGATGAACCTGCTCGGCAGCGCAGCGGCGTTCGTCTACCCGCGTTTCAGCGACTACCGCGCCGCCGTCGAAGCGGCCAACACCACGTTGAACGTCGCCGCGCTAGTCGGCCACACCGCGCTGCGCAGCAATCACCTCGACGATTTGTTGCGCACCGCGACACCCGGCGAAATCGCCGCCATGCGCGAGCAGTTGCGCGACAGCCTGGAGGCCGGCGCGTTGGGTTTATCCACCGGCCTGGCCTACGCCAGCGCCTTCAACGCCTCGACCGATGAAGTCATGCAACTGACCGAAGAACTGACGGCGTTCGGCGCGGTGTACACCACCCATTTGCGCAGCGAATTCGCCCCGGTTTTGGAGGCGATGGACGAAGCGTTTCAGATCGGCCGCCACGCGCAGTCACCGGTGATCATTTCCCACCTCAAATGCGCCGGCGTCGGTAACTGGGGGCGCAGTCCGCAATTGCTCGCAGCGCTGGAAGAGGCAGCGAAAAACCACCCGGTCGGCTGCGATTGCTACCCGTACGCGGCGAGTTCCTCGACCCTGGATTTGAAGCAAGTCACCGACGCGCACCGCATCACCATTACCTGGTCAACACCGCATCCGGAAGTCAGCGGGCGCGACCTGATCGACATCGCTGGCGAATGGAAACTGTCGCTGGAAGAAACCGCGAAACGTCTGCAACCGGCGGGCGCGGTGTACTACGGCATGGACGAGGCCGATGTCAGAAGAATCCTCGCTCATCCGCTTTCGATGGTCGGCTCTGACGGACTGCCCGAAGACCCGTTCCCGCATCCGCGCCTGTGGGGCGCTTTCCCACGGGTCCTTGGCCATTTCAGTCGCGACGTCGGGTTGTTTCCACTGCACACCGCCGTGCACAAGATGACCGGCCTGTCGGCGGCGCGTTTTGGCTTGCAGGAAAGGGGCGAGATTCGTGAAGGGCATTGGGCGGATCTGGTGTTGTTCGATCCGGCGACCGTGCGTGACGTGGCCGATTTCAACGATCCGCAGCGGGCGGCGCAGGGGATTGACGGGGTGTGGGTCAACGGCGTGTTGAGTTATCGCAACGGACAGGCGAATGGCAGCAGGGCAGGGCGGTTTCTGGCTCGCGAAGGTAATTTGCGCGAAGGATTTTTTGATGATGATGGCGCCAAAAGATCGCAGCCTTCGGCAGCTCTTACAGGAGATCGAAGGCTGCGATCTTTTGATCCATGTCTCATAGTGGCACTGTGCAATTAAAGAAAGCCATCCACAAGCCGATTTGCTGACATCCTCCCCGTCTACATTGTGGGGCCATTCAGTCAGGGAGCACCCCATGAGCTTCGGCAAAACCACCCCGATCCTGCGGATCTTCGATGAGGCCAAGGCTGTCGAGTTCTACGTCGATTTTCTCGGTTTCAAGATCGACTGGCAGCACCGCTTCGAAGCGAATTTTCCGCTGTATCTGCAGGTGTCGCGCGGTGAGTGTGTGCTGCATCTGTCCGAGCATCACGGCGATGCCTGCCCGGGTTCGGCGCTGCGTATCGAGACCGATGAGCTGGAGGCGTTTCAGCAGCAACTGATGGCCAAGGACTATAAGTTTTCCCATCCGCAGATTCAGGCGATGCCGTGGGGGAGTCAGGACATGACGATCGCCGATCCGTTTGGCAATCGGTTGGTGTTTACCAATGCGATCAGTCTTTGATCTGCATGCCTGAGATCAAAAGCCCCTCACCCTAGCCCTCTCCCGGAGGGAGAGGGGACCGACCGAGTTGACCGTGCTTCAAACGTCTACCTGAACGACCGTGTCGAATATGGATTCACAGCGATCATTTCAGGTCGGCGTATTTCGTGAGCATCGCACGGTCGGCCCCCTCTCCCTCTGGGAGAGGGCTGGGGTGAGGGCAATCCCTGACACCCCACCAAAATCAGCCCACACCAAATCCCCCAAAAACCCTCAATCAGTCGGCACCAACCGATCCAGCACCCGATTCACCGCCATCTCCGCGACCATCACAATCTGCGCAATGCCCTGCAACGTCTTGCGCTGCGAGCCGTTCACCAGCCCCGCCTGATCGTTGAGCATCACCGTCGCCGACCCCAGGGTTTCGCAGGCGTCGGCCAACAGCGATTCGTTGTCGGCCTCGGGATTGGCCATGTACAGCGTGTTGGATTTGTAGGGCGGGGCCATGAATTCGGCGCTGGATGGGCCGAGGTAATGGTCGAGGGCGCGGTCGGCGGCTTCGTGGAATTTCTTCGAGTCGGCGGATTCGTAGGGGGATGCCGGGTCGGTGGGGGGCGGGTTTGGGGTTACTTTGAACATGAATGCTTGCCTCTTATGAAGCTGCATCCGTTTCGCCGCTAAGCAAAGGGAGGCAGCTGTGCGCAAGTTAGCGGACCGGTAAGCATTCAACCCGGTGCATCCGAAGATGCCATGCGCACAGCCACCATCGAGTGCAGGCGGGAGCCTGACTGGATTGGACTTGTACAACCGGAATGCTGTCCGAGCCGCTAAGCTCGGTCACTGAGAAATCGGTGACCGAATCAAGTTACCGGCAGGCCCCAAGGCGCACAAGCCGGCGGATTCTGGCGCAGGCGTAGGCAGCGGCGCAAGGAATTGTGGGTGGTTTCGCTGAATGTCTGGCGGCTTTAAACAGTTGTGCCAAGACGCGTTTAATCGGTGTGGCAAATGACGCCTTCGCGAGCAGGCTCGCTCCCACAAGGGGGCTGCGGTGAACTCGGAAATGCAGGCAACTGAGAACTACTGTGGGAGCGAGCCTGCTCGCGAAGAGGCCATCAGCATCACCGCCGATTCCGCAGCCGAAACTCCCCCGGCGGCATCCCGCGCCAGCTCTTGAACGTGCGATGAAACGAGCGCGGCTCGGTGAAGCCCAGATACTGCGCAATGTCCTGAATCGGCAACGTGCTGTTGAGCAAATAATGCTCGGCCAGTTCCTGACGCAGCTCATCGAGAATCTGCTGATACGACGTCCCGGCCTGCTGCAATTGCCGCTGCAACGTGCGCACCGAGACGCTGAGCTGCTCCGCCACTTGCTCCTTGCGCGGCAAGCCCTCCTTGAGCAAACCGCGCAGGATGTTTTTCACCTGCTGCGCCAGCGACGCATCTTCCAGCGTCGCCAGCAAACCCATCGCGTGTTCTTCCAGGGTTCGCAGCAATTGCGCATCGGCCTGACGCAGCGGCAATTGCAAATACGCCAGCGGCACCACCAGCGCCGAATACGCCTGATCGAATAGCACCGGGCAACCAAAAAACGCCTCGTACTCGGCCAGCGTCACCGCATCCGGCCGCCCATGCTCCAGCCATACGCAGGCCGGCGACAGCTGCGTGTCGGCGATCCAGCGCGCATAGTGCAGCCACGAACCGAGCACATTTTCCACCAGATGCCGACGAATCCGTGGCCGCTGGTAACGGCAGGCCCAGATCAGATGCACGTGCTCGCCCTGCACCTCGGCGCGGCTGACGCCCATGTCGCCGACGAGTTTTTCGAACGGCATGATCCGGCTCATCGCATCGCCCAGCGTCGCGCAATTCATGGTGATGTAACCGAGCACGCTCCACGAATTGGGCAGGACGAAATTCGCCGCATGCAGCCCGAACAACCCATCGCCGGAGTGCTCGCAGAAATAATCCAGCAAGCGCTCGTGAACCTCACCCGGCAGGCGCAAGGTGTTGTCGCTCAACTGCTGCGCCTGCAACCCGGCCGCCGCCAATGCAGGCTCGATGGCCATGCCCAACTGTTCGGCATGACGCAGGTATTTGAGCAGCGGCGGAACGGAAGTGAAGCCGAGCGATGGCATGGTCGCGGTCCTTTGATCGACGGCGCGTGAGCGAATGAATGCCGCAAGGTAAGTGGATTGCCCGGCGAAAGTAAATGCCCGGACGTTTGGCGCCATTCGCTACATGATCTGGCCGGATGCGACCGTGACAGATCTCCAGCGCTGACTAGTATGCAAGCTTGATCCAACGGCAGAAAAAGGACACACGCATGCGACGCTGGAACGGCTGGGGAGAGGCAGGCACGGTGGTCGAACTGCCGGCCCAGGGCGCGACATTTCTCCACGAACGCTTGGGCGCTGGCCGCGCATTGCCCGATGCGACATTGGAAGCGGCGTTGACGCAAGTGCCGACCTCGCGTCTGGTGCCGCATCGCTTGTACAGCGTCGATACTCACGATCGCCTGCTGCACGCTCGCGGCCAGAGCCTGCCGGATTGGTTGGCATTACGCGAAGGCGCGCTGGGTACTTATCCCGATGCCGTGGCGTTTCCCGAAACCGCCGAGCAGATCCGCCAATTGCTGGCCCTCGCCCATGATCAGGACCTCTGTCTGATTCCCTATGGCGGCGGCACGTCGGTGGCCGGACACATCAATCCGCCAAACTCCGCGCGCCCGGTGCTGACGGTGTCGCTGGCGCGGATGAATCGTCTGACCGACCTCGACGAACACAGCCTGCTGGCGACGTTCGGCCCCGGCGCCAGCGGGCCGCAAGTGGAAAGCCAATTGCGTGCGCGCGGCTACACGCTGGGGCATTTTCCGCAGTCATGGGAGCTGTCGACCCTGGGCGGTTGGGTGGCCAGTCGTTCCAGCGGCCAGCAGTCGTTGCGCTACGGGCGGATCGAGCAATTGTTCGCTGGCGGCACCCTGGAAACGTTCGCCGGGCCTTTGCAGATTCCGACATTCCCGGCGTCGGCCGCCGGCCCGGATCTGCGTGAAGTGGTGCTCGGTTGCGAAGGCCGTTTTGGGATCATTTCCGAGGTCAAAGTGCGAGTCAGCGCGTTGCCGGCGGACGAGCGTTTCTACGGTGTGTTCCTGCCCGACTGGCCGCAAGCGCTGCAAGCGATCCGCCAATTGGCGCAGGCGCGCGTACCGCTGTCGATGCTGCGTCTGTCCAACGCGGTGGAAACCGAAACGCAACTGGCGCTGGCCGGCCATCCGCAGCAGATCGCCTGGCTGGTGAAGTACCTCAAGCTGCGCGGCGCCGGCGACGGCAAATGCCTGCTGACCTTCGGCGTGACCGGCAATCGCCAGCAAAACGCACTGTCACTGAAACACGCGCGCCAACATCTGAAAGCCTTCGGCGGCGTGTTCACCGGCACCCTGCTGGGCAAGAAGTGGGCGCAGAACCGCTTCCGTTTTCCCTACCTGCGCGAGAACCTGTGGAACGCCGGCTACGTGGTCGACACCCTCGAAACGGCCACCGACTGGAGCAACGTCGACCACTTGCTCAGCCTCATCGAAAACAGCCTGCGCGACGCCTTGGCCGCCGAGGGCGAGCGCGTGCATGTGTTCACTCATCTCTCGCACGTCTACGGCGAAGGCTCGAGCATTTACACCACTTACGTGTTTCGCCCGGCCGCCGACTATGCCGCGACGCTGGCGCGCTGGCGGATGCTCAAACACGCGGCCAGCCAAACCATCGTCGACAACCACGGCACGATCAGTCATCAGCACGGTGTCGGCAAGGATCACGCGCCGTATCTGCTGCGCGAAAAAGGCCCGCTGGCGCTGCAGACGTTGCAGGCGTTGAGCGAACATTTCGACCCGGAAAGGCGCCTCAATCCCGGCACGTTATTGCCAGAGTCGCGGCCATGATGGCGAACTGGAACGCGCAGTGGCGCGAGCAGATGCTACCGACGCTGGCGGATCAAACCTGGGACCTGATCGTCATCGGCGGCGGCATCAGCGGCGCCGGAATCGTCCGCGAAGCCGCACGCCGAGGCTGGCGCTGTTTGCTGCTGGAACAGCGCGATTTTGCCTGGGGCACCTCCAGCCGATCATCGAAAATGGTCCACGGCGGTTTGCGTTACATCGCCAAGGGCCAGTGGCGCCTGACCCGCGATTCGGTGCGCGAGCGCCAGCGCCTGCTCGACGAAGCGCCGGGACTGGTCGAGCCGATGAGTTTCATGATGCCGCACTATCGCGGCGGCTTTCCCGGGCCGCGCGTCATGGGCGGCTTGCTCTCGGTGTACGACGCGCTGGCGGGGCGGCGCAACCATGCTTTTCATGACGCCGAGCAACTGCGTTTTCTCGCCCCGGGGGTTAAGGAAAACGGCCTGCTCGGCGGCAGCTGTTTTGTCGATGCACTGACCGATGATGCGCGGCTGGTGATGCGCGTACTGCGCGAGGCTCGGGCCGATGGCGCGGTGATAATCAATGCTGTGCGGGTCACGCAACTGCTGCGTGAAGGCGGGCGGGTGTGCGGGGTTCAGATCGAAGATGGCGAGGGCGGGGCGACGCTGCAATTGCGCTCTGGCGTGCTGGCCGTGGCTACGGGCGCTTGGGCTGAGCGCTTGCGTCCCGTTGAGTCCGCGAAGCAATTGCGCCCGTTGCGCGGCAGTCATCTATTACTGCCGGGCTGGCGTCTGCCAGTGGCGCAGGCGTTCACTTTTCTGCATCAGCGCGATCGGCGCCCAGTGTTTGTCTTTCCTTGGGAAGGCGCGACGGTGGTCGGCACCACGGACCTCGATCACCGCGACGATCTCGACCAGAGCGCGCACATTTCCAGCGAAGAACTCGACTACCTGCTCGCCGCGTGCCAGCAGCAATTTCCCGGCGCCGAAATTGGTGTCGACGACGTGCTCTCGACCTGGTCAGGCGTGCGTCCGGTGGTCGGCAGCGCGACGGGTGCGCAGCAGGGCAAACCGTCGAACGAAACCCGCGAACATGTGTTGTGGCAAGAGCCCGGTTGCGTGACTTTGGCCGGCGGCAAACTGACCACATTTCGCCCGCAAGCGATCGAAGTGCTCAAGGCTTGTGCGGGGATGCTCGGGCGCTCTTTTGTCGATGACGGCGCGCCGGTGTTCGCCGCTGTGCCGCCGCTGACAATCGCGGGACTGAGCGGCAATCAATGGCGACGCCTGGCCGGACGTCACGGTCGAGACCTGTCGAGGCTGGCGCAATTGCTCGGCGAACTCGCTCTGGAAACGGTTGGCGCCACCGATACTTTGTGGGCAGAGCTGGCGTTTGCCTGCGAGGCGGAAATGGTTGTGCACCTGGATGATTTGCTGCTGCGTCGCACCCGTTTGGGCCTATTGCTGCCGCGCGGTGGCGAGGATTTTTTCCCGGCGATCCGCACGCTGTGCCAGCCACGATTGGCCTGGGATGATGAGCGCTGGCAAACGGAAATCCAGCGCTATCGTTTGCTTTGGCTGCGCGATCACGGCTTGCCGGAGATCACACCATGAAATACCTGTTAGCGATCGACAACGGCACCCAGAGCGTGCGTGCGTTGCTCTTCGATCTGCAGGGCAATCTGCTCGGCAAAGGCAAAGTCGACTTGCAGGCGTACTACTCGACGCAACCCGGTTGGGCCGAGCAGGATCCGGAATATTACTGGGCGAAACTCGGCGAGGCCTGCCAGCAACTCTGGCAGCAGACCGGCATCGACCGTGCGCAGATTGCCGGCGTGTCCCTGACCACCCAGCGCGGCACCGTGATCAATGTCGACGCCGAGGGCAAACCGCTGCGCCCGGCAATTGTCTGGCTCGATCAACGTCAGGCTGAGGTCGAGGGTGGCATCAAAGGGCCGTGGGGCTGGCTGTTCAAACTGGTCGGCGCCCAAGCGACGGTGGATTATTTCCGCGCCCAGGCCGAGGCCAACTGGATCGCCCGGCATCAGCCCGAGGTGTGGGCGGCGACCGACAAGTATTTACTGCTTTCAGGCTTCCTCACCCATCGCTTGTGCGGGCGCTTCGTCGACTCCATCGGCTGTTGCGTCGGCTATCTGCCCTTCGACTTCAAACGGCTGAAGTGGGCGGCGCCGCGCGACTGGAAATGGCAGGCACTGGCGGTGCGCCCCGAGCAGTTGCCAACCCTGCACAAACCCGGCGAAACCCTCGGCTACATCAGCGCCGAAGCTGCCCGGCACACCGGCATTCCCGAAGGGCTACCGCTGATTGCCGCTGGCGCGGACAAGGCCTGCGAAGTGATCGGCTCCGGCGTGGTCGATGCGCGCACCGTGTGCCTGTCTTACGGCACCACCGCGACCATCACCAGCACCCGCTCGCGCTACCTGGAAATCGTCCCGCTGATCCCGCCGTACCCCTCGGCCGTGCCCGATCAGTACAACTGCGAAGTGATGATCTATCGCGGCTACTGGATGGTCAGCTGGTTCAAGAACGAATTCGGCCTGCGCGAAATGCAGCAGGCGAAAGCGCAAGGCATCGAACCGGAGCAACTGTTCGACGCACTGGTCGACGCGGTGCCGCCGGGCTCGATGGGCCTCATGCTGCAACCGTACTGGTCACCGGGCATCCGCGAACCGGGCGTGGAAGCCAAAGGCGCGATGATCGGCTTCGGCGACGTACACACCCGCGCGCACATCTACCGCGCGATTCTCGAAGGCCTGGCCTACGCGTTGCGCCAGGGCATGGAGAGCATCGAGCGGCGCTCAAAAGTCTCGATCAAACGCCTGCGCGTCGCCGGCGGCGGCTCACAAAGCGACGCCGCCATGCAACTGACCGCCAACATCTTCGGCCTGCCGGCAGAGCGCCCGCATGTGTATGAAGCCTCCGGGTTGGGGGCGGCGATATGCTGCGCGGTGGGGTTGGGACTGCACAGGGATTTCCCATCGGCCATTGCGGCGATGACTCGGGTTGGAGCGGTCTTTAACCCACAACCCGAGGCGCAGGAGATTTACCAGCAACTGTACAAAGACGTTTACCTGCGCATGTACCGGCAGCTCAAACCGCTGTACCAAAGCATCCGCAAAATCACCAGTTATCCCGAATAGTCCTGACACCATAGACCCCTGTGGGAGCGAGCCTGCTCGCGAAGGCGGAGTGTCAGGCACTGTTGATTCGCCTGACCCACCGCTTTCGCGAGCAGGCTCGCTCCCACAGGGATTTTGCTGTGCGCTCAAAATCCGGTGAGTCACACAAATCCAAATGTGGGAGCGAGCTTGCTCGCGAAGGCGCAGCGTCAAGCAATGTTGATTTGATTGACCCACCGCCATCCCGGGCAAGCCCGCTCCCACAGGGGTATTGCGGTGTGCTCAAAATCCAGCGACCCACACAAATCCAATGTGGGAGCGAGCCTGCTCGCGAAGGCGCAGCGTCAAGCAATGTTGATTTGACTGACCCACCTCCATCGCGGGCAAGCCCGCTCCCACAGGAATTTTGCTGTGTGCTCAAAATCCAGCGACCCACACAAATCCAATGTGGGAGCGAGCCTGCTCGCGAAGGCGCAGTGTCAGGCGACGTTGGTTTGACTGACCCATCGCCATCGCGGGCAAGCCCGCTCCCACAGGGATTTTCGGTGAGCTCAAAATCCTGCGAGCCACACAAATCCAATGTGGGAGCGGGCTTGCCCGCGATTCGGTTTCAGCCTCAGCGCAAAACCAACGTCATACGCGGAAGTGGCTGACCATCTGCTGCAACTGACCACCCAACCGCGCCAGTTCAACACTCGACGCTGCCGTCTCATCACTCGCCGCTGCGGTCTGCTCGGACACGTCGCGCACGTTGATGATGCTGCGGCTGATCTCTTCGGCCACGGCGCTTTGCTGTTCGGCAGCGGCGGCGATCTGCTGGTTCATCGACTGGATGTTCGACACTGTACGGGTGATGTTTTCCAGCGAGGCGCCGGCCTTGCGCGTCAGGGCGACGCTGCTGTCGGTCAGCGCGCGGCTGTTGTTCATCACTGCCGAAACCTGCTGGGTGCCGTTCTGCAGACCGGCGACCAGACCTTCGATTTCCTCAGTCGACTTCTGCGTACGCTGAGCCAGACCGCGCACCTCATCGGCCACCACGGCAAACCCACGCCCGGCTTCACCGGCACGCGCTGCTTCGATCGCGGCGTTGAGTGCGAGCAGGTTAGTCTGTTCGGCGACAGCCTTGATCACGTCCATGACGCTGCCGATCTTGTCGCTTTCCTGTTGCAGCACGCTCATCGCTTCGGTCGAACGCACCACTTCGCTGGCCAGACGTTCGATCTGCGCGATGGCCTCATTCACCACCTTGTCGCCTTCACGGGCTTCGCCATCCGCCGCAGCGGCAGCTTGCGACGCTTCCTCAGCATTGCGCGCAACTTCCTGCACAGTGGCAGTCATTTCGTGCATGGCAGTGGCGACCTGATCGGTCTCGACTTTCTGGCTGTTCACACCGGCGCTGGTCTGCTCGGTCACGGCCGACAACTCTTCAGCGGCGCTGGCAATCTGGGTAACGCCGTCGCGGATGCCGCTGATCAAATCACGCAGGGTCACGCCCATCCGCGCGATGCCTTGCTGCAACACGCCGAGTTCGTCGCGACGGGTAACGGTGACATTCTGGGTCAGGTCGCCGCTGGCAATACGCTCGACCACGGCCAAGGTTTCCTGCAACGGGCGGGTAATCTGACGGGTGATGATTACCGCCGCAATCACGCCAACCAGCAGCGCCAGCAACGTACTGATCAACTGGAAGGTGCGCGCCTGGGCACTTTCGGCGTCACGGCGATCAAGCTGAATCTGGTACAGCTGTTCGCTCAGGGCGACGATGGTGGTGCCCTGATCGGTCATTTCCTTACGCGCCTGCACCGCCTCGGTGTTGGCGTTCTTGTACGCCATCAACGCACTGCGATAGCTGGTCAGCGCGGTTTCCAGTTGGCGCAGGGCATCCTGCTGAGACGCGGCAAATTGCGCGTTCAGCGGTTTGAGGCTGGCGATGGCCGCGTCGATCTGGCCGACGGCTTTCTGCTCGGTCTCGGCGTTGCTGGTCGCGGTGTAACCACGCACTTCATAGCGCGCGAGGATGAAGGCTTCCTTCGCGGCAGTAACCGCCTGGAACTGCTCGAAACGCTGGTCGCTCAACTCCAACTGCTGCACACGCTGGCTGATCGATTCGATCAGGTTGTAGGCGTTCTGGGCGTTGACGCTCATGGTGTCGCGCGCACTGTTGCCGGTGCGATAGGCGTTGCGCATTTTGTTCAGCGAGGTCTGGTATTCAGCGATGGTCGCGGCCTGCTGCTTGAGCAGCTTGACGTTCTCCGGACTCTTGAATTTGCTGATCAGCGCCTGCTGCTGAGCGGCGAAACTTTCCAGGGTGGTCTGCACATTCTGCGCGGCGGTTTCGTCGCCGTTGGTCAGCATGTATTGCAGGCGCACCACGCGCAGTTTGGTCAGGCCAGCGTTGAGCTGGGTGATGTCGCTCATCCAGTTGCTGCGGTCGATCAGGCCGCCGAGGCTGGTCCAGCCGGTCAGCGCCAGAACGCAGGTCAGGGCCAGCACCAGGCCGAAGCCCAGGCCGAGTTTCATGTTCACGCTGATGTTACCGAACCAGCTATTCATGCAAATCCTCCAGAAACGTTGGGTTTCTTGGTCGTCAGTTAAGCTGGAAGATTGTTGTTCTTTTGAGCCAGCAGGGGTGTTAGCAGGTCTGTATCGGCCGCAAACCCGAGAGCTGAAAGGATTTTTGTCTGACAGGTTTCGCGCAACTCAACCCAGGCGCCGCGACCAGCGCTGATCCGGCGCCTCGAACCCCGGATTGACCAGCGCCGTCAGCACATGATCCTGCCAACGTCCGGCGATGTTCAGATACGCCTTCGCATAGCCCTCGCGCTCAAAACCCAAGCGCTCAAGCAACCGCGCACTGCGCTCATTGCCCGGAATGTAATTGGCCATGATCCGATGCAGATTCTGCACATCGAACATATAACCAATCCCCGCCTCCAGCCCCTCCTGCATCAAACCCAGCCCCTGATGCGCCTCATCGATGTGATAACCCAAATAACACGCCTGAAACGCCCCGCGAATAATCCCGCTGAAATTGCACGCACCAATCATCTGCTTACCATCCGGCGACAGCAGCGCGAAATGCATGGCTAACCCGGCTTCGAAGGCGCTGGCCTGGATCTCGAGACGACGGCGGATGTTGGCGGTGGAGAAGTAGTCGGTGGTGCGGATGGGCGACCACGGCGCCAGGTGGCGGAGGTTGCGCTGGTAGAACGCGCTTTCGAGCTCGGCTTGATCGGGGGAGAGGATGGCAAGGGTCAGGCGCGGGCAGGGCAGGGATAACAGCGGCATCGAGCGCTCCTTGGCGAGGGATCTGCTGGCAGAGTCGCGCATATGGTGGGGAGCGGCAAGATATGGAGAAGCCGAGGCGAAAAAAAGCCCGCTAGGAGCGCGGGCGAACCGTAGTTTCTTGAATGAGCAGGGGGATTTTATGGGATCGGTCGGGTGGACGTAGTGAAGAAAAGTTCATCTCGCTTCTGCCGACCGGGTTGATGTCCCGACAGTCGATCTCCAGCGCACGATGAAAATATCAGCGCCCATACAGCACCGTGTTCATCAACGCATTGACCTGATTTGGCATCGTGTGGATGAACCAGTCGAAAGCAAGACCCGAGGTAAGCAGGTACGCGAGAACCAGCAGGATAGGCATGAAGATGATGTTTTTGCGCAGATTGGCGTACTTGCGGGTTTTTCTGGAAAGCCAAGGTTCGTGAGTACCGTTGTTATTGGCATGTGCACCCGCAACGATGAAGTAGGTTGAAAAAAGCATCATCCGAAGGCTGGTATAGATAAACAGCAGTACGCCTATCAGGTGTAGCAAGAACCAGTGCATGTCCAGCAAGACGAAATATTTTTTTATTCCCGTCAGGCCCTGCTCATTGATGATCTGCTGGCTGTACTGAAAGTTTTGCGGCGCTAGGGTGGGCATAAAAGCTTCGTCGGTGACATACGTCGCGGCCACGCAAAATGCCAAGCAAAACAACAGCGCAACGATCCACTTAATGCCCGCGAAGAAGCCTCGGTAAAGGCTATGCAAGGTGCCGCCAGCCCATAGTGAAATGGTGAATAGCGTGATCCAGGAAAGCAGGTTGAGTATCTCGGCCCGGAAAAACACATAAATCAGCCCGGCAATCACCATCATCATGAAGATGACTGGAGTCATATCCTGGCTTGTGCTGGCGGCGTTCACGCCCAGCGGTGGATTGACCACCGTGTTGAAGGTCAGGTTTACCGAATGGCCCGGCTGATTGGTGGATTGTGGAGAATCGCCTTTCAGTACCCGATCCAGAATGGCTCCCAGAATCAGGCCGAGGATGGTGAAGAACGCCGATATGTAGATATCGACTTCCTTGGATTGGATTGTTTCGATGAAGCTCATGGTTTATTGCCTTCCTTGTGCAGGTTGAGTTTCCACATGCGAACCGGTTTTCTCTGCGAGGCGTCCAGCCAGCCGCGGAATGGTAAGGGGATGGCTGTGGTTTTGCTATCACACAAGCGCAATCGTCTTACAGCCAAATTGGTTTCGTTTAATTGGAGAGTGAGCCGAATCGGTGCCGCCCCAGCGTCCTTTTGTACAACGTCGAACATTCACAGCCACCGGCAGGCTTGAGAATGTGAAGGAAATGGGCGGCCATTCGACTAACCCCAGATGCGACAAAGCCCGCACTGGGCGGGCTTTGTCGTTGAGAGTTGGTGGGTCTTTGTCCTTGGGCTTGGCGGCTTTGATTTTTAGGTCTGAAAGGCGTGTAGCTCGGGCTCCCATGGGTACTCCAACGCTGTTTGTGTATTCCAAAATTTACCAGTCACGGGCTTGGAATACGCCTTGGAATACAGTTCAAAATGGATCTGCCTGAAGCGCTGTGGAGCTCAATGGCCCTGAAACCCCCGTATTTACTGGATTTCAGGCACAAAAAAAGACGTCCGTGGACGTCTTTAGATGATTATTTGGTGGAGCCGGGGGGATTTGAACCCCCGTCCGCCAGTACTCCGCTGTCGGTACTACATGCGTAGCCGTGTCTATTAAGTTAACCCTCAGCGACCCGACGGGCAGGGTGCTTTGGGCGAGTTGTGTAAGTTTTAGCCGCTTCGTCCACAACGTACTGCACGGCGATTCTGTTCTATATGACAATCATTTCGGGTTTACAGACATCCCCTGATGATTGCTGGACCCGAAGGTACCAGGAGCATTGTCAGCTGCAATTAAGCAGCGAGAGCAACACCGTATTGGTCGTCATTGGCAACTATAAGTAGTTGCAACAGTGGATTTACGACTTCTGTTACCAAGTCGGCATGCACCTAGAGTTTCGCAACCGGCGTCGAATCCTAAACGGCCCCGAACTCATTGCCCGGTGAATCTGTTCGGGCAACAAGCGTGCACAGTGTACGTCAAAACGCTTGGCAGGCCAACCCGAAGGTTGGCCTGCGGGACATCAGTTACGCGTCGGGTTACGGATCTGCATCTTGCTGATGATGCCGTTGGTAACCTCGATGCATTCCTTGTCGTTGCCGGACGCCTGGGCCGCAGTGGCTTTTTCCTGTGCTTCCTTGATGTTATTCATGGAGCTTTCAGGAAGGGACGGCTGGCTGGTGACGAAATCTTTGATGCTTTGAAGATTCCCGGCGCAGAGGTCTTTGTCCGCCGCGAACACCGGCGAGGCCAGAAGTGCACCAGTGATAAACAATCCAGCAATTGCAGAATGCTTCATGGGTATCTCCTTGAACGATGGGGGCTCGGTGCTGCCGGACGGTTTGGCCGCGATGCCGAGGTCAAGACAAGCGAGGTCAGTATAGGACCTGTCTGGTTGACCGCTTCGCTGCGCAGGAATTCGGTTTTATTTGCAACGAATGTCAAAAGGCCAGATCGGTCTGGCCAGGTGCCGATGCAGCCGACCTGTAAAAGGTCGGCGCATAAATCATTTTTTGGTGTCACCGGTAGCGTTTTGAATGTCCAGCAGGGTTTGCTGGGTCTCAGCGACACAGTCATCAATCCTGCCTTGGTCCTTGAGTTTGCGGGCTTTGTTGACACTGGCCGATACGCGCGCATTCAGGTCTGTCGACGTCTGGTATTGGGATTTTGCGCTATCGATTCTCTGCAGATTGGCATCGCACAAATCGGCAGGTTTTTCAGCGGCGAACGAAGTGGACGCCATCATCGAGGCAGTGACAAACAGACCTAACATTACAGAGCGGTTCATGTGTATCTCCTTGAACTGAGGGTTCAGACTTCGCTGACCGTTGAACAGGCCCCGAATGATCCGGGGCATGTGCAGTGGACTACCGCCTCGCTCAAGGGTTCTGATTTTTTCCTCAGCAGGCTTTCGCCCGTGTCACCCGATCCACCAGATAAACCAGCCCGTGGTAGTCGATGCCACCGTGCTGGGTCAGGCCGATTTCACACGTGCGGCTGGTGGAAATGCCCTCGCTGCAGTACTGTACGGCGTCCTTGAGCGAACGCAGCGAATGGCTGTTCAGCTCCGGTGTGGTGAAGCCTTTGTCGCCGGCAAATCCGCAGCAATGTATGCCTTCAGGAATCACCACGGTGTTGCTGCATTTGCGCGCCAGATCGATCAGCGCCTGGCTTTCGCCCAAGTGTTGAGTGCTGCAGGTCACGTGCACGGCAATCGGCGCTTCCTGGGGTGTGAAGTCCAGACGATCCAGCAGATGCGTACGGATGAAGCGCACCGGATCGTACAGATCCAGTCGTGTTTCGCCGATGTCCTGAACCAGTCGCAACGTACACGGGCTGGTGTCGCAATAGATTGGATCGAGGCCGCCGCGACTGGCGTGGAGCAGTGCGCTGATCAGCTCCTGACGTTTGTGCTCGGCCTGTTCGGCGTAGCCTTTGGAGGCGAATGGCTGGCCGCAGCAGAGGTTGTCCTGATTGTCGGGAAAGACTACCTGGTAACCGGCCTTTTCCAGCAGGCCACGGGTTTTGTCGTACAGCGACATCTGCTCTCTGTCACCCGCCGCCGGGCCCATGACCCGCGAGACGCACGCCGCCAGATAAACCACGCGCGGGCGCTCGTCGGCCACGCTCGGGCTGAAGCGAATGGCTTTTTCCGGCTGTGGCATGGCGTTGGTCCACAACGGCACCTGGCCTTTGGACAAGCGCGTCAGCGTCGCCGACAACTTCGCCAGACGCGGTGCGCCGAGCATCATCCGCGCACCGTTGGCGACGTGCAGGGTGAAGCGCGCGCCTTGTAGGGTCTTGGCGAAATTTCCTTCGATCCAGTCAGCGGTTTTATGATGCGTGGCGTGTCGGCCACGGAGCTTTTTCACCAGCTCGCCGGTGTTGATGCCTACAGGGCAGCGTTGCGCGCACAGGCCGGTGGCGGCGCAGGTGTCGATGCCTTGGTAGTCGTAGGCTTTTTCCAGGTCGGTGGTGTCGACGCCGGCGCGCTTTTTCGCCTGGATATCGCGCCAGATGACGATGCGCTGGCGCGGGCTAAGGGTCAGGCCTTTCGAGGGGCAGACCGGTTCGCAGAAACCGCACTCGATGCACTTGTCCACAATCTCGTCCGCCGCCGGCAGTGGTTTCAGGTGCTTGAGGTGGATCTGCGGATCTTCGCTGAGCACCACGTCCGGATTGAGAATGCCGTTGGGGTCGAGCAGGCGTTTGAGCTGCCACATCAGTTGATAGGCGTCGCTGCCCCATTCCAGTTCCACGAACGGTGCCATGTTGCGCCCGGTGCCGTGTTCGGCCTTCAGCGAGCCGCCGAATTCCACGGCGACCAGTTGCGCGACGTCGTCCATGAACGCTTGGTAGCGTGCGATTTCTTCCGGGCTGTTGAAACCTTGGGTGAAGACGAAGTGCAGATTGCCTTCCAGTGCGTGTCCGAAAAGGATCGCTTCGTCGTAGGCATGTTTGTCGAACAGCTCGATCAGGCGATTGACGCCGATGGCCAGTTGTTCGACCGGGAAGGTCACGTCTTCGATGATTACTGTGGTGCCGGTTTTGCGCACGGCGCCGACGGCGGGGAAGGTGTCTTTGCGGATGGCCCAGAGGCGGGCGTTTTCCACCGGGTCTTCGGTGAAGTCGACCTGCTTCTCTACGGGGAAATCGCGCAGGGACGCCATGATTTGCGCCAGATGTTCCTGCAGCAATGTTGACGAAGCCGCCCGAGATTCGATGAGCAGCGCGCAGGCATTTTCCGACAGCAGCTGTACGAAAGCGGGCATGCCTTTTTTGTCCTGCACCGAGCGCAGACTGCGTCGATCAAGTAACTCCACCGCTGATACCGGTTGGCTTTTCAGCACGGTGACCGCGTTGCAGCAAGTCTCGACATCGGGGAACACGATCAGCGCCGAGGCCTTGTTCGGGTGATCGATGACGGTGTCGTAAGTCACCGCACTGATAAAGCCGAGGGTGCCCTCGGAGCCGACCAGCAGGTGGCTCAGGATATCCACAGGCTCGTCAAAATCGACCAGGGCGTTGAGCGACAGGCCGGTGGTATTTTTCAGACGGTATTTGTGGCGGATTCTTGCGGCCAGTTCGGCGTTGGCGCGGGTCTCGCGGCCTAATGTCGCCAAGCGTTCGAGCAGGTCGCCGTGGCTGGAGCGAAATGCCGCGACGCTGGCAGGGTCTTCGGTATCGAGGCGCGTGCCGTCGGCCAGCACCAGCCGAATTCCGGCCAATGTGTGATAGGTATTCTGCGCAGTGCCGCAGCACATGCCGCTGGCGTTGTTAGCGACGATGCCGCCGATCTTGCAGGCATTGATCGACGCCGGATCCGGGCCGATCTTGCGTCCGAACGGTGCCAACCAGGCGTTGGCCTGCGCGCCGATCACTCCCGGTTGCAGGCGGATTTGCGCGCCCTGGCCGCGGATCTCACGGGCGTTCCAGTTATCCCCAAGCACGATCAGCACGGAGTCGCTGATCGCCTGCCCGGACAGGCTGGTGCCGGCAGCGCGGAAGGTCACCGGCACCTTGTCGCGCTGGGTCAGTTGCAGCAGCGCCACGACTTCGTCTTCAGACTCGACGCGGATCACCAGTTTCGGAATCAGTCGATAGAAACTGGCGTCGGTGCCGAAGGCCAGAGTCGACAGCGGATCGTCGAAGCGCCGGTCTGCTGGAATCAGTCGCTCGGCATCTCGCAGGAAAGCAGCAGGAAGACTCATTGATCCTCCAGAATCAGCACGACCAGATCTTTCGGGCCATGCGCGCCATACGCCAGCACCTGTTCAATATCGGCGGTTTTCGACGGGCCGGAGACCAGCAGCGCGTTGGTCGGCATGCCTTGCGCCCATTCGAATTCCTCTTGCACCTGATAGAAGTTGTCGCGGATTTCGCTGGCCTTGAGCAGGGCGAAATGCACCGGCGGCACCAGACTCATCAAGCGCGGTTCTTCACGGGTTGGCCAGATAATCAGGCTGCCGGTCGCGGCGATCGCACCGAGGGTGCCGGTGAGGCTGGCCGGGGTGTCGTTGAACAGTTCGGCTTTCCACGCTTCCATTGGCCGGTCGTAGGACTTCAGTTCTGGCAGGTCGGGATTATTCGCCCAGTGCTGTGTGATGCGTTGCCCGTGCGGTGTGGTCGGTGCGATCAGCAGGCTCGGCAATTGGCGGTCGCGCAGCAGTTGCGCCAGTAATGCCGGCCACTCGGCGCCCGAGGTCAGGTGGATTTCGGTGTGCACCGCTTCCATCAGTTTGCGCAGTTGCGGGATGCGTTGCTCGGCGCTGTAGGTGTAGGGCTGGGTGACCAGATCGACATCGAAGTTGTCGGCAATTGGCGTGGTGCCGGTCAGACTTTTCCGCAGTTTGCCGAGGATATTTTGCTTGGCGCTCATCGACGCTCTCCCTGTTTGGCCAGATGCTCGCGGGCCATATCATGCAACGAACGCGCGGCCGGTTTTGGCGCGCTGTGGTTTTGCGTCCATGGGCCGACATTGCTCGGTGTGAGGGCACGCAGGCGCGTGGCGAAAAAAGCGAACAAGCGGTACAGCGTCGGTGAGCTGTTGAGTCTGGCCCAGGCGTTCCAGATGAAACGTTCCTTGCGCGAATACTTGCTGCCTTGGCCGCGCATCACCTGATTCGGTGCGTCCGGGGCTTTGACGTTTTCCTCGCGCAGACGGCGCAGGATGGCGGGGATCGGAATCTTCACCGGGCAGACTTCACCGCAGGCGCCGCACAGTGAGGACGCGCTCGGGTGGTCCGGGACCTTGGCCAGGCCGACCATGTGCGGGGTGATGATTTTGCCAATCGGCCCCGGGTAGACCTCGCCATAAGTGTGGCCGCCGACGCGGGTGTAAACCGGGCAATGATTCATGCAGGCGCCGCAGCGGATGCAGTTCAGGGTCTGGCGCAATTCACTGTCGGCGAAGGCCTGGCTGCGACCGTTGTCGAGCAGGACCAGATGCACTTCCTGCGGGCCATCGAGTTCGTGTTCCTTGCGCGGGCCGGAGATCATGTTGACGTAAGTGGTGATCGGAATGCCCAGCGCCGAGCGCGTCAGCAGTGACAGCAGCGGCACCACGTCGCGCAGGTTTTCCACGACTTTTTCGATACCGGTAACGGCGATGTGCACCGGCGGCACGGTGGTGGTCATGCGCCCGTTGCCTTCGTTTTCCACCAGCAGCAGGGTGCCGGTTTCGGCGACGGCGAAGTTGACGCCGGAGACGCCGATGTCGGCTTCGAAGAATTTCTGCCGCAGGACCCTGCGACCGATCTGAATGAGTTGGTCAACGTCCTTGGTGTATTCCACGCCAAGTTTGTCGTGGAACAAGGACGCGACCTGACCGGCATTCTTGTGGATCGCCGGCATAATGATGTGTGAAGGCTTCTCGTGGTCGAGCTGGACGATGTACTCCCCCATGTCGGACTCCAGACATTCAATGTCCCGAGCCTCGAGGAAATGGTTCATCTCCATCTCTTCGCTGACCATCGATTTGCCCTTGATCACTTGCCGCGCCTCGTGAGCGCGGATGATCGATAAGACGATGCCATTGGCCTCGTCCACCGTTTCCGCCCAGTGCACTGTCACACCGTTGCGGGTCAGGTTCTGTTCCAGTTGCTCGAGCAGGTCGGGCAACTTGGACAGCGCGCGGGCCTTGATCGAATTGCCCAGTGCGCGCAAGTGTTCTCTTTCGTGGGCATCGCTGAAAGCCGCTGCCCGTTTGGTCATCAGTGAATCCATAGCAGTGCGGAAGTTGTTCCGCAGCTGCTGATCACCCAAGGCATTGTGTGCCCGGGTGCGGAAATCTTCTTCTACGGCGACCGTAGGAATAATCGTTGAGGTGCTCATTGTGCACCTCCGGTTCGCTGCCAGAGGAAGCTCGCCAGATGTTGCCCGCGTAACGCTTCCTGCTGTTTCTCCAGCGCGCCGTTGATGTTCATCAAACAGCCGCAGTCGGCACTCAGTACCTTGTGGGCGCCGGATTCTTTCAACGCACGGGTCTTGTCAGCCACCATCGCGCCGGAAATGTCTGGCATACGGACGCTGAATGTCCCACCGAAGCCACAGCATTCGCTTTCGTGGTCGTGATTGACCCGCTCCACATTGCTCAACTGCGCCAACAACTCGCGGCCGTGCAGGTGGGTGTTCATTTCGCGGCGTGCCGAACACGAGGTGTGCAGCGCGACTTTCACCGGTTCGCCGCTGTCCTTGAGCTGCACCTTGCAGACGAACAGCAGAAACTCGGCCAGTTCATAAGTGCGAGCCGCAAGGGCCTGCACCTGTTTCAACGTTTCCGGCTCGTCCTTGAACAAGTCGGCGTAATGCTCGCGAAGCATGCCGGCGCAGGAACCCGAGGGCACTACCACCGGATAATCCCCGGCAAACAGCGCCAGTTGCGAGCGCGCTACCGTCCGCGCCTGCTCGGTGTAACCCGAGGTGTAGGCCGGTTGGCCGCAGCAACTCTGGCCTTGCGGATACTCGACCCGGATCCCTTCGCGCTCCAGCAGATGGATCGCGTCCATCCCGGCTTCGGGGTAGAACAGGTCGACCACACACGTGCCGAACAGGTAGACCCGCGACGGTTTCTCGCTGGGGTATTGCCGAGGTTCGGGCAGTGGCGGTGCCACGCGGGTCGCGTTCGGCACAGCGTTGTAAAAAAGCTCGCTCATCAGGCGTGTCTCCGGGTAGGCCCGGTTATCCGTCTGCTGCGGCTGCCGAATATAAAGCGCATTGCTTTCAGCAGCCTTACAGACCCGGTGGTGAATTGCTGACGCCGGATCACGGGCCGGCGTCGGTTATTTCCGTCTTTCTTGTAGGTTTAGTGCACCAGCATGCCGGTGAACCAGTAGGCCTGAGCCAAGGTGATCAAACCGACAATCGTTGCAAAGAATAGGCTGTGCTTGAGGGTGAAGCGGAACAGATCCGATTCCTTGCCGACCAGACCGGTCGCGGCGCAGGCCACGGCGATCGATTGCGGCGAGATCATCTTGCCGGTCACGCCGCCGCTGGTATTGGCCGCCACCAGCAAGGTGTCGTTGACGCCGATCTGGTGGGCGGTGGTCGCTTGCAACGAACTGAACAGCGCGTTCGACGACGTATCCGAACCGGTGAGGAATACGCCTAGCCAGCCGAGGAACGGCGAGAAGAACGGGAACGCGGCGCCAGTACCCGCCAGCACCAGGGCCATGGTCGAGGACATGCCGGAGTAGTTGGTGACAAAGGCGAACGCCAGCACCATGCCGATCGACAGGATCGGCCAGCGCAGCTCATAGAAGGTCTCTTTCAAAGTGGTCAGACCAGTTTTGAAATTGATCTTCAGCACCAGCATCGAAATCAGCGCGGAGAAGAAAATCGCCGTCCCGGTCGCGGAAATCGGATCGAGCTTGAACACCGCTGGAATCGCGGTCGGGTTGGCCACGATTGGCGCAGTCTTGATCACCAGTTGATCAAGGTGCGGAATCGCGAAGTTGAACACCCAGCTGTACATCGAACCACCGGCGGCGAACATCGCTTTAAAAGGCTTCAGCGTCCAGATGGTCACCAGCACAGTGAGGATCAGGAACGGCGACCACGCCTTGAAAATTTCCCCGAGGCTGTAGGGCGACGCCACGGTGGTGCGCTTCTGGCCGAAACCGCCGACGCTGGCGCTGACCACCGAAGCGGATACGGCGCCAACGATGTGCTGGCCGGCGGCGCGACGTGGTTGCCAGACCTTGAGGAACAGGGTCAGGGAAATCAGGCTGGCTAGCGCCGAAGTGATGTCCGGCAGTTCCGGGCCGATGAAGTTGGAAGTGAAGTATTGGGTGATGGCGAAACTCAAACCTGCCACCAGCGCGGCCGGCCAGGTTTCGCGCACACCGCGCAGGCCGTCCATCATGAATACCAGCCAGAACGGCACGAACAGCGACAGCAGTGGCAGCTGGCGACCGGTCATGGCGCCGATCTTGAAGGCGTCGATGCCAGTGACCTGGCCCGCCACGATGATCGGAATCCCCAGCGCGCCGAACGCTACCGGCGCAGTGTTGGCGATCAGGCACAGGCCGGCGGCGTACAGCGGGTTGAAGCCCAGTCCTACAAGGAGTGCGGCAGTAATCGCGACCGGCGCGCCGAATCCGGCGGCACCTTCCAGAAATGCGCCGAAGCAGAAACCGATCAGCAACACCTGCAAGCGCTGGTCATCGGTAATCGACAGAACCGAGCTGCGGATGACCTCGAACTGACCGCTCTTCACCGTCAGCTTGTAGAGGAACACTGCCGCGACAATGATCCAGGCAATCGGCCACAGACCATAAGCGAAACCATAACCAGCGGCGGCGAACGCCATGTCCACTGGCATCTGGAAGGCGAAAATGGCCACGGCAATCGAAAGCGCGAGGGTGATGCTGCCGGCCACATGGCCTTTGAGACGGAACACCGCCAGGGCGAGAAAGAAGAACACGATGGGAATGACGGCCGCGAGAGCGGAGACGCCAAGACTTCCGAGCGGACTGTAGAGCTGTTGCCAGGTTTGCATGGTGGGGTGGCCCCTAATTGTTGTTGGTCAGGCACTGTGAGCAATCTTGGATAATTGGTAAGACCAATTTACAAGAGCTGTCGGCTAGGGTAAAAGCCTTGGTAGCGGTGTGTCAATTTGCCGCTCTGAAACTTTCGTCGAAGATGCGGTGCAGAGGGCAGCTGATCCGGTTTGGCGAAGTGGCGTCTGGCAGGTGTCGGCGGCGCGCGGATAGGCCAGAATAGACACCCCGGCGAGCGGTCGGGATCGTGGAGAAATGAGTTATGGGCTTTGATCAGATACGTCAGCGCCGTTTGTCTGACGATATTGTCGAGCGCCTCGAGGGGATGATCCTTGAGGGCACGCTGAAGTCGGGCGAACGTCTGCCGGCCGAGCGCACGCTGGCCGAACAATTTGGCGTATCACGCCCGTCGTTGCGCGAGGCAATTCAGAAGCTGGCGGCCAAAGGCTTGCTGGTCAGTCGCCAGGGCGGCGGCAATTATGTGGTGGAGGGCCTGGGGTCGACGTTCAGCGATCCGCTGCTGCAATTGCTTGAAAGCAATCCCGAAGCGCAACGTGATTTGCTCGAATTCCGGCACACCCTGGAGGCATCGTGTGCCTACTACGCCGCTTTGCGCGCCACCGATGTCGATCGTGAGCGCCTGACCGCTGCGTTCGAAGAGCTGCAGGATTGCTACTCGCGCCATGAAGAAGTCAGCCGGGCGGAAGAAGGCGCGGCAGATGCAAAATTTCATCTGGCGATTGCCGAAGCCAGCCACAACGCGGTGTTGCTGCATACGATTCGCGGACTGTTCGATCTGCTCAAGCGCAACGTCGTGACCAACATCGGGGGCATGTACAAACAGCGCACGGAAACCCGCGACATGCTGATCTCGCAGCATCGGGAATTGTATCTGGCGATTATCGAAGGGCGTGCGGAGCAGGCGCGAGAAGTGTCCAGCCGACATATTCTGTATGTGCAGGAGGTGCTGGAAGAGGTGCGTCAAGAGGTGCAGCGCATGGCTCGGGCGGAGCGGCGCAAGGGGATGTGATCAGGTGTGTTTGTGTTGATGCTGAAATAGCTTTCGCGAGCAGGCTCGCTCCCACCTTTGAAATGCATTCCAAGGTGGGAGCGAGCCTGCTCGCGAATTGGCGCTAAAGGAGGAAGATCAGTCTTCCTTGCCCTTGTTGCGCACCGCACGCTGCAATTCACGACCGGCATCGCGCTCGCGCTCGGTGTCACGCTTGTCGTATTCCTTCTTGCCCTTGCCCAGAGCGATCTCGCACTTGACCATGTGCTTGCTCCAGTACCAGGACAGGCAGACGCAGGCGTAACCCTTTTGCTGCACGGCGGCGGCGAGCTTGTCCAGCTCGCGGCGGTTGAGCAGCAGTTTGCGTGTGCGCACCGGGTCGGCGATGACGTGAGTGCTTGCGGTCATCAACGGCGTGATGTGGCTGCCGAGCAACCATGCTTCGCCGTCCTTGAGCAGCACATAGCTGTCGACCAGCTGCAACTTGCTCGCCCGCAGACTTTTTACTTCCCAGCCGGCCAGGACCAGACCAGCCTCGAACTTGTGCTCGATGAAGTAATCGTGTCGCGCCTTTTTATTCTGCGCGATGGTCCCTGTTGGGTGTTTCTTCTGTTTAGCCATAGGGGCGGCATTATATGGAGTTGTTCGGCTGTCGGCTACGGTGTTGCTGCGTGCTTGAGCAGGTTGAGTGAATCCCGGACAATGCGGCCTCTTTTTCTAACGCTTGGGCGTGATAAACGATGTCGACAGACAAGGTTTCTGTCCACGGCAGTTGGGCTAGCCGCTGGGTATTCATACTCGCCGCGACCGGTTCGGCCGTGGGACTGGGTAGTATCTGGAAGTTCCCCTACATGGTCGGGGTCTACGGCGGCGGTGCCTTTGTGCTGATGTTCCTGGCGTGTATTGCGCTCATCGGTGTCCCGGTCATGCTCGCGGAAACCTTGATCGGCCGGCGCGCCCGGCAGAGTCCGGCGAATGCCCTGAAGGTGCTGGCACTGGAGGCGGGGCACTCGGCCAAATGGTCGTGGGGCGCGTTCGCCGGGATGATCACGGCCCTGCTGATCCTGTCTTTCTACAGTGTGGTCGGCGGCTGGTCGCTGGACTACATCGTCGACATGGGCCGTGGCGATTTCCAGGGCGCGACGGCTGATCAGGTCGGCGCCTATTTCGGCAATGTCATCTCCAATCCATGGCGCCTGACACTTTGGCACACGATTTTCATGCTGCTGTCGGCCTTCGTGATCGCAAAAGGCGTAGTCGCCGGGCTTGAACGCAGCCTGCGAATCATGATGCCGCTGCTGTTCGTGATGATTCTGGTGCTGCTGGGCTACAGCATGACCACCGGGCATTTCATGGAAGGCGTGCATTTCATGTTCGACTTCCACCCGGAAAAAGTCCTCGACGGTCTGCTGCCAGCGATGGGGCACGCGTTCTTCTCGCTGAGCGTCGGCGTCGGTTCGATCATGATCTACGGCGCCTACATGCCGAAGAACACCTCGCTGTCGGGCACGGTGGTCGGCGTTGCGCTGCTGGATACTTTCGTATCGCTGGTCGCTGGTCTGGCGCTGTTTCCGATTGTGTTCGCTGCTGGCCTGAACCCAAGCGAAGGTCCGGGACTGATGTTCGTCAGCCTGCCATTTGCTTTTGGTAATGTATTTTTCGGCCAGTTGATGGGCGTGGTGTTCTTCGTGCTGGTCGCGGTGGCAGCGTGGAGTTCGGCGATTTCGCTGCTTGAGCCAATGGTGGCTTACCTGGTAGAGCGCACTAAAATCAGCCGCATCTGGGTGACGTTCTGGCTGGCGTTCACCTGCTGGTTTGTTGGTCTGGGTACGGTGTTTTCTTTCAATATCTGGAAGGAAGCCAAGTTTTTCGTGAACGAAGGCGGGGCGTTCAGCCTCTATCAATGGGGTGCGCAGAGCGGTCTCGACTTCTTCGGCGTGATCGATTTCTTCACCTCGCGGATCATGTTGCCCCTCGGTGGCTTGTGTTTCGTGCTGTTCGCGGGATGGGTGATGGGGCGTGAAGCGGTGCGGGATGAATTGTCCATCCGTAACCCGGTTCTATTTGCCCTGTCCCTGTTCTTGATGCGCTACGTGGCGCCTATCGGCATTCTTGTAGTCTTTGCCGCTCAGCTCTGGAAGTAACGCTTACATGACGACACATATCCAACGATCCGCGCTCCTGCCGTACCCGGCGCAGTTTCTCTACGACCTGGTCAACGACGTCGCGCGTTACCCGGAGTTTCTGCCGTGGTGCTCGGAGGCTGAAGTGCTGGAAAGCTCCCCGGAACACATGCGCGCCAGTGTCGGCGTTGCCAAGGGCGGCCTCAGTCAGCATTTCGTCACGCGCAATACGCTGGTGCCGGGGCAGTCGATCGAGATGAATCTTGAAGAAGGCCCGTTCACTCAGTTGCACGGCATCTGGGTATTCAAGGCGCTGAACGAAAAGGCCTGCAAGATCAGTCTGGATCTGTCGTTCGATTATGCCGGGCCGCTGGTGCGCGCAACTCTGGGGCCATTGTTCAATCAGGCGGCCAATCAGTTGGTGGATGCTTTCTGCCAGCGCGCCAAGCAGATGCATGGTTGAGCCGGTGATCGAGATAGAAGTCGTGTACGCAGCGGTTGATCGGCAGGTTATGCGTGCGATCAGCGTGGCTGAAGGCGTTAGCATTCGGGCTGCGGTGCACGCATCGGGCATCGCGGCCGAGTTTCCTGAGCTGAATCTGGCGCAGTGCCCGCTGGGGATTTTTGGCAAGGTCGTGGCTGACGCGGATTCTCGCCCTGTTCAGGCGGGCGACCGGATCGAAATATATCGACCGCTGCTGGCTGATCCCAAAGAGGTTCGACGTTTGCGTGCGGCCAAGGCTGCCGAGGCCAAAGCACGCAATTCTTGATCAGGCCAAACGGCAGGCAATAAAAAACCCGGAATGTCCGGGTTTTTTATTGCCTCGCCTATTACTGCGGCGAGGTGTCCAGCGGCTCTGGTGTCGGAACCGGTACGGTTTCCACGCCATCGACGTCCTTCTGGATCTGATCCAGCAAAGAGCCTGGTTTGGCTGGTTTTTCAGCTTCTGGCTTGTCGGCGTTTTCAGCAGGCGCGGTCACGGTAGTACCGCTGTCCTTGCCGAGAATGGCTTCATCACGGCTCACGCCGGGCATGAAGTCACCGGACAGGCTGACAAGCTGGTCGTTGGAGTTGAAGATAACGCTGATTCGTTCCTGCTGGCGTTCACCGCCACCCGGTTGCAGGCTGTACAGATAATCCCAGCGATCGGCATGGAACGTGTCGGCAAGCAGAGGGTTGCCCATGATAAACCGTACTTGCGGCCGGGTCATTCCCGGGCGTAACTGGTCTATCATGTCCTGCGTGACGACATTGCCCTGCTGGATGTCGATTTTGTAAACCCCGGGGAATGAACAACCGGCGAGTGCGAGCAGTCCCACAAAGGTGAAACTGGTTAGCAAGAGCTTGGTGTTTTGCATCGGTGGGCGACTTCCACTATCTTGGCTGGGACAACGTAAACGCCGATCATACCCGCATTAAGAGAAGCTGCGAAGCAGCATCGCGAGAAAGCTGACCATGGTTGAAAATAGCGAACTACGCAAAGCCGGCCTCAAAGTGACCCTGCCACGGGTCAAGATCCTGCAAATGCTCGACTCTACCGAGCAGCGCCACATGAGTGCCGAGGACGTCTACAAGGCGTTGATGGAAGCTGGTGAGGACGTTGGTCTGGCCACGGTTTACCGTGTACTGACCCAGTTCGAAGCGGCCGGCCTCGTGGTCCGCCACAACTTCGACGGCGGCCACGCGGTCTTCGAACTGGCTGACGGTGGCCACCACGACCATATGGTCAACGTGGAATCGGGTGAAGTGATCGAATTCTTCGACGAAGAAATCGAAAAACTTCAGAAATCGATCGTCGAGAAGCATGGCTTCGAGATGGTTGATCACAACCTGGTGCTGTACGTACGCAAGAAAAAGTAAGCATGTCGCGCGAATTTCACATTCGCGAAACGAACGAAGGCGACCCAAGGGTCGCCTTCGTGCTTTCTACTATTTGTTATGCCTTGGCGGTCACCACCATTTTTTTCGCGTGAGCCAGGGATTCCTTGGTCAGATCGATACCGCCGAGCATGCGCGCGACTTCTTCGATACGCTCGTTCTTTGTCAGCTTCGCGACAGCGGTGTGAGTCGCCTTCTCGTCGCGGACCTTGTGCACGAACAGATGCTGATGCCCTTGCGCCGCCACTTGCGGCAAGTGCGTCACGGTCAGGACCTGGCCGCGATCACCCAGACGGCGCAGTAACTGGCCGACAATCTCGGCAGTCGGACCGCCAATACCTACGTCCACTTCGTCGAACACCAGCGTCGGCACGCGGGAGGTCTGGGCGGTAATGACCTGAATCGCCAGACTGATCCGCGACAGCTCACCACCGGAGGCGACTTTTGCCAGTGCCTTGAGCGGTTGGCCGGGGTTGGCGCTGACCAGCAGTTCGACCTGTTCCAGCCCGTTCGGCAGCAACTCGTCGCTGCTGTTGGCTTTCAGTTCGATGGTAAAGCGGCCGCCGGGCATGCCCAGGCGCTGGATTTCCTGCTCCACTGCACTGGCGAGGCTACCGGCAGCTTGATGACGAAGGTCGCTCAGCTCGCGGGCTTTCTCTTGGTAGTGGCGGGCGTAGGACGCCAGTTCTTCACCCAGGCGTTCGATGGATTCATCGTTGGCGTTGAGGGTTTCGATTTCATCGAGCAGCTTTTGCTGCATCTCGCCGACTTCGGTCGGTTGAATCCGGTGTTTGCGCGCCAGGGTGTAGATCGCGTCGAGGCGCTCTTCCAGGTATTGCAGGCGAGCCGGGTCGGCATCAAAGTTGTCGAGGAAGCGGTTGAGCTCGCCGACCGCTTCTTCTACCTGAATCTGTGCGCTGGTCAGCAGGCTGCTGGCTTCACCCAGCGCCCCCACCGAGCTGTTCACACTGGACAGACGATTGAGGCTGGCGGTCAGTGCATTCAGGACATTCCCTGAATCACTTTCACTGCACTGCTCGACCACTTGCCGGCAAATGCCCAGCAAGGTTTCGGCGTTGGTCAGGTTCTTGTGTTCCTGCTCCAGTTGCTCCAGTTCATTTTCGCCGAGGCCGAGGTTCTCCAATTCCTCAAGCTGATAGCTGAGCAACTGATGACGTGCGCGTTGTTCGTCGCCGGAGTTGGACAGCCGCTCCAGTTCCTGGCGGGTCTGACGCCAGCGTTGCGCGGCAAGCTGCACCTGACGCGCCAGGTCGGTGGCACCGGCGTACTCGTCAAGCAGGCGGCGATGGGTGTCGGTCTTCAGCAGCGACTGATGTTCGTGCTGGCTGTGGATATCGATCAGCAGCTCGCCGAGGGCTTTGAGGTCGCCAAGCGGGCAGGGCGTGCCGTTGATATAACCGCGCGAACGACCTTCCGAGGTGATGACCCGGCGCAGGATGCAAGGCCCGTCGTTTTCCAGATCGCGCTCGGCCAGCCAGGCGCTGGCTTCAGGGATATCAGCGAGATCGAAGGTGGCGAGAATGTCGGCTTTATCAGCGCCCGGGCGAACCACGCCGCTGTCGGCGCGATCACCCAGGGTGAGGCCCAGGGCATCGAGCATGATCGACTTGCCGGCGCCGGTTTCCCCTGTGATCACGCTCATCCCGCGATCAAGTTCGAGATCGAGATGTTCAACGATGGCGTAGTTGTGTACGGACAGGTGCACCAGCATAAAGGCAGCTCCCAGGCTTGAGGTCTGGTTATTTATACAGTGTTTTGTTCAGGCCTGACAATGCCCGCACTTAGCTCGATTTGCTTGATCAGAGAGTTTTCTTAGCGCATTCAAGAATGAGTATTCAGCACTTTTTTGTAGGGACAATTGTTTTCAGCCCTTGAAGCCTGATTTTGCGGCCCCATATATCGGGGCAGAAGCGCGAGTCAGGCTCGCGGACGAAATTGAAAGGAGAATTCTATGGCTGACGAACAGACGGTAGATACGCAAAACCCAGATGCCAATCAGGCGCCCGAAGGTTCGGGTGACGACCTGGCGACCCGTGTGCAAGTGCTCGAAGAGCAATTGGCCGCCGCGCAGGATCAGTCTCTGCGTGTTGCTGCCGATCTGCAGAACGTTCGCCGCCGTGCCGAGCAGGACGTCGAGAAGGCGCACAAGTTTGCCCTTGAGAAATTTGCCAGCGACCTGCTGCCGATCGTCGACAGCCTGGAGCGCGGCCTCGAGCTGTCGAGCCCGGACGATGAAAGCATCCGTCCGATGCGCGAAGGCATCGAGCTGACCCTGAAAATGTTCCACGACACCCTCAAGCGCTACCAGCTTGAAGCGATCGATCCGCATGGCGAACCGTTCAACGCCGTTCACCATCAGGCGATGGCCATGCAGGAAAGTGCCGACGTCGAGCCGAATAGCGTGTTGAAGGTTTTCCAGAAGGGCTACCAGCTCAATGGTCGCCTGCTGCGCCCGGCGATGGTCGTGGTCAGCAAAGCGCCGGCACCGGTTTCGCCTTCGATTGACGAGCAGGCTTGAAATTAGCCGCAAGGCCCCCATTTAGAAGTCAAGCGTTTAAGTGCTACCGCAGTCAGCCACCACTGCTGCGGCAACAAAATCCAAAGTTTCGGGAGAGTGAACATGGGCAAAATTATCGGTATCGACCTGGGGACTACTAACTCCTGCGTCTCCGTGCTGGAAAACGGCAAAGCCAAAGTTATTGAAAACGCTGAAGGCGCGCGTACCACGCCGTCGATCATCGCTTACGCCAACGATGGCGAAATTCTGGTAGGTCAGTCGGCCAAGCGTCAGGCTGTAACCAACCCGCACAACACCCTGTACGCAGTAAAGCGTTTGATCGGTCGTCGTTTCGACGAAGAAGTTGTGCAGAAAGACATCCAGATGGTCCCTTACAAGATCGTCAAGGCTGACAACAATGACGCCTGGGTAGAAGTGAACGGCCAGAAAATGGCACCGCCACAGATCTCGGCTGAAATTCTGAAGAAGATGAAGAAGACCGCCGAAGACTACCTCGGCGAGGCAGTGACCGAAGCGGTGATCACCGTTCCGGCCTACTTCAACGACAGCCAGCGTCAGGCTACCAAAGACGCCGGTCGCATCGCTGGTCTGGACGTAAAACGTATCATCAACGAGCCAACCGCAGCCGCTCTGGCTTACGGTATGGACAAGGCCAAGGGCGATCACACCGTGATCGTTTATGACCTGGGTGGCGGTACCTTCGACGTTTCCGTGATCGAAATCGCTGAAGTTGACGGTGAGCACCAGTTCGAAGTGTTGGCCACCAACGGTGACACTTTCCTCGGCGGTGAAGACTTCGACATTCGTCTGATCGACTACCTCGTTGACGAATTCAAGAAAGAAAGCGGCATGAACCTCAAAGGTGACCCGCTGGCGATGCAGCGTCTGAAAGAAGCCGCTGAGAAAGCCAAGATCGAGCTGTCGTCCGCTCAGTCGACCGACGTCAACCTGCCGTACATCACTGCAGACGCGACCGGTCCTAAGCACCTGAACGTGAAAATCTCCCGTGCCAAGCTCGAAGCACTGGTTGAAGACCTGGTTCAGCGCACCATCGAACCTTGCCGCATTGCCATGAAAGACGCCGGTATCGACGTCAGCGCGATCAACGACGTGATTCTGGTCGGTGGTCAGACTCGTATGCCGCTGGTGCAGAAGCTGGTGACCGATTTCTTCGGTAAAGAAGCGCGTAAAGACGTCAACCCGGACGAAGCTGTTGCCATGGGTGCTGCGATTCAGGGCGCTGTTCTGGCCGGTGACGTGAAAGACGTGCTGCTGCTCGACGTCAGCCCGCTGACCCTGGGTATCGAAACCATGGGTGGCGTGATGACCGCGCTGATCGAGAAAAACACCACGATTCCTACCAAGAAATCGCAAGTGTTCTCGACTGCCGACGACAACCAGGGTGCTGTGACCATTCACGTTCTGCAGGGCGAGCGCAAGCAAGCTGCACAGAACAAATCGCTGGGCAAGTTCGACCTGGCCGACATTCCACCAGCTCCACGTGGCGTGCCGCAGATCGAAGTGACCTTCGACATCGACGCCAACGGCATCCTGCACGTCGGCGCGAAAGACAAGGCTACCGGCAAGACCCAGTCGATCGTGATCAAGGCCAACTCCGGTCTGTCCGACGAAGAAATCGAGCGCATGGTGCGTGACGCCGAGGCGAATGCCGAGGAAGACCGCAAGTTCGAAGAGCTGGCCGCTGCCCGTAACCAGGGTGACGCACTGGTGCACTCGACTCGCAAGATGATCGCTGACGCGGGCGACAAGGTCACCGCTGAAGAGAAGACTGCAATCGAAGCTGCAGTGGTTGCGCTGGAAGCCGCCGTCAAAGGCGACGACAAGGCTGCCATCGAAGCCAAGGTTGAAGAGCTGTCGAAAGTCTCCGCTCCGGTTGCTCAGAAGATGTACGCCGAACAGGCTCAGCCAGCTGATGGCGCGGCCCCGCAAGGCGAATCGGCTGAGAAGGCTGACGACGTTGTCGACGCCGAGTTCGAAGAAGTCAAAGACCACAAGTAAGTTGTTGGTCGCCCGGTTGACTGCCTTGCGGCGGTGACTGGTAGGATGTCGCCGCGCGGGAGCTTGCCTCCCGCGTTGGCGTATCTGGAATACGCGAATTTTTACAGCATGCGACACCGTTCGGATGTTGGCGGTATGGCCGGGAATGCTCCTGCTTTTCGCGCCGCAGATACCGCATCAATCAAGACCAGGATCGTTGAATTGACGTGAGTTGGGTCCGGGCCTTAATGGGGGCTCAACGAGTTTGGCGAGGCTCAGGAGGGGTTTGCCGAACGTCCTTAAGAGTGCAAAGAACTTATGGCAAAGCGTGACTATTACGAAGTATTGGGTGTCGAGCGGGGCACGAGCGAAGCGGACCTGAAGAAGGCCTATCGCCGCCTGGCCATGAAGCACCACCCCGACCGTAATCCCGGCGACAAAGCTTCGGAAGAAGCATTCAAAGAGGCCAACGAGGCCTATGAAGTGTTGTCCGACGCCAGCAAGCGCGCCGCATACGACCAGTATGGTCATGCCGGCGTCGATCCGAGCATGGGTGGCGGCGGTGCCGGTTTCGGTGGCCAGAACTTCTCGGACATCTTCGGCGATGTCTTCAGTGATTTCTTCGGTGGCGGTCGCGGCGGTGCCCGTGGCGGCGCTCAGCGTGGCAGCGATCTGCGCTACACCCTGGAACTGAATCTGGAAGAAGCGGTGCGCGGTACGTCGGTGAATATCCGCGTTCCGACACTGGTCAACTGCAAACCGTGCGATGGTTCCGGCGCCAAGAAAGGCTCGTCGCCGACGACGTGCCCGACCTGCGGCGGCATCGGTCAGGTGCGCATGCAGCAGGGCTTTTTCTCGGTGCAGCAGACCTGCCCGCGCTGCCATGGCCAGGGCAAGATCATTTCCGATCCGTGCGACTCCTGCCACGGCGACGGTCGTGTCGAAGAGTACAAAACCCTGTCGGTCAAAGTGCCTGCCGGTGTTGATACTGGCGACCGCATTCGTCTGTCCGGCGAAGGCGAGGCGGGTACCCAGGGCGGGCCGACTGGCGACCTGTACGTTGTGATCAATGTGCGCGAACACGACATCTTCCAGCGTGACGGCAAGCATCTGTTCTGCGAAGTGCCGATCAGCTTCGTCGACGCTGCACTGGGCGGCGAGTTGGAGATTCCGACCCTCGACGGTCGCGTCAAACTGAAAATCCCTGAAGGCACGCAGACCGGCAAGCAATTCCGCGTACGCGGCAAGGGCGTTGCGCCAGTGCGTGGCGGCGGTGCCGGCGACCTGATGTGCCGTGTCGCTGTGGAAACGCCGGTCAACCTCAACCGTCGTCAGCGTGAACTGCTGGAAGAATTCCGCAGCTCCCTGGCCGACGACAACAGCCACTCGCCGAAAACCACCGGTTGGTTCGACGGTGTGAAGCGTTTCTTCGGCGATTTGTAAGGAGTCGGCATGCGACGTATTGCAGTGATGGGCGCCGCCGGGCGCATGGGCAAGACCCTGATTGAAGCGGTGCAGCAGACGCCGGGCGCCGGTCTGACGGCGGCGGTCGATCGTCCCGACAGCACGCTGGTCGGCGCGGATGCCGGTGAGCTGGCAGCGCTGGGCCGTATAGGCGTGCCGCTGTCCGGTGATCTGGATCGTGTGGTTGAAGAGTTCGATGTGTTGATCGACTTCACTCACCCGACCGTGACCCTGAAGAATCTCGCGTTCTGCCGCAAGCACGGCAAAGCGATGATCATCGGCACCACCGGTTTCAGTGTTGAAGAGAAGCAATTGCTGGCCGATGCGGGCAAGGACATTCCGATCGTCTTCGCCGCCAACTTCAGCGTCGGCGTCAACCTGTGCCTGAAGTTGCTCGACACCGCTGCGCGCGTGCTGGGCGACGATGTCGATATCGAGATCATGGAGGCCCATCACCGCCACAAGGTCGATGCTCCCTCCGGTACCGCGGTGCGCATGGGTGAAGTGATTGCCGATGCCTTGGGGCGTGATCTGAAGAAGGTCGCGGTCTACGGTCGCGAGGGCCAGACTGGTGCGCGGGAGCGTGAAACCATTGGTTTCGCCACCGTGCGCGCTGGCGATATCGTCGGTGATCACACCGTGCTGTTCGCTGCCGATGGCGAGCGCGTCGAGATTACCCACAAGGCATCGAGCCGCATGACCTTCGCCAAGGGCGCGGTGCGTGCGGCGCTGTGGCTGGATGGTCGCGAGCCGGGCCTGTACGACATGCAAGACGTGCTCGACCTGCGTTGAGTCGTTGCTGAACCCGGCGCAAACGTCCCGTTTTGCGCCGGTTTTTACCGCTTGGCGACGACCTGTCGCATTCTCCGGCCTTTAAGGCTCTTTAGCGGTGGACCAAAAACGCCCTTTTCTGTAAGCTACAGCTTTAGTGTGTCCACTAAAAGCGCGCAGAATAATTTCAGTGAAGAAGCGGGGTGACGTGTCCATACGTCACTCCGCTTTTTTACAACCTGCGATTGCCCTTTCATGCGTTATTTACGGGAGGTCTTCTTGACTAAGCCAGCCATACTCGCCCTTGCTGATGGCAGCATTTTTCGCGGCGAAGCCATTGGAGCCGACGGTCAGACCGTTGGTGAGGTGGTGTTCAACACCGCAATGACCGGCTATCAGGAAATCCTTACCGATCCTTCCTACGCCCAGCAGATCGTTACCCTGACTTACCCGCACATCGGCAACACCGGCACCACGCCGGAAGACGCCGAGTCCGACCGCGTCTGGTCCGCTGGCCTGGTCATCCGTGACCTGCCGCTGGTAGCGAGCAACTGGCGTAATACGATGTCCCTGTCCGATTACCTGAAAGCCAACAACGTGGTGGCAATCGCCGGTATCGACACCCGTCGCCTGACCCGCATCCTGCGTGAAAAAGGCGCTCAGAACGGCTGCATCATGGCCGGCGACAACATCTCCGAAGAAGCGGCCATCGCCGCTGCGCAAGGCTTCCCGGGCCTGAAGGGCATGGATCTGGCGAAAGTCGTCAGCACCAAGACCCAATACGAATGGCGCTCGACTGTCTGGGATCTGAAAACCGACAGCCACGCGACCATCGAAGCCTCCGAGTTGCCATATCACGTGGTCGCCTACGACTACGGCGTCAAGGTCAACATCCTGCGCATGCTGGTCGAGCGCGGCTGCCGCGTCACCGTAGTGCCTGCGCAGACTCCAGCCGCCGATGTGCTGGCGCTGAAGCCGGACGGCGTGTTCCTGTCCAACGGCCCTGGTGACCCGGAGCCATGCGACTACGCGATCCAGGCGATCAAGGAAGTGCTGGAAACCGAGACGCCGGTATTCGGCATCTGCCTCGGCCACCAACTGCTGGCTCTGGCCTCCGGCGCCAAGACCCTGAAAATGGGCCACGGCCACCACGGTGCCAACCACCCGGTGCAGGATCTGGATACAGGTGTGGTGATGATCACCAGCCAGAACCACGGTTTTGCGGTAGACGAAGCCACCCTGCCAGCCAACGTGCGCGCGATCCACAAATCGCTGTTCGACGGCACCCTGCAAGGCATCGAGCGCACCGACAAGAGCGCGTTCAGCTTCCAGGGTCACCCTGAAGCGAGCCCGGGCCCGAACGATGTCGCGCCACTGTTCGACCGCTTCATCAACGAGATGGCCAAGCGACGCTAAGCGTTCGCCTTGAGACTGTAGAGAGAAGCCCTCGAGGGCGGCCCCGGTTCCGGCGGCCCCTTCGGGACTTCAGAAATCGATCAAGACGGCTTGCCGACTGACCTGCGGATTTGAGTGACAAACCATGCCAAAACGTACAGACATTAAAAGCATCCTGATTCTCGGCGCTGGCCCGATCGTGATCGGCCAGGCCTGCGAATTCGACTACTCCGGCGCCCAGGCCTGCAAGGCCCTGCGCGAAGAGGGTTACCGCGTCATCCTGGTGAACTCCAACCCGGCCACCATCATGACCGACCCGGACATGGCCGACGCCACCTACATCGAACCGATCAAGTGGCAGACCGTGGCCAAGATCATCGAAAAAGAGCGTCCGGACGCCGTGCTGCCAACCATGGGCGGCCAGACCGCCCTGAACTGCGCTCTGGACCTGGAGCGCGAAGGCGTTCTCGAGAAGTTCGGCGTAGAGATGATCGGTGCCAACGCCGACACCATCGACAAGGCTGAAGACCGTTCGCGTTTCGACAAGGCGATGAAATCCATCGGCCTGGCGTGCCCGCGTTCCGGCATCGCCCACAGCATGGAAGAAGCCAACGCGGTTCTCGAAACCCTCGGTTTCCCGTGCATCATCCGTCCGTCCTTCACCATGGGCGGCACCGGTGGCGGTATCGCTTACAACCGTGAAGAGTTCGAAGAAATCTGCGCCCGTGGTCTGGACCTGTCGCCGACCAAAGAGCTGCTGATCGACGAATCGCTGATCGGCTGGAAAGAATATGAAATGGAAGTTGTCCGCGACAAAAAGGACAACTGCATCATCGTCTGCTCGATCGAAAACTTCGACCCGATGGGCGTGCACACCGGCGACTCGATCACCGTAGCTCCAGCCCAGACGCTGACCGACAAGGAATACCAGATCCTGCGTAACGCCTCGCTGGCGGTACTGCGCGAGATCGGCGTCGAGACCGGTGGTTCCAACGTTCAATTCGGTATCTGCCCGAACACTGGCCGTATGGTCGTGATCGAAATGAACCCGCGTGTATCGCGTTCCTCGGCACTGGCTTCGAAAGCCACCGGTTTCCCGATCGCCAAGGTCGCGGCCAAACTGGCTGTGGGTTACACCCTTGATGAGCTGTCGAACGACATCACCGGCGGCAAGACCCCGGCGTCCTTCGAACCGTCGATCGACTACGTCGTCACCAAGCTGCCACGCTTCGCCTTCGAGAAATTCGCCAAGGCTGACGCACGCCTGACCACGCAAATGAAGTCGGTCGGTGAAGTCATGGCCATCGGCCGGACCTTCCAGGAATCCCTGCAGAAAGCCCTGCGCGGTCTGGAAGTCGGCGTTTGCGGTCTGGACGAGAAGCTCGATCTGAGCAACCCGGACAGCATGAGCGTGCTCAAGCGCGAACTGACCGTGCCGGGCGCTGAGCGTATCTGGTACGTGGCTGACGCCTTCCGCGCCGGTCTCTCGGTCGAAGATATCTTCGGCATGAACATGATCGACCCGTGGTTCCTGGTGCAGATCGAAGACCTGATCAAGGACGAAGAGAAGGTCAAGACCCTCGGTCTGTCCTCGATCGACCGCGACCTGATGTTCAAGCTCAAGCGCAAAGGCTTCTCTGATCAGCGTCTGGCCAAGCTGCTGGGTGTCACCGAGAAAAACCTGCGTACGCACCGTCAGAAGCTGGAAGTGTTCCCGGTCTACAAGCGCGTTGACACCTGCGCCGCCGAGTTCGCTACCGACACCGCTTACCTGTACTCGACCTACGAGGAAGAGTGCGAGGCAGCACCGTCGGGTCGCGACAAGATCATGATTCTGGGTGGCGGTCCGAACCGTATCGGCCAGGGCATCGAGTTCGACTACTGCTGCGTTCACGCTGCTCTCGCCCTGCGCGAAGACGGCTACGAAACCATCATGGTCAACTGCAACCCGGAAACCGTTTCCACCGACTACGACACTTCCGACCGTCTGTACTTCGAGCCGGTAACCCTGGAAGACGTACTGGAAATCTGCCGCGTCGAGAAGCCGAAAGGCGTGATCGTCCAGTACGGCGGCCAGACCCCGCTGAAACTGGCTCGCGCGCTGGAAGCCGCTGGCGTGCCGATCATCGGCACCAGTCCTGACGCTATCGACCGCGCCGAAGACCGCGAGCGCTTCCAGCAAATGGTCGAGCGCCTGAACCTGCGTCAGCCGCCAAACGCCACTGTGCGCAGCGAAGATGAAGCCGTTCGTGCTGCGGCGAAGATCGGTTATCCGCTGGTGGTGCGCCCGTCCTACGTGTTGGGCGGCCGTGCGATGGAAATCGTATACAAGGAAGACGAACTCAAGCGCTATCTGCGTGACGCGGTGCAAGTGTCCAACGACAGCCCGGTGCTGCTCGACCACTTCCTCAACTGCGCCATCGAAATGGACGTGGATGCGGTCTGCGACGGCAAAGATGTAGTGATCGGCGCGATCATGCAGCACATCGAACAGGCGGGCGTTCACTCCGGTGACTCCGCGTGCTCGCTGCCGCCGTACTCGCTGCCGGCGCACATCCAGGACGAGATGCGCGAACAGGTCAAGAAAATGGCCTTGGAGCTGGGCGTTGTCGGCCTGATGAACGTGCAGCTGGCGTTGCAGGGTGAAGACATTTACGTCATCGAAGTCAACCCGCGCGCCTCGCGTACCGTGCCGTTCGTTTCCAAGTGCATCGGTGTCTCCCTGGCGATGATCGCTGCACGCGTGATGGCCGGTAAGACCCTGAAGGAAATCGGCTTCACCAAAGAAATCATCCCGAACTTCTACAGCGTGAAAGAGGCGGTGTTCCCGTTCGCCAAGTTCCCTGGCGTTGACCCGATCCTCGGCCCAGAGATGAAGTCGACCGGTGAAGTGATGGGCGTCGGCGACACCTTCGGCGAAGCATTCGCCAAGGCGCAGATGGGCGCCAGTGAAGTGCTGCCGACCGGCGGTACCGCATTCATCAGCGTGCGCGATGATGACAAGCCGCTGGTTGCAGGCGTGGCCCGTGATCTGATCAACTTGGGCTTCGAAGTGGTCGCCACTGCCGGCACTGCCAAGCTGATCGAAGCCGCAGGCCTGAAAGTGCGCCGCGTGAACAAGGTGACCGAGGGTCGTCCGCACGTGGTCGACATGATCAAGAATGACGAAGTCACGCTGATCATCAACACCACCGAAGGTCGTCAGTCGATCGCCGATTCGTACTCCATTCGTCGCAACGCCCTGCAGCACAAGATCTACTGCACCACCACTATTGCTGCGGGCGAAGCGATCTGCGAAGCGCTGAAGTTCGGTCCGGAAAAGACCGTGCGCCGCTTGCAGGATCTACACGCAGGATTGAAGGCATGAGCATAACCAAGTACCCAATGACTGTTCAGGGCGCTCGCGCCCTGGAAGAGGAGCATGCTCACCTGACCAAGGTCGTCCGTCCGAAGCTCAGCCAGGACATCGGTACGGCCCGCGAGTTGGGTGACTTGAAGGAAAACGCTGAATACCATGCTGCCCGCGAACAGCAAGGCATGGTCGAAGCGCGTATTCGTGATATCGAGGGCCGGATTCAGAATCAGGTCATCATCGACGTCACGACCATTCCTCACACCGGTAAAGTGATTTTCGGTACCACCGTCGAGATCGCCAACGTCGAGACTGATGAAAGCGTCACTTACCACATCGTGGGTGAGGATGAGGCTGACTTCAAACTCGGCAAGATCTCCGTCGGTTCGCCGCTGGCCCGCGCCTTGATTGGTAAGGAAGAGGGTGACGTTGTCGCCGTCAAAACGCCAAGCGGCGTGATCGAGTACGAGATTGTCGAAGTTCGTCACATCTGAAAGAAGGCGCCCGCTGCATGCGGGCGCCATGCTTTGGCAACTGACCCAGATGCTTTGGGTCGGTGGGCTATGGTTGATTCATGTCGGTTTGCAGCCGGCGCTGGGCCGGATCGGTCTGGCGCCGCTGTTGATCGACGAAGTGGCCAGTGCTTTCGAAGTGCTGGTGGTGGGATTCGCCGCTCTGTGCGTGATCTTTCAGGCTTTGGTGCTGGTACAGGCCGAGGGCCTTGCCAGTCTATGGCGGGATTTTCGCGGGCAGGTGCTGTTGATGGCGTTGTACGCGTGCGCGATGTATGTCGCCGTGCGTGTCGGCTGGCCGGATGCGCAGCGCTGGCAGGTATTCAGTTATCTGGTGCTGGGTTTTTCCGGGCTGGTGCTGGTCATGCAGCCGGTGCCGGGATGGGGTGGCAGGGTGCGCGAAGCACACCCTTGACCCTGCGCATCACTTGAAGCGATGAACGTTCGACAGCTGCTTGTTGACGCTGAAGTTCTTGCGGTAGACCAGAGCCATCTTGCCGATGACCTGAACCAGGTCCGCTTTGCCGACCTTGCACAGCTCGGCGATGTGCGCGAGGCGCGACTCGCGATCAAGGATATTGAGCTTGATCTTGATCAGCTCGTGATCGGCCAAGGCGCGTTCAAGTTCGGCTAAAACACCTTCAGTCAAACCGTTGTCCGCCACCGTCAACACTGGTTTGAGGTGGTGGCCGATGGATTTGTACTGTTTCTTCTGCTCTGGAGTGAGCGGCATAATCTGACCCTTTCGTCTGGATTCTGTAAAATGGCGGCCATTTTACCCGAGGGTTCGTGGATCCGCCCAACTAATCACGACCCTAATCATCGAGGTGCCCAATGGCGCGTTCCAAGACAAGCCTTGGTTGGCTGAAAAGACATGTCAACGATCCTTATGTGAAGCAGGCGCAGAAGGATGGCTACCGCTCGCGTGCAAGTTACAAGCTTCTGGAGATCCAGGAAAAATACAAACTCATCCGTCCGGGCATGAGCGTGGTCGACCTCGGCGCGGCGCCGGGTGGCTGGTCGCAAGTCACCAGTCGGCTGATCGGTGGTCAGGGGCGTCTGATCGCTTCGGACATTCTTGAAATGGACGGCATTCCGGACGTGACCTTCATTCAAGGTGACTTCACTGAGGACTCGGTGCTGGCTCAAATCCTTGAGGCTGTGGGTAATTCGCAGGTGGACCTTGTGATTTCCGATATGGCCCCCAATATGAGTGGTACGCCCGAAGTGGATATGCCCAAGGCCATGTTCCTGTGCGAGCTGGCGCTGGACCTGGCGGAACGGATCCTCAAGCCCGGTGGCAACTTCGTCATCAAGATTTTCCAGGGCGAAGGGTTCGACGTTTATCTGAAGGATGCTCGGAAGAAATTCGACAAGATCCAGATGATCAAGCCAGACTCTTCCCGTGGCAGCTCCCGAGAGCAGTACATGCTGGCCTGGGGTTATCGCGGTGGTGATGCGTAAAACGAGGTTTTTCGGCAGGGCGATAGGTTTTTCATATTTCGCTCTGCGGGCATAAGCGAATATTGTGTAGAAAGTGTTTCACAAAGGGTTACAGACGGCGCCTGCCAGAGTTGTAGGTAATGTAGTAAGTTAGGCCGGTGAATATCATGCGAAGCGCGCGCCAGTAGCGGAGCTTGCTTCAGAGGGTAGTTAATTGAACGATATGGCAAAGAATCTGATCCTGTGGTTGATCATCGCGGCAGTCCTGGTGACGGTGATGAACAACTTCTCCAGCCCTAACGAGCCGCAGACCCTCAACTATTCCGACTTCATCCAGCAGGTCAAGGATGGCAAGGTCGAGCGCGTAGCCGTTGACGGCTATGTGATTACCGGCAAGCGCACCGATGGCGACAGCTTCAAGACCATTCGTCCGGCAATTCAGGACAATGGCCTGATCGGCGATCTGGTCGACAATCACGTTGTGGTTGAAGGCAAGCAGCCTGAACAGCAAAGCATCTGGACTCAGCTTCTGGTAGCCAGCTTCCCGATCCTGGTGATCATCGCGGTGTTCATGTTCTTCATGCGCCAGATGCAGGGTGGTGCCGGTGGCAAGGGCGGGCCGATGAGCTTCGGCAAGAGCAAGGCGCGCCTGCTCTCTGAAGATCAGGTGAAAACCACTTTGGCTGACGTTGCCGGTTGCGACGAAGCCAAGGAAGAAGTCGGCGAGCTGGTCGAGTTCCTGCGTGATCCGGGCAAATTTCAGCGTCTGGGCGGTCGTATCCCGCGCGGCGTGCTGATGGTCGGCCCGCCGGGTACCGGTAAAACCTTGCTGGCCAAGGCGATTGCCGGCGAAGCGAAAGTGCCGTTCTTCACCATTTCCGGTTCCGACTTTGTCGAAATGTTCGTCGGTGTCGGCGCCAGCCGCGTCCGCGACATGTTCGAGCAGGCCAAGAAGCACGCCCCTTGCATCATCTTCATCGACGAAATTGATGCCGTAGGTCGCCATCGTGGCGCCGGCATGGGTGGCGGTCACGACGAACGTGAGCAGACTCTCAACCAGTTGCTGGTAGAGATGGACGGCTTCGAAATGAATGACGGCATCATCGTGATTGCTGCGACCAACCGTCCGGACGTGCTCGACCCTGCGCTGCTGCGTCCGGGCCGTTTCGACCGTCAGGTGGTGGTTGGCTTGCCAGACATTCGTGGTCGCGAGCAGATTCTGAAAGTGCACATGCGCAAAGTGCCAATGGGCGACGACGTTGCTCCGGCAGTGATCGCGCGTGGTACTCCTGGTTTCTCCGGTGCTGACCTGGCCAACCTGGTCAACGAAGCGTCGCTGTTCGCTGCCCGTAGCGGCAAGCGTATCGTCGAGATGAAAGAGTTCGAACTGGCGAAAGACAAGATCATGATGGGTGCCGAGCGCAAATCCATGGTCATGTCCGAGAAAGAAAAGCAGAACACGGCCTACCACGAAGCTGGCCATGCCATTGTCGGTCGCGTTGTTCCCGAGCATGATCCGGTCTACAAGGTGTCTATCATTCCGCGCGGTCGTGCGCTGGGTGTGACCATGTTCCTGCCGGAAGAAGATCGCTACAGCCTGTCCAAACGTGCGCTGATCAGCCAGATCTGCTCGTTGTACGGTGGCCGTATCGCTGAAGAAATGACCCTGGGCTTCGATGGTGTGACTACCGGGGCCTCCAACGACATCATGCGTGCAAGTCAGATTGCCCGGAACATGGTGACGAAATGGGGGTTGTCGGAAAAACTCGGTCCGCTGATGTATGCCGAAGAAGAGGGTGAAGTGTTCCTCGGTCGTGGCGGTGGTGGTCAGGCTGCCAGCTTCTCCGGTGAGACAGCCAAACTGATCGACTCCGAAGTGCGCAGCATCATTGATCAGTGCTACGGCACCGCCAAGCAGATCCTCACGGATAACCGTGACAAGCTGGATGCCATGGCTGATGCGCTGATGAAGTACGAAACCATCGATGCCGAGCAGATTGACGACATCATGGCCGGCCGCACACCTCGCGAACCTCGCGACTGGTCGGGTGGCACCGGTACGCCTCCGCCGCCTGTCGTGCAGGATGAGCGTCCGGAAAAACCGATTGGCGGTCCGGCTGCTGACGTTTAAGGCTTGAAATGACTTCTGTACAGTCCCTGACCCGGTTGCCTTGTGGCAACCGGGTTCTTGATTTGGCCCAGACGCATGTCATGGGCATTCTCAATGTCACTCCTGATTCCTTTTCCGACGGCGGCCGCTACAGCCAGCTCGATGCGGCGCTGCGCCATGCCGAAGCCATGGTGCTGGCTGGCGCGACGCTGATTGATGTCGGCGGCGAGTCGACCCGGCCGGGTGCGCGAGCGGTCTCTCCTCTGGAGGAACTTGAGCGCGTCGCGCCGATTGTCGAGCTGATCAATCGCGAGTTGGATGTCATCATCTCGGTCGATACTTCCACCCCGGCAGTCATGCGCGAAACCGCACGGCTCGGTGCCGGCCTGATCAACGATGTGCGTTCGTTGCGTCGCGATGGCGCGCTGGATGCGGCGGCGGCTACCGGATTGCCGGTCTGCCTCATGCACATGCTCGGCGAACCGGGCGATATGCAGGATAATCCGCAGTATCAGGATGTTACTCGCGAGGTCGCTGAGTTTCTCGCCGAGCGCATGGAGCAGTGCGCGCAGGCGGGTATCCCCGCCGAGCGGATCATTCTTGATCCCGGCTTCGGCTTCGCCAAGACCTTGCAGCACAATCTAAGCTTGTTCAAACACATGGAGGCTCTGCATGCGCTGGGACGGCCATTGCTGGTAGGTGTTTCGCGCAAGAGTATGATTGGCCACGCGTTGAACCGTCCCGTGGGCGAGCGCCTGCACGGCGGACTGGCGCTGGCGGCGCTGGCGTCAGTTAAAGGCGCACGTATATTGCGCGTCCACGATGTGGCGGAAACCGTCGATGTTGTGCGAATGATCGCGGCCGTTGAATCAGCCGAATAAGAATGATGGAGCACTTATGAGCAAGAAATATTTTGGTACCGACGGCATTCGCGGTCGTGTTGGTGAATACCCGATCACGCCTGACTTCATGCTCAAGCTCGGCTGGGCGGCTGGTATGGCTTTCCGCAAGATGGGGGCCTGCAAGGTGCTGGTCGGCAAGGACACGCGGATCTCCGGTTATATGTTCGAATCGGCACTCGAGGCCGGGCTGACCTCGGCGGGCGCCGATGTGATGCTGCTCGGCCCGATGCCGACGCCTGCCATCGCCTATCTGTCGCGTACGTTCCAGGCTGAAGCCGGTATCGTGATAAGTGCCTCGCACAACCCGCATGATGACAACGGCATCAAGTTCTTCTCCGGTAAAGGCACCAAGCTGCCGGATGAGTTGGAGTTGATGATCGAAGAATTGCTCGACACGCCGATGACCGTTGTCGAGTCGAGCAAGATCGGCAAGGTGTCGCGAATCAATGACGCATCGGGTCGCTACATCGAGTTCTGCAAAAGCAGCGTTCCTACTGGCTCCAATTTCGCCGGCCTGAAGATCGTCATCGACTGCGCGCATGGTGCGACTTATAAGGTTGCACCTAGCGTCTTCCGTGAGCTGGGTGCCGAAGTTGTCGTGCTATCTGCCCAGCCGAATGGGTTGAACATCAACGATAACTGCGGTTCCACGCATATGGGGCCGTTGCAGGCCGCCGTTCTGGCTGAGCATGCGGACCTGGGTATCGCCTTCGACGGTGATGGCGATCGGGTACTGATGGTCGATCACACCGGCGCCATTGTTGATGGTGACGACCTGCTGTTTATCATTGCCCGCGATCTGCATGAGCGTGGCAAGTTGCAGGGTGGCGTCGTCGGTACGTTGATGAGCAATCTTGGTCTCGAACTGGCCCTTGCGGATCTGTCGATCCCGTTCGTTCGCGCCAATGTCGGTGACCGCTACGTGATTGCCGAACTGCAAGAGCGCAACTGGCTCGTTGGTGGGGAAAACTCCGGGCATGTGGTCTGCTTCAACCACACCACCACGGGCGACGCGATCATCGCGGCTCTGCAGGTGTTGATGGCTCTGAAATCCCGCAACGAAGGCTTGGCACAAACCCGGCAGGCGTTGCGCAAGTGCCCTCAGGTGCTGATCAACGTTCGCTTTGGCGGCGGTGAAAGCCCGCTGGAGCATCCGGCTGTCAAGGAAGCCAGTGCCCGTGTAACTCAGGCGATGGCGGGGCGCGGTCGCGTGCTTCTGCGCAAGTCCGGCACAGAGCCTCTGGTGCGCGTAATGGTCGAAGGCGAGGACGAAAACCAGGTTCGCGGCTATGCCGAAGAGCTGGCAAAACTGGTAACCGAAGTTTCTGCCTGATACGGCTTGCAAGCCATGATTGTGTTGGGTAACATCTGCGCCCACTTTGACCGACGAGGTACAGCATGCGTCGCCCTATGGTAGCTGGTAACTGGAAGATGCACGGTACCCGCGCCAGCGTCGCTGAGCTGATCAACGGCCTTCGTCATCTGGCCTTGCCTAGCGGTGTTGATGTCGCGGTGTTCCCGCCTTGCTTGTATATCAATCAAGTGATTGATGGCTTGAAAGGCAAGTCGATTTCGGTCGGCGCGCAGAATTCTGCGGTGGAAGCCATGCAAGGTGCGTTGACTGGTGAGATTGCTCCCAGCCAACTGGTGGATGCAGGTTGTTCCCTGGTGCTTGTCGGGCACTCCGAACGCCGCCAGATTATGGGCGAGCGAGACGGGATGCTGAATCGCAAGTTCGCAGCGGCACAGGCATGTGGCTTGACTCCGGTGTTGTGTGTAGGGGAAACCCTCGAGCAGCGCGAAGCCGGAAAAACTCTTGAAGTTGTCGGGCGTCAGCTGGGCAGCATCATCGAGGAGCTGGGTGTCGGTGCCTTTGCCAAGGCAGTGATTGCATACGAGCCGGTCTGGGCCATTGGTACCGGGCTGACTGCAACGCCGCAACAGGCTCAGGATGTGCATAAGGCCATTCGCGAGCAGTTGGCGGCAGAGAATTCTGAAGTCGCACGAGGTGTGCGGCTTCTATACGGCGGCAGCGTGAAGGCGGCCAATGCGGTCGAACTGTTCGGCATGCCGGATATCGATGGGGGGCTCATTGGTGGAGCTTCCCTGAATGCAGATGAGTTCGGTGCGATTTGTCGCGCCGCGGGAAACTGAAAAAATGCTGGAAACAGTCGTAGTCGTTTTTCATCTGCTGGGTGCATTGGGCGTAGTTGCTCTGGTTTTGCTGCAGCAGGGTAAGGGTGCGGACGCTGGCGCGTCTTTCGGAGCAGGTGCTTCAAATACTGTGTTCGGAAGCCAAGGTTCCTCTACCTTTCTTAGTAAGTTTACTGCTATACTTGCCGCCGGTTTCTTCATAACCAGCTTGGGGTTAGGTTACTTTGCTAAAGAGAAAGCTCATCAGCTGACTCAAGCAGGTCTGCCAGATCCAGCAGTGTTGGAAGTACCTAAGCAACAACCGGCTTCTGATGATGTACCGGTGCTTCAAGAGCAAAAGTCGGCTACTCCAGCGACTGACGTGCCTCCAGCTCAAGAGCAGAAGTAAGAAGGGTTTCAAACGTAGTATTGCCGAGGTGGTGGAATTGGTAGACACGCAACCTTGAGGTGGTTGTGCCCATAGGGTGTAGGGGTTCGAGTCCCCTTCTCGGTACCAATTAGTCAGGAGAGCCCGCTGTTGCGGGCTTTCTTGCAGGTGGAAGGTTACATTGACCCTAAAAGGGATCGGTCGTATACTTCCGCCCCAGCTTTGTCGCGGGGTGGAGCAGTCTGGTAGCTCGTCGGGCTCATAACCCGAAGGTCGTCGGTTCAAATCCGGCCCCCGCAACCAGTTTAAGGAGCCCCTTTTAAGGGGCTTTTTGTTAGCTGGATACTTTCAACGCCGCTGTTCGACGGCGTTTCAAGGATGGGCGTTATGCCCATTTTTTTATTTTGCAAAGCATGCACATATCATGCACTAGGGGGTTCAGGTGTCGAGCAAGCTAGAAGAGTTGCAGGCCTTGCTGGCCCCGGTGGTCGTGGCCCTGGGCTATGAATGCTGGGGTATCGAGTTTTCGGCTCAGGGTCGTCACTCGATGTTGCGCGTTTATATCGATAAAGAGGGTGGCGTGCTGGTGGACGATTGCGCCATTGTCAGCCGTCAGATCAGCGGCGTTCTGGATGTTGAAGATCCGATCTCCGTTGAATACACCCTTGAAGTTTCCTCGCCTGGCATGGAGCGCCCGCTGTTCACTCTTGAGCAGTTTGCCAAATTTGCCGGTGAACAAGTGAAGATCAAGCTGCGCTCGCCTTTCGAAGGTCGACGCAACTTTCAGGGCCTTCTGCGCGGTGTAGAAGAGCAGGACGTCGTGGTGCAGGTAGAAGACCACGAGTTCCTGTTGCCGATCGATATGATCGACAAGGCCAACATTATTCCCAGTTTTGACTGAGACGCGGATCCCGCGGATCCAATGGCTTGCGAAAGGCGAGGCGTACGATGAGCAAAGAAGTACTGCTGGTTGTTGAGTCGGTATCCAATGAAAAGGGTGTACCGGCAAGCGTAATTTTTGAAGCGCTGGAGCTGGCTCTGGCCACTGCTACCAAAAAGCGTTTTGAAGACGAAGTGGACCTGCGTGTGGAAATCAACCGCCACACCGGTTCTTACGAAACCTTCCGTCGCTGGACGGTCGTCGAAGAGAATGATCTCGACGATCCGGCCATCGAGACCTGGCCAAGCAAGGTTGCCGAAACGCATCCTGGTGCCAAGGTCGGTGACGTCGTCGAAGAGAAAATCGAATCCATCGAGTTCGGCCGCATCGCTGCACAGACTGCCAAGCAGGTTATCGTGCAGAAAGTTCGCGAAGCCGAGCGCGCTCAAGTGGTCGACGCCTATCGCGAGCGCCTGGGAGAAATCATCTCTGGCACCGTGAAAAAAGTTACCCGCGACAACGTGATCGTCGATCTGGGCAACAACGCTGAAGCGTTGCTGGCCCGCGAAGACATCATTTCTCGCGAAACCTTCCGTGTCGGCGTGCGTCTGCGTGCGCTGCTCAAGGAAATCCGCACCGAGAACCGCGGCCCGCAGCTGATCCTGTCGCGTACCGCGCCGGAAATGCTGATCGAGCTGTTCCGTATCGAAGTGCCGGAAATCGCTGAAGGCCTCATCGAGGTCATGGCCGCCTCCCGTGATCCGGGTTCGCGTGCCAAGATCGCCGTCCGTTCCAAGGACAAGCGCATCGACCCGCAAGGTGCCTGTATCGGTATGCGCGGTTCGCGCGTCCAGGCGGTATCGGGTGAGTTGGGCGGTGAGCGTGTTGATATCGTGCTGTGGGACGACAACCCGGCCCAGTTCGTGATCAACGCCATGTCCCCGGCCGAGGTTGCGGCAATTATCGTTGACGAAGATGCCCATGCCATGGACATCGCCGTTGGCGCAGACAATCTGGCTCAGGCCATCGGTCGCGGTGGTCAGAACGTGCGTCTGGCGAGCCAGTTGACTGGCTGGACCCTGAACGTGATGACCGAATCGGACATCCAGGCTAAGCAGCAAGCAGAAACCGGCGACATCCTGCGCAACTTCATCGACGAGCTGGAAGTCGACGAAGAACTGGCTCAGGTGCTGGTAGATGAAGGCTTCACCAGCCTGGAAGAGATTGCCTACGTACCGGTGGAGGAGATGCTCAACATCGACGGCTTTGACGAGGACATCGTCAACGAGCTTCGTGCTCGCGCCAAGGATCGCTTGTTGACCAAAGCCATCGCTACTGAGGAAAAGCTGGCAGACGCCCATCCGGCCGAAGACCTGCTCTCGCTTGAGGGTATGGACAAGGATTTGGCGATGGAACTGGCGGTGCGCGGCGTAATTACCCGCGAAGACCTGGCCGAGCAGTCTATTGACGACCTGCTCGACATCGACGGCATTGACGATGATCGTGCCGGCAAGTTGATCATGGCCGCCCGAGCCCACTGGTTCGAGTAATTAGGCGCGGCCTGAGGAGAGAAGTGCATGACGCAAGTCACGGTGAAACAACTGGCCGATGAGGTCAAAACACCGGTAGAGCGCCTGTTGCAGCAGATGCGTGAGGCAGGTCTGCCGCACACCGCCGCCGACGAAAATGTGACTGACAGTGAGAAGCAATCCCTGCTGACTCACTTGAAGAGCAGTCACAAGGCGAAAGTGGAAGAACCACGCAAGATCACGCTGCAGCGTAAAACCACCAGCACCCTGCGTGTGGCTGGTAGCAAGAGCATCAGCGTTGAAGTTCGCAAGAAGAAAGTTTTCGTACAGCGCAGCCCGGAAGAAATCGAAGCCGAGCGCAAGCGTGAACTGGATGAGCGTCGCGCAGTAGAAAATGCTGCCCGTCAGAAGGCTGAAGAAGAAGCCAAGCAACGCGCCGAAGAAGAAGCGCGTCGCCAGCCTGCTGCTGCGCAAACCGCTGCCAGCGACGCCGTTGCGGCACCGGCTGCTGCCGAACCTGTTCGCGAAAGCGCACCGGTGGCTGCTGCTCCTGCTCCATCGGCTGACGTTCGCAACAAGCAGAACGAACAGCGCCGTCCGGACAAGCCACGTGCCGACGATAACAATCGTCGCAGCGGTGGCGGTGATGGCGAGCGCAAAAACGCTCCGCATCGCGCATCGGTCAAAGAAAAAGCGCCGGCACCACGTGTGGCGCCACGCACTACCGACGAAGAAAGCGATGGCTTCCGTCGTGGTGGTCGCGGCAAGGCCAAGCTGAAGAAGCGCAACGCCCACGGTTTCCAGAGCCCGACCGGCCCTGTCGTGCGTGATGTGCAGATCGGCGAAACCATCACGGTTGGCGATCTGGCCAATCAGATGTCGGTCAAAGCGGCTGAAATCATCAAGTTCATGTTCAAACTGGGTACCCCAGCGACCATCAACCAGGTGCTTGATCAGGAAACTGCTCAACTGGTAGCCGAAGAACTGGGCCACAAAGTGACTCTGGTCAGCGACACCGCTCTGGAAGATTCCCTGGCCGAGTCCCTGAAGTTTGAAGGTGAGTCGTTCTCCCGTGCACCAGTCGTGACCGTAATGGGCCACGTTGACCACGGTAAGACTTCCCTGCTCGACTACATCCGTCGTGCCAAGGTAGCTGCTGGCGAAGCCGGCGGTATCACCCAGCACATCGGTGCGTACCACGTTGAGACTGATCGCGGCATGGTCACTTTCCTCGACACCCCGGGTCACGCTGCGTTTACCGCAATGCGTGCCCGTGGTGCCAAGGCGACCGACATCGTGATCCTCGTGGTTGCAGCGGACGACGGCGTGATGCCGCAAACCATCGAAGCGGTTCAGCATGCGCAGGCAGCTGGCGTGCCGCTGGTGGTTGCAGTGAACAAGATCGACAAGCCGGGCGCTGATCTCGATCGCATCCGCAGCGAACTGTCGGTTCACGGCGTGACTTCCGAAGACTGGGGTGGCGACACGCCATTCGTACCGGTTTCGGCGAAGATGGGTACTGGCGTGGACGAGCTGCTTGAAGCCGTTCTGCTGCAGGCCGAAGTTCTCGAACTGAAAGCTACACCGTCGGCTCCTGGCCGTGGTGTGGTGGTTGAATCGCGTCTCGACAAGGGTCGTGGCCCGGTGGCAACCGTGCTCGTTCAGGACGGTACGCTGCGTCAAGGCGACATGGTCCTGGTCGGTTCGAACTACGGCCGTGTACGTGCCATGCTCGACGAGAACGGCAAGCCGATCAAGGAAGCCGGTCCATCCATCCCTGTCGAGATCCTCGGCCTGGACGGTACGCCGGACGCTGGCGACGAGATGAGCGTGGTTGCCGACGAGAAGAAAGCCCGTGAAGTGGCTCTGTTCCGTCAAGGCAAGTTCCGCGAAGTCAAACTGGCTCGCGCTCACGCCGGCAAGCTGGAAAACATCTTCGAAAACATGGGTCAGGCCGAGAAGAAGACGCTCAACATCGTCCTCAAATCCGACGTCCGTGGTTCGCTGGAAGCGTTGAACGGTGCCTTGAATGGCCTGGGCAACGACGAAGTACAAGTGCGCGTCGTGGGTGGCGGTGTCGGTGGTATCACCGAATCCGACGCCAACCTGGCACTGGCTTCCAACGCTGTACTGTTCGGCTTCAACGTGCGTGCCGATGCCGGCGCTCGCAAGATCGTCGAGCAGGAAGGTCTGGATATGCGTTACTACAACGTGATCTACGACATCATCGAAGACGTCAAGAAAGCCCTGACCGGCATGCTCGGCAGCGATGTTCGCGAGAACATCCTGGGTGTGGCCGAAGTGCGTGACGTGTTCCGTTCGCCGAAGTTTGGCGCGATCGCCGGTTGCATGGTGATCGAAGGTGTCGTGCACCGTAACCGTCCGATCCGTGTACTGCGTGAAGACATCGTTATCTTCGAAGGCGAGCTGGAATCCCTGCGCCGCTTCAAGGATGACGCTTCCGAAGTGCGTGCCGGCATGGAATGCGGTATCGGCGTGAAGAGCTACAACGACGTCAAAGTCGGCGACAAGATCGAAGTCTTCGAGAAGGTTCAGGTTGCTCGCAGCCTCTGACTCGCGCACTTCAAGGGCCACGATGGGTCGTAGCATGCAAATGCACGGCACAGCGTCCGGACTCTAAACGCAACGCCCGGTCTGGCTTTTGTCAGGCCGGGCGTTTGCCGCTTTCAGACCTTGCGGGTTTCACCGCTGGGCAGTAACAGGTAACAAATCATGGCAAAAGAATACAGCCGTACCCAACGTATCGGCGATCAGATGCAGCGCGAGCTGGCGCAACTGATCCGTCGCGAAGTCAAAGACCCGCGCGTCGGTCTGGTCACCATCACTGCTGTGGAAGTGTCCCGTGACGTCGGTCACGCGAAGATTTTCATTACCGTGATGGGTCAGGACAACGCTGAAGACATCGCGCAAAGCATCAAGGTGCTCAATGCCGCCGCAGGCTTCCTGCGCATGCAATTGGCCCGCGAAATGAAGCTGCGCAGCGTGCCGCAACTGCACTTCCACTACGACGAATCCGTCGTGCGTGGCGCGCACCTGTCGGCGCTGATCGAGCGCGCCGTCGCTGAAGACAATCAGCACGTTGCCGCTCCAGCACCTGAAGACACCAAGGAGTAATTCGGTGGCTCAGGTCAAACGTATCCGTCGTAACGTCAGCGGCATCATTCTGCTCGACAAGCCGTTGGGGTTCACCTCCAACGCTGCCTTGCAGAAAGTGCGCTGGCTGCTCAATGCCGAAAAGGCCGGACACACCGGCAGCCTCGACCCGTTGGCCACCGGCGTGTTGCCGCTGTGCTTCGGCGAGGCGACCAAGTTCTCGCAATACCTGCTCGATTCCGACAAGGGCTACGAGACTCTGGCGCAACTGGGCAAGACCACCACCACGGCCGATGCCGAAGGTGAGGTTTTGCAGGAGCGTCCGGTGACCGTTGGTCGCGCCGATGTCGAAGCGGTTCTGCCGAAATTTCGTGGGCAAATCAGTCAGATACCGCCGATGTACTCGGCACTCAAGCGTGATGGCCAGCCGCTGTACAAACTGGCACGTGCAGGCGAAGTAGTGGAGCGCGAACCGCGTTCTGTTACTATTGCGCGCTTGGAATTGCTGGCCTTCGAAGGCGATACTGCGCGGCTTGCGGTGGACTGCAGCAAGGGCACCTATATTCGGACCCTGGTGGAGGATATCGGTGAGCAACTCGGTTGTGGTGCGTACGTCGCAGAATTGCGTCGGACCCAGGCCGGGCCTTTCACCCTGGCGCAGACCGTGACCCTCGAAGAGCTGGAAGCGGTACATGCCGAAGGCGGCAATGAAGCGGTCGACCGCTTCCTGATGCCATCGGACAGCGGCCTGCAGGATTGGCCGTTGCTGCACTTCTCGGAAGCGAGCGCGTTCTACTGGCTCAACGGCCAGCCGGTACGTGCCCCGGATGCACCGAAGTTCGGCATGGTACGAGTACAGGATCACAATGGTCGCTTCATCGGTATCGGTGAAGTGAGCGAAGACGGGCGCATCGCGCCGCGTCGCTTGATTCGGTCAGAATGACCGGAACCGGTCTGCGCAAGCGGGCCGGCGAGTGTGGCTGTTAACAGGCATGGTCACTACTCATTTATAGATACAGGGATTTGTCCCTGGCCTGTTGAAGCTGTTTCCCTGAAACAGTTTCCTGATAAGGAAGGATTGCCTCATGGCTCTCGACGTTCAAGAAAAAGCTCAAATCGTTGCTGACTACCAGCAAGCTGTTGGTGACACTGGTTCGCCAGAAGTGCAGGTTGCACTGCTGACCGCCAACATCAACAAACTGCAAGGTCACTTCAAGGCCAACGGTAAAGATCACCACTCCCGTCGTGGTCTGATCCGCATGGTTAACCAGCGTCGCAAGCTGCTGGACTACCTGAAAGGCAAGGACGTAAGCCGGTACGCCGCGCTGATCGCTCGCCTGGGTCTGCGTCGCTAATCAGCGATTGCGCTATGAGGTTGGTGGTCTGTCGGGCGTCAGCGGTTTTCCGCTGGCGTCTTGCAGGCTCCCAGCCTCAAGTTTTATCTGCAGCATGGCTTTACCTGTAGCACCCGGACAATTGCCATCGGGCCGATTCCCGATATTGCCCAAGAATTCGCAAGAAACCGTTTCCCCCAAGAGCCACAAAGAAGGTAGGACACCGTGAACCCGGTAATCAAAAAATTCCAGTTCGGTCAATCGACCGTTACCCTCGAGACAGGCCGTATCGCCCGTCAGGCCTCCGGCGCAGTATTGGTCACCGTTGACGACGACGTCAGCGTGTTGGTGACTGTTGTCGGTGCAAAGCAAGCCGATCCGGGCAAGGGTTTCTTCCCTCTGTCCGTGCACTACCAGGAAAAGACTTACGCTGCCGGTAAGATCCCTGGCGGTTTCTTCAAGCGTGAAGGCCGTCCTTCCGAGAAAGAAACCCTGACTTCCCGACTGATCGACCGTCCGATCCGTCCGCTGTTCCCAGAAGGCTTCATGAACGAAGTGCAGGTTGTCTGCACCGTAGTTTCCACCAGCAAGAAGACCGATCCGGACATCGCTGCGATGATCGGTACCTCGGCTGCCCTGGCCATCTCCGGCATTCCATTCGACGGCCCGATCGGCGCCGCTCGCGTGGCTTTCCACGAAAGCACCGGCTACCTGCTGAACCCGACTTACGAGCAGCAGGCCGCTTCGAGCCTGGACATGGTCGTTGCCGGTACTTCCGACGCCGTGCTGATGGTTGAATCGGAAGCCAAAGAGCTGACCGAAGACCAGATGCTGGGTGCGGTACTGTTCGCTCACGACGAATTCCAGGTTGTGATCAACGCTGTTAAAGAACTGGCTGCCGAAGCCGCCAAGCCAACCTGGAACTGGGCTCCTGCGCCAGAAGCCACCGAACTGCTGGGCGCTATCCGTGCCGAGTTCGGCGAAGCGATCTCCCAGGCTTACACCATCACCATCAAGGCCGACCGTTACGCTCGCCTGGGTGAGCTGAAGGACCAAGTGGTTGCCAAGCTGTCCGGTGAAGAAGGCCAGCCAAGCGCTGCTGAAGTCAAAGCAGCCTTCGGCGAAATCGAATACCGCACCGTTCGCGAAAACATCGTCAACGGCAAGCCACGTATCGACGGTCGCGACACCAAGACTGTACGTCCGCTGAACATCGAAGTCGGCGTTCTGCCGAAGACTCACGGTTCGGCTCTGTTCACCCGTGGCGAGACCCAGGCACTGGTTGTTGCAACACTGGGCACCGCCCGTGACGCGCAACTGCTGGACACCCTGGAAGGCGAAAAGAAAGACCCGTTCATGCTGCACTACAACTTCCCACCGTTCTCGGTAGGCGAGTGTGGTCGCATGGGTGGCGCCGGTCGTCGCGAAATCGGTCACGGCCGTCTGGCCCGTCGTTCGGTTTCGGCCATGCTGCCAGCCGCTGACGTGTTCCCGTACACCATCCGCGTGGTATCGGAAATCACCGAATCCAACGGTTCGAGCTCGATGGCTTCCGTGTGCGGTGCTTCCCTGGCACTGATGGACGCTGGTGTACCGATGAAGGCACCGGTAGCCGGTATCGCCATGGGTCTGGTTAAAGAAGGCGAGAAGTTCGCCGTCCTGACCGACATCCTCGGCGACGAAGATCACCTGGGCGACATGGACTTCAAGGTAGCCGGTACCGCCAAAGGCGTTACTGCGCTGCAGATGGACATCAAGATCAAGGGCATCACCGAAGAGATCATGGAAATCGCTCTGGGCCAGGCCCTTGAAGCGCGCCTGAACATCCTCGGCCAGATGAACCAGATCATTGGCCAGTCGCGTACCGAACTGTCGGCCAACGCTCCGACCATGATCGCGATGAAGATCGACACCGACAAGATCCGTGACGTTATCGGTAAAGGTGGCGCGACCATCCGTGCGATCTGCGAAGAAACCAAGGCTTCGATCGACATCGAAGACGACGGTTCGATCAAGATCTTCGGCGAAACCAAAGATGCCGCAGAAGCTGCTCGTCAGCGCGTTCTGAGCATCACGGCAGAAGCCGAGATCGGCAAGATCTACGTCGGCAAGGTTGAGCGCATCGTCGACTTCGGCGCATTCGTCAACATCCTGCCGGGCAAGGACGGTCTGGTGCACATCTCGATGCTGAGCGACGCTCGCGTTGAGAAAGTGACCGACATCCTGAAAGAAGGCCAGGAAGTGGAAGTGCTGGTATTGGACGTGGACAACCGCGGCCGTATCAAGCTGTCCATCAAAGACGTGGCAGCTGCCAAGGCTTCGGGCGTTTAATCACCCCAACGCTTTAGCGCAATGAAGATGCCCCCGCCGTGCAAACGGCGGGGGCATTTTTTTATCTGAAATAAAGAAATTGTGGCGAGGGGATTTATCCCCTCGCCACAAATGTGGTTCTCAAAAGAAAACCATCAGACAACCCACAAATTTGCCGCAGCTCGAGACCGGTGCTAGGTTTAGCCCACCGCCCGTGTAGCTCAGCCGGTAGAGCAGCGCACTCGTAACGCGAAGGTCGCAGGTTCGATTCCTGTCTCGGGCACCAACTCCTCAGCGTGCCACGTCGATTCATGTTCCGCAGGTCAGCTTTTTGTGCAAGAGATGTAAAGAGCCGTGTAATTCGTCATGCAAACGTCCTATATTCGGTGCCTGCATGAGCATCGCTTAGCAGTTTTCAGATGATCCCGAATGGTTCCGAAGGCCGGCCAGTCCGCGTCAGAGAGATCCTTGATGATCCAGATCCATCCTCCATTCCTAAGATCAGCGAGAACCCCATGACTGAATTGACCCAAGAGCAACGCCACGAACAAGCGCTGGAAAAATACCTTCTGGATGTGCCGGACCTGAAGGATGAGATCAAGGACCTGAGTCCCGATGATCAGAAAGACCAGATCCAGTGGGCCTTCGAAGACGAAGCCGAAGCGCAGGGCTTGCAGCCGTGGGAGCTGACCCTCAAGTACACGAGCACGCCAGAGGAGTTCGAGGCGCAGCGCCTCGTGCTGCACAAGGAAGCGGCAGAAGTATTGGGTGTCGAGTGGGAAGAGTACTGCGAGATGAATAATCTCGTCGTATAAGAGCAGCTGCGAGCTTCTAGCTACAAGCTGCAAGTCAAAGCAGAGTCGCTTGGCTTGTAGCTTGTAGCTTGCCGCTGCGTTTAGAGGCTTAGTCGCATCGACAGATCCACCGCTTTGACATCCTTGGTCATCGCGCCGATCGAGATGTAATCCACGCCCGTTTCGGCGATCGGCAGCAGCGTGCTTTCGTTGATGCCGCCGCTGGCTTCCAGTTTCGCCTTGCCGGCGGTCAGGCGTACGGCTTCGCGCATGTCATCCAGGCTCAGTTCGTCGAGCATGATGATGTCGGCGCCGGCTTCCAGCGCTTGCTTCAATTCCTCAAGACTTTCCACTTCGATTTCCACCGGTTTGCCCGGGGCGATCTTGTGCGCGGCGGCCACGGCTTCGGCGATGCCACCACTGGCGGCGATGTGGTTTTCCTTGATCAGGAAGGCATCGTAGAGACCGATCCGGTGGTTGTGACAGCCGCCGCAGGTCACCGCGTATTTCTGCGCCAGGCGCAGGCCGGGCAGGGTTTTGCGGGTGTCGAGCAACTTGACCTGCGTTTCGCCGACGAAGTCCGCCAGGTACTGCGCGCGCGTCGCTACGCCGGACAGCAACTGCAGGAAGTTCAACGCGCTGCGTTCACCGGTCAGCAGTGAGCGAGCCGGGCCTTCCAGGTGAAACAGCGGCTGATTGGCTTTGACCCGCTGGCCGTCGACCACTTGCCAATGCACGGCCACGCGCGGATCGAGCTGGCGAAACACCGCATCGACCCACGCGGTGCCGCAGATGACGGCGTCGTCACGGGTGATGATGGTGGCTTTGGCCAGGCGTTCGGCCGGGATCAGTTGCGCGGTGATGTCGCCGCTGCCGACGTCTTCGAGCAACGCACGGCGCACGTTGTTTTCGATTTCGGCGGTCAGATCGGCGAGACGTAGATTCGGCATAACGGACTCCACAAACAAAGTGGTTCGATTATAGGGGCAGGGCGCGAGCCAACCCAAGGCGAGAACGTTCGTGCCTGACGCATCTGGTCGATTTTCCTGCGCTGAGTGCGAGGTGTATGGCGTATAGGGGAAACCCTGAGGCCTATAGCATCGCTGGCCTGTTTTGCCAGATAATCCGCCTTGTATTTGACGTCATGGCTTTGACGAACGAGTCCAGTTGGGCAGTGTCAAAGCGACGAACCGAATCACCGTTCCAGGAGGCTTGGATGCGCAACGACGGGAAAGTGGTGCCTTTGCACCGGGCGACTGCCGATCTGGCGGACCACTCGCCGCTTGCCCGCTTGCCGGTGATTCTGCTGCAGGTTCGCGACAAGGCTGCGCAGCAGCTGCGCCACGATTTGCAGGAGCTGTTCGATAACGCCGACGACACGCTGTTCGAAATGGCCGACCGGGCGCGCAACGACGTCGATCAGAACATCTTTTTCGAAGCCATGCGCGACCTGCGCCTCAAACGCAAGAACATCGAGCGTGGCTTTCTCGAGCTGTTTTTCGAAGCCTTCGCCGGCCTTACCCAATACGATCCCGCCGCCAACACCCTGCCACGCACGCCGGTGGTCGAAGAGTCGGCGCCGCGCACCGATGCCATGGAGCGCACCGTGGCCGTGCAGACCATGGTCAGTCGCGTGCTCAAGCGCGACGGCTTCGCTCTCGATCAACTCACCGCACGCTTCAGCTCGATGCTCGGCAAGCGTCTGGACGATCAGCACAACCCGCTGAGTCCGGCGATGCTCTGCGAATATTTCCTGCAGGCCGGGCGTAACCTCGGCGTCGAGATCAAGGTCAAGCTGATCCTGCTCAAGTTGTTCGAACGCTATGTGCTGGCTGACACCGAACAGTTGTATGGCGAGGCCAATCAGTTGTTGCTCGCCACCGGCGTGTTGCCACATCTGAAACCCGCCGTGGCTCGTCGCATGGTCGAGCCTGCGGACAGCGACACATTGATTGAAGATCTCGACGAGCCGCCAGCGGACGAAGGCATCGAGGAAGTGTTCGCCGCGATGCAGCAATTGCTCGCCCAGGTCCGCGGCCGCGTCACACCGACCCTGGAGCCCGGCGCCCCGGCGCATCCGATCAACACCCGCGACCTGCTGCGGTTGTTGTCGCACTTGCAGCAATACGTACCGGCGCTGGAGGCTCAGGAAGATTTCGATCTGCGTCATCAGCTCGAGCAACTGCTGACCCGGGTCAGCGTCAGAAGCGGCAGGTCCCGCGTCGTCGCGACCGCCGACGAAGATGTGATCAACCTGATCGCCATGGTTTTCGACTGCATCCTCGACGATCGCAACGTGCCTGACGCGCTCAAGGCGCTGATCGGCCGATTGCAGATTCCGATGCTCAAGGTTGCGGTGCTGGACAAGAGTTTCTTCAGCCGCAGCACGCACCCGGCGCGGCGCCTGCTCAACGAAATCGCCGAGGCCGCAATGGGCTGGAGCGATTGCGACGGCGCTGAGCGCGACAACCTCTATGTGCGCATCGAGCAAGTGGTACAGCGCTTGCTCAGCGAGTTTGTCGACGACCCGGCGATCTTCTCCGAACTGCTCGCCGACTTCCTCGCCTTCACTCAGGAAGAACGTCGTCGCACTGAACTGCTGGAACAACGCTTGCGTGATGCCGAGGAAGGCCGGGCAAAAGCCGAACTGGCTCAGCATCGCGTTGCACAGGCGTTGCAGCAGGCTCTGCTGGGCCAGGTGCTGCCGGCGACGGTGGTGAGTTTCGTCCAGCAGGCCTGGAGCAAAGTGCTGTTGCTGACCTGCCTCAAGCACGGTGATCAGTCCGCCGAATGGCACGCCGACGTGCAGACCATGGAGCAGTTGGTCTGGAGCGTGCAGCGCCATGACGACGGCGAATCCAGCCTGCGCCTGCTGGCGCTGGTGCCGGGCTTGCTCAAGTCGCTGCGCGATGGCCTGAGCAGTACCGCGTTCGACCCGTTTGCCACCAGCGAATTTTTCAGCGAACTGGAGGCTCTGCACGTACGCGTGCTGGAACGTTCCGACGATGCCGAGCACAGCGCCATGCCGCTGATCGAAGTCACGCCCGAGGTCTTGCAGCACAGTGCCGACCAGGCAGCAGCCACCCCGGCGCCGCGCCTGGCGCAAGACGCTGCCGGTCTGTCTCAGGTCGAGCAGTTGCGTATGGGCCACTGGGTGGTGTTCGACGCAGACGACGAACAGACCTTGCGTTGCAAACTCGCCGCGATCATCGAAGAGACCGGCAAATATGTCTTCGTCGACCGCACCGGGACGAAAGTGCTGGAACACAGCCGCACCGACCTCGCCTTGGCTTTCAGCCGTGGGGTCGCGCGCGCACTGGATGACACCTTGCTGTTCGACCGCGCACTGGAATCGGTGCTGGGCGACCTGCGGCGACTCAATCGCGGCAAGTGATCGCGCGGTGAGGGCGGATCGCGGCATACTGGGCGCCCACATGGTCGGCGTTGAAGGAATCGGTATGCAGTTGGATCCCGCGAGCGGGTGGTGTCATGGCGTGCAGATCTGCCCGTCGCCCAACTTCAATGAGCGCCCGGCGGGCGAAGTGTCCCTGTTGGTCATCCACAACATCAGCCTGCCGCCGGCGCAATTCGCCACGGGCAAGGTGCAGGAATTTTTCCAGAATCGTCTGGATGTCACTGAACACCCGTACTTTGCAGGCATCGCTGACCTGCGTGTCTCGGCGCATTTTCTGATCGAACGTGACGGCAAGGTCACCCAGTTTGTCTCCTGTCTGGAACGGGCGTGGCATGCCGGCGTTTCGATGTTCGAAGGTCGTGAAACCTGTAACGATTTTTCCGTGGGCATCGAGCTGGAAGGCACCGATGATCTGCCGTTCACCGACGAGCAATATCGCGCGTTGACTGCGCTGACCCGGCAGTTGCAGAAACGCTTTCCAGCGATCACCGATCAGCGCATCTGCGGCCACAGCGATATCGCGCCGGGGCGCAAGACCGATCCGGGACCGGCATTCGACTGGGCACGCTACCGCGCCGCCCTGGCAAAAGAGGAAGGACAATGAGTTTTCTGGTGTTACTGCTGGCGCTGTGGATCGAGAAGTTTTCGGCCCTGCGCCATCGGCTTCAACGCGACGGCGGATGGATCCGCGAACTGCACAAACTCGAAAACAGCAAAAAGCTGGCCAGGCAACCGTGGCTGGTGCTGACGATTCTGGTGCTGTTTCCGGTGGCGTTGCTGGCGCTGTTGCTGCTGGTGCTGGAACCTGTGGCTTACGGTTTGCTGGCGCTGCCGGTGCATTTGCTGGTGGTGATTTACAGCCTCGGGCGTGGCGATCTGCTCGGCGGCCTCGGCCCGTTCCGCGATGCCTGGCGCCGTGAGGATCTGCAAGCGGCGGCGCACGTCGCCAAGCGCGACCTGGACATCTGCGCCGACAGTGGCGAGCAATTGCTCGAGCGGGTGCAAGGGCATCTGCTGTGGCAGGCCTATCAGAGTTTCTTCGCGGTGATCTTCTGGTACTTCCTTCTCGGCCCCGTGGCGGCATTGGCCTATCGTTTGCTGGCGCTGGCCGAAGAGCACGGCTGCAATCCGGCGCTGGTCGAGCGTGCTGCGCAGTTGCGTCATGCCTTCGATTGGGTACCGGTGCGCTTGCTGGCGGCGAGTCTGGCATTGGTCGGCAACTTCGTTGCGGTCAGCCGAGTGATGCTGCATGAGCTGCTGAACTGGAACATCAGCGCTGCGCAGTTGATCAACAAGGTCGGCCTGGCCGCCGGGGAAGTTCCACCGCCAGTGGTCGGCCCGGACGGCATCAACACCCTCGATTGCCTGTGGGAACTGCTGCTGCGTGCGGCGGTGCTGTGGTATGCCGGGTTTGCCTTGTGGACGGTTCTGGTTCACTGATTCGCTGATTTACAGAAAGATCAAAAGATCGCAGCCTTCGGCAGCTCCTACCTTGGAACGCATTTCCCTGTAGGAGCTGCCGAAGGCTGCGATCTTTTTGCTTTTGATTTGGCGAACACTGCATTGCCATTAACCTTAAGTTACAAAACCTCCCGCCGATTTACGCTATACAGAGATAGCGCCCGATAGTGGCTATCTGCTCTCGTCCCGCGCCTGCCAATAAAAACAAGAAAAACCAAGGGAGACTTCCAGTGAAGAGCTTGCTCTATCCCGCCGTCTCGCTGATGAACCGTCTGAGCTTCGGCATGAAGTTCAGCTTGATCAGCGTGCTGTTCCTGTTGCCGATGCTGGTGACCAATTTCTATCTGGTACGCGATTCCTATCGCGAATTTCAGGGCACCCGCGTCGAATTGCAGAGCCTCGACCTGCTGGGCAGCAGCCTGACCCTGCGCCGGGATCTGGAGACCTTGAACAATCTGGTGCAGATCGACGTCACCCTCGGCCAGTCCGGCAAGGCCGGCAATGTCGAGGCGCAGATCCAGACGCTGGAGCAAGCAGTGCTCGCGCGGCTCGAAGGGCTGACGGCGATGACCGAAGACCCCGAGCAGATCAAGCAATTCGAGGCCAAGCGCGATGAAATGATCGCCGCGTTCAAGGCCCAGCAAGCAGAGAGCTCGCTGCAAAGCAAAAGCGCGTTGATCGGCAAGTTGCTGGCCAGTGCGCAGATTTTCAGCCAGATCATCACCAGTCAGGCCGGGTTGAGCCGCGACAACCAGAGCGACATTCGTCAGCTCAGCGAACTGGTTACGCTGATCACCCCCAGCGTCACGCAAACCCTCGGCGAAGGCCGGGCGATGGGTTCGTATTCGTTGGGCCAGGGCTTTCTCAACAGTTCCTCGAGCACGCGTTTCGACGAGTTGCTGGTGCAGATCGAAAAACTCCAGGCCGAGTACGCCCTGAAACTGCAAGACGCCCTCGGTTCCAGCAGTGCTGCGCGCGAATCCCTCAGTGCCCAGGCCGACACCAGCAAGGCTTCGCTCAAGCAGGCCAGCGAGCTGTTCGAAGAACAAGTGGTGATGGCCGATACCCTCGATGCGCCGTGGCAGGCATTCTACGATCAGGTCACCGGGCTGATGGAACACACCTACCAGCTCAATCAGGCCACGCTGAAATTCCTCGACAGCCAGTTGCAGCAGCGTCTGGCGCAGAACCGCACGCACATGATTCTGCAAGCCTCTGCGCTGTCGGTGGTGTTTGTGCTGATTTTCTATCTTTATGGCGGTTTCTACGCCTCGACCCGGACCACCCTGAAAAGCCTGGGCGCGATGATGGACAAGGTCGCGGCCGGTGACATGACCGTCAACTTCAAGGCCAGCAGCCGTGATGAACTGGGCGAGTTGGGCGAGGTGTTCAACGGTACGGTGAAGAAGATTCACGACTTGATCGAACGCGTGGGCCACACCGTGGGTGAGGTCGAGCGCCAGGCCGGGCAGGTGGAGAGCGTGTCGGCGCAGAGCAATCAGGCCGTGGCCGGGCAGCGCTCGCAGATTGAACAAGTGGCGACGGCGATGAACCAGATGTCGGCGACCTCAATGGAAGTCGCTCGCAGTGCCGCCGCTGCGGTGAGCAGCGCCCACAGCGTCAACGACGAAACCCTCAGCGGACGCGGGCTGGTGGAATCGCAGCAGGGCAGCATTGCCGCGCTGGCCAGCGAAATCGATCAGTCGGTGCTGGTGATCAATCAACTGGCCAGCGACAGCCAGTCGATCAGCCGTGTGCTTGAGGTGATCAAGAGCATCGCCGAACAGACCAACCTGCTGGCGCTCAATGCGGCGATCGAAGCCGCGCGAGCCGGCGAGCAGGGGCGCGGTTTTGCCGTGGTCGCCGACGAAGTACGCACCTTGGCCAAACGCACCCAACAATCGACCGAAGAAATCGAGCAGATGATCGCCAAACTGCATGGCGGCGTCGGCGCGGCGGTGAAGGCCATGGGCGTCAGCCATCAGATGGCCAACGGCACGGTGGGCCAGTCGGAGAAGGTCCAGCAGGCGCTGGAAAACATCCTTGGCGCGGTGGGCATGATCGTCGATCAGAACCAGCAGATCGCCGCCGCCGTCGAACAGCAGACCGCCGTGGCCCACGACATCGACCAGAATATCGTCGAGATCAACCGTGCCGGCGAACGCACGGCGCAAGGCGCGCACCAGACCGAAGATGCCAGCCGCGCGCTGTCGGCGCAGGTGGTTGAACTCAAACAACTGATCAGCGCGTTTCGCGTCTGAATCCCACATCATCCCTCTGTAGGAGCTGACGAGTGCAACGAGGCTGCGATCTTTTGACTTTGCCTCTGAAGATCAAAAGATCGCAGCCTCGTTGCACTCGTCAGCTCCTACCCGGGTACGTGTTACCAGCCGAAGACTTCGCAGCAGTTGGCGGTGCTGGCGTTGGCCAGTTGTTCAGGCGTGATATTCATCAACTCGGCCAACGCCGCACAAATCGCCGGCAGATGCGCCGGGCTGTTGCGCTGGCCGGGGAACATGGCGGGGGCCATGTCCGGTGAGTCGGTTTCCAGCACCACCGATTGCAGCGGCAGTTCCGGCAGGACCCGATGCATGCGCAATGCCTGCGGCCAGGTCGGTGCGCCGCCGAGGCCCAGTTTGAACCCGAGCTTGAGGTATTCCCGCGCTTCCTCGCGACTGCCGGCGAAGGCGTGGATGATGCCGGCGCGCTTGAGCTTGAAGCGCTTGAGCGTGGCGATCACCGCCGCGTGGCTGCGGCGTACGTGGATCAGCGCCGGCAGCTCGAAGTCCGCCGCCAGTTGCAGCTGCGCTTCGAACAACGACTGTTGCCGCTCGCGATCGAGGTCTTCGATGAAATAATCCAGACCGATCTCGCCCACCGCACACAACTGCCGATGCCCGCGCAGGCGTGTCAGCCAGTCACCCAGTGCGAGCAAATCCTCGGAGCGATGCTGATCGAGGAACACCGGATGCAGACCAAACGCCGCATACAGGTCGGCATCGCTCTGCACCAGGTCCCACACCCGTTGCCAGTTGCCCTGATGCACGCCCAGCACGACGATGCGCCGCACGCCGAGAGCGCGGCTTTCGGCCAGCAACTCGGCGCGATCGGCGTCGAAGTCTGGGAAGTCGAGGTGGGTGTGGCTGTCGATCAGCTCCACGCTTCAGTCCCGATGAATACGCTGCTTGAAGGTCCGCGCAATGGCTTGCACGCCCGGTTGGTAGTCGTCCTGCTCGACGGCGGCCAGGGCCAGTTCCAGGGCCTGGTCGGCGATCAACTGGTGTTGCTGGGACATGGCGTTGACCGGCAGTGGCAGGAAATCCAGCAACTGCGTGTCACCGAACGTGCCCAGGCGCAGCGGCCGCGATTTCAGCGGGAAATCATGCAGCGCATCGAACACGCCTTGCAGCAGCACGTAGGACGTTGTCACCAGCGCGTCAGGCAAATGCCCCAGACGCTGCAGGAGTTCTTCCATCAATTGCTTGCCGCACTCACGGCTGAACGACTCGGCGTGCTCGATCAGCACCTCACCTTTGAAGTCTTTGAGAGCCTCGCGGAAACCGGCGGCACGCTCCTGGCTGATGCTCAGCTCCGGCCGTGCGCCGAGCAGCACGATCTGCTTTGGCTGCGGATCGAGCAGGCTCTGGGTCAGATGCAGGCTGGCCTCGCGGTCGTCGCTGATCACCGAGCAGAAATGCTCCGGTTCCATGACCCGGTCGATGGCGATGATCGGCAGACCCTTGGCCTGCAACTGGCGATAGCTGTCATCACCGGCCGGCAGGCAACTGGCGACGATCAGCGCATCGCAACGGCGGGCGCGGAACAGTTGCAGCAACTGGCGCTCGCTGTCCGGCGCGTCGTCGGAGCTGGCGATCAGCAATTGATAGCCGCGAGCACGCGCGCCTTGTTCGAGCAACTTGGCGATCCGCGCGTAACTGGGGTTTTCCAGATCCGGCAGGATAAAGCCCAGGGTGCGCGTGTGCCGACTGCGCAGGCCGGCCGCTTGCGGATTGGGCGTGAAGCCGTGCAGATCGACCACCGCGCGCACGCGCTCGACGGTCGCGTTGCTGATGCGTTGCTGTTCGGCCTTGCCGTTGATGACGTAGCTGGCGGTGGTGACGGAGACGCCGGCCAACCGCGCGATATCACTGAGTTTCAACCCGGTATTTCCTTGTTTTTTCGAGCATGCCGCGACATTTTCGCCAATCCTACCCGATAAGGGCAGTCGACTTATTGCCTGGGCAGATCCGACCAGTTGGACTTCAAGGATGAGACATTATCGAGTAACGTGCCGATCAATCTAGATTAAACGTTTCAGCAAGCGTATTTTCTACGTTTTAGACGCCTTTGGCCGGTACTGCCGTGAAACCGCCAAAACTGCCGCTGAAAAGCGCGGCAGAGCGCCTAAGCTGTGAACCATTCAAAACAATACCTGGCGTTGAACTGCGCCAAAAAGGAGATCGCATGCTCGAGCTCACTATAGAGCAGATATCCATGGGCCAGTCGGCCGTGGATAAACCCGCTGCCCTGCAATTGCTGGCCAGTCATCTGGTTGCCGATGGTCTGGTAGCCGACGGCTACCTCGCCGGCCTGCAGGCCCGGGAAGCCCAGGGCTCGACCTTTCTCGGTCAAGGCATCGCTATTCCCCACGGTACGCCGGAAACCCGCGATCAGGTATTCGCCACCGGCGTGCGCCTGATGCAGTTTCCCGACGGCGTCGATTGGGGCGATGGCCAGATCGTTTATCTGGCGATCGGCATCGCGGCGAAATCCGATGAACACCTGCGCCTGCTGCAACTGCTGACCCGCGCCCTCGGCGAGACCGATCTGGGCCAGGCCCTGCGTCGCGCCAGCTCGCCCGAAGCGCTGCTGAAGCTGCTGCAAGGCGCGCCGCAGGAACTGGCGCTGGACGCGCAGATGATCGGCCTCGGCGTGTCGGCCGACGATTTCGAAGAACTGGTCTGGCGCGGCGCACGTCTGCTGCGTCAGGCCGAATGTGTGAGCAATGGCTTTGCCGGCGTGTTGCAGCAAGTCGAAGCGCTGCCATTGGGTGATGGCCTGTGGTGGTTGCACAGCGAGCAGACCGTGAAGCGTCCGGGGCTGGCGTTCGTCACTCCCGACAAGCCAATGCGTTATCTCGGCCAGCCGCTTAGCGGTCTCTTCTGCCTGGCGAGTCTGGGCGAAGCGCATCAGGCGCTGCTCGAGCGTTTGTGCGCGTTGCTGATCGAAGGTCGTGGCCACGAACTGGGCCGCGCCACCAGCAGCCGCAAAGTCCTCGAAGTGCTCGGCGGTGAGCTGCCGGCCGATTGGCCGAGTGCGCGTATTGCCCTGGCCAACGCCCATGGTCTGCACGCACGACCAGCGAAGATTCTTGCGCAACTGGCGAAGAGTTTTGACGGCGAAATTCGCGTGCGCATCGTCGACAGCCAGGACAGCGCCGTATCGGTGAAGAGCCTGAGCAAACTGCTCAGCCTCGGCGCCCGGCGCGGTCAGGTGCTGGAGCTGATTGCCGAACCGAGCATCGCCGCCGATGCCTTGCCGGCCCTGCTCGCGGCGATTGAAGAAGGCCTCGGTGAGGAAGTCGAGCCGTTGCCGGCCGTGAGTCAGCAGCGCGAAGTGATCGCCGACATCGCCGAAGTGCTGATCGCCCCGGCCTCCGGCAGCCTGTTGCAGGCGATTCCTGCCGCACCGGGCATCGCCATCGGCCCTGCGCACATTCAGGTGCTGCAAGCCATCGATTACCCGTTGCGCGGCGAGTCGGCGGCCATCGAGCGCGAGCGCCTCAAGCAAGCCCTGAGCGACGTGCGCCGCGACATCCAAGGCTTGATCGAACGCAGCAAGGCCAAAGCCATCCGCGAGATTTTCATCACCCATCAGGAAATGCTCGACGACCCGGATCTGACCGACGAAGTCGACACCCGCCTCAAGCAAGGCGAAAGCGCCGAAGCGGCGTGGATGGCGGTGATCGAAGCGGCGGCCAAACAGCAGGAATCGCTGCAGGACGCTTTGCTCGCCGAGCGTGCCGCCGATCTGCGCGACATCGGTCGCCGGGTGCTGGCGCAGCTGTGTGGCGTGCAGACCGCGAACGAACCTGAGCAACCGTACATTCTGGTGATGGACGAAGTCGGCCCGTCCGATGTCGCGCGTCTGGATCCTGCGCGGGTTGCGGGGATTCTCACCGCGCGCGGCGGCGCTACCGCGCACAGCGCCATCGTCGCCCGTGCCCTCGGTATTCCAGCACTGGTCGGCGCGGGTGCGGCGGTGCTGTTGCTCGAGCCGGGCACGCCGCTGTTGCTCGACGGCCAGCGTGGCCGTCTGCATGTCGACGCCGATGCCGCGACCCTCAAGCGTGCCGCCGAAGAACGAGACACCCGCGAGCAACGCCTGAAGATCGCCGCCGAACAGCGCCATCAACCAGCGCACACCACTGACGGCCACGCCGTCGAAGTGTTCGCCAACATCGGCGAAAGCGCTGGGGTGACCAGCGCGGTGGAGCAGGGCGCCGAAGGCATTGGCCTGCTGCGCACCGAACTGATTTTCATGGCCCACCCACAGGCGCCGGATGAGGCGACCCAGGAAGCCGAATACCGTCGCGTCCTCGATGGTCTGGCCGGACGGCCGCTGGTGGTGCGCACGCTCGACGTCGGCGGCGACAAACCGCTGCCGTATTGGCCGATCGCCAAGGAAGAAAACCCGTTCCTCGGCGTGCGCGGCATTCGCCTGACCCTGCAGCGGCCGCAGATCATGGAAGCGCAACTGCGCGCCTTGCTGCGCTCGGCCGACAACCGTCCGCTGCGGATCATGTTCCCGATGGTCGGCAGCGTCGAAGAGTGGCGCCAGGCCCGCGACATGACCGAACGCTTGCGTTTGGAAATTCCAGTCGCCGACCTGCAACTGGGGATCATGATCGAGGTGCCGTCCGCCGCGTTGCTTGCGCCAGTGCTGGCCAAGGAAGTGGATTTCTTCAGCGTCGGCACCAACGACCTGACCCAATACACCCTGGCCATCGACCGTGGTCATCCGACGCTGTCTGCACAAGCGGACGGCTTGCACCCGGCGGTCCTGCAACTGATCGACATCACCGTGCGTGCCGCCCATGCCCATGGCAAATGGGTGGGTGTCTGCGGCGAGCTGGCGGCGGACCCGCTGGCGGTGCCGGTGCTGGTTGGCCTCGGTGTCGACGAGCTCAGCGTGTCCGGGCGCAGCATTGCCGAAGTCAAGGCGCGCATCCGTGAACTCAGCCTGCCCCAGGCGCAAACCCTCGCTCAACAGGCCCTGGCCGTGGGCAGCGCGAATGAAGTGCGCGCATTAGTGGAGGCCCTGTAATGGCCAAGATTCTCACCCTGACCCTCAACCCGGCACTCGACCTCACCGTCGAGCTGTCACGGCTGGACGCTGGTCAGGTCAATCGCAGCGAGGAGATGCACACCCACGCTGCGGGCAAAGGCGTCAACGTCGCCCAGGTGCTGGCGGACCTCGGCCATCAGGTCACCGTCAGCGGCTTTCTCGGCGAAGACAATCTGCAAGCGTTCGAAACCCTGTTCGCCAAGCGTGGTTTTATCGACGCGTTCATCCGCGTGCCGGGCGAGACGCGCAGCAACATCAAGGTCGCCGAACAGGACGGGCGCATTACCGACATCAACGGTCCGGGGCCAATGGTCGATGCAACGGCGCAGCAAGCTTTGCTTGATCGCTTGCTGCAGATCGCACCGGGGCACGATGCGGTGGTGGTCGCCGGCAGTCTGCCGCGTGGCGTCACTGCGCAATGGTTGCGCGAGCTGATTGAAAGGCTGAATGCGCTCGGCTTGAAAGTCGCCCTCGACTCCAGCGGCGAAGCCTTGCGCGTGGCGTTGCAGGCCAGCCCCTGGTTGATCAAACCGAACACCGAAGAACTGGCCCACGCACTCGGCTGCGAAGTGGTCTCGCCGATCGCCGAAGCACAAGCCGCTGCACGCTTGCACGGGCAAGGCATCGAGCACGTGGTGATTTCCCACGGCGCCGACGGCGTGAACTGGTTCAGTGTCGGCTCGTCCCTGCATGCCTCGCCGCCGAAGGTCAGCGTGGCCAGCACGGTCGGTGCCGGCGACTCCTTGCTGGCCGGCATGCTCCACGGTCTGCTTAGCGCCGACACCCCCGAGCAAACCCTGCGCACCGCCACCGCGATTGCGGCAATGGCGGTGACCCAGATCGGTTTTGGCATCAACGACGCTGCGCAACTGGCGCAGCTCGAACAGGGCGTACGCGTGCGTCCCCTGACAGAACAATAAGAGGGTTTGTGATGAAGTTAGCCATTGTTACGGCTTGCCCGAACGGCATGGTCACCAGTGTGCTGTGCGCGCGTCTGCTCGATGCAGCGGCGCAGCGTCAGGGCTGGAGCACCAGCGTTGAAGTGGTCGATCCGGCACACCCGGAACGCGAGTTGTCGGCGGCGACCATCGAAGCCGCCGAGTGGGTCTTGCTGGTCACCACTGGCGCGGTGGACATGAGTCGCTTCGTCGGCAAGCGCGTGTTCCAGATCGCTCCGGCGCAGGCGCTGCAGGATGTCGAAGCGGTACTGCGTCGCGGTGCTGAAGAAGCCGAAGTCTACGTGGCCTGCGCAGTCGAACCGGCCATTGATGCGCCACGTGCGCCGCGCATCGTCGCCATCACGGCCTGCCCGACCGGCGTCGCCCACACCTTCATGGCCGCCGAAGCGTTGCAGCAGACCGCCAAGCGTCTGGGCTATGAATTGCAGGTCGAAACCCAAGGCTCGGTCGGCGCGAAAACCCCGCTCAGCGCAACGGCCATCGCCGAGGCTGACGTGGTACTGCTGGCGGCGGATATCGACGTCGCTACCGAGCGTTTCGCTGGCAAGAAAATCTATCGCTGCGGCACGGGCGTTGCGCTGAAGCAGTCTGAAGCGACTTTGAAAAAAGCCTTGGCCGAAGGCGCTGTCGAAAGTGCGGCAAGCGACGGCAAGGCCCCGGCCAAGTCCGAGAAAACCGGCGTCTACAAGCACCTGCTCACGGGTGTGTCGTACATGCTGCCAATGGTGGTGGCGGGTGGTTTGCTGATCGCATTGTCGTTCGTGTTCGGCATCACCGCGTACAAGGAAGAAGGCACGCTGGCGGCGGCGCTGATGCAGATCGGCGGCGACACCGCGTTCAAGCTGATGGTGCCGTTACTCGCCGGGTACATCGCCTACTCGATCGCCGATCGCCCGGGCCTTGCGCCGGGGATGATCGGCGGTTTGCTCGCAGGCACTCTGGGCGCCGGATTCATCGGCGGGATCATTGCCGGTTTCATTGCCGGTTACGCCGCCAAAGCCATCGCCCGCTATGTGAAATTGCCGCAGAGCCTGGAAGCGCTGAAGCCGATTCTGATCATCCCGTTGCTGGCCAGTCTGGTGACCGGCCTGGTGATGATTTACGTGGTCGGCAAACCGGTCGCCGGCATGCTCGCCGCGCTTACCCAGTTTCTCGACAGCATGGGCACCACCAACGCGATTCTGCTCGGCGTATTGCTCGGCGGCATGATGTGCGTCGACCTCGGCGGGCCGATCAACAAGGCTGCCTATGCGTTTTCGGTGGGGCTGCTGGCCTCGCAGAGTTACGCACCGATGGCCGCGACCATGGCCGCCGGCATGGTGCCGCCGATTGGCCTGGGTATCGCCACGTTCATTGCCCGGCGCAAGTTCGCGCAGACCGAGCGCGAGGCCGGCAAAGCAGCGTTCGTGCTGGGCCTGTGCTTTATCTCGGAAGGGGCGATTCCGTTTGCTGCGAAAGATCCGCTGCGGGTGATCCCGGCGAGCATCGCTGGCGGCGCGCTGACCGGTGCCTTGTCGATGTACTTCGGCTGCAAACTGATGGCGCCGCACGGTGGCTTGTTCGTGCTGGCGATCCCCAATGCGATCAACCATGCGCTGCTGTATCTGCTGGCGATTGTCGCGGGGAGCCTGGTCACGGCGGTGGTGTATGCGCTGCTCAAACGGCCTGAGGCTGTCGAGCTACCGCTGGAGCCCGCCAAGGCCTGACCGACAACACCAAATCCCTGTGGGAGTCTGCATTGTCATAGCGGATTCATACACCCGTGCTTAAGTTTTCCCTTTTGCAGGGAGAACACCATGAGCGATTTCAATCTCGGTCGGCGTCGCGTCATGCAAGCGGTCGGTGCCGGGCTGTTGCTGCCGGGGCTGGCGCCGGCGGTGATTGCCTCGGTCAAGGATCGTCCGCAGCTCACCGACGGCGTGCAGTCCGGCGACCTGCTCGGCGACCGCGCGATGATCTGGAGCCGCAGCGATCGCCCGGCGCGCATGGTGGTGGAGTGGGACACCGGCAGCCTGTTCGGCAACCCGCGCAAATTCGTCTCGCCACTGGCCGATGCGCGCAGCGATTTCACCGCCCGCGTCGAACTCACCGGCCTGCCGGCCAACCAGGCAATTTTCTATCGCGTGCACTTCGAAGACGCCCAGAGCGGCGTCGCCAGCGAACCGTGGTTCGGCCATCTGCGCAGCGTGCCAACGACAAAACGCGACATCCGTTTTGTCTGGAGCGGTGACACCGTAGGCCAAGGCTTCGGGATCAACCCGGACATCGGCGGCATGCGCATCTACGAAGCCATGCGCCTGCGCCTGCCGGACTTCTTTATTCACAGCGGCGACACCATCTACGCCGACGGCCCGGTGCCCGCGCAACTGACCACCGAGAGTGGGCGCATCTGGCGCAATGTCACCACTGAAGCCAAAAGCAAAGTCGCGCAGACCCTCGACGATTATCGCGGCAACTATCGCTACAACCTGATGGACGAAAACATCCGCCGCTTCAACGCCGAAGTGCCGCAGATCTGGCAGTGGGACGATCACGAAGTGGTCAACAACTGGTCACCGGGCAAGCAGCTGGATGAGCGTTATCAGGAGAAAGATATCCACAAGCTGGTCGGCCGCGCGCGGCAGGCGTGGCTGGAATATGCGCCGATGCGTTTGCAAGCGGCGGACGGCGGCGGGCGCATTTATCGCAAGCTCAGTTACGGGCCGATGCTCGACGTATTCGTGCTGGATATGCGCAGCTATCGCGAAGCCAACGACGACAACCTGGGCGCGGCAAAACCGTTTCTCGGCCGCGAGCAGCTGGACTGGCTCAAGCGTGAATTGCAGGCGTCGAAGGCGCAGTGGAAAGTCATCGCCGCCGACATGCCCATCGGCCTTGGCGTGCCGGACGGCGAGGTCAGTCCGGGCGTTGCGCGTTGGGAAGCCGTGGCCAACGGCGACCCCGGCCCGGCGCAGGGGCGAGAGCTGGAAATCGCCGAGCTGCTCGGATTCCTGCGCGCGCAGCAGGTGCGCAATTTCGTGTTTCTGACGGCGGACGTGCACTACTGCGCGGCGCATCACTATCATCCGGACCGCGCGGCGTTTCAGGATTTCGAACCGTTCTGGGAATTTGTTGCCGGACCGTTGAACGCCGGCAGTTTCGGGCCGAATCCACTGGACAAGACGTTTGGCCCAGAGGTGGTGTTCGAGAAAGCACCGCCCGCACAGAACACCTCGCCGTTTGCCGGGTTTCAGTTTTTTGGTGAGGTGAATATCGAAGGGCAGAGCGGCGAGATGAGCGTGGTGTTGCGGGATCTCGATGGTGTAGCAGTGTTTGAGCAGAAGTTGCAGCCTGTTTAATCAAGCTGGATCAAAAGCCCCTCACCCCAGCCCTCTCCCGGAGGGAGAGGGAGCCGACCGAGGTGTCTCGCGTTAAGCATCGACCTGGAAGACCGAGGTGATTGTGGCTTTGGATTCAGTGAAGAACGCTCAGGTCGGCGTCGATTTCAAGCATCACCCAATCAGTCACCTCGCCCTCTGGGAGGGAGAGGGCCGACCGAAGTGTCTTGCGTCATGCATCGACCTGGAAGACCGAGGTGATTGTGGCTTTGGATTCAGTGAAGAACGCTCAGGTCGGCGTCGATTTCAAGCATCACCCAATCAGTCACCTCGCCCTCTGGGAGGGAGAGGGCCGACCGAGGTGTCTTGCGTCATGCATCGACCTGGAAGACCTAGGTGATTATGGCTTTGGATTCAGTGAAGAACGCTCAGGTCGGCGTCGATCTCGAGCATCCCCCAATCAGTCCCCTCTCCCTCTGGGAGAGGGCTAGGGTGAGGGCATTTTCCGCTCTGCCGCAACTCTGATGATCTGCTCTAATACATCATCCATCTGCTGAAGCACCTCAAGATTGCTGAATCGCACGACGTCGATGCCTTGTTGAGACAGGAAGTTCGACCGGCGCCGATCGTGAACCACCCCGGCCGTCTCATAATGCTGGCCACCATCCAGCTCAATCGCCAATCTCAACTCCACACAATAGAAATCCAGCACAAACGGCGGACATGGAAACTGTCGGCGAAATTTCAGGTTGGCTATCTGCCGGGAACGCAGGCGCTGCCAGAGCAGGTGTTCGCAATCTGTCTGGTTGGTGCGCAAGTGGCGGGCGAATTGGGCGAGGGTAGGGCGGCTTGGCATGGCTTCACGGTCCTTGTGAAGTTGAGTGGAGATTTAACAGTAGCCCATTTCCCTCATCGGAACGCCGCCCGCCCAGCGCTCTCCCAGAGGGAGAGGGAGCCGACCGAGGTAATTATGGCTATGGATTCAGTGAAGAACGCTCAGGTCGGCGTCGATCTCGAGCATCCCCCAGTCGGTCCCCTCTCCCATTGGGAGAGGGCTAGGGTGAGGGGGTTTTCGCAGGCGTTAGTAAACATCCCGGCGGTAGCGGCCCTGTTCGATCAGGCGTTCGACTTCGGCGCTGCCGAGGATATCGTTGAGCGCCTGGTCTACGCCTGAGGCCATCCCTTGAAGGCTGCCGCAGATATAAATGACGGCACCACCAGCCAACCACTTCTTCAGTTCATCCGCCGACTCACGCAAGCGATCCTGCACATAAACCTTCTCAGCCTGATCCCGCGAAAACGCCAGATCCAGCCGCGCCAGATCGCCATTGACCAGCCATTCCTCCAGCTCGGCGCGGCAGAGGAAGTCGTGCTCGCGGTTGCGCTCGCCGAACAGCAGCCACTGCCGTTGCTGACCATCGGCAATGCGTGCCTTGAGCAGGCTACGCAGGCCGGCGAGGCCTGTGCCGTTGCCCAGCAGGATCATCGGCACGGGTTCGTTCGGCAGGTGGAAACCGCTATTGCGCCGCACGCGCAGGCTGATGCTGCCGCCCACAGGCGCATGCTCGGTGAGCCAGCCGGAGCCTATGCCGAGGCTGCCGTCGTTGTGCTGTTCCTGACGCACGATCAGCTCCAGCACGCCGTCAGCGGCAATCGAGGCGATGGAGTATTCGCGCATGGCCAGCGGCACCATCGCGTCGACCAGCGACTGCGCATGCAGGCCGACCAGATGCGCGCGGTGCTCGGGCAGTTGCCGTGAGGCGAGGGCCACTTCCAGTGGTTCGTCGATGCCGTTGACCTTCACCGGTGTTTCGCCACGGATGCCGAGGCCGTCGAGGAAATGTTCGATCGCCCAAGGGCAATTGCGTGGCAGCACTTCGACCAGGTCACCGGCCAGCCAGCTGCGGGTGTCCGGGGCTTTGAGGCCGAGCAGATAGACCGGCGCGCCGCTGCTGTCGGGGTTCATCAGTTCGCGCCGCACCAGCGTCCAGTTGTCGTAGCTGGGTGCTTGCCAGGTTTCGCTCGGCGCCTGTCCGGTGAGCTGGCCGAGTTGCGTTTGCCAGTGACGCAGCGCGTAGGGATCGCCGCTATCGACCTCCACCGGGGCGAACAGCGTCTTGCCGCCGTGCTCGCCGAGCCATTGATGCAAGCGTTTGGCGAAGCCACAGAAGTGCGCGTACTGCCGATCGCCGAGGCCGAGCACGGCGTAGTTGAGGCTGTCGAGTGTCGAGGCTTTGGCCAGCACTTTGCGTTCGAAACCACGGGCGCTGTCCGGCGCTTCGCCGTCGCCGAAGGTGCTGACCACGAACAAGGCGTTGTTCGAATCCCGCAGATCCTGTTCGCTGAGATTGGCCAGCGGCTGCACGTTGACCGGCAACCCGGCGGCCTGCAATTGTCCGGCGGTCTGCCACGCCAATTGTTCGGCGAAACCGCTCTGGCTGGCGAAACCGATCAGCCATGCCGAAGCATCGGCGGAGGGTTGTGCGAGGCCCTGGCGGGCATCCTTGATCTGCTTTTTCTTGCGCCGACGGTCCAGATACAGCAGCCAGCCAGTGATGAAAAACAGCGGCATGCACACCGCCGCGATCGTCACGATGATGCGCCCGACAAGGCCGAAATAGCTGCCCACGTGCAGCGCATAAATGCTGGTCAGCAGTTGGGCCTTGAAGCTTTTGTCGGCATAGCGGTCGACGCGTTTGACCACGCCGGTGGCCGGGTCGAGGGTGATCTGGTTCAGCGCGCGGTCATGGGGTGAGCTGTCGAGCAGGTAGAACACCGTCGCCGGCTGGCCGGCAACCGCCGGCATGCGAATGTTGTACGCGGCCAGACCCGGGCCGGCAGCGCTGTAGATGCTGCTCCACATCGCTGCGTAGTCGGCGGTCGGTGCCGGGCCTTCCGGCGCCGGGCCGCGACCGCCGCGCACGCGTTCGTTTTGCGGCGCGTCGGAAAGCAGTCGGGTCAGGCCCTTGTTGTACCACTCGTACGACCATGACAAGCCGGTCAACGCCAGCAGCAGATACACCAAAAGGCACCAGGTGCCGGCCACCGAGTGCAGGTCCCAATTGAACGCGCGGCCCTTCTTTTTCCAGTCCAGGGTCAACCACACGCGCCAGCTGTTCCACTGGCGTGGCCAACGCAAATACAGGCCAGAGAGACAGAAGAACAACAGCATCAAGGTGCAGGCGCCGGTGATGTTGCGCCCGGTATCGCCCATGGCGAGGAAGCGGTGCAGTTGCAGCATCAGGCCGAAGAAATCCTGACCGGTGGCGTCGCCCTTGAACTCGGCGGTGTACGGATCGAAGTAGCGCATCTCGCCACGCCGTTCGCCTTTGGGTGGGGTGAAGTAAACGCGTGCGGCGTGACCGCTGTCGGTCTCGACCCAGAGCATCGCGACTTTCTTGCCGGACGCGGCTTCGATGCGCTCCACCAGTTCCACTGGCGGCAGCACGCCGGCGACCTGTTTTTCCACCTGCAGAACGGACGGATTGAGCGCGCGCAGGATCTCGTCCTGAAACGAATAGGCCGCGCCGGTGATGCCCATCAGAGCCAGCACCAGCCCTGCGGTGATGCCAAAAAACCAGTGCAACTGGAACAGGGTTTTCTTCAACACGTCACTCGCCGTCCGTTCGGAAATTGTCATCACGGCGCGCATTATGCCGTGGGTTATCAAGAAGCGTTTTGCGTAACACACGAAAAGCCCCGTTCAACTGAATGAACGGGGCCGAGCCTCGCGGCACATTCTCTGTGGGAGCGAGCCTGCTCGCGAAAGCGGTGTGTCAGTCAGCATCGATGTTGCTGAAAGATTGCCTTCGCGAGCAGGCTCGCTCCCGCAGGTATTCACATCGGTCAGAAGTGGAAATTGGTGCTCAACAGCGCCGTGCGTCCCGCCGCCTGGTTGGCGAAGTGGGTCGAGAAGGCTTTGTCGTAATAGGTTTCGTCGGTCAGGTTCTGCACGTTGAGTTGCAGGTCGACGTTCTTGGTCAGCTTGTAGGCCGCCATCGCGTCGTAACGCACGTACGAATCGACCATCGTCGTGTTGGCGACACTGCCGTAGACGTCGTCGACGTAGAACGCGCCACCACCGATCGTCAGCTTCGGCGTGACCTGATAAGTGGTCCACAGGCTGGCGCTGTTTTTCGGTGTGTTCGGCAGATCGTTGCCGTCGTTGGCGCGACCCAGCGGGCCACCATCAACCTGTTCGCTGTCCATGAAGGCGTAACCGGCGAACACCTGCCACTTGTCGGTGATCTTGCCGCTGGCCGACAGTTCGAAGCCTTGTACGCGGGTCTTGCCGGCGTTCTCGTAGGAACTGGTATCGACTTGCACGCGAGCGTTTTCCTTCTCGGTGCGGAAGATGTCGGCGGTCAGCGACAGGCGATCATTGAGCAGATCCCACTTGGTGCCGATTTCGTAGTTCTTGGTGGTTTCCGGCTCCATGTCGCTGCTCAGCAGGTTGCCGCTGCGATCCGGTGTGCCGCCCAGCGGGTTGCCTTCCTGACCTTCGCCCAAGGTGTTGCCCGGCGGTGTCGCCGAGGTCGCATAAGAGGCGTAGATGCTGCCGTTTTCCGCCGGCTTGTAGACCACGCCGAACTGACCGGTGACGAATTCGCTGGTGTCATCACCCTTGGATGTGGTGGTCCCTGCGGCGTTGTAGGTCTTGTAGTCGGTGTCGAAGTGGTCGTAGCGCAGGCCCATGTTCACCAGCCACTGCTCGGACAACTCCAGCGTGTCGAACACGTACAGCGCGTAGGTGTCGGCCTGGGTGTCGGTACCGGCGTAGTTACGCGAGATCGCGCCGTTCCACGGATCGTTCGGGTTCGGGGTCGACAGCGAGGTGCAGTTGTAACCGCTCGAAGCGCCAATCATCGCCGGTGTGCAGTTGCTGCTGGAAGGCACATTGGTCGTACGCGGCGTGGTGTCGGTGTTGACGTTGTACGAGGATTTCTCGCTCTGCTCACGGGTGTATTCGACACCGGTGGAGAAGCTGTTCTTGAAACCGCCCACGTAGAAGGTGCCGAACAGGTCGGTCTGGTTGGTGGTGGTTTCGGTGTTGCTCACCCGCGTGTTGGCCCGACGCCAGACGCTGCCGTTGTTGACGTTGCCCTTGCTGTCGTCCGGCTGGGTGAGGATGTAATCCTGCATGCTGCTGCCGTGGCGCAGGGTGTTCTTGATGGTCAGCGCATCATTGAGGTCGTGCTCGATGGCAAAGGTCGCGGTGTCGGTGCGGCCCTTGCGGAAGTCACGATCCAGACCATAGAAATTGTCGTGATCGCCACCGGCGTACGGCTTGTCCGGATTGGACTTGGTGCGTGCGGCCGAACCACCGGTTGGGATGGTGTACGGGATGCCCGAGTCCGGGGTGTCGTTGCTTTCCAGATGGTAGTAGTCGAGGTTTACACGGGTATCGGTGCCCAGGCCGAAGGCCAGCGACGGCGCGATGCCCCAACGGTCGTAATCGACCTTGTCGCGACCGGCGACGTTGCTCTCGTGGCTCATCAGGTTGAGACGGCCGGCAGCGCTGTCGCTGAACTGATAGTTGCCGTCGAGGGTGTAGCGCTGGGTCTGGTCGGAGCCGTAGGTGAAGCCGCCGTCGAACGAGTTGCCCAGGTGCGCTTTCTTGCTCACCAGGTTGATGCTGCCGCCGGCGGCGCCGCGACCGCCAATCGCCGAGTTCGGGCCTTTGCTGACTTCGATGTTTTCCACGGCGAAGATTTCGCGGCTCTGCGAACCGGTGTCGCGCACGCCGTCCAGGTAAGTGTCACCCTGAGCATCGAAGCCGCGAATGAATGGACGGTCACCCTGCGGGTTGCCGCCTTCACCAGCACCGAATGTAATGCCCGGCACGGTACGCAAGGCGTCCTGCATATTCAGCGCGCCGGTGTCCTTGAGCACTTGCTGCGGGATGACGGTGACCGAGCGCGGGGTGTCGACCAGCGGTGCGGTGTACTTGGGCGAGGAGGCTTTTTCGACCTGGTAGGACGTCGAGTCCTGGGCTTCGCCGGTGATGGCGGTGGCGTCCAGGGCAATGGCGTTGCCGGAAGTTTTGCTCTCGGTTTTTTCCGCCGCGAAGACCATCTGCCCAGCCGAGCCGGCGGTGATTGCGACACCGATTGCCGAGGCGAGCAGACGTGGTGAACTGACCGGTAATTGTGCGTGTTGACGTGCCATTTTTATTCCCCTCCCCAAGGATTTGAGGCGGCGGAATATAGGGTAAACAGGTATTCGTATCAATTGCGAAACATTGTTATTCGCATTGAATTTACATTCTTTACAATTTGCCCTTACGGTTTCTGCTTGTTCATCCGTCTTGGGGGTTTTACACAGTCAATAAGAATCAATACCATTGCCGCCTTCTTGCCATCAGGTGACATCGCCATGCTGCTGCACATTCCCGGGCTGTTCGCAAAAGATGAAGTGCAGCGCATCCGCCAGGCCCTTGAGCAAGCGGATTGGGCCGACGGCAAGATCACCGCCGGCTTCCAGTCGGCCAAGGCCAAGCACAATCTGCAACTGCCCGAAGGCCACCCGCTGGCCAAGGAAATCGGCGCGGCGATGCTCGAGCGGCTGTGGAAGAATCCGCTGTTCATGTCTGCCGCACTGCCGCACAAAGTCTTCCCACCGCTAGTGAACTGCTACACGGCCGGCGGCAGTTTCGATTTTCACATCGACAACGCCGTGCGCCAGCCCAAGGGCAGCATCGAGCGGGTGCGCACCGATTTGTCGGCTACGCTGTTTTTCAGCGAGCCGGAAGATTACGACGGCGGCGAACTGGAGATTCAGGACACCTACGGCACCCAGCGCGTGAAGCTGCCGGCCGGCGACATGGTGTTGTATCCGGGCACCAGTTTGCACAAGGTCAATGCGGTCACACGTGGTGCGCGTTATGCCTCGTTTTTCTGGACGCAAAGCCTGGTGCGCGAAGACAGCCAGCGCGCGTTGCTGTTCGAAATGGACGGGGCGATTCAGCAGCTGACCCAGGACGTTCCCGATCACCCTTCGCTGATCCGCCTCACTGGCACTTATCACAACTTGCTGCGGCGCTGGGTCGAGGTATGAGTTTCCAGTTGCGCCGCGAGGAAGTTCTCGATGCGGCCGGGTTGGCGGCAATGCTTGAAGAAAGCCCGGCCCGCGCTGCGCAGGCGATTTTGCTGGCGGCGGGCGAGGGCGAGGTTGAAGCGCAGGCGTTGCTTGGGCAGATCCTGCTGGACGGTCAGGGCATCGCGCAGGATCAACCGCTTGCATTGCGCTGGTTCGGCATCGCCGCCGGGCGCGGGCATCTGATGGCGCGCAACATGCTCGGGCGTTGTCATGAGCATGGTTGGGGTTGTGCGGCGGATGCCTCGGTCGCGGCGCAGCATTATCGGATCGCTGCCGAGGCGGGGCTGGACTGGGCGATGTACAACCTGGCCAATCTACTGGCCACCGGGCGCGGGGTGACGGTTGATCATCAGCAGGCGCTGGCGTTGTACCGGCGTGCAGCTGAGTTGGGTCATGCGAAATCGATGAACCTGCTGGGGCGCTATCTGGAGGAAGGGCAGGTGTGTCAGGCGGATCCGCTGGCGGCGCGTGACTGGTATCGGCGTTCGGCTGAGGGAGGGGATTTTCGTGGGCAGTTCAGTTATGCGGCGGTGTTGGCGGCTGAGGGGCGGGTTGATGAAGCGGTTGTTTGGCTTGAGAAAGCCTTGGCCGGGGGCAATCTGAATTTCCTGCGGGTGGCGAGTGAAACGCTGTTAAGTGCTACAGATCCAAAAATCCAGGGGATGGCTGCTCGGTTCTCGCTTCGCTATGCAGAATTGCAGCGCGTCTGAATTCGCAAGCCCTCACCCTAACCCTCTCCCGGAGGGAGAGGGGACTGATTGGGGGATGTTTAAGAGGTACGCCGACCTGAAAGTGCTTTGCCGAATCCATAATCGACTCGATCCTTCTGGTCGGTGCATGATGCGCTACACCTCGGTTGGCTCCCTCTCCCTTGGGAGAGGGCTGGGGTGAGGGGCCTCGGTTTCAAGTACCCCGCAAAACTTCAAGTCGAACGCACAGACACAAAAAAGCCCATGACACGTCATGGGCTTTTCACTTGCAGCTAGCAGCTAGAAACTTGCCGCTGCCTCTTAAACGTAAAACGACTTCAGCGGCGGGAAGCCATTGAACTCGACCGCGCTGTAACTGGTGGTGTACGCACCGGTCGACAGCCAGTAAAGACGATCACCAATCGCCAGGTTCAGCGGCAGGCCATATTTGTAGTTCTCGTACATGATGTCGGCGCTGTCGCAGGTCGGGCCGGCGATCACGACTTCTTCCATCTCGCCTTTCTTCTCGGTCCAGATCGGGAACTTGATCGCTTCGTCCATGGTTTCGATCAGCCCGGAGAACTTGCCCACATCCGTGTAAACCCAACGCTCGACAGCAGTGCGCGACTTGCGCGCAACCAACACCACTTCGCTGACCAGAATACCGGCGTTGGCAATCAGCGAACGGCCCGGCTCGAGGATGATTTCCGGCAGGTCGTCACCGAAATCTTCCTTGAGGAAGCGAATAATCTCTTCGGCGTAGGTTTCCAGGCTGTTGGTACGGGTGATGTAGTTGGCCGGGAAGCCGCCGCCCATGTTGATCAGCTTCAGGTGAATGCCGTCTTCTTCTTTCAGACGCTCGAAGATTACTTTGACCTTGGCGATCGCCGCGTCCCAGACGCTGATGTCGCGCTGTTGCGAGCCGACGTGGAACGAGATGCCGTACGGCACCAGACCGAGGTCGCGAGCGAGGATCAGCAAGTCCATGGCCATGTCGGTCTGGCAGCCGAACTTGCGCGACAGCGGCCAGTCAGCAGTGGTCGAGCCTTCAGTGAGGATGCGCACATAGACTTTCGAACCCGGTGCAGCCTTGGCGATGTTGCGCAGGTCGGCTTCCGAGTCGGTGGAGAACAGACGCACGCCTTTCTCGTAGAAGTAGCGGATGTCCTTGGATTTCTTGATGGTGTTGCCGTAGCTGATACGGTCCGGGCTGACGCCGCGATCCATGACTTTGTCCAGCTCGTAGATCGAGGCGATATCGAAGCTCGAACCCTTGTCTTTGAGCAGGTCGATGATCTCGACGGCCGGGTTGGCCTTGACCGCGTAGTAGACCTTGGCGAATTCGAAACCGGCGCGCAGGTCATCGTAGGCCTGGGCGATCATCGCGGTGTCGATCACCACGAACGGGGTTTCCTGTTTGTCGGCGAACGCCTTCATTTTGTCGAATGTAGCGCGCGCGAAATAGTCTTCGACCTGGATCGACATGCTGGGTGCTCCTATGGGCAAACTCGTAAAAACAATGGGTGCATGAACGCCCTCCGTATCCCCACTTTGGTTCGCCTACTTCCCAAGGCATTGCCGCCGAAAGCAAAAAGGCCCAGAGATGTGCGGTTATCCCTTGGCCTTGCTGTCTCGTCGTCAGTACTTGAGCCGGATGGATCGTTTCCAGCATGGACGTTCGGCGCGAACTTTAGGGCGTGAGGGGCGCGAGATCAACTAAAAATGTCGCGTTTTTGCACGCTTCTGACGTGCGTCGCGTTCATCACTCCTTCTACCCGACCGAGATGACGGGCAGATGTTCCCGGCGAATTTTCGAGTGTTAAAAATACCTGCACGTTCGTGGCTTTTGTCGGCTAGATCGTTGGTAAGTGTGATGGCGGCAACATCGGCGACGTTGGCAGCGAGAGAGTCTTTTGAAGGGGGATTTGAACCTTGAAGAAGCTGAATTGACGACGCTCTTGCAGGAGAGGCTGTTGAGATTCTTTGTCACCCAGTGAAGATCAACAAAATTAAGTAGATCCTGTGGGAGCGAGCCTGCTCGCGAAGGCATTTTCACAGCCGCCATCAGCGTCGACTGATATTGCGCTTTCGCGAGCAGGCTCGCTCCCACAGGGATCGGGTTTCAACCACGCAGACGGATTATGCGACCACGGTCTCAGCCGGCGAGACGATACTGGTCTTCATCCCCCGCGAACGCCCCGAACTCAGATAAGCCGCAATCGACTCCTGCGTCACTTCACCGAGGAATACCCGCTCGGCATCCATCACCGGCAGCCAGGCGCGGTTGAACTCGTACATGCGCGACAACAGGATGCGCAGGTGCTCGTCGTACGCTGCGGTGGCGTTGAACTCGCGCAGGAATTGCGCGCAGGTGCCGGTCTGGCGATGCAGGTCGCGACGGCGCACGTACCCCAGCGCCTTGTTCTCGGCGCAGGTGACCACCACGTAGCGACGGTCGTGCTCGTCCATCAATTCCAGCGCATCGGCCACTGGCGTTTCCGGGCTGACCGACGGCGCGTTGTCCGCCGCGTCTTCGGCTTTCACCAACAGCAGGCGTTTGAGCGTGCTGTCCTGACCGACGAAATTGCTGACGAAATCATCCGCCGGATGCGCGAGCAGGGTGTCCGGGTGGTCGATCTGCAGCAGTTTGCCGGCGCGGAAAATGGCGATCTTGTCGCCCAGTTTGATCGCTTCGTCGATGTCGTGGCTGACCATGATTACGGTCTTGTTCAGCGCGCGTTGCATCTCGAAGAATTCGTTCTGGATCATCTCGCGGTTGATCGGGTCGACCGCGCCGAACGGCTCGTCCATCAACAGCAGTGGGGCATCAGCGGCCAAGGCGCGGATCACGCCGATACGCTGTTGCTGACCACCGGACAATTCACGCGGGTAGCGATGCAGATACTGCTTGGGCTCAAGCTTGATCATGCTCATCAGTTCGCGGGCGCGGTCGTGGCATTTCTGTTTGTCCCAGCCGAGCAGTTTCGGCACCACGACGATGTTCTCTTCAATGGTCATGTTCGGGAACAGACCGATCTGCTGGATCACATAGCCGATGTTGCGGCGCAGGGTCACCTCGTCGAGATCGGTGGTGTCTTCACCGTTGATGAGGATCTTGCCCGAGGTCGGTTTGATCAGGCGGTTGATCATTTTCAGCGTGGTGCTTTTGCCGCAACCCGATGGCCCGAGGAACACGCAGATCTCGCCTTCATTGACGGTCAGGCGTACCGAGTCCACGGCTTTGACATCTTTGCCGTTGCTTTGGAAAGTTTTGCTGAGGTTTTGAAGTTCGATCATTTCAGGAGTCCTTTTGGAGTCAGCGAGCGTTGCAGCCACTGCAAAACGAGATCGGCGAAAATCGCCAGAAGACTGACCAGCAGCGCGCCGACGATAAGCATCGACATGTCACTGCGGCTGATGGAGGCGAGGATCAACACACCGAGGCCGCCGGCGCCGATGGTCGCGGCGATGGTCATCACGCCGATGTTCATCACCACGGCGGTGCGCACGCCAGCGAGGATCACTGGCACCGCAATCGGCAGTTCGACCATGCGCAGGCGCTGGCCGAAGGTCATGCCGATGCCGCGCGCGGCTTCGCGGATGCCCGGTTCAACGCCGGTCAGGGCGAGGTAGGTGTTGCGCATGATCGGCAGCAGCGAATAAAGGAACACGGCGGTGATCGCCGGCAGCGGCCCCAGGCCCTGGCCGAACTTGGAATAGAACGGCAGCAGCAGACCGAACAGGGCGATCGACGGCACGGTCAGCAGCACCGTGGCACTGGCTTGCAGCGGGCCGGCGAGGGTGGGAAAGCGTGTCATCAGGATGCCCAGCGGCACGCCGATGACGATCGCCAGGGTCACGGCGATGCCGACCAGAGTGATGTGCTGCCAGGTCAGGTGCATCACCTGCTGCCAGTCGAGATGGGAAAAGGCGTTCAGAAATTCCATGACTTCTCCTCTCTTAATTCAGTGGATGCTGGCGCAGGAAATCGGCGGCAACGGACGATGGGCTTTCATGATCGACATCGACCCGCGCGTTGAGTTGGCGCATGGTTTCGTCGTCGAACAGTTCGGCCAGCGGCTTGAGTTGTTCGGCCAGTTTCGGGTTGGCGTCCAGCGTGGCCTGACGCACCACGGGAGCGGCGGTGTAGTCGGGGAAGTAATGCTTGTCGTCCTCCAGCAATTTCAGGCCGAAGGCGTTGAGGCGGCCATCGGTGGTGTAGACCAGACCGGCAAACACCTGACCGTTACGCAGCGCGGTGTAGACCAGGCCGGCGTCCATCTGCCGGATGTTCTTGCGGGTCAGGTTCATGTCGTAGAGCTTGACCATGCCGTCGAGACCGTCGGAGCGGTTGGCGAACTCGGTGTCCAGCGCCACCAAGTGGTTGGTCTTGGCCTCGGCGCGCAGCACTTCGTTGAGCTGGCTGATGTTGCCGATCTGCGGATATTGCTCGGCGATTTTTTTCGGCAGAGCGAGGGCGTAGGTGTTGCTGAATTTCGACGGCGTCAGCCAGATCAGGCCTTTCTTCGCGTCGAGCTCTCTGACCCGGGCGTAGGACTGCGCGCTGTCGAGTTTTTCAGTGACGTGGTTATAGGCCACCAGCGACACGCCGGTGTATTCCCAGAGCAGGTCCAATTGGCCACTTTCGTGGGCGCTGCGCGCGAGGTTGCTGCCCAGACCGCCGGTGATTTGCGCGTCGTAGCCTTTGCTGCGCAGGTATTGCGCGGTGATTTCGGCGAGCAGGGTCTGCTCGGTGAAGACCCGGGCGCCGAGGCGGATGACCGGTTTTTCAGCGGCTTGCGCGACTCCTGCGAACAGCAGGACGCAGCCTAAGATCAAGCTAAGTCGTTTCATAAATATTCCTTCGCAAAGCCTTAAGACGGGCGCAAACCGCGTTCGAGCCATAGGCGGCTGGCGAGGGTGACCACGCCATCGAGCAACAGCGCCAACAGCGCGGTGCACGCGGCGCCGAGCAGCAGTTGCGGCTGATTGTTCAGGGCGATGCCGGGGAAGATCAGGCTGCCGAGGCTGTTGGCGCCGATCAGGAACGCCAGCGGCGCGGTGCCGACGTTGATCGCCAGTGCGACACGCACGCCACCGACGATGATCGGCACGGCGTTGGGCAATTCGACTTTCCACAGCACTTGGCGCGGCGTCATGCCGATGCCGACAGCGGCTTCTTTCAGCGAGCCCTGAACATTTTTCAGGCCTTCATAGGTGTTGCGCACAATCGGCAACAGCGAGGCGAGGAACAGCGCGAAGATTGCCGGACCACTGCCGATGCCGAGGATGCCCAGCGCAATCGCGAGCACGGCCAGCGGTGGCACGGTATTGCCGATATTGAAGATTTGCATGAAGCGTTCGGCGCGGCCGACCATGGTCGGGCGGCTGAGGAAGATACCGGCGGGAATGCCCACGACAAGGGCGGCCAGCATGGAAGCGAGGACGAGAATCAGATGAGCTTGCAGGTAAAACAACAAATCGTCGCGGTAGTGTTCGATCGTGTTGATGCCGATCCAGTGGACCAGCAGGGCCAGGAGCGCGATCACCACCGCACCTCCCATCAGCCCTTTGCCATAGCGGATAGCCACAGGCGGACTCCTTTTTTTGTAGTCGGCGAGCGCAGTCCCGTGTGGCATGCCAAGCCTTGGCTGCCGGGAGCGTCGTTCGCGAAAAGTAGCCGTTTTTCAGAGCCGGCAAAGCGGTCTGAAAGCGAGCCATGAGCGCAGCCTCGTCAGGCTAACTTGCTGATTTTTCAGCCCCTGACGAAAGTTCGTAACAGGGGATGGACGTCTCCGTGCTTTAAAAGGTTCCCACGTTAGACACTATTTGGCCACCCTGTTGGAGCTGCCGAAGGCTGCGATCTTTTGACTTTGCTGCTGAAAACAAGATCAAAAGATCGCAGCCTTCGGCAGCTCCTACGGGGTTTTGCGCGGCCGAGGGACGGTGGTTCGGCGATCACTTTTTAAGCTATACTCGCCGCCCTTTTTTGAATCACCGCCAGGCGATTTCCCATGACCCAACAGGCCGCCGAAGTCGCGAAACGCCGCACTTTCGCCATTATTTCCCACCCCGATGCCGGTAAAACCACAATCACCGAAAAGCTCCTGTTGATGGGCAAGGCGATTGCAGTGGCCGGTACGGTGAAATCCCGCAAATCCGATCGCCATGCGACATCCGACTGGATGGAGATGGAGAAGCAGCGGGGTATTTCCATTACCACGTCGGTCATGCAGTTCCCCTATCGCGAACACATGATCAACCTGCTCGACACCCCGGGCCACGAAGACTTCTCCGAAGACACCTACCGCACCCTGACAGCGGTGGACTCGGCCTTGATGGTGCTCGACGGCGGTAAGGGTGTAGAGCCACGGACCATTGCGCTGATGGACGTCTGCCGTCTGCGTGACACGCCGATCGTCAGCTTCATCAACAAACTCGACCGTGACATCCGCGACCCGATCGAACTGCTCGACGAGATCGAAGCCGTTCTGAAGATCAAGGCTGCGCCCATCACCTGGCCGATCGGTTGCTACCGCGATTTCAAGGGCGTGTATCACCTGGCCGACGACTACATCATTGTCTACACCGCCGGTCACGGTCACGAACGCACCGAAACCAAGATCATCGAAAAACTCGACTCCGACGAGGCGCGCGCGCACCTGGGCGATGAGTACGATCGTTTCATCGAGCAGCTGGAACTGGTGCAGGGCGCCTGTCACGAATTCAACCAGCAGGAATTCCTCGACGGCCAACTGACCCCGGTGTTCTTCGGTACCGCATTGGGCAACTTCGGTGTCGACCACGTGCTCGATGCTGTCGTCGATTGGGCGCCGCGTCCGCTGGCCCGTGTGGCCAATGAGCGTACCGTCGAGCCGGTGGAAGAGAAGTTCTCGGGCTTCATCTTCAAGATCCAGGCGAACATGGACCCGAAACACCGCGACCGCATCGCCTTCATGCGTATCTGCTCCGGCAAGTACGAGAAAGGCATGAAGATGCGCCACGTGCGCACCGGCAAGGACGTGCGCATCGGCGACGCCCTGACGTTCTTCTCCTCCGAGCGTGAACAGCTCGAAGAAGCCTACGCTGGCGACATCATCGGTCTGCACAACCACGGTACGATCCAGATCGGCGACACCTTCAGCGAAGGCGAAGTCCTTGGTTTCACCGGTATTCCGCACTTCGCCCCGGAACTGTTCCGTCGCGTGCGTCTGCGTGATCCGCTGAAGTCCAAGCAGTTGCGTCAGGGCCTGCAGCAGTTGGCGGAAGAGGGCGCGACGCAGGTGTTCTTCCCGGAGCGCAGCAACGACATCATTCTTGGCGCCGTCGGTGTGCTGCAGTTCGATGTGGTCGCCAGCCGCTTGAAAGAGGAATACAAGGTCGAGTGTTCGTATGAGCCGATCACTGTGTATTCGGCGCGCTGGATCGAGTGCGACGACAAGAAGAAGCTTGAGGAGTTTTCCAACAAGGCGGTGGAGAATCTCGCGCTCGATGGCGGTGGTCACCTGACTTACCTGGCGCCGACGCGGGTGAATCTGGCGTTGATGGAAGAGCGCTGGCCGGATGTGAAATTCCGCGCGACGCGGGAGCATCATTAAGGTTTGAGGTGTTTTTCTGAAAGCCCCTGAGGTGTAGGCCTTGGGGGCTTTTTTATGGGCTGCCGCTTTTGGTCTTGGCGGCCGTTGGGCCGACCAGGCTGTTGGGGTTTTGGGTGAATATCCGTTGCTGCGGGGGCTGCGGCTGGCGGTTTCGCCCTTACGGCGACTTACTTTTTTACAAGCGCCTAAAAAAGTAAGCAAAAAACGCTTGCTCCTGCGTTCGGCCCTCGCAGGCTCGGGTTCCTTCGCTCCGGGATCGATCCGGGCGCAGCGGCTCCGGTTTGCTTCGCTGCACCTCCTTCCGCTGTGTTCGACTTCGTCGAACGGTCGCTGCGCTCCCACGCCCGGATCAATCCCTCCACTCAGCCTTCCGACGTCGCCCGTGGATCAAAAGCAAGATCAAAGGCACTCGAGCTTGCGCTCATTGTTTTGAGTGGTGAGAAGCGTGTGGTCTGCTTTGGATCTGTGTTGGATTCGCCCCTCATCGGAACGCCGCCCGCCCAGCCCTCTCCCGAGGGAGAGGGGGCCGATTGATGATCTGTTCAAATCCCGAGTTCGGCTCGGTATTTCAGGTCGGCGTACCTTGCCCAAGCGACCCGGTCAGTCCCCTCTCCCTCCGGGAGAGGGTTAGGGTGAGGGGCTTTTGATCTTTAACGCCGCGTGAAAAATCAAGTTGAATCCGGGCGCGGCGATTTTTCCGTAAGGCGTTTTCCCTCTACGTCGTAGCCATGCTCTGCTTTTACTTCCGCTGACCTCACCCCCACGACATTCCAATCCAAGCCGTCTACTGTTCATCAAACCCTCGCGCCCATCGGACGTTACATGCTCAAAGGACTGACCCAACTCCTGCGCCCCAACGGCTATTTCACCCCCATGGCCTGGGTCCTCGCGGCTCTATTGTTCATCAACCGCCTCAGCGCCATGGTCAAGCTCTTCATGGCGTTGTACTTGCGTCAGGAACTGGGGCTGGCGATTGAAACCGTCGGCTGGTTGCTGTCGGCCTATGGCGGGGGGTTGTTGGTCGGTTCGATGCTCGGTGGCTGGCTCAGTGATCACGTGCGCACGGCGCGGCTGACGGCGGCGTTGTTTTTCGTTTCGGTGTGGGTGTTGATGCTGTTGGGGCTGGTGACGCAGGTGCCTTGGCTCGCCGGTTTGCTATTGCTTAGCGGTGTCATCGATGGGGCGATTCGGACGTTGCATCAGCGGCTGATCATGGAGTATTGCGAAGTCGCGCAACGCTCGCGTGCGCAGGCCCTGAGTCGGGTCGCGCGTAATCTGGGCATGGCCGCTGCCGGGGTGGCGGGTGGGGTGTTGGCGCAAGCGGATTTTCGTTGGGTGTTTTTTGCCAGTGCAGCGATGACGATGCTGGCGTTGCTGTGGTTCCTGCGCACAACGTGGCGGCGGCCGGTGCTGGTGGTTGGAGACGAATCCGCCGATGGCTCGAGCGTGCCGCTTCGCGACAAGCCGTTCCTCTGGTTGCTGGCGGCGACGGCCGTGCTCGGCATCGCGTTCGACACGGTCTACAGCACGCTGGGCAATTATCTGCGTGATTACTACCACCTGAGCACAGAGGCGATCGGCTGGCAGTTCGGGCTCAATGCGCTGTTGGTGATCGCTTTACAAATCCCGCTATCGCACGCGGTCGAGCGTTGGGGCTCGCGTTGGCAGATGCTCGTTGGCAGTGTCCTGTTGGCCTGTGGGCTGGGCATGTTGCCGTTCGGTTCCGGCTTGGCTTTTGTCTGTCTGTCGACGCTGATCTGGACGCTGGGCGAGGCGCTGTTCATGCCTCCACTGAATGTGCTGGCGATGCACTTTGCGCAGAGCGGCAAGAGCGGTCAGTACTTCGGGCTGTTCTTCATGAGCTGGAGTGCCAGCGCGCTGTTGTCGCCGGTGCTCAGCGGTCAGCTGTATGGCCAGTTTGGCGGGCACAGTGTCTGGTTGATGAGCGCGCTGCTGGTGCTGATTTCCATTCCACTGACCTGGCAGGCCACGCGCGGCGCTTAGCTGATTCGGTTATCGGGGTTATTCGAAAGCAATCTGGCGGTCGATGGCATTTCTGCCTGCGCGGTCGCGTCCTAAGTGGTGAGCCGGTCGGATCGCAACTAGATTTCACACGGAGCCAGTCCGGCAAGCATGTCTTAGCGCAACAGGATGGAGTCGGCCATGAAAAGCAGATTGCTACGGGTTTTGATGTTGTTGAAAGTGATGGTGATGCTGTCCCTCGGCACTGCAACGGCCTGGGCCGAATGCGAGGATCACGAATCTCAGGCGTTCAATGGGCAGGTCGGGCATAGCGGGCTGATGCTGGCCAAATCCGAGTCGGAGCCGGGAGATATGAATCAGGGTGGCAGCGCCGAAGATGATGACTCGACGACCGACGAGCCGGACACCGATGATCCGGGTGACGAAGGCGATAGCCAGACATAGATCGCCGGCCAAAGAAAAACCCCTTCTGCCTCGACTGATGCGCAATGGAGGTGGAAGGGGTTTTGTTATCGCGTGAACTCTTGAATCAACACGAATTCCCTGTGGGAGCGAGCCTGCTCGCGAAAGCGGTTAATCAGTCACCGATGATGTTGACCGAAATGACGCCTTCGCGAGCAGGCTCGCTCCCACATGAGATATTTCGTGGGCCTACGCCGCGCCGTCGAGAAACTGCTCGGCGTAGTGGCAGGCCACCTGCCGATTATCCAGCTCACGCAACAGCGGTTCTTCCGTGGTGCAACGCTCGGTCGCGTACGGGCAGCGCTTGTGGAAAGCGCAGCCCGGTGGCGGGTTCAAAGGGTTGGGCAGTTCGCCGACGATCTTGATTTTCGGCTTGTTCGGGTCCGGGTGGATGGTCGGGGTCGCCGACAGCAGCGCCTGGGTGTACGGGTGCAGCGGGCGTTCGTAGATGTCGTTCTTCGGACCCAATTCCACCGGGCGGCCGAGGTACATCACCATCACGTCATCGGCCACGTGCTGCACCACCGCGAGGTTGTGCGAGATGAACACGTAGGCGGTGTTGAACTCCTGCTGCAAATCCATGAACAGGTTCAGCACTTGGGCCTGAATCGATACGTCCAGTGCCGAAGTCGGTTCGTCCGCGACCAGCACTTTCGGTTGCAGCATCATTGCCCGCGCCAGAGCGATACGCTGGCGCTGACCGCCGGAGAACATGTGCGGATAGCGCTGGTAATGCTCGGGCCGCAAGCCGACCTGCTTCATCATCGCCTGGACTTTCTCGCGACGTTCGCTGGCCGACAGCTTGGTGTTGATCAGCAACGGCTCGGCCAATTGATCACCGATTTTCTGCCGTGGGTTCAACGACGCATACGGGCTCTGAAACACCATCTGCACGTCTTTGCGCAGTTGCTTGCGCTCGGCCTTGTCGGCGCCGGCGACTTCCTGGCCGGCGATCTGCAGCGAACCCGACGACGGCTCTTCGATCAGCGTCAGGGCGCGGGCGAGGGTGGATTTGCCGCAGCCCGACTCACCCACTACGGCGAGGGTCTTGCCGGCTTCCAGTTCGAACGACACGCCGTTGAGCGCGCGCACGGTGGCGTGGCCCTTGAACAGGCCACGGGAGACTTCGTAGTGACGGGTCAGGTCGCGGGCGGTAAGTACGACGGCCATTACGCCACCTCCTGGTTCAGCGGGTAGAAGCAGCGGGCGAGGCTGTTGGCTTTCGGATCAAGGCCCGGACGCTGGGTGCGGCAGTTGTCCTGCACATACGGGCAGCGCGGCGACAGCAGGCAACCCTGCGGTCGGTCGTAACGGCCCGGAACGATGCCCGGCAGGGTCGACAGGCGTGAGGCGCCGAGGCTGTGCTCGGGAATCGCCTTGAGCAGCGCTTCGCTGTACGGGTGCGCCGGGATGTCGAACAGTTGCGGCACCTGACCGACTTCCACGGCTTGACCGGCGTACATCACGCAGACGCGCTGGGCAGTTTCCGCCACGACCGCGAGGTCGTGAGTGATCAGCACCAGGCCCATGTTCTGTTCTTTCTGCAACGCCAGCAGCAGATCCATGATCTGCGCCTGAATCGTTACGTCCAGCGCGGTGGTCGGTTCGTCGGCGATCAACAGTTTCGGCTCGCCGGCAATCGCCATGGCGATCGCGACACGCTGGCTCATACCGCCAGACAGTTGATGCGGGTAGGCGTCCATACGGCTGGCGGCGCCCGGGATCTCGACCTTTTCCAGCAGTTCGATGGCACGCTTGCGCGCTTGCTTGCCGGACATTTTCAGGTGCAGGCGCAGCACTTCTTCGATCTGGAAACCGACGGTGTAGCTCGGGTTCAGTGCGGTCATCGGGTCCTGGAAGACCATCGACAGGTCTTTGCCGACGATCTGCCGACGCTGACGATTGCTCAGCTTGAGCATGTCCTTGCCGTCGAAGCTGAGCGAGTCGGCGGTGACGATGCCGGGGTGCTCGATCAGGCCCATCAGCGCCATCATGGTCACGGATTTACCCGAACCCGACTCGCCAACGATGGCCAGCACTTCGCCTTTGTCGACTTTCAGGTCGAGGCCGTCGACCACCGGGGTCGCGGTCTTGTCGCCGAAGCGGACGTTGAGATTCTTGATTTCTAGCAGTGACATTTGAATCTCCTCAGGCGGCGTTCTTGAGTTTCGGGTCCAGCGCATCGCGCAGGCCGTCGCCCATCAAGTTGATTGCCAGCACGCTGAGCAAAATGGTCAGACCAGGCAGGCTCACCACCCACCAGGCGCGTTCGATGTAGTCGCGGGCCGAGGCCAGCATGGTGCCCCACTCAGGGGTTGGCGGTTGTACGCCGAGGCCGAGGAAGCCCAGTGCGGCGGCATCGAGAATCGCCGAGGAGAAGCTCAGGGTTGCCTGCACGATCAGCGGCGCCATGCAGTTGGGCAGCACGGTGATGAACATCAGACGCGGCAGACCGGCACCGGCCAGACGCGCGGCGGTGACGTAGTCGCGGTTCAGTTCGCCCATGACGGCGGCACGGGTCAGACGCACGTAGGACGGCAGGGAAACCACGGCAATCGCGATCACGGTGTTGATCAGACCAGGGCCGAGGATGGCGACGATTGCCACGGCCAGCAGCAGCGACGGCAGGGCCAGCATGATGTCCATCAGACGCATGATGGTCGGGCCGACCACTTTCGGGAAGAAACCGGCAAACAGACCCAGCAGGATCCCCGGAATCAGCGACATCACCACCGACGACAAGCCGATCAGCAGCGACAGGCGCGAGCCCTGGATCAGACGCGACAGCAGGTCACGGCCGAGTTCGTCGGTGCCGAGCAGGAACTGCATCTGCCCGCCTTCGAGCCACGCCGGCGGCGTCAGCAGGAAGTCACGGTATTGCTCGCTCGGGTTATGCGGCGCGACCCACGGCGCGAAGATCGCGCAGAAGATGATCAGCAGCATGAACAGCAGGCCGGCAACGGCGCCCTTGTTCTTCGAGAACGCTTGCCAGAATTCTTTGTACGGCGACGGGTACAGCAGGCTTTGATCCACGGCGGACGTGGCGGTGGCTACTGAGGATGTTGGAGTGCTCATGGGTATTGACCTCAGCGCTGATGACGGATGCGTGGGTTGGCAAAGCCGTAGAGGATGTCCACCACGAAGTTGACCAGAATCACCAGGCAGGCGATTAACAGGATGCCGTTTTGCACCACCGGGTAGTCTCGGGCGCCGATGGCTTCGATCAGCCATTTACCGATGCCGGGCCAGGAGAAGATGGTTTCGGTCAGGACCGCACCGGCCAGCAGCGTGCCGACCTGCAGGCCGACCACGGTCAGCACCGGAATCAGCGCATTGCGCAGACCGTGCACGAACACCACGCGCGACGGCGACAGGCCTTTGGCCTTGGCGGTGCGGATGTAGTCTTCGCGCAGCACTTCGAGCATCGACGAACGGGTCATCCGCGCGATTACCGCCAGCGGAATGGTACCGAGCACGATGGCCGGCAGGATCAGGTGGTGCAGGGCGTCGAAGAACGCGCCGACGTCATCGGCCAGCAGCGTGTCGATCAGCATGAAGCCGGTTTTCGGCTCGATGTCATACAGCAGGTCGATGCGCCCGGACACCGGGGTCCAGCCCAGGCTCACCGAGAAGAACATGATCAGGATCAGGCCCCACCAGAAGATCGGCATCGAATAGCCCGCGAGGGAGATGCCCATCACCCCGTGGTCGAACAGCGATCCTCGTTTGAGTGCCGCGATCACCCCGGCCAGAAGCCCGAGGATGCCAGCGAACAGCAGGGCGGCCATGGACAGTTCCAGGGTCGCCGGGAAAAGAGAGGTGAACTCGGTCCACACGCTTTCACGGGTACGCAACGACTCACCGAGATCGCCCTGAGCCAGTTTGCCGATGTAGTCCAGATACTGGGCATACAGCGGCTTGTTCAGCCCCAGGCGTTCCATTGCCTGAGCGTGCATTTCGGGGTCGACCCGACGTTCGCCCATCATCACTTCCACGGGGTCGCCCGGAATCATGCGAATCAACGCGAAAGTCAGCAAGGTGATGCCGAAAAACGTGGGGATCAACAACCCCAGTCGGCGGGCAATAAAACTAAACATCTTGTGTGGTACCTCATCAGCCGGTTAGGCGTGTCCGGTGTCCCTCAGGTAAGGGACGCCGGGCGTTTCTTATCTACTTCACCTGGGTGGTGGCGAAGTTATTAGTGGTGAGAGGGCTGATGTGGTAGCCCTCTACATTGTTGCGCATTGCAGTGAACATCCGAGTATGGGCCATGCTGATCCATGGCTGGTCCTGATTAAACAGCACTTGAGCCTGTTCGTAGAGCGCGGCGCGTTCGGCCGGATCTACTTTAGCCCGCGCTTCATCCAGCAGTGCCTGGAATTTCTCGTTGCACCAGCGTGCGTAGTTTTCGCCGTTCTTGGCGGCCTCGCAACTGAGCATAGGCGTCAGGAAGTTATCCGGGTCGCCGTTGTCGCCCGCCCATCCGGCCGAGACCATGTCGTGCTCGCCGGCCTTGGCGCGCTTGAGCATTTCGCCCCATTCCATCACGCGGATGTCGATCTTGATCCCGACTTTCGCCAGGTCAGCCTGCATCATCTGCGCACCGAGCATCGGGTTGGGGTTGGTCGGACCGCCGCCGTTGCGGGTGAACAGGGTGAAGGTGGTGCCTTCCGGAACCCCGGCTTCCTTGAGCAGGGCGCGTGCCTTGTCGAGGTCGCGTGGCGGGTTTTTCAGATCATGGTTGTAGCCGAGCAGGGTCGGCGGGTACGGGTTGACCGCCACCGACGCGTTGCCCTTGCCGAACAGCGCGTTGACGTAGGCTTCCTTGTCGAACGCGATGTCGATGGCTTTGCGCACGCGTACGTCGCTCATGTACTTGTGCTGGGTGTTCATGGCGATGTACGAAACGGTCATCGCGTCCAGCTCGTCGACTTTCAGCTTGCTGTCTTTCTTGATGCTCGGGATGTCATCCGGTTTCGGATACAGCGCGACCTGGCACTCGTTGGCCTTGAGCTTTTGCAGGCGCACGTTGTTGTCGGTGGCGATCGCCAGGATCAACGCGTCGGCCGGTGGCTTGCCACGGAAATAATCCGGGTTGGCCTTGAAGCGCACCTGCGCATCCTTGGCGTAGCGCTGGAAGATAAACGGGCCGGTGCCGATCGGCTTGTTGTTAAGATCGCCGGTCTTGTTGGCCTTGAGCAACTGGTCGGCGTACTCGGCCGGGTAGATCGACGAGAAGGCCATGGCGATGTCGGCCAGGAACGGCGCTTCGCGACGGGTCAGGGTGAACTTGACCGTGTTGTCGTCGACTTTTTCTACGCTTTTGAGCAGTTCCTTGAAGCCCATGCTTTCAAAGTACGGGAAGCCTACGCTCGACAGTTTGTGCCACGGGTGATTCGGGTCCAGCTGACGCTGGAAGCTCCAGACCACGTCGTCGGCATTCATGTCGCGGGTCGGCTTGAAATATTCGGTGGTGTGAAACTTGACGCCTTTGCGCAGGTGGAAGGTGTAGGTCAGGCCATCTTCGCTGATGTCCCAGGACTCGGCGAGCGCCGGGATCACTTCGGTGGTGCCGGGCTTGAAATCGGCCAGGCGATTGAAGATGGTTTCGGCCACAGCGTCCGCCGTGACTGCAGTTGTGTACTGGACCATATCGAAGCCTTCCGGGCTGGCTTCGGTGCAGACCACCAAGGGTTTGGCCGAGGCGCCGACAGCGACACTCAGCAACGCAGCCGCGATGGCCGCACGTAGGGGAAGCATTTTCATCGATAACCCTCTGCAATCGGTTGAAGACAGAAAACCGAACGGCCGACTCATCATGAGTCAGCCGTCGGTTGGCGTTTTTACAGAATGTTGAACGGGATGGTGGTTACGAGACGGAACTCGTTGATGCTGCCGTCCGATTGGAACTCGCTCGCACGGTGGGCTGTGTAGGTGCCGCGAATCGTGGTGGCTTTCAGAGGACCGCTTTGTACCGCATAGGTCGCACCGATGCCGTATTCATAGTGGTGCTCGCCATCCTGTTCCTGGATGCCGTCGTAGCCTTTGCCTTCAACGCCTTTGTTGCCGTTGTAGTGCGTGCCATCGATTCCCCAGCCGCGAGCTTGATAGATGTTGAATTTCAGGCCCGGCACACCGTACTCGGCCATATTGATGGCGTATGAAACCTGGAAGGATTTCTCGTTCGGGCCGTTGAAGTCCGACAGCAGGGAGTTGGCTAGGTAGATACCGTTAGTCTCGTGCAGGTAATCGAAGTACTCGTTACCGTTTACTTGCTGGTAGGAGAAGGTCAGGTTATGCGCTTGGTGGGTCAGTCCGAACGACAGCGAGTAGGTGTCGTTGTCGATGTCGCCCAGCAGCTTCTTACCTTCGTCGACGGTTTTGTAGTAGTTGAAACCGGTAGTCAGGGCGAGGACGCTGCTGTCACCCAGTTCATGGGTGGCGCCGAAGTAGTACTGGTTCCACAGATCTTCAACTTGCGTGCCCCATAGACTGGTTTTCAGACTTTCGAGCGGCTGATAGCTGATACCGGCGGTGTTGACCTTGTCGGATTCGACACGGCCGTTGGCATACTCGGCGCGGAATTTCTGCAGGCTTTGTTCCGATCGTGGCGAGACGCGATCAAAAGTGGCCAGGTCGAAGGACAGATTGTTCAACTCTTCACTGTGCAGGGAGACACCCTCGAAGCTCGAAGGCAGTGCACGGTTGCCGATCACGTCGACCTGCGGGCTGCTGAAGCTCATACGACCGGCAGTCAGAGTGGTGTTGGAAACGCGCGCCTTGATGTTGGCAAGGCCTACCTTGCTCCACTGATCTACGGCTTCACCGTTATTCTTGTGCGTCAGGGTGCGGTTGTTACCCGATCCCACGCCCGTCTTTGGGGCGCCGCCATTTCCGGAAGCCAGATTTTCACGATCACGTTCAAGCGCAATTGCGTTATATGCCGCAACTTCGGTGCTGATACCTACAGTGCCCTCGGTGAAACCCGAGTTGTACTTGACGATGGTCCCTTGCACCCAGTTGATCCGACGGTCAGTTTCGGCCGGAGAACCATTTTTTTTATAGGAGAATTTGCCGCCGCGCTTCAGTTGCTCGTTGGCGTACCAGTTACGTGTCGTACCGGTGATCGACTGTCCTTCGACGAACCCAGTGGCCTCAGCCTGGGCGCTCTTGGTGTTGACGGTCACCGGGGTGAACGCCTGGCTCTGGGTTTCCGCATAAGCCGTGGCGGTGATGCTGCTGATGGCCAGGGCCAGTATCGCGGTGCTGCTCAGTTTCATGGGTGAAGCTCCTTTACTTTCTTTTTATCCCGGCTTTTTTTGGTATGCCGGTTATTGGTTTAGAACTCGTTCACACATCGCAAACGTTTGCAAAAAGCCGGATTGGCGAATTTAGGCAAAGCGCTTGCGTGAGGGGAGTAGACGGCTCCCCTCAGCATTGCGGCTAATCGGTTGGTTTAATCGATACTGACACCCGAGAACACGTTGCGGCCGAACGGGCTGACTTTGAATCCTTCGACCCGGGTGCTTAACGGCTGGTTGACCGTCGAGTGGGCGACAGGCGTGATCGGCACTTGCTGTTTAAGCAATTGCTGGGCCTGTTTATAAAGCACGGTGCGCTGGTCGCGGTCGGTGACGACCTTGGCCTGTTTGATCAGCTTGTCGTAAGCCGGATCGCACCACATGGAGTAGTTGTTGCCGCCGATGGCGTCACAGCTGTACAGCGTGCCCAGCCAGTTGTCCGGATCCCCGTTGTCACCGGTCCAGCCAATCAGGCTGACGTCGTGCTCGCCGTTCTTGGTGCGCTTGATGTACTCGCCCCATTCGTAGCTGACGATCTTCACTTTCAGACCGATCTTGGCCCAGTCGGACTGGAGCATTTCGGCCATCAGTTTGGCGTTCGGGTTGTACGGACGCTGCACCGGCATTGCCCACAGGGTGATCTCGGTGCCTTCTTTCACGCCGGCAGCCTTGAGCAGTTCCTTGGCTTTTTCCGGGTTGTAGGCGGCGTCCTTGATGGTGTCGTCGTAGGACCACTGGGTCGGTGGCATGGCGTTGACGGCCAGTTGGCCGGCGCCTTGATAAACAGCGTTGAGAATTCCCTGTTTATTCACCGCCATGTCCAGCGCCTGACGCACTTCCAGTTGATCGAACGGCTTGTGGCGGACGTTGTAGGCGATGTAGCCGAGGTTGAAGCCCGGCTTGGAAATCAGTTGCAATTTCGGGTCGGCCTTCAGCGCTTCAACATCGGCGGGGCGCGGGTGCAGGGTGATCTGGCACTCGTTGGCCTTGAGCTTCTGCACACGTACCGAGGCGTCGGTGTTGATCGCGAAAATCAGGTTCTTCAGCTTGACCCGGCTCGGATCCCAGTACTGCGGGTTACCGGTGTAACGGATGTTCGAGTCTTTCTGGTAGCTCTTGAACACGAACGGCCCGGTGCCGATCGGCTTCTGGTTGATGTCGCTCGGCTTGCCGTCGGCCAGCAGTTTGTCGGCGTATTCGGCAGACAGAATGGCGGCGAAGCTCATGGCGATGTTCTGGATGAACGCGGCGTCAACACTGTTGAGCGTGAACTCCACGGTCAGCGGCCCGGTCTTCTCGACCTTGGCGATGTTCTTGTTCAGGCTCATCCCGTTGAAGTACGGAAACTCGGTGGGATAGGCCTTGCGGAACGGCTGTTGCGCATCGAGCATGCGATTGAACGTGAACAGCACGTCGTCGGCGTTGAAATCGCGGCTCGGCTTGAAGTAAGGGGTTGTGTGAAATTTCACGCCTTCACGCAGGTGAAAGGTGTATTTCAGGCCATCTTCGGAAATGTCCCACTTGGTTGCCAGACCGGGTACGACATTGGTCGCGCCTTTTTCGAACTCCACCAGGCGGTTGTACAGCGGCTCGGCGGCGTCGTTGTCGGTGGCCGTCGTGTATTGCGCGGTATCGAAACCCGCCGGGCTGCCTTCCGAGCAAAACACCAGGCTGTCGCTGGCGGCGTAGCTTGCAGACGTGGCGGCCAACAGGCCGGCGCCCAACAGTGCGGAAAAAATCAAGGTATGGCGCATGACGCTCCCTCTTTTTAGTGTTGTGCAATGCGTCAGGGTCCCTATCCCGGGACTTTCTGGTCGCATTGAGCTCAATCCAATACGTACGGCAAAACCGGTGGCCCACGCAGACACTGGTCAGTACGCGACGGTAGGCACCGTGCCTCTGGCAGTAAATACGTAATTGCCTTAATGCTCGTAGGAAAAGTCGACGCGCCTATACCGAAGCAATCATCTGCGGCGGATTTGGGTGTAGGCCTTTTCCTTTTTTCCCGGTAGATAAAGCAACGGCGACGTCAGAAACGCCGCCGTTGCAATGTCTTACTTGCTGACGCTGACGCCGTAGAAGGAATTCAGGCCAAATGGGCTGATCTTGAAATCCTGCACGTTGGCGCGCATGGGTTGATACACCGTCGAGTGAGCGATAGGTGTCATTGGAACTGCATCTTTGAGGACGTGTTGCGCCTGTTTGTACAGCTCGGTGCGCTTGCCCTGGTCGGTAGTGCGTTTGGCTTCTTTCACCAGGCCGTCGAACTTCTTGTCGCACCACTTGGAGAAGTTGTTGCCGCTCAGCGAGTCGCAGCCGAACAGAACGTTGAGCCAGTTGTCCGGATCACCATTGTCACCGCTCCAGCCAATGATCATGGCCTGGTTCTCGCCACCTTTGGAACGCTTGATGTACTCGCCCCACTCGTAGCTGGTGATCTTCACTTTCAAGCCGATCTTGGCCCAGTCGGACTGGAGCATTTCAGCCATCAGTTTGGCGTTCGGGTTGTACGGACGCTGCACCGGCATCGCCCACAGGACGATCTCGGTACCTTCCTTGACGCCGGCTTCCTTGAGCAGCTGTTTGGCTTTCTCAGGGTCGTACTTGGCATCCTTGATCGTGGTGTCGTAGGACCACTGGGTCGGTGGCATGGCGTTGACCGCCAGTTGGCCGGCGCCCTGGTAAACCGAATCGATGATCTGCGGCTTGTTCACGGCCATGTCCAGCGCCTGGCGCACACGCAGGTCAGCCAGTGGGTTGGCCTCGTTGCTGCCCTTGACCTTGTCCATCACGTTGTAAGCGATGTAGCCCAGGTTGAAGCCAGCCTGATCCGGCATCTTCAGGGACTTGTCTTCTTTCAGCGCTTTCAGATCGGCCGGACGCGGGAACAGGGTGACCTGGCACTCGTTCTTTTTCAGCTTCTGGATACGCACCGACGGGTCGGTGGTGATGGCGAAGATCAGGTTGTCGATCTTCACGTCTTCAGGTTTCCAGTAATCCTTGTTGCCGGTGTAACGGATGTTCGAGTCTTTCTGGTAGCTCTTGAACACGAACGGGCCGGTGCCGATCGGCTTCTGGTTGATGTCGGCGGCTTTGCCATCCTTGAGCAGTTGGGCCGCGTATTCGGCGGACTGCACGGACGCGAAGCTCATGGCCATGTTCTGGATGAACGCGGCGTCGACTTCTTTCAGGGTGAACTTGACGGTGTGGTCGTCGACTTTATCGATCTTGGTGATGTTGGTATCCATCCCCATGTCGGTGAAGTACGGGAATTCGGTCGGGTACGCCTTACGGAACGGGTCATCCTTGTTAATCATGCGATTGAAGGTGAACAGCACGTCGTCGGCGTTGAACTCACGAGTCGGCTTGAAATACGGGGTGGTGTGGAACTTGACGCCTTCACGCAGGTGGAAGGTGTAGGTCAGGCCATCGTCGGAAATGTCCCACTTGGTCGCCAGGCCAGGAATCACGGCGGTGCCGCCGCGCTCGAACTGGGTCAGGCGGTTGAACATGGTTTCGGCTGAGGCGTCGAAGTCGGTTCCGGTGGTGTACTGGCCTGGATCAAAACCGGCCGGGCTCCCTTCGGAGCAGAACACCAGGTTAGTCGCAGCGGTGGCGAAAGGTGCGGAGGCTAACAAGCCTGCGCCGACTAGAAACGGAATGACCGCGTGTTTAAGCATGTTGGCCTCATGATTTGTTGTCATTTTTTAGTTGTGAGGTACGACCTCGTGAGTCGTGCCTGCGGATACTTATGCAGGCCCCATACCCAATGCAAGATCCAGAGCGGTCGGCGGCGTTAAACGGTGGCACGAACGTACCTTAATGTCGCATCCGTATAACTTTTGACGCATTTGACCGTTTGCGGGTGGTTTTTGCGGTGCATTCGGGGCACTGAAATGGTGCGCTGGAGGTGTCGGGTGCGCTTGGGTGGGGCTTGGTGTTACTTATTTATACCCTTGGGGATGGGCGGGGTTGAGGGGTTTTCGCGGTGGGCTTTGGTGGGGTGGATTGGGGCAGGGATTGGGGAGTTTTACTTGGTGCAACTGGGTGTTTCGATTGGTGGCACCTTGGCGGCCTTTGGGCCGACCAGGGTGTTGGTTGGTTTGGGTGAATATCCGTTTTTTGCGGTGTGGCGGCTGGCGGTTTCGCCCTTACGGCGACTTACTTTTTTACAAGCGCCTAAAAAAGTAAGCAAAAAACGCTAGCTCCTACGTTCGGCCCACTCGCTGGGGCTCGGGGTCCCTTCGCTCCGGGACTGATCCGGGCGCAGCGGCTCCGGTTTGCTTCGCTGCACCTCCTTCCGCTGTGTTCGACTTCGTCGAACGGTCGCTGCGCTCCCACACCCGGATCAATCCCTCCACTCAGCCTTCCGACGTCGCCGGTGGATCAAGATCAAGAGCAGGCGAGCTGACACTCGGCCTATTGAGTGGTGAAAAGCGGGTGTTCGGCGTTATTTTTGTTGTGGATTTGCCCCTCACCCCAGCCCTCTCCCCGAGGAGAGGGGGCTGATTTGTGTGCTTTTCAAATCCTGAGTTCAACTCGGAGTTTCACGTTGGCGTATCTCCCCCAAACACCTCGGTCAGTCCCCTCTCCCTCTGGGAGAGGGTTAGGGTGAGGGTTTGCTTTTTGGCTGTTTAAATCCGCTGCGAAACAGCCAGAACCTTCCCACAAGGTTTTCAGGTTGTCCGTCGGACGTGCGCTCTCTAGGCTTGGGTCGTCGCTGGTTGTTCAGCGATCGGGTGTGAGAACCCGGAAAATTAGTGATTCAGTGCGCATGTCCGCATAATTGCCGCCAGCTCTTCAGTTGTCTGCAATAGCGATATGGCGACTGTGTGCGGGCAGACTTCGGTCTGGCCGGTTTTCCTATTTTTCCGGTTTCTCACCCCGCACATAGTTGCCACCCACTTCGCCGCGTGAGAAACGGCAGGTGATGGCGTTCATTTAGCAAAGTAGGGCTATTTAATGACCAAACCAGTCCCCGACCCACCCGAAGAAACCTCAACCCCCCTCGAAGCCGCGCTGCGTGCCGACGATCTCGCGAAGAACCGCGAAGCCATCAAGCGTGCCCTCGATTTCTATCTCTGCCCGCCCCCCGGCAAACCCCATCCACCCAGCACGATGTTTCTGGTCCAGCCCGACATCGACACCGAAAGCCTGCTGGCTCACGCCTGTGAGTCCCTTGCTTCAGCCAACACGCTGGCCAGCGATTTCGCCGATCAACTGGGGCGACCGCAGCGCAATACGGCGCTGGCGATTCAGCAGATCATCATGCTGGCGGAGCTGGCGGTGAATCGGGCGCTGGATCGGGTTGATCCGCACGCTTGAGATCGCGTCATCGTTCTTCGCGAGCAGGCTCGCTCCCACATGGAAATGCGTTCAACCTGTGGGAGCGAGCCTGCTCGCGATAGCGGTGGATCCTTCACTACAAAACCCGGACACAAAAAAACCGGCAACCATTTGCTGATTGCCGGTCCTTCATTCAGCCAAGCTCAAATCACTGCATCAACACTTCAATCGAGCCATCGGCGGTCATGCTGACCTGGCTGGTGCCGGCTTCGACTTCCGGCGTGACTGGCGCGGAATCCATGGCCGCGGCTTTCATCATCATCGGCGCGCGCAGGTACGGTTGTGGGTAACCGTTGCTGTTGAGGTTCAGGTTGACGATTTTGTAGCCCTTGCCGCCCAGGGCGTCGGTGGCCAGTTGGGCGCGGGTCTTGAAGGCGGTGACGGCTTCTTTGAGCAACTGGTCTTCGCTGGCCTTGCGGGTCGGGTCGGCGATGGCGAAGTCCATGCCGCCCATTTTCAGGTCGGTCAGCAGCTCGCCGGTGAGTTTGGACAGGGCGGCGAAGTCGGTGCTTTCCAGGCGCAGTTCGGCGCGTTCGCGCCAGCCGGTGATTTTCTGGCCTTTGGTGTCGTAGATCGGGTAGCTGTTGCGGCTGCCCGTACGCAGGGTGATGTCTTTGACTTGCTTGGCCTGGGCGGTGGCCTTGTTCATGGTGGTGCTGATGGCGGCGGCGAGTTTGGCCGGGTCGGTGTTCTGCTCTTCGGTGTAGAGCGTCACGATCATCTGGTCGCGGGCCACTTCCTGGCTGACTTCGGCGCGCAGGGAAATCTGGTTGTAGTGCAGCTCATCGGCGGCCAGAACCGGGAGGCTGGCGACGCTGCCGACGGTCAGGGCGAGGAGGGCGGCGCTGCGGCGAAATGTGTGCATGAAGGCTCCTTGAATGAGGCGCAGGTGATGGGTCGCGGCCTGCGTGAACCATCAGACTCTAACTTCTATGATCCGGTTCGCCCAGTTACAACTTCTATACAGATACCTGCGCGCAGTGGGGAGTGCTTCTGTGGCGAGGGGATTTATCCCCGATCGGCTGCGCAGCAGGCGCAAATCCGGCTGATACGGTATGTCTGGTTAAATGAGGTCGCATGATTTGGGGCGGCTCCGCCACCCAGCGGGGATAAATCCCCTCGCCACAATGATCTCCAATAGCCCTCGGAATTTTCTTCAACTCAGATGAATTCTTCATCGTCGCCATGTGGTCGTTTGCCGCACTTTCGCCTCTGAACCCCGCGCGTTGGTTATACTCCGTGCGATCCGCCTGGAGCGCTCATCAGGAGAGCTCATGCTCGCCCCCGTACAACTGACTTCCGCCACTCGCCAGAACCTCTGGCGGCTGACTTTCATCCGCACACTTGTGCTCGCCGCGCAGGCCGGGTCCGTGGGTCTGGCCTACTGGCTGCAATTGCTGCCGTTGCCGTGGGTGCAATTGGCGATGACCCTGGGCTGTTCGATTCTGCTCTGCGTGTTCACTGCCGTGCGCCTGCGCACATCGTGGCCGGTGACCGAGCTCGAATACGCGCTGCAACTGGCCTGCGATCTGGTGATTCACAGTGCGCTGCTGTATTTCTCCGGCGGTTCGACCAACCCCTTCGTTTCCTATTATCTGGTGCCGTTGACCATCGCGGCGGTGACGTTGCCGTGGCGTTATTCGGTGATTCTGTCGGGCATCGCGCTGGCGCTGTACACGCTGATGCTGACGCGTTTCTATCCGCTGGAAACCTTGCCGGTCGCCCGTGAGAATCTGCAGATCTACGGCATGTGGCTGAGCTTTGCCCTGGCTGCTGCGGTGATCACCTTCTTCGCCGCACGTATGGCTGAAGAGCTGCGTCGGCAGGAAGAGTTGCGCGCGATTCGCCGCGAAGAAGGTCTGCGCGATCAGCAGTTGCTCGCCGTTGCGACCCAGGCCGCCGGTGCGGCGCATGAGCTGGGTACGCCGCTGGCGACCATGAGCGTGTTGCTCAAGGAAATGCAGCAGGACCACCCCGATGCACTGCTGCAGGACGATCTGAAAGTGCTGCAGGATCAGGTCAAGCTGTGCAAGGAAACCTTGCAGCAACTGGTCCGTGCCGCCGAGGCCAATCGGCGTCTGGCGGTGGAGATGCAGGACGTTACCGACTGGCTCGACGAAGCGCTGAACCGCTGGCACCTGATGCGCCCGGAAGCCAGTTATCGCTTCCAGCGTCTCGGTCAGGGGGCGGTGCCGCGCATGGCGCCGCCGCCGGATCTGACCCAGGCATTGCTGAATCTGCTCAACAATGCAGCCGACGCCTGCCCGGAAAATCTCCAGGTGACCCTCGACTGGGACGCAGAGACTTTGACGATCAGCATTCGCGACCACGGCGCCGGTGTGCCGCTGGCCATCGCCGAGCAGATCGGCAAGCCGTTTTTTACCACCAAGGGCAAAGGTTTCGGCCTGGGCCTGTTTTTGAGCAAGGCCAGCGTGACACGCGCCGGCGGCTCAGTGAAACTCTATAGTCATGAGGAAGGCGGCACGCTCACCGAGCTGCGCCTGCCCCACGGCGCCCGAGGAGACCAACATGAGTGACGAAATCCAAGTCGAAGGCGAAGAACTGCCGCATCTGCTGCTGGTCGACGACGACGCGACCTTCACCCGCGTCATGGCCCGCGCCATGGCCCGTCGTGGCTTTCGCGTCAGCACTGCCGGTTCCGCTGAAGAAGGCCTGACCATCGCCCAGGCCGATCTGCCTGATTACGCTGCGCTGGACCTGAAAATGGACGGCGACTCCGGTCTGGTCCTGCTGCCCAAGCTGCTGGAACTCGATCCGGAAATGCGCGTGGTGATTCTCACCGGTTATTCGAGCATTGCCACCGCAGTGGAGGCGATCAAGCGTGGCGCCTGCAACTACCTGTGCAAGCCCGCCGATGCCGACGACGTGCTGGCCGCGCTGCTGTCTGAGCACGCCGATCTCGACAGTCTGGTGCCGGAAAACCCGATGTCGGTCGATCGTCTGCAATGGGAGCACATCCAGCGCGTGCTCACCGAGCACGAAGGCAATATTTCCGCCACGGCCCGCGCGCTGGGCATGCACCGCCGCACCTTGCAGCGCAAACTGCAGAAGCGCCCGGTGCGTCGCTGAACCTGCGCTGAACGACTATCGCCAGCCCTCGCGATGAATCGCGCCGATCATCTATGATCGGCGCGTGTCCGTTCTTTTTACTATCGAGCCTTATCCATGAATCAGAACGCTGAATATTCCGCGGTCAACGATGCTGTGCGCGGGCAGTTTTTTCGCAAAGTCTGGGCGATGACCACGCCTTACTGGCGCAGCGAAGAGAAGGGCAAGGCCTGGACGTTGCTGATTGCCGTAATTGCGCTGACGCTGTTCAGCGTGGCGATTTCGGTGTGGATCAACAGTTGGTACAAGGATTTCTACAACGCTTTGCAGAGAAAGGATGAAGCCGCGTTCTGGCAGTTGATTCTGTATTTCTGCGGCATCGCGACCGTGGCGATTCTCGGCGCGGTGTATCGGTTGTATCTGACGCAGATGCTGACGATCCGCTGGCGGGCGTGGCTGACCGAAAAGCACTTCAAGCGCTGGCTGGACCACAAGAATTACTACCAGCTGGAGCAGGGCGGTTATACCGATAACCCCGACCAGCGGATTTCCGAAGACCTCAACACTTACACCGCCAACACCCTGAGCCTGGGCCTCGGGCTGCTGCGCACGATTGTCAGTCTGGTGTCGTTCTCGATCATTTTGTGGGGCGTGTCGGGCAGTATCGAAGTGTTCGGCATCGAGATTCCCGGCTACATGTTCTGGTGCGCACTGTTGTACGCGGCGGTCGGCAGTTGGCTGACGCATTTGATCGGTCGCCGTCTGATCGGTCTGAACAACAAGCAACAACGCTTCGAAGCAGACCTGCGTTTTTCCATGGTGCGCGTGCGTGAGAATGCGGAAAGCATCGCCTTGTACAACGGCGAACCGAATGAAAACCGCCGCTTGAGCAATCGCTTCGGACTGGTCTGGCACAATTTCTGGGACATCATGCGCGTGTCCAAGCGCCTGACGTTCTTCACCTCCGGCTACGGGCAGATCGCAATCATTTTCCCGTTTGTCGTCGCCGCACCGCGCTATCTGTCCGGCAAGATCGAACTGGGCGAGCTGATGCAAATCAACTCGGCGTTCGGCAACGTGCAGGAGAATTTCAGCTGGTTCATCACCGCCTACTCGGATCTCGCCGCGTGGCGCGCCACCTGTGATCGTTTGCTGAGTTTCCGTCAGGCCATGAGCGACAACGAACAACGCACCCCGGCCATCGACGTGCGGAACCAGGGCAGTGAGTTGCAGGTGCACAACCTCGGCCTCGATCTGGCCGATGGTCGTCACCTGCTGACCGACGCCGACATGACCGTTGAACCGGGTGAGCGCGTGATGCTCAGCGGGCGGTCCGGCAGCGGCAAGTCAACACTGCTGCGAGCGATGGGGCATTTGTGGCCGGCGGGGCACGGCAATATTCGTTTGCCGGCGGCGCGCTATCTGTTCCTGCCGCAGAAGCCTTATCTGCCGATCGGCACATTGCGTGAAGCGTTGAGTTATCCACAACCGGGCGATACCTACGCGCCAGAACGTTATGCACAGGTGCTGGAAACCTGCCGTCTGCCACACCTGGTCGGGCGGCTGGATGAAGCCAATCACTGGCAACGCATGCTCTCGCCGGGTGAGCAGCAACGCCTGGCCTTCGCCCGCGCGCTTCTCTACGCACCGCAATGGCTGTACATGGACGAGGCTACATCGGCGATGGATGAAGAGGACGAGGCGACCTTGTATCAGGCGTTGATCGATGAGATTCCGGGGCTGAGCATTGTCAGCGTCGGTCACCGAAGCAGTTTGAAACGATTCCATCCACGGCACGTCCGGATCGACAGCGGTCGTCTGGTCGAACAGGCCATAACTGTCTGAACACCCACCTGTGGGAGCGAGCCTGCTCGCGAAGGGGTCATATCGGTCGACGAATCTGTCGTCTGAACCACCGCTTTCGCGAGCAGGCTCGCTCCCACAGTGGGGCAATGTGATCTGCCCGGTGATCGTACAACCCGCTTGAGCTATGATGGCGCCAAGCCGAACTTTCGAGACAAGATGCAGACCATGGAAAAGCTGATCGACACCCCGCGCCTCCCCCGCAAGCGCCGCAGCCTCGCCCAGGAATTGGTGACGGTGTTGAGCGAGCAGATCCGCGACGGCCTGCTCAAGCGTGGCGACAAGTTGCCCACCGAGTCGGCGATCATGGAAGCCCATGGCGTCAGCCGCACCGTGGTCCGCGAGGCAATTTCCCGTCTGCAGGCCGCCGGCCAGGTAGAAACCCGCCACGGCATCGGCACCTTTGTTCTCGATACGCCGAGCCCGAGCGGTTTCCGTATCGATCCGGCCACCGTTGTCACCCTGCGTGACGTGCTGGCGATCCTCGAATTGCGCATCAGCCTCGAAGTCGAATCCGCTGGCCTTGCCGCGCAACGCCGCAGCCCCGAGCAACTGGCAACCATGCGCGCCGCCCTCGACGCCTTGAACGAAAGCGCGTCCCATGCCAGCGATGCGGTGTCGTCGGACTTCGCTTTCCACCTGGAAATCGCCCTGTCCACCGGCAACCGCTACTTCACCGACATCATGACGCACCTGGGCACCAGCATCATTCCACGTACCCGGCTGAACTCGGCGCGGCTGGCCCACGATGATCAACAGCACTACATGAGCCGCCTGAGCCGCGAGCACGAGGAAATCTACGACGCGATTGCCCGTCAGGACTCCGATGCCGCGCGTGCGGCGATGCGTCTGCACCTGACCAATAGCCGTGAAAGACTGCGCCAGGCCCATGAAGAGGCGCAGGCGCAGCGAAGCTGAGTCTTACGCCTCTATGCGCATTCGCAGCGGCAGCGAATACGGCTCCATGCTCGACTCGTCACGAAATTTGTAGCGCAGCTCCACCTCACGGTTCAGGTAAGGTTGCAATGCCTCTTTCGGCAGCTGCACCTCGATGTCGAGCAGCTTTTCCATTTCATCCTCGGCGTCGTCCCAGGCGCCAGTGTCCACCTCATCACCTTCCCATTCAGGTTCCTCGGCATCGCTGCCGAGGACCGCGTAGACGCTCCAGTTTGCTGCGAAATCGCTGGAATCCGGGACCTGCACGGTGAGGATGTCCGGCAATTGCGAGAGCTGAAGCGTCACGCAATCGTCTTGCGCTGGGGCGACGTGGGTGAGGGTGGGGGCGGCAAAATGCATCGACATAGCGGCTTCCTTTGAGTGGTCCGCCACGATCCTTCGTGGCAGTCGACGTACTTTACGAGCCGCAGGTCGCTACAGAATTAAACGAATCCAGACCGGATATTTCAGCCTTCGAAAGCGTCAAGCACGAGCCTTGTAGCCATTTCATAAAGTGCAAAAGCCAATCTTGTCCGACAAAAAAGCCCTGCCACCGATGAAATGCAGTTGACGGTTATTTTTTAAGTTGTACGATGACCTACAACTTCGGCGAAGGCTGAACGATCCACTCACAATAAAACGTTGCTACCAGGGTGTTCGAATAATGAATCCACAAGAACTGAAGTCCATCCTCTCTGCCGGCCTGCTGTCTTTCCCGGTGACCGATTTCAACGCGCAGGGCGATTTCAACCGCGCGGGCTACATCAAACGTCTGGAATGGCTGGCTCCGTATGGCGCTTCGGCTCTGTTCGCCGCCGGTGGCACCGGTGAGTTCTTCTCCCTGGCCGCCAGCGAATACTCGGAAATCATCAAGACTGCCGTCGACACCTGCGCAACCAGCGTGCCAATCCTCGCCGGCGTCGGCGGTTCGACCCGCCAGGCCATCGAATACGCTCAGGAAGCCGAGCGTCTGGGCGCCAAAGGCCTGCTGCTGCTGCCGCACTACCTGACCGAAGCGAGCCAGGACGGTGTTGCCGCCCACGTTGAAGCCGTGTGCAAATCGGTGAAGATCGGCGTGGTCGTCTACAACCGCAACGTTTGCCGTCTCACCGCGCCGCTGCTGGAACGTCTGGCCGAGCGCTGCCCGAACCTGATCGGCTACAAGGATGGCCTGGGCGATATCGAGTTGATGGTGTCGATCCGTCGCCGCCTCGGTGATCGCTTCAGCTACCTGGGTGGTCTGCCGACCGCTGAAGTCTACGCCGCTGCCTACAAGGCTTTGGGCGTGCCGGTGTACTCCTCGGCGGTGTTCAACTTCATCCCGAAAACCGCGATGGACTTCTACCACGCGATCGCTCGCGAAGATCACGCCACCGTCGGCAAGATCATCGACGACTTCTTCCTGCCGTACCTGGACATCCGTAACCGCAAGGCCGGTTACGCCGTGAGTATCGTCAAGGCAGGTGCAAAAATCGCTGGCTATGACGCAGGTCCGGTGCGTGCGCCGCTGACCGACCTGACCGGCGAAGAGTACGAAATGCTCGCCGCGCTGATCGACAAGCAAGGCGCGCAATAAGCGAGAAAAGCGAGGCCGCTGAGCAATCAGCGGCTTTTTGCGTGAAGGCTTTTAGAGTTGAGGGCTGCCCTGTGACAACTGCAAAACGCTACGACAACTACATCAATGGCGAATGGGTCGCCGGTGCCGATTACTCGGCCAACATCAACCCGTCCGAACTCAGCGACACCATCGGCGACTACGCCAAGGCTGACCTGACCCAGGTCAACGCCGCCATCGACGCTGCCCGCGCTGCGTTCCCGGCGTACTCCACGTCGGGCATCCAGGCTCGTCACGATTCGCTGGATAAAGTCGGCACGGAAATTCTCGCCCGTCGCGAAGAGCTTGGCACCCTGCTGGCCCGTGAAGAAGGCAAGACCCTGCCGGAGGCGATCGGTGAAGTGACCCGCGCCGGCAACATTTTCAAGTTCTTCGCCGGTGAATGCCTGCGTCTGTCCGGTGACTACGTGCCGTCGGTACGCCCGGGCGTCAACGTCGAAGTCACTCGCGAAGCGCTGGGCGTGGTCGGTCTGATCACTCCGTGGAACTTCCCGATCGCCATCCCGGCGTGGAAAATCGCTCCGGCCCTGGCCTACGGCAACTGCGTCGTGCTCAAGCCTGCCGATCTGGTGCCGGGCTGCGCCTGGGCGTTGGCCGAAATCATCTCCCGCGCGGGCTTCCCGGCCGGTGTGTTCAACCTGGTAATGGGCAGCGGTCGCGTGGTTGGCGAGGCGTTGGTCAACAGCCCGAAAGTCGACGGCATCAGCTTCACCGGTTCGGTGGGCGTTGGCCGCCAGATCGCCGTCAACTGCGTTTCGCGCCAGGCCAAGGTGCAGCTGGAAATGGGCGGCAAGAACCCGCAGATCATTCTCGATGACGCCGACCTCAAGCAAGCGGTCGAGCTGTCGGTGCAGAGCGCGTTCTACTCCACCGGCCAGCGCTGCACAGCGTCGAGCCGTCTGATCGTCACCGCCGGCATTCACGACAAGTTCGTTGAAGCGATGGCCGAGCGCATGAAGTCGATCAAGGTCGGCCACGCGCTGAAGGCCGGCACCGACATCGGTCCGGTGGTCTCCCAGGCGCAGCTGGAGCAGGACATGAAGTACATCGACATCGGCCAGTCCGAAGGTGCACGTCTGGTCAGCGGCGGCGGTGTGGTGACTTGCGACACCGAGGGCTACTTCCTCGCGCCAACGCTGTTCGCCGACAGCGAAGCGTCGATGCGCATCAGCCGCGAAGAGATCTTCGGCCCGGTGGCCAATATTGTTCGTGTGGCCGATTACGAAGCTGCGCTGGCAATGGCCAACGACACCGAATTCGGCTTGTCGGCCGGCATCGCCACCACCTCGCTGAAGTACGCCAACCACTTCAAGCGCCACTCCCAGGCCGGGATGGTGATGGTCAACCTGCCGACCGCCGGTGTGGATTACCACGTACCGTTCGGCGGGCGTAAAGGTTCGTCCTACGGCTCCCGTGAGCAGGGCCGCTATGCACAAGAGTTCTACACCGTGGTGAAAACCGCCTATGTAGGCTCCTGATACACGCAATACCCCTGTAGGAGCTGCCGAAGGCTGCGATCTTTTGATCTTTTTTTTCAAGATCAAGATCAAAAGATCGCAGCCTTCGGCAGCTCCTACAGGCAATAAATGCAAGACCAAAGAAGCTTCACCCCGCATAAAAATAATCAGTGGGAGTACATCTGCATGCAATCCTCCAAGCCGACTCACGTCCGCTATTTGATCCTGCTCATGCTGTTTCTGGTGACCACGATCAACTACGCCGACCGTGCCACGATCGCCATTGCCGGCTCCAGCCTGCAAAAGGACCTTGGCATTGACGCCGTCACCCTCGGCTACATCTTCTCCGCATTCGGTTGGGCTTACGTGGCCGGGCAAATTCCCGGTGGCTGGCTGCTCGATCGCTTCGGCTCGAAAAAAGTCTATGCCCTGAGCATTTTCACCTGGTCGCTGTTCACCGTGCTGCAAGGCTTCGTCGGTGAATTCGGCATGTCCACGGCAGTGGTTGCGCTGTTCATGCTGCGTTTCCTGGTGGGCCTGGCCGAGGCGCCATCGTTCCCCGGCAACGCGCGCATCGTGGCGGCGTGGTTCCCGACCGCTGAACGCGGTACCGCTTCGGCGATCTTCAACTCGGCGCAATACTTTGCCACCGTGCTGTTCGCGCCGTTGATGGGCTGGATCGTCTACAGCTTCGGCTGGGAGCACGTGTTCATCGTCATGGGTATCCTCGGTATCGTGTTCTCGCTGGTGTGGCTGAAAGTCATCTACAGCCCGCGCGAACACCCACGCGTCAACGAGGCCGAGTTCAAGCACATCGCTGACAACGGCGGCATGGTCGACATGGATCAGAAGGGCAAGAAGTCCGACGGTCCGAAGTGGGATTACATCCGTCAGCTGCTGACCAACCGCATGATGCTGGGAGTGTATCTGGGCCAGTACTGCATCAACGGCATCACCTATTTCTTCCTGACCTGGTTCCCGGTGTATCTGGTGCAAGAGCGTGGCATGACCATTCTCAAGGCCGGTTTCATCGCTTCGTTGCCGGCCATTTGCGGCTTTATCGGCGGCGTGCTCGGCGGGGTGATTTCCGACTACCTGCTGCGCAAGGGCCATTCGCTGACCTTCGCCCGCAAGGCGCCGATCATCGCCGGCCTGCTGGTGTCGAGCAGCATCGTCGCGTGCAACTATGTTGACGTGGAATGGATGGTGGTGGGCTTCATGGCTCTGGCATTCTTCGGCAAAGGCGTTGGCGCACTGGGCTGGGCGGTGGTCTCCGACACCTCGCCGAAACAGATCGCCGGTCTGAGCGGCGGCCTGTTCAACACCTTCGGCAACATCGCTTCGATCACCACGCCGATCGTCATCGGCTACATCATCAGCTCCACCGGCTCGTTCAAATGGGCGCTGGTGTTTGTCGGCGCCAACGCACTGGTCGCGGTGTTCAGCTATCTGGTAATCGTCGGCCCGATCAAGCGTGTGGTCCTGAAAGAGCCGCCAGCCAAGGGCGGCAATGAAGCCACCGGCAATTTGTCTCAAGCGCATTCCTGAGGAGCGGCGTCATGCAGTTGATTGAACATTCCGACTCGCCGCGCTACATCCGCCTGCACGAGCGGGACAACGTTGTAGTGGTGGTCAACGATCAGGGCGTACCGGCCGGTACCGAGTTTGCCGATGGCCTGGTCACCTTGGATTTCGTACCGCAGAGCCACAAGGTCACTCTGGAGGATATTCCTGAGGGCGGCCCGGTGATTCGTTACGGGCAGATCATCGGCTATGCCTTGCAGCCGATCCGTCGCGGCAGTTGGGTCAAGGAAGATCAACTGCGCATGCCGACCGCGCCGCCGCTGGACAGCTTGCCGCTGTCCACCGATGTGCCGGATGCGCAGGCACCGCTGGAAGGCTTCACGTTCGAGGGTTATCGCAACGCCGACGGCACCGTCGGCACGCGCAACATTCTCGGCATCACCACCACCGTGCAGTGCGTCACCGGCGTGCTCGATCATGCGGTCAAGCGCATCAAGGAAGAGCTGCTGCCGAAGTACCCGCACGTCGATGACGTGGTGGCACTGACCCACAGTTATGGCTGCGGTGTGGCGATTACCGCGACCGACGCCTACATCCCGATTCGTACCGTGCGCAATCTGGCGCGCAACCCGAACCTGGGCGGCGAGGCGCTGGTGATCGGTCTGGGCTGCGAGAAATTGCAGGCCGGGCAGGTGATGCACGAGGACGATGCCTCGGTGGATCTCAGCGATCCGTGGTTGTACCGCTTGCAGGATTCGAGTCACGGCTTCACCGAAATGATTGAGCAGATCATGGAACTGGCTGAAGTGCGCTTGAAGAAACTCGACCAGCGCCGCCGCGAAACCGTGCCGGCCTCCGAGCTGATTCTCGGTATGCAGTGCGGCGGCAGCGATGCGTTTTCCGGCATCACCGCCAACCCGGCGCTGGGTTATGCCTCGGACTTGCTATTGCGTGCGGGGGCGACGGTGATGTTTTCCGAAGTCACCGAAGTGCGCGATGCGATCTACCTGCTGACCTCACGGGCGCAGACGCAGACCGTCGCCGAAGAGCTGGTACGCGAGATGGACTGGTACGACCGTTACCTGGCCAAGGGCGAGGCCGATCGCAGCGCCAACACCACGCCGGGCAACAAGAAGGGCGGGTTGTCGAACATTGTCGAGAAGTCGCTGGGCTCGATCGTCAAGTCCGGCAGCAGCGCGATCAATGGCGTGCTCGGCCCGGGCGAGCGTTTCAAGCACAAGGGCCTGATTTTCTGCGCGACGCCGGCCAGCGATTTTGTCTGCGGTACGTTGCAACTGGCAGCAGGGATGAACCTGCACGTGTTCACCACCGGTCGCGGCACGCCTTACGGGCTGGCCATGGCGCCGGTGGTCAAGGTTTCGACGCGGACTGAACTGGCGCAGCGCTGGCCGGACCTGATCGACATTGATGCCGGACGCATTGCCACCGGGCGCGCGACCATCGAAGAACTGGGCTGGGAGTTGTTTCACTATTACCTGGACGTTGCCAGTGGCAAGCAACAGACCTGGGCGGAGAAACACAAGCTGCACAACGACATCACCTTGTTCAACCCGGCGCCGATTACCTGATCGTTTCATGGAAGATCAAAAGCCCCTCACCCCAGCCCTCTCCCGGAGGGAGAGGGGGCCGACCGAGTTGTTTGGCGCTATACATCGACCTGACAAATCGGGTCGATTATGGATTCGACGATGTCATTTCAGGTCGGTGGATTGTTTAAATATCCCCCGATCGGTTCCCTCTCCCTTTGGGAGAGGGCTAGGGTGAGGGGCTTTTGCTTTATCATTGCCCCCCTGACTAAGCTCACCCAAGGCTCTCCGGCATGCTGGCAATCTTTCTTGAAACCCTGAACATCACCGCGCCGGTGTTTGCCATGCTGTTTCTCGGTGTGCTGCTCAAGCGCATCGACTGGATCAACGACAACTTCATCCACACCGCCTCGTCGCTGGTATTCAACGTGACCATGCCGGCGCTGCTGTTCCTCGGCATCCTTCACGCGGATCTGCACGCCGCGCTGCAACCTTCGCTCCTCATCTACTTTTCCCTTGCCACTCTGGTGAGTTTCGCTGTGGCTTGGGGCTGGGCGATTTTCAGGTGTCCGCGCGAAGATCGCGGCATCTACACCCAGGGTGCGTTTCGCGGCAACAACGGCGTGATCGGTCTTGCACTCGCCGCGAGCATGTACGGCGATTACGGCATTTCCCTCGGGGCGATTCTGGCGGCGCTGGTGATCCTGTTCTACAACACCCTGTCGACCATTGTGCTGGCGGTGTACAGCCCGGTGATCAAGTCCGATCCGTGGAGCATCTGCAAAAGCGTGTTCAGCAACCCGCTGATCATCAGCGTGATTTCGGCAGCGCCGTTTGCCTATTTCAAGATCGGACTGCCGGGCTGGCTGGAGACCTCCGGTCAGTATCTGGCGCAGACTACGTTGCCACTGGCGCTGATCTGTATCGGTGGCACGCTGTCTCTGGCGGCGCTGCGCAAGAGCGGCAAGATGGCGCTCAGTTCCAGCCTGGTGAAGATGATCGGTCTGCCGGTGCTGGCGACACTGGGGGCATGGCTGTGGGGCTTTCGCGGCGCGGAGCTGGGGATTCTGTTTCTCTACTTTGGCAGCCCGACGGCGGCGGCGAGTTTCGTCATGGCCCGGGCGGCGCAGGGCAATCATGAGCTTGCAGCAGCGATTATCGTGATGACCACGTTGATGGCGGCTATTACCACCAATGTCGGGATCTTTGTGTTGCAGTGGGGTGGGTGGATCTGACCAAGGATTTGCAGTGTCTGTCAGGGCCTCTTCGCGAGCAGGCTCGCTCCCACAGGGAAACGCATTCCAACTGTGGGAGCGAGCCTGCTCGCGAAGGCGGTCACTGCGGTTTCTGATAGCTGTCGATCACTTCCTGCGCCGCGCGAAACGCATCGATCGCCGCTGGCACGCCGGCATACACCGCGCAATGCAGCAGCGCTTCGCGAATCTCTTCCACCGTGCAGCCGTTGTTCAGCGCACCGCGCACGTGGCCCTTCAACTCTTGCGGACACTTCAACGCGGTCAGCGCGGCGAGGGTAATCAGGCTGCGGGTTTTCAGCGACAAACCTTCGCGATTCCACACGCCACCCCAGGCGTGTTCATTGACGAAATCCTGCAACGGCTGGGTGAACTCGGTGGCGTTGCCCAAGGCGCGATCAACGAACGCATCGCCCATGACCTGACGACGGATTTCAACCCCGGACTGCTTCGACTCGCTCATGGCACATCTCTCTTGTGGTGTTGGCGACGCCAGGCGCGGATCGACGTGAACAGCAGAAACGTCAGCAGCGCCGGCAGGACATAAAACAGCATCAAGCGCTCGAGTTTGCCGGCCAGCGGCATGCCGGTGGTGAACGACACCACATGCAGCCCGTAGACCAGATACAAACCGAGCAGCAGCAAGCCTTCGGCTCGAGTCACGCGGTAGCCCGAGTAAAACACTGGCAGACACAGCGCAGCGACGCCGAGCATCACCGGCAAGTCAAAATCCAGCGCGTTGGGGGAGACGGAAAGCGGCGTCGGTGCGAGCAGCGCGGTCAGCCCGAGTACCCCGAGCAGGTTGAACAGATTGGCGCCGATCACGTTGCCCACGGCAATGTCACGCTGCCCGCGCAGGGCGGCGATCAGCGAGGTCGCCAGTTCCGGCAGCGAGGTGCCGACCGCGACCACGGTCAGGCCGATGACCCGTTCGGACAGGCCCAGGTCGGTGGCCACGACCACGGCGGCGCCGAGCAGCAGACGGCCGGCGAACACCAGCATGGCCAGGCCAGCGAGAATCATCAGCACACTGATCAACCAGGATTGCTGCGTATCCTGTGGTCGTGCGCCATGGGGCCGGGTCGAGTGTCGCGACTGACGCAACAGCAAGCCGAGGTACAGCGCCAAAGCGCCGAGCAGCACGACGCCGTCGAAACGCCCGAGGTCTTTATTCCAGGCGAGGATGAATACCAGCAGGCTGGCACCGATCATCAGCGGGATATCCAGGCGCACCAGTTGCCGCGACACGCGCAGCGGGATGATCAGTGCCGAGAGGCCAAGGGTTACGAGGATATTGAATATGCCGCTGCCGACCACGCTGCCGACGGCGATGTCGGGGTTGTCGGTCAACGCCGCTTGCAGGCTGACGGTCATCTGCGGCGCGCTGCTGCCGAGGGCGACGATGGTCAGGCCGATGATCAACGGACGCACATGCAGGCGCTCGGCCAGACGCACGGCGGCGCGCACCATCAGCTCGGCGCCGATGAGCAAAAGACACAGGCCGCTGAGCAGTTCGATGACGTTGATCAGCGGCAGATCGGCTAGTCCGAAAATGGTCGACGCTCCATTAGTCCAGGGCCTGCACGCGAACCCGTGCGGTGCCACTGCGCAGCATGCCGATTTCATCGGCGGCCTCGCGTGACAGATCGATCAGTCGGCCACGGGTGTGCGGGCCACGGTCATTGATGCGGACCACGACTGATTCATCGTTTTTCAGATTGGTGACCTTCACCCGCGTGCCGAACGGCAACTGGCGGTGGGCGGCGGTCAGGGAATGCTGGTTGAACGCTTCGCCGCTGGCGGTGCGTTTACCGTGATGTTTGGCTCCGTAATAGGAGGCGACGCCGGTCTGGTCGTAACCGTGCGGGTCGATGGTGTCGGTACTGGCGCAACCGGCCAGCAGAGAGAGCAGGGCGCTGCTCAGCAACAGACGCTTCATTCAAAGGTATCCCGGATCAAATGTAGGAGTGACCTGTGGCGAGGGGATTTATCCCCGTTGGACTGCGCAGCAGTCCCAAAACTGAGAACTCGGTTTATCTGGTGCAAATCAAACTCAGCAATTGGGGCCGCTTCGCGGCCCAACGGGGATAAATCCCCTCGCCACAGGTCCCTTCCACAGGGGATGGAGCCAGGCTTTGGATCTGGCTCCATTGGTGGTCAGCCTTCGAGCTTGCTTTTCAGCAGTTCGTTCACCTGCTGCGGGTTGGCCTTGCCTTTCGAGGCTTTCATGGCCTGGCCGACGAAGAAGCCGAACATCTTGCCGCGTTTGACTTCGTCTGCCGCGCGGTACTGTTCGACCTGTTCGGCGTTGGCCGCGAGCATTTCGTCGAGCACGGCCGAGATCGCGCCGGTGTCGGTGACTTGCTTGAGGCCGCGCTTCTCGATGATCTCGTCAGCACTGCCTTCACCATTGGCCATCGCTTCGAACACTACCTTGGCGATCTTGCCGGAGATGGTGTTGTCCTTGATGCGCTGCAGCATGCCGCCCAGTTGCTCGGCGGAGACTGGCGAGTCTTCGATGTCCAGGCCCTGCTTGTTGAGCAGGCTGCCCAACTCGACCATCACCCAGTTCGCCGCCAGTTTCGCGTCGCCACCGATGGCTGCGACTTTCTCGAAGTAATCCGCCTGTTCACGGCTGGTGGCCAGCACGTTGGCGTCGTAAGCCGACAGACCGAACTGGCTCTGGAAGCGCTCGCGCTTTTGCGGTGGCAGTTCCGGCAGGGTGGCACGCACTTCACCGAGGAACGACTCTTCGATGACCACCGGCAGCAGGTCCGGATCAGGGAAGTAACGGTAGTCGTTGGCTTCCTCTTTCGAACGCATCGGACGGGTCTCGTCCTTGTTCGGATCGTACAGGCGGGTCTGCTGGATCACTTTGCCGCCGTCCTCGATCAGTTCGATCTGGCGCTGGATCTCGGAGTTGATTGCCTTCTCGATGAAACGGAACGAGTTGACGTTCTTGATCTCGCAGCGAGTGCCGAACTCGACCTGGCCTTTCGGCCGTACCGAGACGTTGCAGTCGCAACGCAGCGAGCCTTCGGCCATGTTGCCGTCGCAGATGCCCAGGTAACGCACCAGCGCGTGGATCGCCTTGACGTAAGCCACGGCTTCCTTGGCGCTGCGCATGTCCGGCTCGGAAACGATTTCCAGCAGCGGCGTGCCGGCACGGTTCAGGTCGATGCCGGTGGCACCGTTGAATTCTTCGTGCAGGCTCTTGCCGGCGTCTTCTTCCAGGTGCGCGCGGGTGATGCCGACGCGTTTGACCGTGCCGTCTTCCAGGGCGATGTCCAGGTGGCCTTTGCCAACGATCGGCAATTCCATCTGGCTGATCTGATAGCCCTTGGGCAGATCCGGGTAGAAATAGTTTTTCCGGGCGAACACGTTGTGCTGGCCGATCTCGGCGTCAATTGCCAGACCGAACATCACCGCCATGCGCACCGCTTCCTGGTTGAGCACCGGCAGCACGCCGGGCATGCCCAGGTCGATCAGGCTGGCCTGGGTGTTCGGCTCGGAACCGAATGTGGTGGAACTACCGGAAAAGATTTTCGACCGGGTGGTGAGCTGAGTGTGAATCTCCAGCCCGATCACGACTTCCCATTGCATGTGTGTCTCCTCAGAAGCCGGTTGGGGTGCGGGTGTGCCAGTCAGTGTTGAGCTGATACTGGTGGGCAACGTTCAACAGGCGGCCCTCCTGGAAGTACGGCGCGAGCAACTGCACGCCCACCGGCAGACCGTCGACAAAACCGGCCGGCATCGACAGGCCCGGCAGGCCAGCGAGGTTGGCGGTGATGGTGTAGACGTCTTCCAGATAGGCTGCGACCGGGTCGCTGTTCTTCGCGCCAAGCTTCCAGGCCGGGTTCGGCGTGGTCGGGCCGAGGATGATGTCGACTTCATTGAACGCAGCCATGAAATCGTTCTTCACCAGACGACGGATCTTCTGCGCTTTCAGGTAGTAGGCGTCGTAGTAACCGGCGGACAGCGCGTAGGCACCGACCATGATCCGGCGCTGTACTTCCGCGCCGAAGCCTTCGCCACGGGAGCGCTTGTACAGGTCGATAAGGTTTTCCGGGTTTTCGCAGCGATGGCCGAAACGCACGCCGTCGAAACGCGACAGGTTGGAAGACGCTTCTGCCGGGGCGATCACGTAGTACGCAGGAATGGCGTGCTGCATGTTCGGCAGGCTGATTTCCTTGATCACCGCACCGAGCTTCTGCAACTGCTGGATGCTGTTCTGGATCAGCTCGGCAATGCGCGGGTCGAGACCGGCGCTGAAGTATTCCTTCGGCACGCCGATGCGCAGGCCTTGCAGCGAATCGCCGAGGCTGGCGGAGTAATCCGGAACCGGCTCATCGATGCTGGTGGAGTCGTTCGGGTCGAAGCCGGCCATGCCTTGCAGCAGAATCGCGCAGTCTTCGGCCGTGCGTGCCAACGGGCCGCCCTGATCGAGGCTGGAAGCGTAGGCAATCATGCCCCAGCGCGAAACGCGACCGTAGGTCGGCTTCAGGCCGGTGAGGTTGGTGAACGCCGCCGGCTGACGGATCGAACCGCCGGTGTCGGTGGCGGTGGCGGCAGGCAGCAGGCGAGCGGCCACGGCGGCGGCCGAACCACCGGACGAACCGCCCGGCACGTGTTCCAGGTTCCACGGGTTTTTCACCGCGCCGTACCAGCTCGACTCGTTGGCCGAACCCATGGCGAATTCGTCCATGTTGGTCTTGCCCAGGGTCACGGCGCCGGCAGCGGCCAGTTTCGCAACGACAGTGGCGTCATACGGGGCTTTGAAGTTGTCGAGCATCTTCGAGCCGCAGCTGGTGCGGATGCCCTGGGTGCAGAACAGATCCTTGTGGGCAATCGGCGCGCCGAGCAGGGCGCCGCTCTCACCATTGGCCCGGCGTGCATCGGCGGCTTTCGCCTGCTCGATGGCCAGATCCTCGGTGAGGCTGATGAAACTGTTGAGCTGCGGATCGAGCTGGGTAATACGCGCCAGCAGGACTTTGGTCAGCTCTTCGGAGGAAAACTTTTTATCGGCGAGACCGCGGGCGATCTCGGCCAGAGTCATTTGATGCATTGCAGGCTCTTTCCCTTTAGTCGATGACTTTCGGAACCAGATACAGGCCGTTTTCGACCGCTGGTGCGATGGACTGGTAGGCCTCGCGATTATTCGTCTCGGTCACCACGTCGGCGCGCAGGCGCTGACTGGCTTCCAGGGGGTGGGCCAGCGGCTCGATACCGTCGGTATCAACGGCCTGCATTTCGTCGACCAGCCCGAGAATGCTGTTGAGGGCGGAAGTAATGTGCGGAAGATCGGCATCGTTGAGGCCAAGGCAGGCCAGATGCGCGATTTTTTCCACGTCGGAGCGTTCTAGCGCCATCGGGATTCTCCAGTGGAAAACAGAACGGACGGCGTCCGTGTGTTAGATTGTCGGAACACTACCGCACTTCTACGGTCATAAGGCCGCGATTGTGGGGCTTGGTGCACAGAAAAGCGGCCAATTTAACATATTGGCGCCTTGCCCAAAATCCCTGTCGTTGTTAGAGTTTGCCGCACTTTTTTACCCACGCGTTGCCTAGGGTCCCTTTCCCATGTTCAAGAAACTGCGTGGCATGTTTTCCAGCGATCTTTCCATTGACCTGGGCACTGCCAACACCCTTATTTACGTGCGCGAGCGCGGTATCGTCCTGAATGAGCCATCGGTTGTGGCCATTCGGACACACGGTAACCAGAAAAGTGTCGTTGCTGTCGGCACCGAGGCCAAGCGCATGCTCGGCCGTACGCCGGGCAACATTGCTGCCATTCGTCCGATGAAGGACGGCGTGATCGCCGACTTCAGCGTCTGCGAAAAGATGCTGCAGTACTTTATCAACAAGGTTCACGAAAACAGTTTCCTGCAGCCCAGCCCTCGTGTGCTGATCTGCGTTCCATGCAAGTCCACCCAGGTTGAGCGTCGCGCCATCCGTGAATCGGCCCTTGGCGCCGGTGCCCGTGAAGTGTTCCTGATCGAAGAGCCGATGGCTGCTGCGATCGGTGCCGGTCTGCCGGTTGAAGAAGCGCGCGGTTCGATGGTCGTGGATATCGGTGGTGGTACCACCGAGATCGCCCTGATCTCCCTGAACGGTGTGGTTTACGCCGAATCCGTACGTGTCGGCGGCGACCGTTTCGACGAAGCGATCATCACCTACGTGCGCCGTAACTACGGCAGCCTGATCGGTGAATCCACCGCTGAGCGCATCAAGCAGGAAATCGGTACGGCCTACCCGGGCGGCGAAGTACGCGAAGTCGATGTTCGCGGTCGCAACCTGGCCGAAGGCGTTCCACGCGCATTCACCCTGAACTCCAACGAAGTGCTCGAGGCTCTGCAAGAGTCGCTGGCCACCATCGTTCAGGCGGTGAAAAGCGCGCTGGAGCAATCGCCGCCGGAACTGGCTTCCGACATCGCCGAGCGTGGCCTGGTGCTGACCGGTGGTGGCGCGCTGCTGCGTGACCTCGACAAGTTGCTGGCCCAGGAAACCGGTCTGCCGGTGATCGTTGCCGAAGATCCGCTGACTTGCGTTGCTCGCGGCGGTGGCCGTGCGCTGGAAATGATGGATAAGCACACCATGGATCTGCTTTCGAGCGAATAAGCTTCGAATGCAATACGTGGGTGAACGCACAGGCAGCACTTTGCAGTGCTGCCTGTTGGCGTTTATCTTCTGTCAGTCTTCATCCAGGCCGGTTTGATGCCGTATGAATAAACAGAACATTTGCCTGGGAGGAGCGGCTTATTAAACCGCTTTTCACCAAAGGCCCTTCGTTGGGCGTGCGCCTGTTGGTGCTGGCCGTGCTCGCGGTCGCACTGATGGTGGTCGATGCACGTTTCGACCTGCTCAAGCCCGCGCGCAAGCAAGCGTCGCTGGTGCTCATGGATGCCTACTGGATCACTGATCTGCCCGGCCGCTTGTGGGAAGGGGTCGCCAGTCAGTTCGGCAGCCGCACCGAGCTCGTCGCCGAAAACGAAAAACTCAAGACCGAAAACCTGCTGTTGCAGGGGCGCATGCAAAAGCTCGCGGCCCTGACCGAGCAGAACGTTCGGCTGCGCGAGTTGCTCAACTCCTCCGCACTGGTCAATGAAAAGGTCGAAGTGGCCGAGCTGATCGGCATGGACCCCAACCCCTTCACCCATCGCATCATCATCAACAAAGGTGAGCGCGACGGCGTCGTGCTCGGCCAACCGGTGCTCGATGCACGCGGGCTGATGGGCCAGGTGGTTGAGTTGATGCCGTACACCTCGCGGGTCCTGCTGCTGACCGACACCACTCATAGCATTCCGGTGCAGGTGAATCGTAACGGTCTGCGCGCGATTGCCAGTGGCACCGGCAACCCTGAGCGCCTGGAATTGCGTCATGTCGCCGACACGGCGGACATCAAGGAAGGCGATCTGCTGGTCAGCTCCGGCCTTGGCCAGCGTTTTCCGGCCGGTTATCCGGTGGCCACGGTCAAGGAAGTCATCCACGATTCCGGCCAACCGTTTGCCATTGTCCGTGCGGTACCGACCGCCGCCCTGAACCGCAGCCGCTACCTGCTGCTGGTGTTCAGCGACAGCCGCACTGCCGAGGAACGCGCCAATGACGCGGCCCAGGCGCAGGAACAGCTCGATGCCCACGGCGGTGGCCCGATGTTGCCGGCCAGCGTGCCGAAACCGTTGATCATGCCTGCCACGCCGTCGACCGCTACCGCAGCGCCGGCCGCTGAAGCAGCGGCGCCTGCCACCACGCCTGCCAAGCCTGCCGCGAGCAAACCGCCCGCTGCCGCTCCGGCCGCTGCCAAACCGCCGGCCGCGAGCAAACCACCGGCGAAACCGCCAGCGACTACCGGGGGACGAGAATAATGGTCGGCGCGAAAAAATCCGGAAACAGCTGGATGATCTGGTTGACGTTCTTCGTCGGCATCCTGCTCAGCGTGTCACCGTTGCCGATCTTCATGGAAATCCTTCGCCCGCTGTGGCTGGCCTTGCTCGTGACCTTCTGGGCGCTGTACATGCCGCACACGGTCGGCATGGTCACCGCCTTCTGTCTGGGACTGGCCGAAGATGTCCTGCAGGGCGACCTGCTCGGGCAGAACGCGCTGATCCTGACCCTGATTACTTTCCTCGTGTTGTCGTTGCAGCAGCGTCTGCGCATGTTCCCGATGTGGCAGCAGTGCCTGGTGATCCTGGTGATCTTCGGCCTCGCACAGTTGGCGCAACTGTGGCTGAGCGCTCTGACCGGCAACCGTCAGCCAACCCTGGCGCTGGTCTTGCCGGCGCTGGTCAGTGCCTTGCTCTGGCCGTGGGTCAGCTTCGCCCTTCGCGGGATGTGCCGACGCTACAGAATCTATTGAGCCGGTGAAGCAGGGCACTGAACAGGGAGATGTTTTGATGAAACTGCTTTACCTCGCCTCCGGCTCACCGCGTCGCCGTGAATTGCTCACGCAGATCGGCGTGCAGTTCTCCGCGATCAGCGCGGACATCGACGAAACCCCGCTTCCTGAAGAATCCCCTTCGGCCTATGTCGAACGCCTTGCGCGTGGCAAGGCTGAGGCCGGTCGCCGTTCGGTCGTCTCTGATCAGCCGTTCTGCGTGCTTGGCGCCGACACCGCAGTGGTGCTCGACGGCAAAATACTTGGCAAACCGGTGGACGAAGCCGACGCATGCGCCATGCTGATGATGTTGTCCGGCAACGAACACGAAGTGCTGACCGCCATCGCCGTGCTTGAAGGCGAGCGCTGCGAGTCGCGGGTGGTGCGCAGTCGGGTGCGTTTCCGCAGCATCAGCCGCGATGAGGCCGGCGCCTACTGGGCCAGTGGCGAACCGCGCGACAAGGCCGGCGGCTATGGCATTCAGGGCCTGGGTGCGGTGTTTGTCGCCGGGCTCGAAGGCAGCTACTCGGCGGTGGTCGGCTTGCCGTTGTGCGAAACCTGCGAGGTGTTGGGCCATTTCGGCATACCCTGTTGGCAAAACCTGAACACGCCCTGAGCGTCGTACGAATCCAGATGCGGCCACTATCGTGAACATGCCTGAACGAGATCCTGCCATGAGTGAAGAGATTCTGATCAACATCACGCCGATGGAGTCGCGCGTGGCGGTGGTCGAAAACGGTGTGCTGCAAGAAGTCCACGTCGAGCGCACGCAGAAACGCGGGATCGTCGGCAACATCTATAAAGGCAAGATCGTCCGTGTACTGCCGGGCATGCAGGCGGCATTTGTTGACATCGGCCTCGATCGTGCGGCTTTCATTCACGCCGCCGAAATCTCCCTGCGCGAAGGCCCGGCGGTGGAAAGCATCAGTTCGCTGGTGCACGAAGGCCAGAGCCTGGTGGTGCAAGTCACCAAAGACCCGATCGGCTCCAAAGGCGCACGCCTGACCACACAACTGTCGATTCCTTCGCGTTATCTGGTGTACATGCCGCGTACCGCTCATGTCGGCATTTCCCTGAAGATCGAAGACGAAGCCGAGCGCGAGCGCCTCAAGCAGGTGGTCAGTGATTGCGTGGCCAAAGAAGGCATCAAGGAGGCCGGCGGTTTCATTCTGCGCACGGCTGCTGAAGGCGCGGGCGCTGATGAAATCCTCATGGACATCCGCTACCTGCGGCGCCTCTGGGACCAGATCAACGAGCAGATCAAGACCATCGCCGCGCCGAGCGTGATTTACGAAGACCTCGGCCTGGCCCTGCGCACCCTGCGTGACCTGGTCAATCCGAAAATCGAGAAGATCCGCATCGATTCCCGGGAAACCTTCCAGAAAACCACGCAGTTTGTCGCCGAACTGATGCCGGAAATCGCCGATCGTCTGGAACACTATCCGGGTGAACGACCGATCTTCGATCTGTACGGTGTCGAAGACGAAATCCAGCGCGCGCTGGAGCGCAAGGTGCCGTTGAAGTCTGGCGGCTATCTGGTGATCGATCCGGCGGAAGCCATGACCACCATCGACGTCAACACCGGGGCGTTCGTCGGTCATCGCAACCTCGAAGAAACCATTTTCAAGACCAATCTCGAAGCGGCCACGGCGATTGCCCGGCAGATGCGCCTGCGCAACCTCGGCGGGATCATCATCATCGACTTCATCGACATGGAAGATGAAGAGCACCAGCGTCAGGTCCTGCGCACTCTGGAAAAACAGCTGGAGCGCGACCACGCCAAGACCAACATCATCGGCATCACCGAGTTGGGCCTGGTGCAGATGACCCGCAAGCGCACCCGCGAAAGCCTTGAGCAGGTGCTGTGCGAACCGTGCAGCAGTTGTCAGGGACGCGGCAAACTGAAGACCGCCGAAACCATCTGTTACGAGATCTTCCGCGAGATTCTGCGCGAGGCCCGCGCTTATCAGGCCGAGGGTTACCGGGTGCTGGCCAACCAGAAGGTGGTCGATCGTCTGCTTGATGAAGAGTCCGGTAACGTCGCCGAGCTTGAAGGCTTCATCGGTCGCACCATACGCTTCCAGGTGGAAACCATGTATTCCCAGGAACAATATGACGTGGTGCTGCTCTGAAACCCTGCATCACCCTTCATTCAACGCGGCTGGCCTCAGCTTTTCGCAGTTTTTTTGCCATGGGAGCCAACTGACATGGAGCGTCTGACACGCATTCTGGCCGCACTCACCCGCTGGGGGCTGGGCCTGTGCGCGTTGGTTCTGGTGTTGATGGCGTTGTACGTCAGCCTCGGCCGCGAGCTGACGCCACTGGTGGCCGAATACCGCGCCGACATCGAAGACAAGGCAAGCGCCGCCCTCGGCATGCCCTTGCAGATCGGTGAGCTGGAAGGCAACTGGAGCGGTTTCGCGCCGATCCTGCTGGCCCATGACGTGATGGTCGGCGACGGCGCCAACGCGCTGCGCCTCGACCGCGTACGGGTAGTGCCGGATATGTGGGGCAGCTTGCTCGCCCGCGAAGTCCGTCTCGCGCATATCGAACTCAACGGTTTGAAGATCAGCCTCAAGGAAGCCGAAGACGGTACCTGGGCGCTGGAAGGGCTGCCGGTGCAGAAGGATCAGCCGTTCGATGCGGCGCAACTGTTCCAGCGCTCGCAGATGATCAGGCAACTGTCGGTGCTCGACAGCCAGGTGACCCTGCAACCGCTCGATCACCCGCCCATGACGCTCACCTATGTCGGCCTCAATCTGCGTACCGGCGCCAGCCGCCAGCGTCTCGACGCGCGTCTGACCTTGCCCGATGGCCAGCCTGTCGCGCTGAGCCTGCGCAGCCAGCTGCGTCCTGATCAGTGGCAGAACAGCGCCATCGAGGGTTATGCCAGTCTGCCGCAGAGCGACTGGGCGAAATGGCTGCCCGAGCGCCTGACCCAGCAATGGAATTTTTCCGAGATCAAGGCCGGCGGCGAACTCTGGGTCGATTGGGCCGAAGGCGCGTTGCAAAGCGCCGCGTTGCGCCTGAATGCGCCGCAAGTGACCGGTGCCTACGCCGAGCGCAAGCCGATCCAGATCAACAATCTGGCGCTCAACGCCTATTACCGCAACACAGCCGAAGGGGTGAAAGTCACCCTCGATTCACTGGCGATGAGCTTCGGCGAAACCCGCTGGGAATCCCATGTGCAGGTGCAGCAGACCCGCGCCAGCGCCAAGGCTGAAGAGCTCTGGCATTTGCAGGCCGATCGCCTCGATCTGACCCCGATCACGCCGCTGCTCAATGCGCTGGGGCCGTTGCCACAAAGCTTCGCCACAGTGGTCGAGCGTTTGAAGGTAACCGGCGGCCTGCGTAACGTGTTGCTGGACTTCCGCCCGACCGCCACCGATGGCAACAAATTCGGCTTTGCCGCCAACCTCGACAACGTCGGTTTCGATGCCTACCACGGCGCTCCGGCGGCGCGCAATGTCAGCGGCAGCCTGAGCGGCAACCTCGACGGCGGCGAGTTGCGCCTCGACAGCAAGGATTTCGTCCTGCACCTCGATCCGATTTTCGCCAAGCCATGGCAATACCTGCAGGCCAATGCGCGGCTGACCTGGAAGCTCGACAAGGATGGCTTCACCCTGATTGCGCCATACCTCAAGGTATTGGGCGAGGAGGGCAAGATTGCCGGCGATTTCCTCATTCGCCTGCACTTTGACCATAGCCAGGAAGACTACATGGACCTGCGCGTCGGCCTGGTTGATGGCGACGGTCGCTACACCGCGAAATACCTGCCGGCGGTGTTGAGCCCGGCGCTTGATGAGTGGCTGCGCACAGCGATCCTCAAAGGCGCGGTGGATCAGGGCTTCTTCCAGTATCAGGGCTCGCTGAGCAAGAACGCCGGCGAGGCTGATCGCAGCATCAGCCTGTTCTTCAAAGTGCATGACGCCGAACTGGCCTTTCAGCCGGGCTGGCCCCATGTGAGCAAGGTCAGCGGTGACGTGTTCATCGAGGACAGCGGCGTGCGCATCTGGGCCAGCAAAGGCCAGTTGCTCGACACCCAAGTCAGCGATGTCTTCGTCAATATTCCTCATGTACCGGCCGGGCAGAACTCGCATTTGTTCCTGGATGGCGCATTTGCCGGTGGCCTGGGCGACGGCTTGAAGATTCTTCAGGATGCGCCGATCGGCACTGGTGAGACCTTTGCCGGTTGGGAGGGCGCGGGTGATCTGAATGGCAAGCTCAAGCTGGATATTCCGCTGGCCAAGGGCGAGCAGCCGAAAATACTCGTCGATTTCAAGACCGCCAACGCACGGCTGAAACTGGCCGAACCGAAACTGGAACTGAGCCAGCTCAAGGGCGATTTCCGCTTCGACAGCAATAAAGGCCTCAGCGGCCAGAACATCTCTGCACGGGCCTTCGACAAACCGGTCACTGCGCAGATCTTCGCTGATGGCAGCCCCAACCAGATCAAGACCCGAGTTGCGGCGTCGGGGCAGGTCGAAGTGAAGAAGCTCACTGACTGGCTGGGTGTGACCCAGCCGTTGCCGGTGTCCGGGACGATTCCGTATCAGTTGCAGCTGAATCTTTTCGGGGCCGACAGCCAGTTGCTGGTCAGCTCCAGCCTCAAAGGCGTGGCGGTGGATCTGCCGGCGCCGTTCGGCATGACCGCCGATGTCGGGCGCGACACAGTGTTTCGCATGACCCTGCAAGGGCAGGAGCGGCGTTACTGGTTCAATTACGATCAACTGGCCAATTTCACTTTTGCTGCGCCGCCGAGCAATTTCGCCGACGGCCGTGGCGAACTGTTTCTCGGCGCTGGCGAAGCGGTGTTGCCGGGCGCCAAGGGCCTGCGCATTCGCGGGGTGTTGTCGGAACTGGACGTCGCGCCGTGGCAGGATCTGGCCAGCAAGTACGCTGGCGGGGATCCGGGCGGCAGCGCCAAGCAACTGCTGAGCAGTGCTGACATCAAGGTCGGCAAATTGACCGCGTTCGGCACCACGCTGGATCAGGCTTCGGTGCAGATCAATCGCAAGCCAGGCGCGTGGAACCTGGCGCTGGATAGCCAACAGGTCAAGGGCAGCGCCAGCCTGCCGGATGCCAAGGGCGTACCGATTGCGGTGAATCTGCAATACGTGAAACTGCCGGCGCCGGACCCGGCGGTGCAGGCTGACGAGAACGCGCCTGATCCATTGGCGTCGGTCGACCCGACGAAAATCCCGGCGCTGGATATAACCCTCAACCAATTATTCCTCGGCCCCGACCTGGTGGGTGGCTGGTCGCTGAAAGTGCGGCCGACCGCCAAGGGCATCGCGCTGAACAACCTCGACATGGGCCTCAAGGGCATCCTCCTGCAAGGCAACGGCGGCTGGGAAGGCGCGCCGGGGGCGACCAGCAGTTGGTACAAGGGCCGCATTGGCGGCAAGAATCTGGCCGACGTGCTCAAAGGCTGGGGCTTCGCGCCGAGCGTGACCAGCGAAGAATTCCATATGGATGTCGACGGCCGTTGGCCGGGCTCGCCGGCGTGGCTGGCGACCAAGCGCTTCTCCGGCACCCTCGATGCCTCGCTGAACAAAGGCCAGTTCGTTGAAGTGGAAGGCGGTGCTCAGGCGCTGCGGGTGTTCGGCCTGCTCAACTTCAACTCGATCGGCCGGCGCCTGCGTCTGGACTTCTCCGACCTGTTCGGCAAAGGCCTGAGCTACGACCGGGTCAAAGGTTTGCTGGTGGCGAACAATGGTGTCTACGTGACACGTGAGCCGATTCGCCTGACCGGGCCTTCGAGCAACCTTGAGCTGGACGGCACGCTGGATCTGGTTGGTGACAAGGTCGATGCGAAATTGCTGGTGACCTTGCCGGTGACCAACAACCTGCCGATCGCCGCGTTGCTCGTCGGCGCACCGGCGGTCGGCGGCGCGCTGTTCCTCATCGACAAGCTGATCGGCGACCGCGTCGCGCGCTTCGCCAGCGTCAAGTACACCGTCAAAGGCCCATGGAAAGAGCCGAAAATCACCTTCGACAAGCCTTTTTAACTAGCAGACACTACCCCTGTAGGAGCTGCCGAAGGCTGCGATCTTTTGATCTGGCTCTTAAAAAAAATCAACAGATCGCAGCCTTCGCCAGCTCCTACACAGTCATATGCAAATCCCGAGGAGCGGCCATGTCTTTAGCGGTGATTCAAATGGTCAGCCAGAGCGACGTGCCGGCCAATCTGGCCCAGGCCCGGCGCCTGCTCGAACAGGCCGCCGCCGGCGGGGCGAAACTCGCGGTGCTGCCGGAAAACTTCGCCGCCATGGGCCGTCGCGACGTCGCCGATATCGGCCGCGCCGAGGCCTTGGGCGAAGGGCCGATCCTGCCCTGGTTGAAACAGACCGCCCGCGACCTCACCTTATGGATAGTCGCCGGTACATTGCCGTTGCCACCGTTGGGTCAACCCACGGCCAAAGCCAATGCCTGCTCGTTGCTGATCAACGATAACGGTGAGATCGTCGCGCGCTATGACAAGCTGCATCTGTTCGATGTCGATGTCGCCGACAATCGCGGCCAATACCGTGAATCCGATGACTATGCTTATGGCGGTAATGTAGTGGTGGCGGATACGCCGGTGGGGCGAGTCGGTCTGAGTGTGTGTTACGACTTGCGTTTCCCGGAGCTGTACAGTGAATTGCGTGCCGCCGGTGCCGAATTGATTACCGCACCGTCGGCGTTTACGGCCGTAACCGGCGCCGCGCATTGGGATGTACTGATCCGCGCGCGGGCCATCGAAACACAGTGTTATATCCTCGCGGCCGCACAGGGCGGCAGTCATCCGGGGCCACGCGAGACCTTCGGGCATGCGGCGATTGTCGACCCGTGGGGGCGCGTACTGGCCCAACAGGATCAAGGCGAGGCGGTGTTGCTGGCCGCCCGCGACAGCGATGAACAAGCGTCCATCCGGGCGCGCATGCCGGTGACGCGTCATCGGCGGTTTTTCTCGCAGGGCGCCCAGCGGCCTGCTTCAGAACACGAATTTAAGGCGTAAACCTATGAGCGAGTTGTTGTCCTCAGTCAGTGATCACCTGTTGGCACCCGGCGGTGTCACGATCGAGAGCCTGCAAGGCGTGCTCGGCGATCTGGCCGGGCCGGGCATCGATGCCGCCGACCTGTATTTCCAAGGCCAGATTTCCGAGTCATGGGCGCTGGAAGACGGCATCGTCAAGGAAGGCAGCTTCAACCTCGATCAGGGTGTCGGCGTGCGTGCACAGTCCGGTGAGAAGACCGGTTTTGCCTACAGCAACGCGATCACCCTCGAGGCCCTCGGCGCAGCGGCCCGCGCCGCGCGTTCGATCTCCCGTGCCGGACAGAACGGCACCGTGCAGGCATTCACCAGCCAGGACGTCGCGCAGCTGTACGCGCCGGATAACCCGCTGGAAGTGCTCAGCCGCGCGGAAAAAGTCGAGTTGCTCAAACGCATCGACGTCGCCACCCGCGCACTCGATCCACGGATTCAGCAGGTCAGCGTGAGCATGGCCGGGGTCTGGGAGCGGATTCTGGTGGCCTCCACCGACGGTGGCCTGGCCGCCGACGTGCGACCGCTGGTGCGCTTCAATGTCAGCGTCATCGTTGAGCAGAACGGCCGGCGCGAACGCGGCGGGCATGGCGGCGGTGGGCGTACCGATTACCGCTACTTCCTCGCCGAAGACCGCGCCATGGGTTATGCCCGCGAAGCGCTGCGCCAGGCGCTGGTCAACCTTGAAGCAATTCCAGCGCCGGCCGGTACCTTGCCGGTGGTGCTGGGTTCCGGCTGGTCCGGGGTGCTGCTGCACGAAGCGGTCGGTCACGGTCTGGAAGGCGATTTCAACCGCAAGGGCAGCTCGGCCTATAGCGGGCGCATGGGTGAAATGGTTGCCTCCAAGCTATGCACCATCGTCGATGACGGCACCTTGAGCGGCCGTCGCGGTTCGCTGAGCGTCGATGACGAAGGCACGCCGACCGAATGCACCACGCTGATCGAAAACGGCGTACTCAAGGGCTACATGCAAGACAAGCTCAATGCGCGCCTGATGGGCGTAGCGCGGACCGGTAACGGTCGTCGCGAATCCTATGCGCATCTGCCGATGCCACGCATGACCAACACCTACATGCTCGGTGGCGAAAGTGATCCGGCGGAAATCATCGCTTCGGTGAAGAAGGGCATCTACTGCGCCAACCTCGGCGGCGGTCAGGTCGATATCACCAGCGGCAAGTTCGTGTTCTCGACCAGCGAGGCTTATCTGATCGAGGACGGCAAAATCACCGCACCGGTCAAAGGCGCGACATTGATCGGCAACGGTCCCGAGGCGATGAGCCGGGTGTCGATGGTCGGTAACGATCTGGCGCTGGACAGCGGTGTGGGTACGTGCGGCAAGGATGGGCAGTCGGTGCCGGTAGGTGTCGGCCAGCCAACGCTGAAAATCGATGCGATCACCGTGGGTGGCACGGGCGCATAAGAACGGTGGGGCTTTCGGGTGGCGCGCAGGACGGCCACCCGGTGGCGATTATCAACGCAGACCGCGTTGAGTCTCGTCCAGCTCCCGAATGTATTTGAAGATCTTGCGGCTCGAAGCAGGTGGTTTGTTTTGCGCAACCTCATGCTGGGCCTGACGGATCAGGGAACGCAATTGCTGGCGATCGGCGTCCGGGTACTCGATGACGAATTTCTCCAGCACGGCGTCATCGCCCGCGATCAGGCGGTCACGCCAGCGTTCCAGATTATGGAAACGCTCGTTGTACTGGCGAGTGGAGGCATCGAGTTGATCGAGCAGAGTCAGAATCGCGTCAGTGTCCTGGTCGCGCATCAGTTTGCCGATGAACTGCAAATGCCGTTTACGCGCGATGTTCGCGGTGTGCTTGGGCGCATCGGCCAATGCCCGGCGCAAAGCGTCGGTCAACGGCAGTTTGGCGACCAGATCAGGCTTGAGTGTGGTCAGGCGCTCGCCGAGGTCAACCAGCGCATGCAACTCGCGTTTGACCTGAGATTTGCTTTTTTCTCCCGTATCGAGGGAGTCGTCGTAAGAATCAACCATGGTGGCAGTCCGCAAAGAAACGCCGCCATGATAACCAGTCGGGGGCCGCTTGTCCGGCCCGGTCGCTCGATGACCCCAGCCGAAAGCAGAATTTGAGTGGAGATGAGCATGAGTGCAGTTCAAAGCGTCGGCCCGCAGGCATTGCCGGCACTGCAAGAACAGGTCGAGCAGATCATCGCCGAAGCCAAGCGCCAGGGCGCCAGCGCCTGTGAAGTCGCGGTGTCGCTGGAGCAGGGGCTGTCGACCTCGGTGCGTCAGCGCGAGGTCGAAACCGTTGAATTCAATCGTGATCAGGGTTTTGGCATCACCCTGTACGTCGGCCAGCGCAAAGGCTCGGCCAGCACCTCGGCCACCGGGCCGGAGGCGATTCGTGAAACCGTCGCTGCAGCACTCGCGATCGCCAAACACACCTCCGAGGACGAAGCCTCGGGTCTGGCCGACGCCGCACTGATGGCCAGGGATGTGCAGGACTTCGACCTGTTCCACGAATGGGACATCACCCCGGAACAGGCCATTGAGAAGGCTTTGCTCTGCGAGGCAGCGGCGTTCGATGCCGATGCGCGGATCAAGAACGCCGACGGCACCACCCTCAGCACCCATCAGGGCTGCCGGGTTTATGGCAACAGCCACGGTTTCATCGGCGGTTACGCGTCGACCCGGCACAGCCTGAGTTGCGTGATGATCGCCGAAGCTGACGGGCAGATGCAGCGCGATTACTGGTATGACGTCAATCGCCAGGGCAGTCTGCTCGCCGATCCGGTGAGCATCGGCCAGCGTGCAGCGCAACGGGCGGCGAGCCGTCTGGGCGCGCGTCCGGTGCCGACCTGTGAAGTGCCGGTGCTGTTTTCCGCTGAGCTGGCGGGCGGTCTGTTCGGCAGCTTCCTCTCGGCAGTATCCGGCGGCAGTCTGTATCGCAAATCGTCGTTTCTCGAAGGCACACTGGGGCAGAAGCTGTTCCCGGAATGGCTGACCATTGATGAGCGTCCGCATCTGATGCGTGCCATGGGCAGTGCTTCCTACGACGGTGATGGCCTGGCAACTTACGCGAAACCATTCGTCGAAAAGGGCGAGTTGGTCTCCTACATCCTCGGCACCTATTCCGGGCGCAAACTGGGCATGCCGAGCACCGCCAACGCGGGCGGGGTGCACAACCTGTTCGTCACCCACGGTGATGAGGATCAGGCAGCGCTGTTGAAGCGCATGGGCCGAGGACTGCTGGTCACCGAGTTGATGGGCCACGGCCTGAACATGGTCACCGGTGACTATTCGCGCGGTGCGGCGGGCTTCTGGGTCGAGAACGGCGAGATCCAGTTCGCCGTGCAGGAAGTGACCATCGCCGGCAACATGCGCGACATGTTCAAGCAGATTGTCGCAGTGGGTAATGATCTGGAACTGCGCAGCAACATTCGCACCGGGTCTGTGTTGATCGAGCGGATGACTGTCGCCGGCAGCTAAGCCGCGAATCCGCCAACAAAAAAAGGCGCGCCATCCGTTGTGGATGGCGCGCCTTTTTTATTCGCTTCGCACAAATCCCCTGTGGGAGCGAGCCTGCTCGCGAAAGCGGTGGATCAGTTGCAAATGTGCTGGCTGACACGGCGCATTCGCGAGCAGGCTCGCTCCCACAAATGAACAGCGCAAACTCGAACGCTTGTTTTGGTTCTCATTATCATCTAATAATAAATCTCATTACCGAACGAATCACGGATCATGAGTTCTGCCTTGTACGAGCAGCCCTATCTCGAAAGCCGGCGCTGGATGAGTCGCCAGATCCGTTGCGCGCTAAAGCCTGCAAGGAAGGCCGCGCGGTGATCGACGTCGCCCTGGAACACACCGACCTGTCGCGCAGCCAGCTGGAAGAGTTGCTCAACCCCGAGAAACTCACCGCCGGCGGCGTGTAAACCCCGCAACCGCTTTGGAGGCTCACCATGGAGCACTGGAAACGCACGATCGAACGGGCCAATCGCTGCTTCATGCTGGGCGAACTGATCGACGCCCGAGAGGCTTACCTGCAAGCCCTGGCCCTGGCGCAAGTGTTGTTCGAACGCTGGGCGGATGCCGACGAAGCGGTGGCGGCCTGCGTCGTCTCACATCACAACCTGGCTGACCTGCATCTGCGCCTGAACCAACCGGAGGAGAGCGCCGAATATCTCTGTGCCATCCATCAACGTTTGTTGCAGACCATGCAGGACGAGCGCTTGCGTCCGGCCCTGCGTGAGGCGGCGCTGCGCCAGAGCAGCAAGACCTATGTCGAACTGTTGAATTTCATCAGCGAGCACGGCGAATACCCACGCACCCAGCGCCTGCTGCATCCGGACACCGGCAATGCCCGCCGCGCCTCAACTTCTCATCAGTATGGAGTCCATTGAAATGGCTTTTACCTTGCCTGCCTTGCCTTACGCCTACGATGCCCTCGAGCCGCACATCGATGCGCAGACCATGGAAATCCATTACACCAAGCATCACCAGACCTACATCAACAACCTCAACGCCGCCGTGGAAGGCACCGAGTTCGCCGAGTGGCCGGTGGAAAAACTCGTCGCCAGCGTGCAGCAACTGCCGGAAAAACTTCGCGCGGCGGTGATCAATCAGGGCGGCGGCCACGCCAACCATTCGCTGTTCTGGGAAGTGATGGTGCCCAACGGTGGCGGCAAGCCCGACGGCGCGCTGGCCAAGGCTATCGACGAGCAACTGGGCGGACTCGACAGTTTCAAGGAAGCGTTCACCAAAGCCGCGCTGACCCGTTTTGGCAGCGGCTGGGCGTGGCTGAGCGTGACACCGGATAAAAAACTGGTCGTGGAAAGCAGCGGCAACCAGGACAGCCCGTTGATGAACGGCAACACCCCGATCCTTGGCCTCGATGTCTGGGAGCACGCTTACTACCTGCGTTACCAGAACCGTCGCCCGGAATACATCAACGCGTTCTACAACGTGATCAACTGGCCGGAAGTTGCTGCGCGCTATCAGGCCGCACTGGTTTAAGCCTTCAATAAAAACAATCAGGGCTGACTATGGGCACGGAAACACTGGCGATTGGCAGTGGGCGCATGTTTCGTTACGCGGTGGGTTCGCTGTTGCTGTTGGCGGGTATGACTTTACTGGTCGCCCACGCTTTGCAATGGCTGAATCTGGAACCGAGGCTGTTACGTGCCTTGCAGGGCGGTGCCATCTGCGCCTTGGGCACGGCACTTGGCGCGGTGCCGGTGCTGGTGATCCGGCGCATGCCGCAGGCACTCAGCGACACCTTGCTGGGATTTGGTGCGGGAGTGATGCTGGCGGCGACGGCGTTTTCGCTGATCGTGCCGGGCATAGCTGCAGCTGAGAGCCTTGGCCTGACGCCGTGGGCCGCCAGTGGCCTGATCTGCTTCGGCATCCTGCTCGGTGCGTTCGGTCTGTATCTGGTGGATCGGCGCATTTGCGGTGCCTCGCCGGAGATGCTCGTCGGCACGTTGGAGCATCCGGTGATTCCACCGCGAATCTGGCTGTTCGTGTTCGCCATCATCGCGCACAACATTCCGGAAGGCATGGCGGTTGGCGTATCTGCCGGAGGCGGGATGGCGGACGCCGACAGTCTGGCGATGGGCATTGCGTTGCAGGATGTGCCGGAAGGACTGGTGATTGCTCTGGTGCTCGCCGGGGCGGGAATGTCGCGGGTCAGAGCGTTTCTGATCGGCGCGGCGTCGGGGCTGGTCGAACCGGTATTTGCGCTGCTGTGTGCGTGGCTCGTGAGTCTGGCTCAGGTGCTGCTGCCGCTGGGGCTGGCACTGGCGGCGGGGGCGATGTTGCTGGTGGTGACCCACGAAGTGATCCCGGAATCGCGCCGTCATGGGTATGACAAGCTGGCGAGTCTGGGCCTTCTGATCGGGTTTTGTCTGATGATGGTGATGGATACGGCGTTGGGGTGAATGGAGGCGAGGAACAGTGTCCCCGCCTCAAGGATTATTCACCTTCGTCGAAATACCTTTCGATCAGATCGACCAATGCGTCCATGGCTTCCTGAGCCTGTTCGCCTTCGGTGCTTAAATGGATCTTGGTGCCTTTACCCGCCGCGAGCATCATCATAGCCATGATGCTCTTGCCGTCGACAGTCGTTTCAGGTGTGCGTCCCACTCGGATCGTGCAGTCTGGATACTGACCCGCCACGCCGACAAATTTGGCCGATGCCCGGGCATGCAGGCCCAGCTTATTGATGATTTCGATTTCACGAGCAGGCATCGCGGTGTAAATCCTTTAGGTGAGGTCGCGGTGGCGAACCTGGACGTTCTTCAGGGTTTTCTGCAGGGCCTGACCCAGTCGTTCGGTCAGGTAGACGGAGCGGTGATGCCCGCCGGTGCAGCCAATGGCAATGGTGACGTAGGCGCGGTTGCTGGCGGCGAAGCGTGGTAGCCACTTGTTCAGGTAGGCGTAGATGTCCTGATACATTTCTTCGACATCCGGCTGCTGCGCCAGGTACTCGGCCACCGGTGCATCAAGGCCCGATTGCGCACGCAGTTCCGGTTTCCAGTACGGATTGGGCAGGCAGCGCACGTCGAACACCAGGTCGGCGTCGACCGGCATGCCGCGCTTGAAGCCGAACGACTCGACCAGAAACGCCGTACCGGGCTCCGGTTGATTCAACAGGCGCAACTTGATGGTGTCGCGCAGTTGATACAGATTCAGACTGGTGGTGTTGATCTTCAGGTCGGCCAGATCGGCGATCGGACCGAGCAGGGCGGTTTCGTCGTGAATCGCCTCGGCCAGTGAGCGATTGGCGTTGCTCAGCGGGTGACGACGACGGGTCTCGGAAAAACGCTTGAGCAGGGTTTCTTCATCGGCGTCCAGGTACAGCACATCGCACTTGATATGCTTGGCACGCACGTCTTCGAGCAACTCAGGGAAACGTGACAGATGGCTGGGCAGGTTGCGCGCATCGATCGACACGGCGACCAGCGGCTGCGCCAGTTCTGTGTGAATCAGCGCTCGCTCGGCCAGTTCCGGCAGCAAACCGGCCGGCAGATTGTCGATGCAGTAGTAGCCGTTGTCCTCAAGGACATTCAGGGCGGTACTTTTACCCGAGCCCGAACGGCCACTGACAATGATCAAACGCATGATTAGTGCCCGTTCTGCTCGTCCAGTACAACCTGGTACAAGGCTTCATTGCTCGGAGCGCTGCGCAATTTGTCGCGCACTTCCTTGCGGTCGAGCATGCTGGCGATCTGGCGCAACAACTCCAGATGCGCGTCGGTTGCGGCTTCCGGGACCAGCAGTACGAACAACAGGTCCACCGGAGCGCCGTCGATGGCGTCGAAATCGATCGGGGCTTCGAGGTGCAGCAGGGCGCTCACTGGCCCCGCGCAGCCCTTGAGGCGGCAGTGGGGAATGGCGATGCCGTTGCCAAAACCGGTGGAGCCGAGTTTTTCACGGGCGATCAGCGCCTCGAAGACATCCTGCATCGCCAGATCCGGCACTTCGCGGTGGATCAGGTTGGCAATCTGTTCGAGGGCTTTTTTCTTGCTGCCGCCCGGCGCGTTCACTTGGGAACGGCCGGGGGTCAGGATGGTTTCAAGTCGGATCATGGATAGGGGTGTTAACGACCGGTCGCGCCCTGGAGGAGGCTCTGGGTCTTTTCCTTATGCTTTTTGAGTTGGCGATCCAGCTTGTCGGTAAGTGAGTCGATCGCAGCGTACATGTCGGTATCTTCTGCGTTTGCGACCACTTCACTGCCGGGAATATGCAAGGTGGCTTCGATCTTCTGTTTCAGCTTTTCGACGCACATCGTGACCTGCACGTTGGTGATCTTGTCGAAATGTCGCTCCAGTCGCTGGAGTTTTTCCTCGATGTAGGAACGCAGAGGTTGGGTCACTTCCAGTTGGTGTCCACTGATGTTGACTTGCATACAGCTTCTCCTTCGTTGCCAGTGCATAAAGCGGCAGGCCGAAAAGCCTGCCACTGGAACGCTGTAACGTGGCTTACATCAACCGCTTGCGTTCGCTCGAAGGCGCGATTCCGAGGGATTCGCGGTACTTGGCGACGGTGCGGCGAGCCACCTGAATGCCTTGTGCCTCCAGTAAACCAGCGATCTTGCTGTCACTCAACGGCTTTTTCTGATTTTCCGCAGCGACCAGTTTCTTGATGATCGCGCGGATCGCCGTGGACGAGCATTCGCCGCCTTCGGAGGTGCTGACGTGGCTGGAGAAAAAGTATTTCAGCTCATAAATACCGCGCGGGGTATGCATGAATTTTTGTGTGGTCACCCGGGAAATCGTCGATTCGTGCATGCCGACCGCTTCGGCGATGTCATGCAATACCAACGGCTTCATTGCTTCGTCGCCGTATTCGAGGAAGCCGCGCTGATGTTCGACGATCTGCGTGGCCACTTTCATCAGGGTTTCGTTGCGGCTCTGCAGGCTCTTGATGAACCAGCGCGCTTCCTGCAACTGGTTGCGCATGAAAGTGTTGTCGGCGCTGGTGTCGGCGCGCTTCACAAAACCGGCGTACTGGGCGTTGACGCGCAGGCGAGGCACCGATTCCTGGTTCAGCTCGACCAGCCAGCGCTCGTTGTCCTTGCGCACGATCACGTCGGGAATCACGTATTCGGCTTCGGTCGACTCGATCTGTGAGCCGGGACGCGGATTGAGGCTCTGCACCAGTTCGATGACCTGGCGCAGCTCGTCTTCCTTGAGCTTCATGCGCCGCATCAACTGGCTGTAATCGCGGCTGCCGAGCAGGTCGATGTAATCGGCGACAAGCCGCTTGGCCTCGGTCAGCCACGGCGTCTTCGCGGGCAGCTGGCGCAATTGCAGCAGCAGGCATTCGCTGAGGTTGCGGGCGCCGATACCAGCGGGCTCGAATTGCTGGATGCGATGCAGGACGGCTTCGATTTCGTCGAGCTCGATGTCCAGTTCCGGATCGAACGCTTCAAGAATTTCTTCGAGTGTTTCGTCCAGATAGCCCTGATTGTTGATGCAGTCGATCAGGGTGACAGCGATCAGGCGATCGGTGTCGGACATCGGCGCCAGGTTCAGTTGCCAGAGCAGATGGCTTTGCAGGCTCTCGCCGGCGGACGTGCGGGTGGTGAAATCCCACTCATCGTCATCGCTGCTGGGCAGGCTGCTGGCGCTGGTCTGGTAAACGTCTTCCCAGGCGGTATCCACTGGCAGTTCATTGGGGATGCGCTCGTTCCAATCGCCATCCTCGAGGTTATCCACCGTCGGGGCGGTTTCCTGGTAGGAGGGTTCCTGGATTTCGGCGGGCTTCTGTTCGGCGTTGTCGGCCAGCGGATCGGCGTTGTCGAAGTCGTCGCCTTCTTCCTGGCGCTCGAGCATCGGATTGGATTCCAGAGCCTCCTGGATCTCCTGTTGCAGGTCCAGGGTCGACAATTGGAGCAGGCGGATGGCCTGTTGCAGCTGCGGTGTCATCGTCAGCTGCTGGCCCATTCTCAAGACTAGCGATGGTTTCATGGCAGGGGCTTAACACCTTATTCGCCGGCGCTTTGCGCCATCCACTACAGGGCGCCGAAGCGCCAAACTTAAGCAAATTATATGCCTGAAACTGAAGTGTTTGCCTAGAGCGCTGTAACAATTAAAGCGGATAAATGCGCCTTGAATCGATACAGCGCTGTCGCGCTTACAGGCGGAACTCGTGACCCAGATACACTTCCTTGACCAGATCGTTGGCCAGGATGGTCTCGGCATCGCCTTCAGCGATCAGTTGACCGTCGTTGACGATGTAAGCGGTTTCGCAAATGTCCAGCGTCTCACGCACGTTGTGGTCGGTGATCAGCACACCGATGCCCTTGGCCTTGAGGTGATGGATGATCTGCTTGATGTCGCCGACCGAGATCGGGTCAACGCCGGCGAACGGTTCGTCGAGCAGTATGAATTTCGGTGCCGTCGCCAGGGCGCGAGCGATTTCCACCCGGCGGCGTTCACCACCGGACAGGCTCATGCCGAGGTTGTCGCGGATGTGGCTGATGTGGAATTCCTGCAGCAGGCTTTCCAGCTCCTTGCGACGACCGGCCTTGTCCAGCTCCGGGCGGGTCTCGAGGATCGCCATGATGTTGTCGGCGACCGACAGTTTACGGAAGATCGACGCTTCTTGCGGCAGATAGCCGATACCGGCCTTGGCGCGGCCGTGCATCGGCTGGTGGCTGACGTCCAGATCATCGATCAGCACACGGCCCTGATCAGCCTGCACCAAGCCGACGATCATGTAGAAGCACGTCGTCTTGCCGGCGCCGTTCGGGCCGAGCAAGCCGACGATCTGCCCGCTGTCGATCGACAGGCTGACGTCACGCACGACCTGGCGGCTTTTATAGGCCTTGGCCAGGTGCTGAGCTTTCAGAGTTGCCATTACTGGGATTTCTCTTCGGTTTTCTTCTTCGGCTGGATCACCATGTCGATGCGCGGACGCGATTCGGTGACCTTGCTGCCTGTGGCGCGACCGGCGCTGGCCAGCTTCTTCACGGTGTCGTAGACGATTTTTTCGCCCTGGGTGACGTTGTTATCCTTGTCGATAACCTTGGCCTTGTCGATCAGCACCACCCGGTTCTGCTGGGCGTGGTATTGAATCGTCACGCCGTAGCCCTTGACCGGGTTGGCGTCGCCCTGGGTCTGCAACTGCTCGAAGTAAGCCAGGTTGCCTACCGAGGTCACCACGTCGATGTCGCCATTGGGCGCGCGCGTCATGGTCACGGTGTTGCCTTTAACGATCATCGAGCCCTGGGTAATGATCACGTCACCTTTATAGGTGGCGATGCCATTCTTGTCGTCCAGTTGGGCGTCGTCGGCCTGAATGCGGATAGGCTGCTGCTGATCGTTCGGCAGGGACCAGGCGCTCGCGCTTCCCAGTGCTGCGCCCAGACTGAGCAAAATAGGGAGGGTTTTAACGAGCCTCATACTGTCCTCTTACGTTCGATTGCAGGTGTATCCTGCTGTCCTTCAGGTACGCTTTCATTCCGACGCCAGTCGATACGCCGCCAGCGCCCTCGATTCTAACGGGTTGCGCGGTCTGCGCATATTCTTGCTGCGGGAACACGGTCATGCGGGTGCTGGTGATCAGGGTGCCGCGCTGTTTCTCATCGGTGCGCTGTACGCGGACCGAATCGATCAATTCAACTTCGGTGCCGCCCGAATTCACTTCGCCGCGCTCGCTGGTCACGTGCCACGGGAAGTCGGTGCCGCGGTACATGTTCAAATCAGGCTTGGTTACCAGAGTGACATCGGTGGCCTTGACGTGCTCGGCCTTGTCGGAGGTCATCTCGTACTGCACCTTGCCGTCGGGCAGGTACTGAATGGTGTGCGTGTTGGTCGCGTACCAGTCGATCGGATTCTCGGCGGCCGAGACCGGCGGCTTGTCGAGGAAGCGCTCCGGGCTGATGTTCCAGTAGCCCACCGCAGCGAAAATCGCCGCGATGCAGCCGAACAGCAGGAAATTGCGAAACTTTTTGCTAAACATGGTCAGGCTCACAGGTACGCGGCGTTGGCCGCTTCGAGGCGGCCCTGGGCGCGCAGGATCAATTCGCAGAATTCGCGGGCGGCACCTTCGCCGCCACGGGCGCGGGTAACGCCGTGGGCGTGTTCGCGGACGAAATCGGCAGCGTTGGCCACCGCCATGCCCAGCCCTACACGGCGGATCACCGGCAAGTCTGGCAGATCGTCACCGAGATAGGCGACTTCTTCATAGCTTAGGCCCAGTTGCGCGAGCAGACCGTCGAGTACCACCAGTTTGTCCTCGCGCCCCTGAAACAGATGCGGGATGCCGAGGTTTTTCGCGCGGCGCTCGACCACCGGGGTCTTGCGACCACTGATGATCGCCGTCTGCACGCCGGCATTCATCAACATCTTGATGCCCTGGCCGTCGAGCGTGTTGAAGGTCTTGAACTCGCTGCCGTCTTCGAGGAAGTACAGGCGCCCGTCGGTGAGCACACCGTCGACGTCGAACACTGCCAGTTTGATCGCTTTGCCGCGTTGCAGCAGATCGTTGCTCATTACATGACTCCTGCGCGCAGCAGATCGGAGAGGTTGAAGGCGCCGATCGGGCGATCCTCCTCGTCGACGACTACCAGGGCGTTGATTCGATGGTCTTCCATGATTTTCAGGGCTTCGGCGGCGAGCATGTCGGGCCGGGCGGTCTTGCCGTGTGCAGTCATCACCTGGTCGATGGTGGCGCTGCGGATGTCGATGGCGCGATCCAGCGTGCGGCGCAAATCACCGTCGGTGAAGATCCCGGCGAGCTTGCCATCGGTCTCAATAATAGCGGTCATGCCCAGACCCTTGCGGGTCATTTCCATTAGCGCGTCCTTGAGCAGGGTACCGCGTTGTACCTGCGGCAGCTCCTGTCCTGCGTGCATGACGTTTTCGACTTTCAGCAGCAGGCGACGGCCAAGGGCACCGCCCGGATGCGAGAACGCGAAATCTTCAGCGGTGAAACCACGAGCTTCCAGCAGCGCCACGGCCAGGGCATCGCCCATGACCAGTGCGGCCGTGGTCGAAGAGGTCGGTGCCAGATTCAGCGGGCAGGCTTCGTGCTCGACATGCACATTGAGATTGACCTCGGCAGCCTTCGCCAATGACGACTGTGGATTGCCGGTGACGCTGATCAGCTGGATACCCAGGCGTTTGATCAATGGCAGCAGCGTTACGATTTCGTTGGTCGAGCCGGAGTTCGACAGGGCCAGAATCACATCGTCGCGGGTGATCATGCCCATGTCGCCGTGGCTGGCTTCGGCCGGATGCACAAAAAACGCCGGAGTGCCGGTGCTGGCCAGGGTGGCGGCGATCTTGTTGCCGATGTGCCCGGATTTGCCCATGCCGACTACGACCACACGGCCCTTGCTGGCCAGAATCATCTCGCAAGCGCGTACGAAATCGGCGTCGATATGGGCCATCAAGCCTTGGACGGCTTCCACTTCGAGGCGGATGGTGCGTTGTGCCGATTGAATCAGGTCGCAGGTTTTGCTCATGTCAGAATCGTATGGGCCGATGAAAAGGCGGCGATTATAGCGGGTATGTGGCAAAGCCTCACGCAAGTTCGACGTGCTTTGTCATTACTGGTTACCAAAACCCTCTGAAAGTCGCTCAGGCCCTCTTCAGTCGGCGATCTTGGCCGGGTTCTCGCTTGGGCGCTCAGCCTTTGCAGTGATATAGTTCGCCGCCAGTTCGGCCTGCCCGGGATGCAGGTGTTTCCGAGGAAAGTCTGGCATCCCAGTGAGAGGCTGCATCGCAAGGAGTTTAGATGAGTGCCGATAACGCCTACGCGGTCGAGCTGAAGGGAGTCTCCTTCAAGCGCGGTGCGCGGAGCATTTTCAATAACGTCGATATCCGCATTCCGCGCGGCAAGGTCACCGGCATCATGGGGCCTTCCGGCTGCGGCAAGACCACGCTGCTGCGCCTGATGGGCGCGCAGTTGCGGCCGTCCGGCGGCGAAGTCTGGGTCAACGGGCAGAACCTGCCGACGCTGTCGCGCAGTGATCTGTTCGATGCGCGCAAGCACATGGGCGTGCTGTTTCAGAGCGGTGCGCTGTTCACCGACCTCGATGTGTTCGAGAACGTGGCCTTTCCGCTGCGGGTGCACACGCAACTGCCGGAAGACATGATTCGCGACATCGTCCTGCTGAAATTGCAGGCCGTGGGGCTGCGTGGCGCCATCGAGCTGATGCCGGACGAACTGTCCGGCGGCATGAAGCGCCGCGTGGCGCTGGCCCGGGCGATTGCCCTCGATCCGCAGATTCTCATGTACGACGAGCCCTTCGTGGGCCAGGACCCGATCGCCATGGGCGTGCTGGTGCGCCTGATCCGCCTGCTCAACGATGCACTGGGAATCACCAGCATCGTGGTCTCGCACGACCTGGCGGAAACCGCGAGCATTGCCGACTACATCTATGTCGTGGGCGATGGTCAGGTGCTGGGGCAGGGCACGCCGGATGAGCTGATGAATTCGGATGACCCGCGTATCCGCCAGTTCATGACCGGTGATCCCGATGGCCCGGTGCCGTATCACTTTCCAGCGACGGATTACCGCGCAGATCTTCTGGGGAAGCGTTGATGCGCAGAATTTCATTGATGGAACGCGTGCGTCGGTTCGGCGAATCGGCGATCGACGCGGTCGCGGTGTTTGGTCGGGCGACCCTGTTCCTGTTTCACGCCCTGCTGGGCCGTGGCGGTATCAGCGGTGGTTTTGGCCTGTTGGTCAAGCAGCTGCATTCGGTCGGCGTCATGTCGCTGGTGATCATCGTCGTTTCTGGCATTTTCATCGGCATGGTGCTCGCGCTGCAGGGCTTCAGCATTCTTTCCAGCTATGGTTCAGAGCAGGCTGTAGGGCAGATGGTCGCCCTGACGCTGCTGCGTGAACTGGGGCCAGTGGTCACGGCGTTGCTGTTTGCCGGGCGAGCCGGTTCGGCGTTGACCGCCGAGATCGGCAACATGAAATCCACCGAGCAGCTGTCCAGCCTGGAAATGATCGGTGTCGATCCGCTCAAGTACATCATTGCCCCGCGCCTGTGGGCCGGCTTCATTTCCCTGCCGGTGCTGGCGATGATCTTCAGCGTCGTCGGCATCTGGGGCGGTTCGTGGGTCGCAGTCGACTGGCTGGGCGTTTATGAAGGCTCGTACTGGGCGAACATGCAGAACAGCGTGAACTTCACCAGTGATGTGCTAAATGGCGTGATCAAGAGTGTCGTTTTCGCCTTTGTCGTGACCTGGATCGCCGTATTCCAAGGCTATGACTGTGAACCCACTTCCGAGGGAATCAGTCGTGCCACCACCAAGACCGTGGTGTTTGCCTCGCTGGCAGTGCTCGGTCTGGACTTTATTCTGACCGCTTTGATGTTTGGAGATTTCTGATGCAAAACCGCACCCTGGAAATCGGTGTCGGCCTGTTCCTGCTGGCAGGGATCCTGGCTTTGCTGCTGCTCGCCTTGCGCGTCAGCGGCCTGTCTCCGACTTCGTCCACCGACACTTACAAGTTGTATGCGTATTTCGACAATATCGCCGGTCTGACGGTCAGAGCCAAAGTGACCATGGCCGGTGTGACCATCGGCAAGGTCACCGCAATCGATCTGGATCGCGACAGCTTCACCGGTCGGGTCACGCTGCAAGTGGATAAAAAGGTCGACAACCTGCCGGTCGATTCGACTGCATCTATCCTCACCGCGGGTCTGCTGGGCGAGAAATACATCGGTATCAGCGTCGGCGGTGAAGACACCCAGTTGAAAGACGGTGGAACCATCCACGACACGCAGTCGTCACTGGTACTGGAAGACCTGATCGGTAAATTCCTGCTCAATACCGTTAGCAAAGACGCCAAATGAGGAGCTTTTGAATGATCTCTATCTTGCGACGTGGCCTGTTGGTGTTGCTCGCGGCCCTGCCGTTGATGGCTAACGCTGCACCGGGGCAATCGGCTCATGACCTGATTCAGGACACCACGAACCGGATGCTTGCCGACTTGCAGGCAAACAAAGAGAAGTACAAGCAGGATCCGCAGGATTTCTATGCGGCGCTCAACAGCATTGTGGGGCCGGTGGTGGATGCCGAGGGCATCTCCAAAAGCATCATGACCGTGAAGTATTCGCGCAAGGCCACGCCTGAGCAGATGCAGCGCTTTCAGGAAAACTTCAAGCGCGGTCTGTTCCAGTTCTATGGCAACGCTCTGCTGGAATACAACAACCAGGGCATCACGGTTGATCCGGCCAAAGACGAATCGGGCGACCGCACCAGCGTCAACATGACCGTCAAGGGCAGCAATGGCGCGATCTATCCGGTGCAGTACACGCTTGAGAAGATCAGCGGCGAGTGGAAGCTGCGCAACGTGATCATCAACGGCATCAACATCGGCAAGCTGTTCCGTGACCAGTTCGCCGACGCCATGCAACGCAATGGCAACGATCTGGACAAGACCATCGATGGCTGGGCCGGTGAAGTGGCCAAGGCCAAGCAGGAAACCGACAAAGCCGCCGCGAAGCCAGCGCAATGAGTGAGGCGGCAGTTCGTATGAGTGATGTCGACGAGCTGGTGCTCAGCGGCGTGCTGGATTACCGCACAGGGCCTGAGCTGCGCAAGGAAGGGCAGGCGCTGATCAAGTCGAGCAAGGCGTCGGCGCTGGTCATCGATTGTTCGGCGGTGCAGAAGTCCAGCAGCGTCGGCCTGTCGTTGCTGCTGTGCTTCATGCGCGATGCCCAGGCGGCCGGCAAGGCCGTCAGCATCCGTGCGATGCCTGAAGACATGCGCGAAATCGCTCAGGTCAGTGAACTGACCGAGCTGTTGGCGCAACCCTGAACCATCATCTATAAAGAAGCCCCCCGTCAGAGTCCTGCGTTGCGGGGTTCGCAGGCGCGGGGCTTTTTTGTATGATGTCCGACCCGTGCGCACAGGGCGCCGATTGAGGTTGAGCATGCAGGCCGTAGAAGTGAAGAGCTTCCTTGAAGGAAAGCTGCCAGGAACGCTGGTAGAAGTTGAAGGCGAAGGCTGCAACTTCCAGCTGAACGTGATTAGCGATGAACTGGCGGCGTTGAGCCCGGTGAAGCGTCAGCAGCAGGTCTATGCCCATTTGAACCCATGGATCACCGATGGCAGCATCCATGCGGTCACTATGAAATTTTTCAGCCGCGCGGCCTGGGCCGAGCGCACCTGAGCCCTAGGGCGTCGAGATACTAATGGATAAATTGATTATTACCGGTGGCGCTCGTCTTGATGGCGAGATCCGCATTTCCGGCGCGAAGAACTCCGCCCTGCCGATTCTGGCCGCGACCTTGCTGTGCGATGGCCCGGTCACCGTTGGCAACCTGCCGCACCTGCACGACATCACCACCATGATCGAGCTGTTCGGGCGCATGGGCATTGAGCCGGTAATCGACGAGAAGCTCAGCGTCGAAATCGACCCGCGCACCATCAAGACCCTGATCGCGCCGTACGAACTGGTGAAAACCATGCGTGCGTCGATCCTTGTGCTCGGCCCGATGGTCGCGCGTTTCGGTGAAGCCGAAGTCGCACTGCCTGGCGGTTGCGCCATCGGTTCGCGTCCGGTCGACCTGCACATCCGCGGTCTGGAAGCCATGGGCGCGGTCATCGACGTCGAAGGCGGCTACATCAAGGCCAAGGCGCCTGAAGGTGGCCTGCGCGGCGCGCACTTCTTCTTCGACACCGTCAGCGTGACCGGTACCGAAAACATCATGATGGCCGCAGCACTGGCCAAAGGTCGCAGCGTGTTGCAGAACGCCGCCCGCGAGCCTGAAGTGGTTGACCTGGCGAATTTCCTCAACGCCATGGGCGCCAAGGTTTCCGGCGCCGGCACCGACACCATCACCATCGATGGCGTCGAGCGTCTGGGTTCGGCTTTCTACAAGGTCATGCCTGACCGTATCGAAACCGGCACCTACCTGGTTGCTGCAGCCGTCACCGGTGGCCGCGTCAAGGTCAAGGACACCGATCCGACCATCCTCGAAGCGGTGCTGGAAAAGCTGCGTGAAGCCGGCGCGGAAATCACCTGCGGTGAAGACTGGATCGAGCTGAACATGCACGGCAAGCGCCCGAAAGCGGTCAACGTGCGCACCGCGCCATACCCGGCGTTCCCGACCGACATGCAGGCACAGTTCATCTCGCTCAACGCCATTGCCGAAGGCACCGGTGCGGTGATCGAGACGATCTTCGAAAACCGCTTCATGCACGTGTACGAACTGCACCGCATGGGCGCCAAGATCCAGGTCGAAGGCAACACCGCGATCGTCACCGGTACCGAAATCCTCAAGGGCGCGCCTGTGATGGCCACCGACCTGCGGGCTTCGGCCAGTCTGGTGATCTCGGCACTCATGGCCGAAGGCGACACGCTGATCGACCGCATCTACCACATAGACCGTGGTTACGAGTGCATCGAAGAAAAACTGCAAATGCTGGGTGCCAAGATCCGTCGCGTTCCGGGCTGATCGCTGCATCGGGACACACGGACGTGTCCACTGAATTCGTTTCGAGTCGAGGGTGTGCGCACCCTCGATGTGTGTCCGGCGCCGATTGCGACCGGGCATGAGTACCTTGATAAGGACTGACGTTTCCCATGTTGACCATCGCACTGTCCAAGGGCCGCATCCTTGACGACACACTGCCGCTTCTCGCTGAAGCGGGCATCGTGCCGACCGAGAATCCGGACAAGAGCCGCAAGCTGATCATCCCCACGACCCAGGACGACGTGCGTCTGCTGATCGTGCGCGCCACCGACGTGCCGACGTATGTCGAGCATGGCGCGGCCGACCTCGGCGTCGCCGGTAAGGACGTGCTGATGGAATACAGCGGCCAGGGCCTGTACGAGCCGCTGGACCTGCAGATCGCGCAGTGCAAGCTGATGACCGCCGGCAAAATCGGCGCGGCCGAGCCCAAGGGCCGTCTGCGCGTGGCGACCAAGTTCGTCAATGTTGCCAAGCGTTACTACGCCGAGCAGGGCCGTCAGGTCGACATCATCAAGCTGTACGGCTCGATGGAACTGGCGCCGCTGATTGGTCTGGCCGACAAGATCATCGACGTGGTCGACACCGGCAATACCCTGCGCGCCAACGGCCTGGAGCCACAGGAACTGATCGCCACGATCAGCTCGCGCCTGGTGGTCAACAAGGCTTCAATGAAAATGCAGCACGCCCGAATCCAGGCGTTGATCGACACCCTGCGCAACGCAGTGGAATCGCGACACCGCGGCTGATCTACCTGCGTGGCCCAAGGCCGCGCCGTCTATCCGCCTCATAGCCAGAATTCTCAGGTGCCCAAGCGGATCGAATGCTAGTTTCGGGCGCCTGAGTTATTTGCCATTCCTATGAGGCTCTCGCTATGACCGCAACCACTGCAATTCGCCGACTCAACGCTGCTGACCCGGATTTCGCGCATCATCTGGATCATCTGCTGAGCTGGGAAAGTGTGTCTGACGACTCGGTCAATCAGCGCGTGCTGGACATCATCAAGGCTGTGCGCGAGCGCGGTGACGCGGCGCTGGTCGAGTTCACCCAGAAGTTCGACGGCCTCGAAGTCGCCTCGATGGCCGACCTGATCCTGCCGCGCGAGCGCCTCGAACTGGCCCTGACCCGCATCACCGTGCCGCAGCGCGAAGCACTGGAAAAAGCCGCCGCCCGGGTGCGCAGCTATCACGAAAAGCAGAAGCAGGATTCCTGGAGCTACACCGAAGCCGACGGCACGGTGCTCGGCCAGAAAGTCACGCCGCTGGATCGTGCCGGCCTGTATGTGCCGGGTGGCAAAGCGTCGTATCCGTCGTCGGTGTTGATGAATGCGATTCCGGCCAAGGTTGCCGGCGTGACCGAAGTGGTCATGGTCGTGCCGACCCCGCGCGGTGAGCTCAACGAACTGGTGCTGGCCGCTGCCTGCATCGCCGGTGTCGACCGGGTGTTCACCATCGGCGGTGCGCAAGCGGTTGCTGCGCTGGCGTACGGCACTGAAAGCGTGCCGCGTGTCGACAAAGTCGTCGGCCCGGGCAACATCTACGTCGCCACCGCCAAGCGTCATGTGTTCGGCCAGGTCGGTATCGACATGATCGCCGGCCCTTCGGAAATCCTTGTGGTCTGCGACGGCCAGACCGATCCGGACTGGATCGCCATGGACCTGTTCTCCCAGGCCGAGCACGATGAAGACGCGCAAGCGATTCTGGTCAGCCCCGACGCCGAGTTCCTCGACAAGGTCGCCGCGAGCATCGACAAACTGCTGCCGACCATGGACCGCGCAACCATCATCGAGACCTCGATCAATGGCCGCGGCGCGCTGATCCAGGTGAGCGACATGGCCCAGGCCATCGAAGTCGCCAACCGCATCGCGCCGGAACACCTGGAGTTGTCGGTCGCTGATCCGCAAGCCTGGCTGCCGCAGATCCGTCACGCTGGCGCGATCTTCATGGGCCGCCACACCTCCGAAGCGCTGGGCGACTACTGCGCCGGCCCGAACCACGTCTTGCCGACTTCGGGCACTGCGCGTTTCTCCTCGCCGCTGGGTGTCTACGATTTCCAGAAACGTTCTTCGATCATCTTCTGCTCCGAGGCCGGTGCTTCCGAGCTGGGCAAGACTGCATCGGTACTGGCCCGTGGCGAATCGCTGAGCGCCCACGCCCGTAGCGCCGAATACCGCATCAAAGACGAAGACTTTCTGAAAGAGCAGGGGGAATGAGCATGAGTAAATTCTGGAGCCCGTTCGTCAAGGATCTGGTGCCGTACGTACCGGGCGAACAGCCGAAGCTGACCAGACTGGTCAAGCTCAACACCAACGAAAACCCCTACGGCCCGTCGCCAAAAGCATTGGCGGCGATGCAAGCCGAGCTCAACGACAATCTGCGCCTGTACCCGGACCCGAACAGTGATCTGCTGAAAAACGCCGTGGCCGAATACTACGGCGTGCAAACCAGTCAGGTGTTCCTCGGCAACGGTTCGGACGAAGTGCTCGCGCACATTTTCCACGGTCTGCTGCAACACGATCAGCCGCTGCTCTTCCCGGATATCAGCTACAGCTTCTATCCGGTCTATTGTGGGCTCTATGGAATTGAGTTCGACGCGGTGCCGCTGGATGCGCAATTCCAGATCAACCCGGCGGACTACGCCAAGCCGAACGGCGGGATCATTTTCCCCAACCCGAACGCCCCGACCGGCTGCCTGCTGGCGCTGGACGCCGTCGAGCAAATCCTCAAGGCCAGTCCAGATTCCGTTGTAGTCGTGGATGAGGCGTACATCGACTTCGGTGGCGAGACGGCGATCAGTCTGGTGGACCGCTATCCGAATCTGCTGGTGACGCAGACGCTGTCCAAGTCACGCTCGCTGGCCGGCCTGCGTGTCGGTCTGGCGGTAGGGCATCCGGACCTGATCGAAGCGCTGGAGCGGATCAAGAACAGCTTCAACTCCTATCCACTGGATCGTCTGGCGATTGTCGGCGCGGCGGCGGCGTTTGCCGATCGCGAGTATTTCGACAAGACCTGTCGTCAGGTGATCGAGAGCCGCGAATGGGTGGTGGCGCAGTTGCAGGCTAAAGGCTTTGAAGTGCTGCCGTCGGCGGCCAACTTCATCTTCGCTCGCCACCCGCAGCATGATGCGGCGGGCATGGCGGCCAAGCTGCGCGAGCAGGGCGTGATCGTGCGGCACTTCAAGCAGGAACGGATTGCGCAGTTCTTGCGGATATCGGTGGGTACGCCTGAGCAGAATCAGGCGTTGATCGACGGCCTTGGCGACCTCTAAAAGCAAAAGCCCCTCACCCTAGCCCTCTCCCAGAGGGAGAGGGGACTGAATGGGGAATATTGCAGAGGTTCACCGACTTGAACGATTTGTATTGAATCCATAATCAACTCGGTCTTTCAGGTCGATGTATCCCGCAAGACAACTCGGTCGGCCCCCTCTCCCAGAGGGAGAGGGGGCTGAATGGGAATATTGCAGAGGTTCACCGACTTGAACGATTTGTATTGAATCCATAATCAACTCGGTCTTTCAGGTCGATGTATCCCGCAAGACAACTCGG
>NZ_JBXAWD010000012.1:0-188833 GCF_057291535.1 Pseudomonas sp. 1L-E-NC-VB-C3 | reverse complement strand
AGGCCCGCACCTTCGCCGCCCAAAACTCAGGAGCGCCCGAATTCGCGGTTGAAATGCGTTCCAAATGTGGGAGCGAGCCTGCTCGCGAAGAGGCCCGCACCTTCGCCGCCCAAAACTCAGGAGCGCCCGAATTCGCGGTTGAAATGCGTTCCAAATGTGGGAGCGAGCCTGCTCGCGAAGAGGCCATCCCATTCACCGCTATCATTTCAGGAACCCCACCATGCCTACCCTCCACAAAATCCTGATCGCCAACCGCGGTGAAATCGCCTGCCGCATCCAGCGCACGGCCCAGGCGCTGGGCTATCGCACCGTCGCCGTGTTCAGCGACGCCGACGCCGATGCGCTACACGTGCAAATGGCCGACCAAGCCGTACATATCGGCCCGGCGCCGGTGCAGCAGTCCTACCTCAACATTGCGGCGATCATCGACGCCGCCCGCCGCAGCGGCGCCGATGCGATTCACCCGGGCTACGGCTTCCTCTCGGAAAACGCCGATTTCGCCCGCGCCTGCGCCGAAGCCGGGCTGATTTTCATCGGCCCCAGCGTCGAAGCGATCGAACTGATGGGCAGCAAACGCCTGTCGAAAATTGCCATGCTCGACGCGGGCGTGCCATGCATTGCCGGCTATCAAGGCGCAGCGCAGGACGACGCGACGCTGCTGGCCGAGGCCGAGCGCATCGGCTATCCGCTGATGATCAAGGCCAGCGCCGGTGGCGGCGGACGCGGCATGCGTCTGGTGCACGAGGCCAGCGAACTGGCGGCGCAACTGCGTACCGCGCGGTCCGAAGCAATGAACGGTTTCGGCAGTGACGAGTTGATTCTCGAGCAGGCCTTGATCAACCCGCGCCACGTCGAAGTGCAACTGTTCGGCGACCAGCACGGGCATCTGGTCTATCTCGGCGAACGCGATTGCTCGATCCAGCGCCGCCATCAGAAAGTCATCGAAGAAGCGCCGTGCCCGGTGATGACCGCCGAGCTGCGCCAGGCCATGGGCGAAGCGGCGCTTAAGGCCGGGCGCGCGGTGGATTACGTCGGCGCCGGCACCGTGGAGTTCCTGCTCGACGCGCGCGGGCAATTCTACTTTCTGGAAATGAACACCCGCCTGCAGGTCGAACACCCGGTAACGGAAATGATCACCGGCCTCGATCTGGTCGCGTGGCAGTTGCTGGTTGCCGAGGGTCAGCCGCTACCGCTGACGCAGGAGCAGGTCCGCCTCGACGGTCACGCCATGGAAGTGCGCCTCTACGCTGAAGATCCCGCTGCGGATTTTCTCCCGCAAACCGGCCGAATTGCCGCATGGCAGCCGGCTTCTGATCACGGCGCACGGATCGATCACGGTCTGCTTGAAGGTCAGTCGGTCAGCCCGTTCTACGACCCGATGCTGGGCAAACTGATCGCCCACGGTGCCACCCGCGAAGAGGCGCGGCGCAAGCTGTTGCGTGCGGTGCAGGACACGGTGCTGCTTGGCGTGCAAAGCAATCAACGCTTGCTCGAAGGCCTGTTGCAACATCCGCAGTTCATCTGTGGCGATTTCAGCACCGCCTTCATCCAGCAACATTTTTCCAGCCATGCCTGCCTCAATACTTATGTGCCGACGGCGAAGCAACTGGCGATTGCTGTGGTGTTGTTCTATCAGGCCAGCGCCCTGCCCCATCGCGCCCCGTTGAATGGCTGGCGCAACAACGCCAGCGTGCCGTTGCACTATCGACTCGGCAGTGACGAGCAGGACTGGACGCTGTCGGTGCTGGCGCGCAAATCGGGCGAGTTGGTCGTGCAGGCTGGCGAAAGCACTGTGGCGGTGAAAATCATTGAGCACACCGCGCAATCGGTAACCATGGAAATCGACGGCCTGCGCCAGCGTCATGCCTACCGTCTGCACGATGGGCAGCTATTGCTGTTCACCCATCCAGGCAGCCTGCGCCTGGAGGATCGAACTCATGCGCCGATCGACAGTCAGACCAGCGTCGCCTCCGGCACCCTCAAAGCGCCGATGGACGGTGCCATTGTCGATGTGCTGGTCTGCGAAGGCAGTACCGTCAGCAAGGGTCAATTGCTGGTGGTGCTGGAGGCAATGAAAATGGAGCATCCGCTGAAGGCCGGCATCGATGGCGTGCTCAAACGGGTGCAAGTGAAGGTCGGCGATCAGGTAAAAAATCGTCAGGTTCTGTTGCAGGTCGAGTAGTCGCCCAGGCACAAGCGCGGGGTTTGACTACGCTCTGATAAATCAGAACGCGGAAATCAGGAACCCTGCGATGCCCCATTGGCTGGTCATAGATCTGGAAGCCACCACAGACGAGGGTGGCTGGCCGGTCACGGAGATGGAAATAATCGAGATCGGTGCGACCCTGGTCGACCGCGCCGGGCGCGAGCAGGATCACTTCCAGCGCTTCGTCAAACCGACCCGCCGGCCATTGCTGACGCCATTCTGTCGGGAGCTGACGCACATCACTCAGGCCAACATCGATTCGGCGCAACCGCTGAGCGAAGTCTGGCCGGCCTTTGAGCGTTGGCTGGCGCAGCATCAGGCTCGCCTTGAAGGCTGGGCCAGTTGGGGCGGTTACGATCGCCAGCAGTTGCTCCAGGAGTGGCAGCGCCTGAACATCGACAGCGGCCTGAGCAAAGTCCCGCACATGAACCTCAAACAGCGCTTCGCCAAGGCCCGCCGCCTGGAACGACCGCTGGGGCTCAACGGCGCGTTGCAACTGGCGGGCATGCAGTTCAACGGCCAACAACATCGCGCGCTGGAAGATGCCCGCAATACTGCACGGTTATTGCCGCTGGTCCTGCCGCTTTAGACGCGTGACGGCGCGAAAAGCCTTGTGCATACTGGCCGCCCCCTTTTAAGCCCTTTTCGAGGAATCCGCCCATGTTTAAAGTCAACGAGTACTTCGACGGCACCGTCAAGTCGATCGCCTTTGGCACCGCTGAAGGTCCGGCGACCATTGGCGTCATGGCCCCGGGCGAATACGAATTCGGCACCAGCCAGCGCGAGATCATGCATGTGGTTTCCGGCGCGCTGAGCGTAAAACTGCCAGACAGCAGCGACTGGGAAACCTTCGCCGCCGGCAGCCAGTTCAACGTCCCGGCCAACAGCAAGTTCCAGCTGATGGTCGCGGTCGATACCGCTTACCTGTGCGAATACCGCGGCTGATCCCGCCGGTTTCACCGCGCAAAAAAATGCCCGAGTCCAAAAGACCCGGGCATTTTTCGTTTCAGGGAAAGTCTATTCGAGAATTTCCACCGGCATGCCGACTTCCAGGCGGCCGTTACCGTCATTGACCAGATTCTGCCCGAACATCGCGCCATCGGCGGTGCTGCGGTGTTTCTGTAACGTCGCGAACGGCTCACGATCAGCACTGCGCTCACCGGTTTGCGGGTCAACAGTGGTCATGATGCAACGCGCACATGGCTTGACCACGCGGAATTCGATATCGCCGATGCGAATGCGTTTCCATTGGTCCTCGGCGTAAGCCGCGCTGCCTTCGATCACCAGATTCGGACGGAAGCGCAGCATCTCCAGCTCTCGCCCTACCGTTTCCGAGAGGGCCAGCCGCGAGGCTTCGCCGATCAGCAGCAATGGATAACCGTCGGCGAACGCCACTTGATCGTCGTCCTTGCCGAAACCCGACTGCGTGGTGCGTGCCCGCTCGAGCGGCATCTGCACCAGACGTGTCGGCTTGCCGAGGAAGTCGCTGACAAACCGCGCGGCTTGATCACCGGCGTCCGGCACCCGCAGGGTGTCACGCCAGATCGTCACACCGCGCAGCTCGGCGTCGGCAGCGGGCAGCGCGACTTCGATAGAACCCTGCTCGGGAGCGCTGAGGGTCAGACCGCCGCCGGCATTCCATAACGCCGACAACTGACTCATCTTCGCTTCGGCACGCTGGGTCAGAAAGCGCCCGCTGGCCTCGTCCACCAGCATCCAGCGTCGGTCGCCCGCCAGCCCGAGCTTGTCCAGCTCAATGCTTTGCAGCATTTCGCCCTTGCCGGATTTCAACGGGTAACGATAAAGCGCGCTCAGACGCAGCATGGCCAGCTCCCTGATGGAAAAACGCCACCCTATACGAGCTTCGATACCGAATCAAAGCCGTCATTAATGTAAATACACTTCTGTGGGAGCGAGCCTGCTCGCGAAGAGGCCGGCACATTCACCATCAATGTGTCCGACCCTGCGCTTTCGCGAGCAGGCTCGCACAGGAAGCAAGATGTGCGTGTTTCAGGCCGGCACGGCGTCGAGCATCAGACGCTGGCGCACCACGTCGACCAGTTTGTCCGGCTGGAATTTGGAGAGGAAGTTATCGCAGCCGACCTTCTTCACCATCGAGTCGTTGAAACTGCCCGATAGCGAGGTGTGCAGTACGACGTACAGGCCACGCAGGCGAGGGTCGTTGCGGATCTCCGTGGTCAGGCGATAACCGTCCATTTCCGGCATTTCCGCGTCGGTGAAAATCATCAGCAGTTTGTCGGTCATGTGCACGCCGCTATCGGCCCAGGCCTTGAGCATGTTCAAGGCTTTCAGACCGTCGCTGGCAATGTGCATTTTCACCCCGAGCTGTCCGAGGGTATCGCGCAATTGCGAGAGCGCTACATTGGAGTCGTCCACCAGCAAGACTTCGCGGCCACGGGCGCGCTCCAGTACCGGGTCGTCGAGTTTTTCGCGTGAAACCTTGGCGTTGTACGGGACGATTTCAGCGAGGACTTTCTCGACGTCGATGATCTCCACCAGTTGATCGTCAACCTTGCTGATCGCGGTCAGATAATGCTGGCGGCCAGCACTGGTCGGCGGCGGCAGAATGGCTTCCCAGTTCATGTTGACGATGCGGTCGACACCACCAACGAGGAAGGCCTGCACCGAACGGTTGTATTCGGTGACGATGATCGTGCTGTTCGGACCCGGCACCAGTGGGCGCATGCCGATTGCCTGAGACAGGTCGATCACCGGCAAGGTCTGTCCGCGCAGATTGACCACGCCGCAGACGAAGGGATGACGCTGCGGCATCAGGGTCAGCTTGGGCAGCTGCAGCACTTCCTGAACCTTGAACACGTTGATCGCGAACAGCTGGCGTCCGGCCAGGCGAAACATGAGGATTTCCAGGCGATTCTCACCCACCAGTTGCGTGCGTTGGTCTACCGTGTCGAGAATGCCGGCCATCAATGACTCCTGGGCTTGTTCTGATGAATTCACTATGGGGGTTTATCGGCTGCATTCAGCTAATCTTGATTGCTGTAAAGCGCGCCGCTAAAAATGCCATAAACGGCCATTGATGTCACACTGACATCATGCTTTACTGGCAATCGTGATTTCATCTGCTAGATTCATTGCGGCGCGACCTCGGTTTGCACGTTAGGTTCCCGCGCCTAAGGGATTCCCCTAGGATCAATCAGGCCCAACCTGATATTCGCCATTTCCAATAGCCATTACTGTGACGCCATTCTCATTGCATGAACGGAGTCAGGCTATTGTGTGCGATCGCAATTCAGTGGCAACCCACCCTCTGGAACCCCTCGGTCCGTGCACCTGCACCGCCGGGCGCGATCTGCCGACGATTCACGATCGTCGCCACACACGGCCATCCGTCAACCAACACGACGTGGTGGAGATGAACATGCCAATCGACCGTAAAGACTGGGCGCAACGCTTCCCCGAATTTCTGGTCGAGGCCGAAACGCTTCTCGCCAAGTCCGAAGAATGCCTGAGCCATCTGCAACTGATCAGCAATGACAAGGATGCCATCGACTGCATGCTCGGCACTCTGCTGAAGCTGGCCGGCCGGGCCGAAGCACTGGCGCTGGAAGCGATCTCCGAGTTTTCCCTGCACATCTACAGCCTGCTCAATTTGCAGCAGGATCACGTAGATCTGCACGAGCAGGCCCTCGATGCGTTACGTGACTGCCTGACCTTGATGGCGTGGCAGCTCGAGCTGGTCGATCCCAAGACCGGGCAGCTGACCCTGGATAAAAGCGAACAGACTGATCTGCTCGAAGCCTTCGCGGCACAAATGGGCCAAACCTCGTTCGAGCCCAAGATGGTGAGCAAACGTTTGCTCTCTTCATCCTTTACCGCGCGCCAGGCTTGAGCCGGTAAGTCGCGATATTGTCGTAAATGAATACTTCGTGCCTGAAAGCGACAATCCGGGGCAAATAATCAGCCCGACCAACGGCTAATTTTCAGGTGCCGCCATCAGGGTTTTCCCTGTGCCCACCGAGCGACACTTCCAGGCAAATCGAAGTGGCCCAAATACAACAACTCCAGCTTTTTCCAATATGGAACTTGCGTCCACGATCCGATATTTCCTGACTGAATAGACATATATAGCAACCGCGACCAACGGTATGTTAAGTGGTATTATGCCGCCGGTTAGTTGCCTGCCGGTTAATGGCATACTGACTTCAGTGTTACCTTTTCGATGTTATTGCCGGTCAATGATCGCTTAATGAATGCGGTTTGAATCAATAACATAAATGACAGTATTTCCACACAGAGATCCGCCAGTCACCGGTCGGTCTGCCCGCAGCGAACATCCATTGGCTCCATCCGTTATGTACGCCAGTCTCAAGTCACTCATTACATGGCCACCTTCTCGGGAAAACGCCCGGCGCTTCACACTTGTTCTGTGTGTTCTGGCGACCTTGGGCAGTCTGCTGGCGTATGTTGTTTCCGCACGCCTTCCTTTGGGATTGCTGGCGCTCGACATCGCCGCCACCGCGTGCGTCTGGGTGCAATATCGCTTGTCGCGCAAATCGATCAAGTTTCAACCACAAGAGCTGGCTGATCGACTGTTGCAAGTTCAGGAAAACGAGCGCCATCGCCTCAGCCGGGAATTGCACGACGATATCGGCCAGTTGCTCACTGCCGCCAAGCTGCAAAGTGACTGGCTCAAACGCCGCCTGCCGGAGGATCTGCAGGAACAATGCAAGGTGCTCTGCGACACACTGGATGAAACCCTTACCAAGGTGCGTGACGTCTCGGCGATTCTCAATCCACGTCAATTGACCAGTCTGGGCCTCGAAGCCAGCCTGCGTGCGCACTTGCTCAAGACACTGGCCAACACGCCGGTCAACTGGAGTCTCGATTGCCAGCAACGGCTCAACGGCATCCCCGAAGAAATGGCCGTCGCGGCGTTTCGCATTGCCCAGGAAGCCGTGACCAACATCCTGCGCCACGCACAGGCAAAAAACCTGTTGATTCGGGTACAGCGATTGCCGCAAGGTCTGACGCTGTTGATCAGTGATGACGGCCTGGGTTTTGCCCCGGCGGCCGACCCGGCCAGAGAAGGTCAACGCGGCATGGCCGGAATGGCCGAGCGCATCGAACAGTTGGGCGGCACATTGAGCGTTATCAGCGAGCCGGGCAAAGGCACTCGAATCGAAGCACTTTTCCCGTGGGCGCCGCGAGCGCTCGAACGGGCCAGTACGAATAAGGTTATGCGTTGACTTGTAACTTACTTCTGGTGGATGACCACTCGCTGATCAGAGCCGGCGTGCGTGCTCTGGTTCTGGATATTCCCGGTTACGCGGTAATCGGCGAAGCCAGTGATGGTTCGCAATTGCTCGAAATGGTCGAGCAACTGAGCCCCGACATCGTATTGCTGGACATCTCGATGAGGGAAACCGGTGGCCTGGAAGCGCTGCAACGCCTCAAGCGCGTTCGGCCGCAGAGCAAAGTGCTGATTCTGTCGATGCACACCGATCCGGCGCTGATCATGCAAGCGCTGGAGTCCGGTGCCCATGGCTACCTGCTCAAGGACACCACGGCCACCGAGCTCGAGCACGCGCTGGAAGCCCTGCGCAACAACGAACGCTATCTCAGCCCGGCCATCGCTCACACCGTGATCAATCAGGCACTGACACGCAACCAGAAAAGCCAGCCGGACATCGCCGATTCGCACAATCTGACCGCGCGCCAGCTGGAAATCCTTCGCCTGATCGTGCGCGGCAAATCGACCCGGGAAATCGCCAACGGCCTGGGCTTGAGCGTCAAGACCGTGGAAACCCACCGCGCACAGATCATGAAGCGCCTGCAGATCTATGACGTGGCGGGCCTGGTGCTGTTCGCCGTGCGCGAGCAGATCATCAGTCTTGATGACTGACTGGCGTCAGTTGACTCAATAGCGGCGAGTCCTTTGGCAAGTGCACCTGCAACGCTGCGGGTTTCGCAACAAAACGCAGACTGTCACCCTCCAGTGGCTCGCCGTCGAGATTGATGCTCAGCCCTTCGGCGACCTTGATCTCGACCCACGGCAATCGCGCCCGCACGAACATGTTGTCGAGGCCGAAGCCCTCGCTCAGCAGATTCTTCAGCGTGCCGACCAGTTCTTGCGGTGCCGGCAGGATACTGATGTCCAGCAAACCATCATCGACCTGTGCCTCGGGGCACAGCACATGGCCGCCACCCGCCTGCCGACCGTTACCGATACCCAGCGCCAGCAGCTCACCCTGCCAATGGAAATCCGGGCCTTGCAACTCGCCGTAAGCGGCATGCAGTTCGCTGAACCGGGTCAGGCCGGTAAACAGATACGCGGCGCCGCCCAAGACCTTTTTCAGATCTTCCGAAGTATTGGCGGTCACCTGGCTGCCGAATCCGCCGGTCGCCATGTTCAGGAAAATCTGCCCGCCCACTTCGCCCAGATCGATATCCGAGGGCTGAACATCCAGTAGCTCAAGGGCTTCGGCAGGCTCCAGGGAAATACCGGCGGCGCGGGAGAAATCGTTGGCGGTTCCCAGCGGCAGCAACACAAGACTGGCTTTTTGCGGATGCTGAGCCAGCGCCTCGGCAATATCGCGCAATGTGCCATCACCGCCACCGGCGATGATTTTGCTGTAGCCGGCCGCCAACGCTTCCTCGACCAGACGCTGGGCGTCGCCGGCCTCCCAGGTCACTCGCACAGCCAGCTCCCAGCCTTGCTCACGCTTGGCTTCGACGGCAGCGCGGACATCCTCGTTGAGTGCCTGTTTGCCATGCAAGATCAGCAGTGCCCGGCGTTCACTCATAACGTCACTCCAAGAATTGAAATCGATTGAAACATCTTGACCACTGTGTGCCTTAAAAAAGCCACCGAGCTGGCAATTAATTCTTCGTCCAACTGCTGGCGTCCTACACAGCGGTATTTTTTCTTACGAAACAAGAGGAATCGGCTTAATTGACCCCGTCCGACCATTGGGTCACCGTGTGCCAGCAGCATCAACCTTCAACCCATTAACACAAGGATGTGCCGGTAATGAACGGATACCCCCCGATTTATTTCCATGAATCGAGCAATGGCAAAACCAGCAAGCGTGCAGTTGATACGATCGGCGAGAACTTCCATGCACAACCATGAAACCAAGGCACCGGTGAGCCCGGTCGCCGCTCTCGCCGAAAGTCGTGCCAGCAAGAAACCAGACTTCTGTAACAGCGCCAAGACCCCTGGAGAGTTTGATATGGAACCCCGAGTCAGCGAGCTGGAGACTCACTTCAAATACATGCGCCGCGATATGGACGAAGTGCTCAATGATGTCCGGACGATCAAACACCGTCTGGCGTATTCGGCGGGTGCCACCGCTGTCATCCTCGGTCTGCTGGGCTGGGTGGCCAACAGCCGATTCGACCAGTTGGTGACATTGATCAGCAACTGACCGAATCATTCGTTGCACGCGCCGTGCGTATCAGCCGACGCGTGCATGGGCGAGATGCTCTACCCCAGAAGGTCACTGAGGGGAATGAAGCTCACTGCATCACCCTCGCTCAGCGTGCGGCCTTCTCGGACTTCCACCAATCCGTCGGCCCACGCCGCACTACGCAGCACACCCGAACTCTGGTTGCGGTAAATGATCGCCCGCCCCTGTTCCAAGCGCCCGCGCAGATATTCACGACGGTTGCCGGCCACCGGCCAGACAAAGCCTGCTGGCACTGCAAACTTGAGCGGCTCGACATCTTGCACACCCAGGCGTCGCAACAGATAAGGCCGCGTCAGCAAGGCGAACGTCACCAGCGTAGAGGCGGGATTGCCGGGCAGGCCAATCACCGGCACGTTGCGGAAATGGCCGAACGTCAACGGTTTTCCGGGCTTGATCGCCAGTTTCCACAGGTCCAGCTCGCCTTCTTCACGCAAGGCAATGCCGAGGAAATCCGCTTCACCGACCGAGACCCCGCCGGTAGAGAGGACCAGATCGACATTTTGCAGCTCACCCAGCCGCGCCCGCGTCGCGGGTAGATCGTCCGGAAGAATTCCGCCATCGATCACTTCGCAGCCCAGACGCTGCAGCCAGCTGCACAGAAGTACGCGATTGCTGTTGTAGATCTGGCCCGGACCCAATGCCTGACCGGGTTCAACCAGCTCGTCCCCAGTGGACAGAACCGCCACCCGCGGCTTGCGCACGACGTTAACCCCGGCACAGCCAAGCGAAGCAGCCAGGCCCTGCTCAATCGGTCCGAGCCGGGTTCCAGCTTGCAGTACCAATTCGCCGACCGTGGTTTCCTGCCCTTGCGGACGAATGTTCTGCCCGGCTTTCAAAGGTTCAAGAAAGCGCACTCGGCCGTCGGCCTGAACTTCGGCGTTTTCCTGCATCTCGACACAGTCAGCGCCCGCCGGTAACGGCGCCCCGGTAAAGATGCGTGCGCAGGTACCTGGTTCCAACGACTGCGGAGATTGCCCGGCAAACACCTTTTGACTGACCGACAGTGGCTCGCCCTGCCAATCAGCCAAGTTCAAGGCGTAGCCGTCCATGGCGCTGTTCGGCCACGGCGGCAGATCCAGCGTCGAGATCAGATCTTCAGCCAGCACCCGCCCTTCGACTTGAGACAGCGGCAAGTATTCGCGCTCGACAATGCGCGACGCATCGGCCATGGCCAGCAAACGCTCGAGCGCCGTTTCGACAGGCAGCAAACTGCCGGTCTTGCCCGGCTTACCCACGGGATTCACAAGGCGCCGCCTGCTTCAGGTGGGTGACGAAGTTGCACGGACGATGACGGGCGTCCAGTTGCTCAGCGAGAATGCCGTCCCAGCCGGTGCGCACTGCATTGGTCGAACCCGGCAGGCAGCACACCAGCGTGCCGTTGGCCAGACCAGCCAAGGCCCGGGACTGCACGGTCGAAGTGCCGATATCGGCCACGGAGATCTGGCGGAACAGTTCGCCGAATCCGTCGACCTGTTTGTCGAGCAGGCAAGCCACCGCTTCCGGCGTGCTGTCACGCCCGGTAAAGCCAGTGCCGCCGGTGATCAGCACAACCTGGACCACATCGTCGGCAATCCAATTGGCGACTTGCGCGCGAATTTTGTAGAGATCATCTTTAAGCAAAACACGCTCGGCCAGCGCGTGACCGGCCGCGATCAAGCGATCGACGAAGACCTGGCCGGAGGTATCGGTTTCCAGGGTTCGGGTATCGCTGACAGTCAGCACCGCAATATTGAGCGGCACGAAAGGTACATCAGCCTTGGCTTTCATAGGCTCTTCCAGTTGTAGGGGAAACAGCCCGGTGTTATATCACAGCGGCTCATTTTTCCGCCGCCCCTCTGGAGAGTCGTCATGCCCTCGAACAAGCCGTTGCCACCCTGCTCCGTCCTGCTTCTGGCCGGTGGACGCGGTCAACGCATGGGCGGTCAGGACAAGGGCCTCATCGAGTGGCTGGGCGAGCCGTTGATCGCGCATCTCCAGCGCAAGGTACGGCCGCTGACCGACGATCTGATCATCTCGTGCAACCGCAATCGCGAGCGTTATGCCGGGTTTGCCGATCAGTTGGTAATGGATGATGAAGGCGATTTCCCCGGGCCGCTGGCCGGTATTCGTGCTGGACTGAAAGCGGCGCGCCATGCGCATTTGCTGGTGTTGCCATGCGATGTGCCGCGAATCGACACGGCGTTGCTGGAAGCCATGCTGACCACTGCCGATCTGCAACGTGAAAAACCTTTAATGCTGCGCCACGGCGAGCACTGGGAACCGCTGTTGTGCGTGATTCCGGTGGCGCTGTTGCCAGCGTTCGAAGCAGCCTGGAATGCAGGCGAGCGCAGCCCGGGCAGGGTGATGCGCAGTCTCGGCGCCGTCGCATTGCAATGCCCTGACAACGACCCGCGACTGGCCAACCTCAACACCCCCGAATTGTTACATCTGCACAACACTGTGTCAGACTGACACTATCCAAGGAACTCTCACGCCTTGTTTACGTCTCAAGCTCAGTAACCAGAAGATTTCCCATTCGGAGACACACTCATGACTCAACGGACCCTCGCCACTTTCATGCTCGCACTGGGCCTGGCAACCCTCGCCGGTTGCTCCTCGCCGACAGTGATCACCTTGAATGACGGTCGCGAAATCCAGGCCGTCGACACCCCGAAATACGATGATGATTCGGGCTTCTACGAGTTCCAGCAGCTGGACGGCAAAGAGACCCGCATCAACAAGGATCAGGTTCGTACCGTTAAAGAGCTGTAAGGCTCCGCGTCGTTACCGGATACAGAAAAGCCCGCATTGTCATGCGGGCTTTTTCATGGGCGCTCGGAAAGCAGTTTCAGCATTACCACTGCAAGGTGATTCGACTCTCGAACTCCCGCAATTCCCCGGTCACCGGGTCAATGAAGCGCAGGCCCTGCGCAAGCAGCTTCAACGGATTGGCGTAGTCGTCCTCGACATCTTTCAACACAGTCGGATAAAACGGATCGTTGCAAATACTCGCTCCCAGCGCCGTCATGTGCACCCGCAACTGATGCTTCTTGCCCGTCACGGGATACAGGCCATAGCGCCACAGATCACCATTTTTCTCACGCACCTCGACCGCCGTTTCGGTATTGCTGGCGCCAGGCCCTTCTTGCATGCGGAAAAACGGCTCGCCATCGACCAACCGGCTCTTGTGCACCAAAGGGAAATTCAACTCGGGCAGCGCCGGGGCGATCGCTTCATAGCGCTTGTCGATCTGCCGCGTCGGGAACAACGACTGATAGGCCGAGCGGGTTTGCGGGTTGGCCGAGAAGATCACCAGACCTGCCGTGTGCCGGTCGATGCGGTGCAGCGGCACCAGATGCGGATTGTCCAGCCGACGGATCAGCCGGCGTAGCAGGGTTTGTTCGACATATTCCCCGGCCGGGGTTACTGGCAGAAAATGAGGTTTGTCGGCCACTACCAGATGTTCGTCAGCGTAGAGAATCGACTCGAGCACCGGAATCGGCTTCTCGTCCGGCACTTCGCGAAAGTAGTGAATGCGCAGACCTTCCTTGTACGGCAAGTCCAGCGCAATCGGCTGGCCCTGCGCATCCAGCACCCGCCCGCGAGCGATCCGGTCGAGCCATTGTTCGCGGCCGATGGCGCTGAAGTGCTCGCACAGGCAATCGAGTACCGTCAGCCAGGGACCGGGCGGCAAATACAAGGTGCTGGCCTGATTGTGCGCAGCGGAAAATACGGGGCTGGTCATACGAAACAGAAATCCTCAATGCAGGCCGGCATTATCCAACAGTGAGGCAAAGCCACCTAGCGCAGTTTCATCAGGCCGGAATCGACTTGAGGGCCGCCGCTTCGGTGAACTCCTTCAGCCAGCGCAACACATCGACCGCCTCCCAGCGACCCGGATCGTACAAGGCATACAGCAGGCCCTGATAACCGACCACATCCAGTTGCTTGTGATACCCGGCGCGTTGAAACAGGGCTTCGATTTCGGCAAAGCAGGTGTTGAAATGCAGCTTGTTGAACGGCGTCTTGCCTTCCGTGACCAGCCCGTCCAGGCGCAATTCGAGGACGGCCTCGCGCACCACGTCGACCGACATCCGGTTAACGCTGCTCTTCAACTGTTCGACATTGACCACGGTTCATCCCTCTGACTCGATTGCTGTATGGACATACAGTAACCGAAGAAGTCAGCGAGCGCCAACGCAAGGATGTATCGCTGCGACCAGCGGAAGAACGGTAGTAAACCCCATCATCGTAAAAACGCCGCGATTTCATCGCCACTGAACGGCCAATCCAGCTCCGCGCCAGTGTCAACGCGCCGCAGTACCGGGATGCGCAAGCTGTATTTTTCGAACCACGATTCGTCTTCGGCAATGTCCACCAGTTCAACCAGCAGACCATGCTCGACGAAGGGCATCAGCTCGGCTTCGGCGACTTCACACAGGTGACACCCGAGGGTGCCGAACAGTTGACATTCAGGAGGCATGACGGCATTACCGGAAAACAAGTGAGCCCATTCTAGGACGCCACTAAACCCTCGTCGACCCAGCGCCGCTCAAAGGACCCAGCGCTCCCGGCGCAAAATCCTGACGCAAATCATTCAGCGCAAATTGCAAATGCGTCATCCTCGCGGACTTTTTGCCTCTACGCTTCAGAGGCCAACGCCCTGACAGCGGAGTGTCCCGTGTTTGCAAATCTGTTGATCATCCTCGCCTCATCCCTGGTGGTGATTGCCCTGTTCCGGCGCCTGCGACTGCCGCCGGTACTGGGTTACCTGTGCGTGGGATTACTGGTCGGGCCGAACGCATTCGACTGGGTCAACGAGAGCGAACATCTGCCGGATGTCGCCGAGCTGGGCGTGGTGTTTCTGCTGTTCTCCCTGGGCCTGGAGTTCTCCCTGTCGAAGATGATTGCGCTGCGTCAGGTGGTGTTTCGCCTCGGCAGTCAGCAAGTGCTGATCAGCGCAGCGCTGCTCGGCACCCTGTTGATGGGCCTGGGCATGCCGCTGATGCCGGTGCTGTTGCTCGGTGCCGGATTATCGCTGTCATCCACGGCGATCGTGACCAAGGAGCTGGGCAGTCTTGGTGAAGTGTTCAGCAGCCACGGCCAGAACGCGGTCGGCGTGTTGCTGTTTCAGGACGTTGTCGCGGTATTGCTGCTGACACTGGTTCCGGTCTTCGCCGGCACCAGCGAGCAGGCCTGGTATTGGGCCTTGCCGTTGACCCTGGGCAAAACCTTGGTGCTGTTCTTCGGCCTGCTGCTCGCCAGTCGCTGGTTATTGCCACGGCTGTTTCATGAAGTGGCGGCCTCGCGTTCGGCGGAGCTGTTCGTCCTGCTGGCGCTGGTGATCGTGCTGCTGACTGCCTGGCTCACGCACTTGCTGGGGCTGTCGCCTGCACTCGGCGCTTTCCTTGCCGGCATGTTGCTAGGGGAAAGCCATTACCGGCACCAGATCGAAGCTGACATCCGGCCCTTTCGCGACATCCTGCTCGGCGTGTTCTTCGTCAGCATCGGCATGCTCATCGACCTGCAACTGTTCGTCAGTCACAGCCTGTTGATCATCGGCCTGACGCTTGGCCTGATGCTGATCAAGGGCACCGTGGTCGCGCTGCTGGTGAAGTGGCGCGGCAGTGACAGCGAAACCGCGTGGCGCAGCGGTCTGGCCCTGGCCCAGGGCGGGGAGTTCTGTTTTGCCTTGATGGCGCAGATGCAGCAGAACAGTCTGTTGCCGGCCGAGCCGGGGGCGCTGCTGCTCGCGGCGACGTTCTGTTCGATGCTGCTCACGCCACTGCTGTTGCGTGCGGCGCCGCGCATTGCGGCCGTGCTGCACCGCAAGCCCAATCAGGAAGCGCAGATCGAACAGATCAGCGCGCTCAACGCCGACCTCGACCAGCACGTGGTGATCTGCGGCTACGGTCGCGTCGGCCAATCCATCGGCCGCTTCATGGGCAATGCGGGGCAAGCCTATGTTGCGCTGGACAACGATCCGGTGCGGGTGCAGGAAGCCGCATCCGCGGAAAGCGACGTGCATTACGGCGACTCGGCGCGTGGCGATCTGCTTACAGCCGTCGGCCTGTTGCGCGCCAGGCTGCTGGTGATTGCCGTGGATCAAAGTGATGTGGCGTTGCGCATTCTGCGTGAAGCCCGGCGGCTCAACCGACAGGTGCCGATTCTGGTACGCACCCGTGACGACAGCCAATCGGCGGAACTCAGAGCCGCCGGCGCCACTGAGGTGGTGCCGGAGCTTCTGGAGTCGAGCCTGATGCTCGCTTCACACGCGCTGATCATGCTTGGCCTGCCCGCGCACAAAGTGCAGGAGAAGGTCGATCAAGTGCGTATCGATCGCTATCGCCTGCTCCACGGTTTCTATCCCGGAGCCAATGATGAGGAAATCTAGTCCTGACTCACCGCGCCGATCTTGTGCAGCGACAGGTCGGCGCCGTAATACTCTTGTTCCTGACTCAGGCGCAGCCCATGCAATGCCTTGATCGCGCCGTAGACGACGAAGCCGCCGACCAGCGCTACCGCGACGCCAAGCGCAGTGCCGATCAACTGGCTGATCAGGCTGACGCCGCCCAGGCCACCCAGCGCAGACTGACCGAAGATGCCGCAGGCAATCCCGCCCCACACGCCACACAAACCATGCAACGGCCAGACACCCAAGACATCATCGATGCGCCATTTGACTTGCGCAGCGGTAAAGCACCAGACAAACAAGGCTCCGGCGATCGCGCCGGTCACCAGCGCTCCGACCGGATGCATCAGGTCGGAGCCGGCGCAAATCGCCACCAGCCCGGCCAGCGGGCCGTTGTGCAGAAAGCCCGGGTCATTGCGCCCAACGATCAACGCCGCGACGGTACCGCCGACCATGGCCATCAGCGAGTTGACCGCGACCAGGCCACTGACGCCTTGCAGCGTCTGCGCGCTCATCACGTTGAAGCCGAACCAGCCGACAATCAGGATCCACGAGCCCAGTGCGAGAAACGGAATGCTCGACGGCGCGAACGCGACCAGGCGTCCATCGCGATAGCGACCATTGCGCGGGCCGAGCAGCAGAACAGCGGCCAACGCCAGCCAACCGCCCACGGCATGCACCACCACCGAGCCGGCGAAATCATGGAATGCCGCGCCAAACTGCGCCGCCAGCCAGCCTTGCAAACCGAAGTTACCGTTCCAGATCAGCCCTTCGAAGAACGGATAGATAAACGCCACGATCAGCGCCGTCGCGCACAACTGCGGGACAAACCGCGCGCGTTCGGCAATGCCGCCGGAAATGATCGCCGGGATCGCGGCAGCGAAGGTCAGCAGAAAGAAAAACTTCACCAGTCCATAGCCATGGTCAGCCGTGAGCACCGCCGCCGGTTGCATGAAGGTGACGCCATAGGAGATCCAATAGCCTATAAAGAAATAGGCCAGGGTCGAGACGGCGAAATCGCTGAGGATTTTCGCCAGCGCGTTGACCTGGTTCTTCTGCCGGACCGTGCCGACCTCCAGAAAGGCGAAACCGGCGTGCATCGCCAGTACCATCACCGCACCGATCAGAATGAACAACGTGTTGGAGCTGTGAACCAGCGTGTCCACAGCGCTTTGCAGATTTTCCATGAGGAGGCAGACCCAAGGCTAAAAGGCACCAAAGCGGTTCATGTGTGCATTTCATGCACCAAATTACGACTCATCAAATATCCAACGGCAGGGTTGATGAACTGATTTGGCGCATATATCGATGTCTGATCACGAACCGCGAGCAAATGAATTAGAGTTTTCTGCTCGGACGCCCGGCAACAGCGCACATACGCCGAGCGACGCACCACGACACAGCAAAAGTTGTACCAGGCATTTGCACTGAACCTTCGCGCAAGGCTCATACTCGAACGCTTCAAAGCCACCTACGGAGATCCACCCATGGCCAGCATCAAGGCAAAGACTGCTCAAGAAATCCTGATGAACGACTTCCAGACTCTGGTCGCCGACACCGAACGCTTGCTCGAACACACCAAGACACTCGCGGGTGATCAGGCAGATGAGCTGCGTGCCCAGATTCATGACAGCCTGCTGCGTGCCCGGGAAACCCTGAAGGTGACCGAAGACACCCTGCGTGAGCGCGGTCAGGCGGCCGTAACCGCTACTGAAGACTATGTGTCGGCCAACCCATGGCAGTCGGTGGGCATCGCTGCCGGCGTCGGCTTTCTGATCGGCCTGCTGGCAACTCGGCGCTGATCATGTCGATCGGTGAATCCGGCCCGACTGCGGGCACCGCCTCCTCCACGCGTCGCCTCGGCGCTGCCGTTCTGGGCCTGCTGCACAGTCATGTCGAACTGTTCGGCATCGAACTGCAGGAGCAGAAATCACGCACTGTCAGCCTGCTGCTGTTCGCCGGCCTGGCGCTGGTTTTTGCCCTGCTGTTGCTGGTAGGTCTGTCGACGCTGGTGATGATCATCTTCTGGGACACCTACCGCCTGGCGGCGATCATCGGCCTGTGCGTGTTTTACACGCTGGCGTCGATCTTCTGCGGTCTGCGCCTCAAAGCGGCGATTTTCGATGAGTCCTCGCCTTTCCACGGCACGCTCGAAGAGCTGGCCAATGACCGGGAGCGCCTGCTGCCATGAGCCTGCCTGAACTTCCGCACAACAGCTCGCGCCGGGAAATGCGCAAGGCGCTGATCCGTCTGCGCATGGAAATGCACCGTCAGGAAATCCGCCACGAAACCGCGCAAGTGCTGCAACCGTTGCAGCGCATGCGTGGCATGAAGCAGAACGTGCAGGACGGTTTCGGCATCAAGCATGCGCCGTTGTGGGGCGTGGCGGCGGTGACGCTGCTGGGTTTCCTCACCGGCAAAGGCTCGAAACGCAGCGGTGGTGGCGGTTTGACGCGACTGCTGCGTCTGGGCACGACGCTTGGGCCGCTGATCAGACTGGTCATGCACAGCTCGGGCAAACGCTGAAGCGCCCATCTGGCTACATTCTTGCAATAGCGCCGGGATGAATCTCCTTATCGGGAGATTCCATCCCGCGTGCCTATCCGGCAAGCGCGGCCAAACCAAAAACAAGATTAAGGACTTGCCGTGATCGACGGGCAACCGCTCGCCTGTTTTCAGCCTTTCATCGATACCGCCACCGGCCGCATTGCAGGCGTCGAAGCATTGGGTCGCCTGCGTCAGAGCGATGGTCAACTGACCTCGGTAGGACCGTTGTTCGCCGATCCGCGCACGCCGGCCACTGCCTTGCGCCGTCTCGACCGGCAAATCCGTGATCACGCCCTCAGCCGCCTGCATGAAGCGCCGGCCGAGTGGTTTCTCAGCCTGAACATGTCGCCACGCTGGATCAGCCGCCTGCGCGCCGATCAAGCGCTGCCGAGTCTCAAACAACTGGCGCGACACGAGGTTGATCCGCAGCGCATCGTATTTGAAATCACCGAACTGGGTGGTAACAGCGAACGCCTGGCCCACGTGGTCGGGCGCTACCGTGACGCAGGGGCGAGAATCGCCATTGATGATTTCGGCGCAGGCTATTCGCAGCTGGATCGGGTGTTGGCCCTGCAACCGGACATTCTCAAGCTCGATATGCGCCTGTTTCAGGCTGCAGCCCTCGGCGGACCGAGCAGCGATGTGGTAAAGGCTCTCGCCCAGATGGCCGAGAAAACCGGCTGCTGGATCATCGCCGAAGGCGTCGAAACCGAAGCGCAGCTGAATTTCGCGCTGGAGTGCGGCTCGCGCTATGTGCAGGGATTTCTCTTCGCCCGGGCACAAGAAGAATTCTTCGCTACCGATGCCTTCGTCACGCATTTCGCGCAATTGCGGCAACGCTACGTGAAGCAGAAACTCAGCGAGCGCGGGCGGCTGATGCAAATGCGTCAGCAGCTCAGCGAGCTGATGGCGATTCTGCAGCAATGGGCGCAGGCCCGCGCCCCGCTCAGTGCATTGCCGCAATTGCAGGCGTTTCCCTGGCTGCTGCGCTTTTATCAGTGCGACCGCCACGGCACGCAGCTGACCCCCAACCTGGAATGGCGCCATAACGGCTGGTTCGCCGATGATCGCTATCTGGGGCACAACTGGTCGTGGCGACCGTACTTCTATCATCTGCTGGCCGAAGGCTGGGAAGAACGCCGCCTGACCCTGTCCAACACCTATCGCGACGCCACCAGCAACCAGTATTGCCTGACTGCCGGACAGTTCTTCGATAACGGTGAACGGCTGCTGCTGATCGATATCGATGCGGCGGGTCTGTAGTTCCGCTTGCAGGCGCGGGGCCGAACCGGGAAGCTAGGGCGATCAGTCACCAGACGGAGAGATTCAGCCTTGGATTGGCCAACCCTGCTCAACCGCGAACGCCTCGGCAAGCCGCTGCACAGCCCGCAAGAACTCGGCCGCAGCCCTTTTCACAAAGACCATGACCGCATCATTTTCTCCGGGGCCTTCCGCCGCCTCGGGCGCAAGACCCAAGTGCATCCGGTCACCAGCAACGATCACATTCACACGCGCCTGACCCATTCGCTGGAAGTCAGTTGTGTCGGCCGTTCGCTGGGCATGCGTGTCGGTGAAACCTTGCGCAGCGCGCTGCCAGACTGGTGCGACCCGGCCGACCTCGGCATGGTCGTGCAGTCGGCCTGCCTGGCCCATGACATCGGCAATCCGCCATTCGGCCATTCCGGCGAAGACGCGATTCGCCACTGGTTTCAACAAGCCGCCGGGCGCGGCTGGCTCGATGGCATGAGCGAAGCCGAGCGTGGTGACTTCCTCAATTTCGAGGGCAATGCTCAAGGCTTTCGCGTGCTGACGCAGCTTGAATATCACCAGTTCGATGGCGGCACGCGCCTGACTTACGCGACGCTGGGCACCTATCTGAAGTACCCGTGGACCGCGCGCCACGCCGACTCCCTCGGCTACAAGAAACACAAATTCGGCTGCTACCAAAGCGAGCTGCCATTGCTCGAACAGATCGCGCACAAACTCGGTCTGCCGCAAATCGAAGACCAGCGCTGGGCACGCCATCCACTGGTCTACCTGATGGAAGCCGCCGATGACATCTGCTATGCGCTGATCGATCTCGAAGACGGTCTGGAAATGGAGCTGCTCGAATACGCCGAAGTCGAGTCACTGCTGCTCGGTCTGGTCGGCGACGATTTGCCGGAAACCTATCGCCAGCTCGGCCCGCAGGATTCCCGGCGGCGCAAACTGGCGATCCTGCGCGGCAAGGCCATCGAGCACCTGACCAACGCGGCAGCGCGAGCATTTGTCGAACAGCAGGATGCTCTGCTCGCCGGCACACTGCACGGCGATCTGGTCGAACACATGCACGGGCCGGCAAAGCGCTGCGTGTTGAACGCCAAGGACATCGCGCGCAAGAAGATCTTCCAGGACAAACGCAAGACCCTGCATGAGATCGGCGCGTACACGACACTGGAGATTCTGCTCAATTCGTTCTGCGGTGCCGCGCTGGAGCAGCACAACGGCCGCACGCCGTCGTTCAAGAGCCGGCGTATTCTCGATTTGCTCGGCAACAATGCGCCGGACCCTCAAGGTTCGCTGCACAGTTCGTTTCTGCGCATGATCGATTTCATCGCCGGCATGACCGACAGTTACGCCAGTGACATGGCACTGGAAATGACCGGCCGCTCAAGTCATTGATCGTCCCGCATCAGCCGGCCATTGGTCTGGCCGGCTGATGCCCGGTGAGTTTTCGCCATGAACGCTATACGCGTTCTTTAAACTGGTCAGACTGGATCGCGCTGACCTAGGCAACCAAACAAAACGAACCGCACTTGTTAAACACAACTTTAAACACCAGTAAATAATTGGAGATCAATATTGGCTCTCGGATAATTTCCATCTTCGGCGAATTTAACGCTCGTGCTTCCTTACGCCAATCCTAATTTCAACGTAGTCCATTTCTTCATTACGCGTAGGATTAATCCGATAACGTAGTCGCGACACTACCAGTCCATGCGAGTGCTCATGCATCTGAGCTAAGGTGCGCGCTTTATTCATGCTTGCATGGGACTCTATTTATGAACTCCGTTTTTATTGTGGACGATCATCCGGTCATCCGCCTCGCCGTGCGAATGCTCCTGGAACATGAAGGCTACAAGGTCGTCGGTGAGACCGATAACGGTGTCGATGCCATGCAGATGGTCCGTGAATGCATGCCCGACCTGGTCATTCTCGATATCAGCATTCCCAAGCTGGACGGCCTCGAAGTGCTGGCCCGCTTCAACACCATGGGTTCCAATTTCAAGATTCTGATTCTGACGGCGCAGTGTCCTACGCTGTTCGGCATTCGCTGCATGCAATCCGGCGCATCGGGATATGTCTGCAAGCAGGAAGACTTGAGCGAATTGGTCAGCGCAATCAAAGCGGTACTTTCCGGTTACAACTACTTCCCCAGTCAGGCACTTAATCCGGTGCGCAGCGATGACACTCGATATGCAGAACTTGAACTATTCAAATCCGTTAATGACCGCGAGCTGATGGTATTGCAGTTATTTGCACAAGGACGCACCAACAAGGAAATTGCCAAGGGCATGTTTCTGAGCAACAAGACCGTCAGCACTTATAAAAAGCGTCTGATGCAAAAACTCAAAGCCAGATCCCTTGTAGAACTTATCGAGATGGCCAAACGCAACGCACTCGTGTGAGACCCCACATGCCCAGCCGTCTGAAGGACTACCTGATCACCTTGAGCGCCGTTCTGTATCTGAGCGCCAATGCCCTCGCCGCGCCAAGCGCTTCACCGGACTATGCATTGCTCAGCCGCTCGGCCACCGAGGCCGTTCAAACTGTCCTGCAACCGTCACAACGGCAATGGCTACAGACTCGCAGCGAACTGAAACTGGGTACCTCCGCACCTGATTACCCGCCATTCGACATGACCGTCAGTGGCCAGGACTACGAGGGACTGACCGCCGATTACGCAGGGATTCTCGGTCAGGCCACCGGTTTGCCGATTCGCGTGCAACGCTTTCCCTCGCGCGAGGCTGCAATTCGCGCCTTGATCGATGGCCAGATCGACGTGCTTGGCACAGCCAACGGCTACGAAGCAGGCAATGCCAACCTCGCGCTCTCCACACCTTACGCGGTCGATCAGCCGGTACTGGTGACCCGCGAAGATGAAACCCGCTCGCTAACCGAAGGCCTCGCCGGCCTGCGCCTGAGCATGGTGTATCACTATTTGCCGCTGCCGGAGATCAAGGCGCTGTATCCCAAAGCGCTGATCACCTGCTATCCGTCCTATCAGAACGCAATCAACGCGGTGGCCTTCGACCAGGCCGATGTGTTTCTCGGCGACACCCTCTCCACCCATTACATGATCAACAAGGGCTATCTCAACAACGTTCGCATGGCCAACTTCGGCAAGCAGGAAGCCCATGGCTTCAGCTTCGCCGTGCGGCGCACCAATCCGCAGTTGCTGGGCATCATCGACACAGTGCTCGCAGCGATCCCGCGCAGCCAGCGCGATGACATCGCCAAACGCTGGAGCGCCGGCAGCGACCTGCTGCTCACCGACAGCAAACTCCAGCTGACGGATCGTGAGGAGAACTGGCTCAAGCAGCATCCCGTCGTCAGCGTAGTGGTCAATGAAGCGTACGCACCGTTGACCTTCTTCGACAGCGCCGGCAATTTCCGCGGCATCAGTGCCGACCTGCTCGAGCTGATCCGCTTGCGTACCGGCCTGCGTTTCGAGATTCAGCGCAGCCGTAACGATGCGGAAATGATCAGGCAGATCGACAATCACAAAGCCGATCTGATTGCCGCCCTGCTGCCCAGCGCCGAACGTGAAAAAAACCTGAGTTTCAGTCGTCCCTATCTGGAAAATTCCTACGTGCTGCTGACCCGCAAAAGCGCCGACAGCCCGACCAACCTGGCCCAACTCAAAGGCAAGCGTCTGGCGATCGCCCAAGGCAATCCGCTGGTCGCCTACTTGCATGAGAATTTTCCGGGCATCGAACTGATCGAAACCCCCGACACCTTCAGCGCCGTGTCGATGCTGGCCGACAACCATGTCGACGGCGCGGTGAACTCGCTGGTGATCGCCAACTATTTCATCTCCTCGCGCATCTTTGACCGGCCACTGCAAATCACCACCACCATCGGCACCAGTCAGGCCGCCTTCTCGCTGGCGACCGCCCGTGACAACACCGAACTGGCCTCGATCATCAACAAGGCGCTGCTGAGCATCGCTCCCGAGGAGCTCGGCGTGATCAACGGCCGCTGGCGCGGTTACTCCACGGCATCACAGAACATCTGGCAAAACTACCAGCGCCTGTTCTACCAAGTAGTCGCAGCCGCCGGCCTGATCCTGCTGCTGTTGTTGACGTGGAACGCCTACATGCGCCACCAGATCAAGCAACGTCAGGCTGCCGAACGCGCGCTGAACGATCAACTGGAGTTCATGCGCTCGCTGGTTAACGGCACACCACACCCGATTTACGTGCGAGATCGCCAGGGTCTGCTGCAAAGTTGCAACGACAGTTATCTCGAAGCGTTCAACGCCAGACGCGAGGACATCATCGGCAAAGGCGTCGTGCAAGGCACCCTGAGCAACGCGTTCGAGGCCGAGGCATTCCAGGCCGATTACCAGAGAGTCATTGCCGAAGGCATTCCCTTGATACTCGACCGGCCTCTGCACATCGGCAGCCGCCGCCTGACGATTTACCACTGGATACTTCCCTACCGCGACTCCAGCGGTGCCGTCCAGGGCATCATTGGCGGCTGGATCGATATCAGTGAACGCCGCCAATTGTTTGAAAAACTGCGTGCGGCCAAAGAACAGGCAGACGAGGCGAACCGGGCCAAAAGTACCTTCCTGGCAACCATGAGCCACGAGATCCGTACACCGATGAACGCCGTGATCGGCATGCTCGAACTGACCCTGCGACGCATCGATCCGCAGCACCCCGATCGCGCTTCGATCGACACGGCCTACCATTCGGCCAAGGATCTGCTCGGGCTGATCGGCGATATCCTCGACATCGCCCGCATTGAGTCCGGCCGTCTGAGCCTGTCTCCGGAGTGGATCAATCTGGTCGACACGGTGACCTCCGTTGCGCGCATCTTCGACGGCCTAGCGCGGCAGAAAAACCTTGCCTTGCAAGTCGTCTTCAACCCGCCGAACCCGGCTGTGGATGTGCATCTGGATCCGCTGCGCTTCAAGCAGGTGCTGTCCAACCTGGTCAGCAACGCTATCAAGTTCACCGAAAGCGGCCACGTGCGGATCACCCTCGACCTGATCCCGGCAGACGCTGCTGGGCGAACATTGATGCAGCTGACCGTGCAGGACAGCGGCTCAGGCATCAGCGCCGAAGATCAACAGCGCTTGTTCGAACCTTTCTCGCAGGCGGATAACGGCAGTAGGCAGGCAAAAAACGGCGCCGGACTCGGGCTGGTCATCAGTCGCAACCTGTGCGAAATGATGGGCGGACAACTGCAGTTGAGCAGCCTGCCCGGCATCGGCACTCAGGTTTGCATATCGCTGCCGCTGGACAGCCTGCCGGCAAAGGCGAATCCGCCGAAAAGCGAACCGTTGATCAAGCCTGCGACAACGCCGTTACATGTCCTGGTTGTCGACGACCATCCGGCCAACCGTTTGCTCATGTGTCAGCAACTGGAGTTTCTCGGTCATCGCTTCAGCATTGCCGAAGATGGCTGCAGCGGCCTCGAGCGGTGGAAGGCCGATCATTTCGATCTGGTGATCGTCGACTGCAACATGCCCTTGATGAACGGCTATGACATGACCCGTGGGATTCGCCAGCTTGAACTGCAAAACCACCGCCCGCCGTGCACCGTGCTGGGTTTCACCGCCAATGCCCAGCCCGAAGAAGTCCAGCGCTGCAAGCTCGCCGGCATGGACGACTGCCTGTTCAAACCGTTGAGTCTGACCCTGCTCGGACAATGGATCGACGGCATCACGCCGGCATCACCGGCCTCGGTCTTCGACCTGCAAAGTCTGAGCCTGCTGACCGGCAACAACCCCGGGCAAACCCGGCGCATGCTGGTGGAACTGCTCAAGAGCAGCCGTCTCGACCGCGAAGAACTGCTGAGGCTGTCGCCCGAGGATGATCGCGAAGCGCTGGCAGTGGTTGCGCACAAGATCAAGGGCGCAGCACGCATCGCGCAGGCCTCGCGGTTGATCGAATGTTGCGATGAGCTCGAGGACGCCTGCCAGCAAGCGCTCGCGTCACAGGAGATTGCCCGTCGCTGGGCGGCAACCAGCCAAGCGATGCTCGAACTGGCGCAGGCCCTGCAACAGCAATTGACCCTGGCCGATCAAGGCACAGTGAGCGAGTCTTAACTATGCTTGGACGCTGAGCAGTGAGTTAAACATTCATGGAGAGCCTGCAATGCACAGCCCACTGCGCCCCGAGCAACGCCGGTTGCCGCTGCACGTGCACATCAGCGTCATGTTCACCTTTCTTTTATTGCTCACGGGCGTGGTGCTGGGCCTGTTCAATTACCACCAGACCACGCAGATCATCCTGTCGAGCAGCGAAAAGCTGTTTGACCGCATCGAGCAGGATGTACGCCTCGATCTGCAGGCAACCTATCAACCGATCCGCAACCTGCTGAGCCTGCTGGCGGACACCCCGGCGGCCCACGCGAGTGATCTGGAACAACGCCTGCCGTTGCTCAAACCCTTCAGCCAGTCGCTCACCGACAACCCGGCGCTGGCGTCGCTGTATCTGGGTTACGCCAATGGCGATTTCTTCATGGTGCGCGCGCTGCGTACTCCGGCTCTGAAGGCACAGCTTCAGGCGCCGGAAGCGGCGGCCTATCAAGTCTGGAGCATCGAGCATGCTCCACAAGGCGCCATACGCTCGCAATCATTGTTCTTTGATCAGGCCCTGACACCGATCAACCGCCGCGAGCATCCCCAAGAGCCGTACGATCCGCGCAGCCGGACCTGGTTCAGCGACGCCCTGCAACAGGCCGGGCAAATCACCACCGAGCCCTATGTATTTTTCTCGACCCACAATGTCGGCACCACGCTGGCCCGGCGCAGCGGCGAGAACGCGGTGATCGGCGCCGACCTGACCCTCGCTTCGCTGTCGACCGCCCTGGGCAAGCACCAGGTCACGCCTTCGACAGAGATCGCGCTGTACGACACCGACGGCAACGCCGTGGCTTACCCCGACAGCCATCGCCTGATCGTCGATGACCGCACTGCGCGGCTGGCCAGAGCGGCCGATCTCAGCCCTGAGCTGAACGCGCTGCTCAGCTCCGACACTATCGGCAAGCGTCTGCAAGTAAACGACCGGCAATGGATCGTCGCACGCACCAGCATCGAGGAAGGCGGGCCGAAAGGTCTGCAACTGGCGCTGCTGGTGCCGGAAGACGAATTACTGGTGGATGCGTTCCGGATGCGCTGGCAAGGCGCGCTGATCACCCTGGCCATCCTGTTGCTGTGCCTGCCATTGGGCTGGGTGATTTCGCGGATTCTGGTCAAGCCGCTGCATGCCCTGGTCAAGGAAGCCGACGCGATCCGCAGCTTCGACTTCAGTTCTCCGCTGGCGCGCCGCTCGCCCGTACTGGAAGTCGATCAATTAAGCCTGTCGATGGCGAGGATGAAAGAAACCCTGGGCAGTTTCTTCCGCATCACCGACAGCCTGTGCGCCGAAACCCGTTTTGCCCCGCTGCTCGAACGTGTGCTGTTCGAAACCGTACAGATTGCTCAGGCGCAGGCCGGTCTGATCTACCTGCGCGAAGCCGACGGCGCGCGCATGGAACCCTATGGACTGGTGATTGATGGCGTGCCGCAGAAGCTGGAGGCGTTCGACATTCAAGGACGTGAGTTGCATAAAAACACCGGCCCGGCGTGGTTCGAGCAACTGGCCAGCGCCAACAATACCGTCAGCCATCTGGGCTTCGATCAGGCCGGCGACTTGCAGAAAATCCTCCTCGTCATGGAATCACCGCGCATTCACCTGATCGGCATCCGCCTGCACAACCAGCACGATGAAACCATCGGCCTGCTGATTCTGCTGGTCAATGACAGTGGTGAGCCGAGTGATCTGGAAAAGCTGCGGCCTGACCGAATTGCCTTCTTGCAGGCGGTGTCCGGCGCGGCGGCGGTGAGCATCGAAAGTCAGCGTCTGCAAGCGCGGCAAAAACAACTGCTCGATGCCTTCATCCAACTGCTGGCCAGCGCGATCGACGCCAAGAGCCCCTACACCGGCGGCCATTGCCAGCGGGTGCCGGAGCTGACGTTGATGCTCGCCCAGGCTGCTGCGGCAAGCCATGACCCGGCGTTCACCGGCTACCAGCCGAGCGAGGATGAATGGGAGGCGTTGCACATCGCTGCGTGGCTGCACGATTGCGGCAAGGTCACGACGCCGGAATACGTGGTCGACAAAGCCACCAAGCTCGAGACCATCAACGACCGCATCCACGAAATCCGCACCCGCTTCGAAGTGCTCAAGCGTGACGTGTGGATCAACTACTGGCAGACGGTGGCACGCGGTGCAGACGAAGCGGCGCTGGCCCGCGCCCGTGATAGTGAGTTGCTGATGCTCGATGACGACTTTGCCTTTGTCGCCCGCTGCAATCTCGGTGGCGAGGCCATGGCCGAGGCTGATCTGCAACGCCTTGACCAAGTGGCGCAACGCACCTGGCTGCGCACCCTCGATGATCGCCTCGGTGTGTCATGGGAAGAGAACCGCCGCCAGGCAAAAAACCCTGCACCAACGCTGCCTGTCAGTGAAAGTCTGCTGGCCGACAAACCCGAGCATCTGATCGAACGCGACAAGAGCGAACTGATCCCCGAGGACAATCCCTGGGGCTTCAAACTCGATGTGCCCGCGTACAAGTACAACCGCGGCGAGTTGTACAACCTGAAGATCGGCCGCGGCACGCTGACTCGCGAAGAGCGCTACATCATCAACCATCACATGGTGCAGACGATCATGATGCTCAGCCACCTGCCCTTCCCCGGCCACCTGGACAGCATTGCCGAGATCGCCGGCGGTCATCATGAAAAAATGGACGGCACCGGGTATCCGAAACGGCTGAAACGCGAGGAGATGAGCCTGCCGGCGAGGATGATGGCGATTGCCGATATTTTCGAAGCGCTGACCGCCGCCGATCGCCCTTACAAGAAAGCCAAGTCGTTGAGCGAGGCGCTGGGGATCATGGCGACCATGTGCCGTGAAGCGCACATCGATGCGCCGCTGTTCGGCCTGTTCATCAATGAGGGTGTGTACATGCAGTACGCGACGCGGTTTCTTGATCCCGCGCAAATCGACAGCGTGGATACGGCCAGCCTGTTGCACAAGGCTGGCCTCGGCGGTTGATCAGCAGTCGGTCAGGCGCAGGAAAATCGCCGCCAGTTGTTCGATGCCGGCCTGATCTTCGGCGCCGAAACGCGCCAGCTTCGGGCTGTCGAGGTCGAGCACGCCGATCAGGCGACCGTCCTTGACCAAGGGCACTACCAGTTCGCTGTTGGACGCGCTGTCGCAGGCGATGTGACCGGGGAAAGCATGCACATCCTCGACGCGCTGGGTTTGCAGGCTGGCAGCAGCAGCGCCGCAAACACCGCGCCCGAACGGGATGCGCACGCAAGCGATCTGGCCCTGAAACGGGCCGAGTACCAGCTCTTCGTTGCGATTGAGGTAGAAACCGGCCCAGTTCAGATCATCGAGCTGGTTGAACAGGAATGCGGAAAACTGCGCGGCATTGGCGATGAAGTCGCGTTCGTCCGCCAGTAGCGATTCCAGTTGTGCGGCCAACATACCGTAGCCTTCGAGGCCCTGGCCGCTTTGTTGCAAATCAATCATGCCTTGTGCTCCAGCAATTTCAGTCCCACCCAGTAGCGGGCGAATTGATACGCGCAACGTCCGTTGCGATTACCGCGGCCGGTGGCCCAGCGCACGGCGAGGATGTCCAGTGCTTCGTCGCGCTGCCAGCTCAGGCCGGCCTTGGCGGCCAACTGGCCGATCCAGTGCTCGACGACGTCGAGAAAATGTTCTTGGGTAAACGGGTAGAACGACAGCCACAGACCGAAACGGTCGGACAGGGCGATCTTGTCTTCCACCGCTTCGCTCGGGTGCAGTTCGCCGTCGACGCGCTTCCAGTTTTCGTTGTCGCTTTCCTTTTCCGGCACCAGGTGGCGGCGGTTGGAAGTGGCGTACAACAAGACATTGTCGGGGGCCTGCTCGAGCGAACCGTCGAGCACGCTTTTCAGCACGCGGTAGTCGCCTTCGCCGGATTCGAACGACAGGTCATCGCAGAACAGTACGAAACGTTGCGGCAATTTGGCGACTTGCTCGACCACGCGTGGCAGGTCAGCCAAGTGATCGCGTTCGATCTCGATCAGACGCAGGCCGGCACCGGCGTGCTCGGCCAGCAACGCACGCACCAGCGAAGACTTGCCGGTACCGCGTGAACCCCAGAGCAAGGCGTGGTTGGCCGGCATGCCATCAAGAAATTGTTGTGTGTTGCGCCCCAGCTGCTCCAACTGCCGGTCGACGCCGATCAGGTCGGACAGACGCATGTCGAGGCTGACTTCCAGCGGCAACAGGTAACCGCTGCGACCGTCACGCTGCCAGCGCGCTGCCAGGCATGTGTTCCAGTCAATGACGGGGCGCGGTGCCGGCAACAGTGGTTCGATTCGCGCCAGAACCGACTCGGCGCGTTCAAGAAAAGCATTCAATCGGGAATCCACGTCTTCTCCTCGGGCACTTTCACAGTGATGATGACGATCCAGCGACGACACACAGATAAAATCGCCTCAGCAAGCCTTGTTACAAGGCGATTCGGGAACCTCGGTATCCCTGCATGATCGACTATGCTTGAGCAGCGAAGGGAAACGGAAGTGGTTCAACAACCCATGGATATCAAATTCACCCACCGGCTGTCTTACAAGCAAGCCAGGCTTACCGTGCTGGTCGGGTTCATTCTGGGCACCCTGCTCAGTCTGCTGCAGATCGGCATCGATTATGCCAGCGAAGACGCTTCCATCAACCGTGAAATCCTCGCGCTGCTGGAAATCAGCCACAATCCGGCCTCGCGCATCGCCTATAACATCGACGCCGAGCTCGCGCAGGAGCTCACCCTCGGCCTGCTGCGCTCGCCCGCGATCATCGCCGCGCAACTGATCGACAACAACGATACCGTGCTGGCCAGCGTCAAACGCCCGGAACTGCAGAGCAGCTATCGGCTGATCAGCGACTTCCTGTTCGGCGCCAAGCGTCATTTCGAAGATCGTCTGTACCTCGACCACTTGCCCAACGAATCCCTCGGCGTCCTCAAGCTTGAAGTCGACACTTATGCCTTCGGCAGCCGCTTCCTGCGCCGCGCGGAAGTCACCCTGCTCAACGGTTTTGCCCGCAGCCTGCTGCTGACCGGGATCCTCCTGGCGCTGTTCTACGTGATGCTGACCAAGCCGTTGGTGCGGGTCATCCGTGAGCTCAGCGGTCGCGACCCGCGCAGCGCCGAGCCGACCACGCTCGAGTGCCCGGCCGGCCACGGCAACGATGAAATCGGCGTGCTGGTCAAGGTCGCCAATCAGCAGTTCGAGAACATCGCCACCGAAATCCAGCAACGGCGCACCGCGGAAAATCGCCTGACCGAATACCTCGCGCAACTGGAAGACATCGTCTCGGCGCGCACCGCCGAACTCAAGGCAATCAACGCCCGCCTCAGCCAGTCCAACGAAGAACTGGAAGTGGCACGCCGTACTGCACTGGACATGGCCGAAGCGCGTTCGGCGTTTCTGGCCAACATGAGCCATGAAATCCGTACACCACTCAACGGTCTGCTGGGGATGATCGCGCTGTCGCTGGACGGCCCGCTCAACGCCGAGCAGCAGCAACAACTGTCGATCGCCCACGACTCGGGCAAGGTGCTGGTGGAACTGCTCAACGATATTCTCGACCTGTCGAAATTCGACGCCGGGCAACTGGAGCTGGAAAACATCCCCTTCGACCTCGGCTCGCTGATCGAAGACACCGCCAACCTGCTTTCGCAGAACGCCGCGCCAAGCGTCGAGCTGACCTGTCTGATCGAGCCGCACTTCCCGGCGCTGGTGCTGGGCGACCCGACCCGGGTGCGGCAGATCGTCAGCAACCTGCTGTCCAACGCGTTGAAATTCACCCGTTTCGGTCGGGTCGATGTGCGTCTGTCGGCGTACAAGGGTGGCGTGCGCATCGAAGTCTGCGACACCGGCATCGGCATAGCCCAGGAAGCGCAGGTGAAAATCTTCCAACCGTTCACCCAGGCCGGCGCTGGTATCACCCGTCAGTACGGCGGCACCGGGCTGGGACTGGCGCTGACGTACAACCTGTGCGAAGCGATGCAGGGTCGGCTGACCATCAGCTCCGAAAGCGGCTTCGGCAGCCAGTTCTGCGCCGAACTGCCACTGCCCTCTCACACCCGCGCGCTGCCGCCGATACCGTTACGCGGCAAGGTTCTCGCCATCACCGCTGCCAGCAGTGGCTTGGCGGAATTGCTGAAAAGCCTGTTGCCGGTGTGGGGCCTGGAATACACGCAGCGCACTATTGATGATTCGCTGCTGGGCCTGAGTCCGGATGTGCTGATCACCGATTGCCCGGAATGCCTGTTCGGTCTGCGCCCTAGCATCACCGCGCCGATTCTGCTGGTGACTGCTTACGGCAGTTTTCTGCCCAGCGAAGAAGCCGCCGCCCTCGCCCCCTTGCAGCAGCAAGCCCGGCCGCTGGCGCGCAACGCGCTGTACCAGCATCTGCGACGGATTCTGCAACCGGACGCCGCCACCCTCAACGAAGCACAAGCGGATGCCTTGCCGTCCGCGCGCCGGGGCAAGGTGCTGCTGGTCGAGGACAACCCGGTCAATCAACTGGTCGCCAAAGGCATGCTCGGCAAGCTTGGCTGCGATGTAGTGGTGGCCGGCCATGGTGCCGAGGCGCTGGATCAGCTGGAGTTTGCCGATTTCGATCTGGTGCTGATGGACTGCAACATGCCGGTGATGGATGGCTATGAAGCCAGTCGGCAGATTCGCCAGAGCGGGCGCTGGCCGAATCTGCCGATTGTCGCGCTGACCGCCAATGCCATGTCCGAGGAACGCGAACGCTGCCGCGCGGCGGGCATGAGCGACTATCTGGCCAAACCGTTTCGCCGCGAAGAACTCGCCGCGCTGCTTGATCAGTGGATGCCGACTACGAAAGCCCTTTGATCTGCCCGAGCAAGTGATCGAGGCCGGCGCGCAAATCATTGAGCCGGTCGAGATCTACGCCACTGTCGCAGAGCAGTCGCGCCTTGAGTGGCCCGACCTGCTCGCGCAGTGCTGTTCCGGCAGGCGTCAGGCTCAGGTGCATCTCGCGTTCATCCCGCGCCGAGCGCCGACGCTGGACCAGATCGCTCTGCTCCAGACGCTTGAGCAGAGGAGTCAACGTCCCCGAGTCCAGCGCCAGACGTTCGCCCAAGGCCTTGACCGTCGGTTGCTCCGGCGCAGCATCCTGCCATTCCCACAGCACCAGCATCGCCAGGTACTGCGGGTAGGTCAGGCCCAACTGATCGAGCATCGGCTTGTAGGCGCGAATCACCGCCCGCGAGGCCGCGTACAGCTTGAAGCACAACTGGCTGTCGAGCTTCAGCGAATCAACCGCCAGGCTCATTTCAGCAGAGCTTCGATCTCGCCGCTCAGGTCTTGCGGCTTGGTCGTCGGGGCGAAACGCTTGACCAACTGGCCATCCTTGCCGATCAGGAACTTGGTGAAATTCCACTTGATGCCCTGCGAGCCGAGCACGCCCGGGGCGCGCTTCTTCAACTGCACGAAAAGCGGATGAGCATCGGCGCCGTTGACGTCGATCTTCTTGAACAGCGGGAAGCTGACGCCGAAATTCAGTTCGCAGAACTCGCTGATGGCGCCCTCATTGCCCGGCTCCTGTTTGCCGAACTGGTTGCAGGGGAAACCCAGTACCACCAGCCCTTGATCCTTGTAGGTCTGCCAGAGTTCTTCGAGACCTTTGTATTGCGGAGTGAAGCCACACTTGCTCGCGGTATTGACCACCAGCACGGCTTTGCCGGCGAAATCGGCCAAGGTCTTTTGCTCACCCTTGATGGTGGTGCACGGGATATTCAGCAGGTTGTCGCTCATGAGTCGGCTCCGCAATGGTGAGGAAGGCGTAAACATAACGAGCAATTTAATTGCGTGCAATCTAATTGACCGATAAAAAGGCGACACGATGTCGCCTGTTTCGGTTATTCCCGGGGCTCGAGATTCAGGCACACCGAGTTGATGCAATAACGCAGGCCGGTCGGTGGCGGGCCATCCGGGAATACGTGCCCCAGATGCGCATCACAGCGCGCGCACTTCACTTCAGTGCGAATCATGCCGTGGCTGGTGTCGCGGATCTCAGTCATCGCGCTATCGCCGATCGGCGCGTAAAAGCTCGGCCAGCCGCAGCCGGAGTCGAATTTGGTCTTGGAGTCGAACAGCGGCTCGTCGCAGCAGACACAGTGGTAGACACCGTCGGTTTTGGTGTCGTTGTATTTGCCCGAGAACGGACGCTCGGTGGCACTCAGACGGCAGACGTTGTACTGCTCGGGGTCGAGCATGGCACGCCATTCTTCCAGGGTTTTCTGCAACTTTTCCATCATCACACCTCAGCGGCTGAAAAAGCCCGATCTGTACCTTTTCCACGGATCGGGCGGCACGTATGATTGCGCCTCGTCACGCGCCAGTCTGGCAGCCAGACCGGGTGCATTCAAACGGATTCTGAGCGCTAAAGCGCCAGACCTCCGCCTGTGCGAAGACGCAGCAATCCCAGTACGGTTGTCCATTTGCCGCCTGGATCGTTCATTTTCGGGATCACATCGCCATGCAGTTCAGCAAATCGAACAAGCTCGCCAACGTCTGCTACGACATTCGCGGCCCGGTGCTCAAGCACGCCAAACGACTGGAAGAGGAAGGCCAGCGCATCCTCAAGCTGAACATCGGCAACCCGGCGCCGTTTGGTTTCGAAGCGCCGGACGAAATCCTCCAGGACGTGATCCGCAACCTGCCGACCGCGCAAGGTTACAGCGACTCCAAAGGCCTGTTCAGCGCACGCAAGGCGGTGATGCAGTACTACCAGCAGAAGCAGGTTGAAGGTGTCGGCATCGAAGACATCTACTTGGGCAACGGTGTGTCCGAGCTGATCGTGATGTCGCTGCAGGCGCTGCTCAACAACGGCGACGAAGTGCTGGTGCCAGCCCCGGACTATCCGCTGTGGACCGCTGCCGTCAGCCTCGCTGGCGGTAACGCCGTGCATTATCTGTGCGACGAAGGCGCCGACTGGTTTCCGGATCTGGCCGACATCAAGGCCAAGATCACCCCGAACACCAAGGCCATGGTGATCATCAACCCGAACAACCCGACGGGTGCGGTGTATTCGAAGGAAGTGTTGCTGGGCATGCTGGAAATCGCCCGCGCGCACAACCTGGTGGTGTTCTCGGACGAGATCTACGACAAGATTCTTTATGACGACGCCGTGCATATCTGCACTGCCTCGCTGGCGCCGGATCTGCTCTGCCTGACGTTCAACGGCCTGTCGAAATCCTACCGCGTGGCCGGTTTCCGCTCCGGCTGGATCGCCATCTCCGGGCCGAAACACAACGCGCAGAGCTACATCGAAGGCATCGACATGCTGGCCAACATGCGCCTGTGCGCCAACGTGCCGAGCCAGCACGCAATCCAGACCGCGCTGGGCGGCTACCAGAGCATCAACGATCTGGTGCTGCCGCAGGGTCGCCTGCTGGAGCAGCGTAATCGCACCTGGGAGTTGCTCAACGATATTCCCGGCGTCAGCTGCGTGAAGCCAATGGGCGCGTTGTACGCGTTCCCGAAAATCGACCCGAAGGTCTGCCCGATCCACAACGACGAAAAATTCGTTCTCGACCTGCTGCTTTCCGAAAAACTGCTGGTGGTCCAGGGCACGGCATTCAACTGGCCGTGGCCGGATCACTTCCGTGTTGTCACCCTGCCCCGCGTCGATGATCTGGAAATGGCCATCGGCCGCATCGGCAACTTCCTCAAGTCCTACCGCCAGTAACCGGCCTGCAGTGCGCAACGGATTGGCTGTTGCGCACTGTCTGATTCAGCAACACATCTTTGTTCCGCGCCTTTGCAGCCCTTCTACACTTGCGATGCGAGCCGTACAGACGTGTCTGACCTAATGGCGGCGGGGCGAAAGGCTGTGTCATCCGTGTCGGAATCGAGGGTGGGAATTTTCTTTTTCCTCAAGAAACCGCTGTAGGACACAGTTTGAAATAGTCACTCGGTTGAATAGCCCGGTGCCGCACCTTATATACCCCGCAGTACGCTACATCTTTAGCTTGAGGAGAGTTCTACAACCATGATGCGCATCCTGCTGTTTTTGGCCACTAACCTGGCGGTCGTGCTGATAGCCAGCATCACCCTGAGCCTGTTCGGCTTCAACGGGTTCATGGCGGCCAACGGGGTCGACCTCGACCTCAGTCAGCTGCTGGTCTTCTGTGCGGTCTTTGGTTTCGCCGGCTCGCTGTTCTCGCTGTTCATCTCCAAGTGGATGGCGAAGATGAGCACCGGTACGCAAATCATCAGCCAGCCACGCACTCGTCATGAGCAATGGCTGCTGCAAACGGTCGAGCAATTGTCCCGCGAAGCCGGGATCAAGATGCCTGAAGTCGGGATTTTCCCGGCCTACGAAGCGAATGCTTTCGCCACCGGCTGGAACAAGAACGACGCGCTGGTCGCGGTCAGCCAGGGCCTGCTCGAGCGTTTCTCGCCCGATGAAGTGAAAGCCGTACTGGCCCACGAAATCGGTCACGTCGCCAACGGCGACATGGTCACGCTGGCGCTGATCCAGGGCGTGGTGAACACCTTTGTGATGTTCTTCGCGCGGATCATCGGCAACTTCGTCGACAAGGTCATCTTCAAGAACGAAGAAGGCCAGGGCATCGCCTATTACGTGGCAACCATCTTCGCCGAACTGGTGCTGGGCATCCTCGCCAGCGCAATCGTCATGTGGTTCTCGCGCAAGCGCGAATTCCGTGCCGACGAAGCCGGCGCCCGCCTGGCCGGTACCAGCGCGATGATTGGTGCTCTGCAACGTCTGCGCGCCGAACAGGGCCTGCCGGTGCATATGCCCGACACCCTGAACGCCTTCGGCATCAACGGTGGCATCAAACAGGGCTTCGCACGCATGTTCATGAGCCACCCGCCGCTGGAAGAGCGTATTGACGCACTGCGTCGTCGCGGTTGATTTGATCGCAATAAAAAAGAAGGCCCGCAGTGATGCGGGCCTTTTTTTGTATCTTCAGATCATGCGTTGTCAGCAAAGTCCCATTCGCGAGCAGGCTCGCTCCCACCTTTGAAACGCATTCCCCTGTGGGAGCGAGCCTGCTCGCGAAGACGCCGGAGCTGCTAATAAAAAACTATCTGGAAGAAACCCGATAAACCCGCTCCACCAACCACTCAACCCCGCCCTGCAGAAACTTCGGGCTCTCAGCCAGAATATCTCGCTCTTCCAGTTTCTCCAGCTGCCAACCCTGGCCCAGCAGCCGCTGCGCCTCATCATCATTCACCGCAAACGGCGGTCCCGGGATCTGCGTCTGATCGTAATCCAGGGTAATCACCAGCCCTTTCATCTCCGGCGCCAGCAAGTGCTGCAAATGCGCCGCGTAGCGCTGGCGCATCGCGTCCGGCAAGGCAATCAGCGCGGCGCGGTCATACAGCGCAGTACAATCTGCGACGTCCTCGGCCGTCAGCGCAAAAAAATCACCGCACCACAATTCGAACGCAACACTGCGATAAACCTTGAATGCGCCCTGCTCGCTGATCTGCGGTTGCAACTGATGTTCGCTGAAAAACTCCTCGACAGCCTTTTCCGCTAGCTCAACCCCAATCACCTGGTGTCCCTGCCCGGCAAGCCAGAGCAGATCCAGACTCTTCCCGCACAGCGGCACCAGCACACGCGCCGACGGTGCAATCGCCAGCTCCGGCCAATAGCGCTGCAAATACGGGTTGGCCTCGGCCTGATGAAAGCCGATCTGGTTCGAATCCCATTTCTTGTACCAAAACTCAGGCTGCATGGATCACTCCCGAAAAACCGATGAAAAACCGCAGAAACTTATATTGGATTCAGATCGATGATCTGACTGAAGATGGTTCATCTTAGCGCTCAGGAGCCCGTCTATGTTGCCCAGCCTGTTTATCTCCCACGGTTCACCGATGCTGGCGCTGGAGCCCGGTGCCAGCGGCCCGGCACTGGCGCGACTGGCCGCTGAACTGCCGCGCCCCAACGCCATTGTCATCGTCTCGGCGCACTGGGAAAGCCAGGAACTGCTGGTCAGCAGCCACTCGCACCCGGAAACCTGGCACGACTTCGGCGGTTTCCCCCGTGCGCTGTTTGAAGTGCAGTACCCGGCACCGGGCAATCCGCAGCTGGCCGCCGAGGTGGCTCAACTGCTGAACGCCAATGACCTGCCGGCGCGGCTCGATCCGCAACGACCGTTCGATCATGGTGTTTGGGTGCCACTGTCTTTGATGTATCCGCAGGCCGATATTCCGGTGGTGCAAGTCTCGTTGCCGAGTCGCGGCGGACCGGCATTGCAGACGCGAGTTGGCCGTGCACTGGCGAGCCTGCGCGAACACGGCATTCTGTTGATCGGCTCCGGCAGCATCACCCACAACCTCCGGGAGCTGGATTGGCATGCCGGCCCGGAAAGCGTTGAACCGTGGGCGCGGGATTTCCGTGACTGGATGATCGACAAGCTGGCGGCCGACGATGAAACAGCGCTGCATGATTATCGCCAGCAGGCGCCGAATGCCGTGCGCAGTCACCCGAGTGATGAGCATTTGTTGCCGCTGTACTTTGCTCGCGGTGCTGGCGGGGTTTTCAGCGTGGCGCATCAGGGTTTCACGATGGGGGCGCTGGGTATGGATATTTATCGCTTCGGCTGACGTCATCGCTGGCAAGCCAGCTCCCACAAGGTGTTGTGTCGCCCGATGAGCAGGCAAAAAAAATCCCCGAACCAGTCGGGGATTTTTTATGTGCGATCAATCAGCCCGAGGGCGGATCAATCTTCGCGGTAGCGACGCAGCTTGAGCTGCTTACCGGCCACGCGAGTGTCCTTCAGTTTGGTCAGGAGTTTTTCCAGACCTTCTTCCGGCAGCTCGACGAGGCTGAAGCTGTCACGCACCTGGATGCGACCGATCGCTTCACGGGCCAGACCGCCTTCGTTGAGGATGGCGCCCAGCAGGTTTTTCGCAGCGATACCGTCACGCGCGCCCAGCGCGGTACGGCAACGAGCACGGCCTTCGCCCAAAGGCATTGGCGCGCGACGCTCGCGGTCACCACGATCAGGACGATCACCGGAACGCTCAGGACGGTCGCCACGCGGTGCGTTGTTCGGCACCAGTGGACGTTCCTTCTCGATTGCGGCCAGGTTCAGCGCTTGACCATTGGTGGCTTTGCGCAGCAGCGCAGCGGCCAGTGCACGCGGGGTGCAACCGATGTCGGCGGTCAGGCGGTCGAGCAGCTCACCGTGAGTCGATTCGGCATCAGCAACCAGCGGCGAAAGGCTGTTGGTCAGTTTCTTGATGCGAGCATCGAGAACGGCTTGAGCGTCCGGCAGACGCACTTCGGCAACTTTCTGACCGGTTACGCGCTCGATCACTTGCAGCATGCGGCGCTCACGTGGAGTCACCAGCAGCAGGGCGCGACCTTCGCGACCGGCACGGCCGGTACGGCCGATACGGTGCACGTAGGATTCCGGGTCGTACGGCATGTCAACGTTGAACACGTGAGTGATGCGCGGAACGTCCAGACCACGGGCAGCAACGTCGGTGGCGACAACGATGTCCAGACGGCCATCTTTCAGCGAGTCGATGACGCGCTCACGCTGGTTCTGGGCGATGTCACCGTTCAACGCGGCGGCTTTGTAGCCTTTGGCGTCGAGGGCGCTGGCCAGGTCCAGAGTGGCTTGCTTGGTGCGCACGAACATGATCAGGGCGTCGAAGTCTTCGACTTCCAGCAGGCTGAGCACGGCCGAGGTTTTCTGGTCAGCGTGAACCAACAGGTGAGCCTGTTCGATCGCGGTAACGGTCTGGGTCTTGGTCTGGATCTTGACGTGTTGCGGATCGCGCAGATGGCGTTCGGCAATGGCGCGGATCGACTGCGGCAGGGTCGCCGAGAACAGCACGGTCTGGCGGGTCGATGGCAGAGCCTTGAAGATGACTTCCAGGTCATCCATGAAGCCCAGCTTCAACATTTCGTCAGCTTCGTCGAGAACCAGATGGTTCACGGTCGACAGGACTTTCTCGTCGCGACGCAGGTGGTCGCACAGACGACCCGGAGTAGCGACAACAATCTGTGCGCCATTACGGATTGCCTTGAGTTGCGGGCCCATCGGCGCGCCGCCGTAGACAGCCACGACGGTGACGCCTGGCATTTGCTTGGCGTAGGTTTCAAAAGCGGTTGCTACTTGCAGCGCCAACTCTCGGGTTGGCGCCAGGATCAGGGCTTGCGGTTCGCGCTTGGCAGGATCGATGCGGTGCAGAATAGGCAGTGCGAACGCGGCGGTTTTACCGGTACCGGTTTGCGCCTGGCCAATCATGTCCTGGCCGGCCATGATGATCGGGATCGATTGCTGCTGAATCGCCGAAGGCTCTTCGTAGCCAGTCGCTGCGACGGCTGCAAGAATATTCGGGTTGAGATTAAAAGCGGCGAATCCGCCGGTTTCCTGGGTCATGGGTCTGCCTCTAAGTGCATCCGCAAAGACCCATGCTCCAAAGCTGCGCATGCCGTGTTGAGACTCAAGAGTCGCCCTGGCAGCTTTGTCGGCGGGGATTTGCGAAAACGAATGAATGAAGATGAATCGTCAAGGAAGAGCCCGCAATGCGGACGTGCAGCCGAAGCTGACTTCGGGAAATGCGCTACCTAAACGCGGCCCGGTTAAAGGCCGGCGCGCACTATACCGGATTTCGCCCGAAAAGGGAGCTTTTTTTGTGGCCCTTATCCGTGTGTCACCGCCGTGTAACGGGGTTTTGCGGATAATCGCGCAACGGTCTATTTTGCAAAGGCCCGGCCCTGCGGGCGATGACGCTTAAACGGTTCACCGACCTGCGGCAAAGCGCCGCGCACCCGCCCTTCCCGCTTGAGGATTTAGCCATGAATCAGCCCTGCGCCGGCCGCGTCAGCCGAGAACGTCGTGGTCATGTGCACTTGATCGGCCTCGATCGGGCGGCCAAGCGCAACGCTTTCGATATCGACCTGCTCAACGACTTGAGCCTGGCCTACGGCGAGTTCGAAGCCGACCGCGAAGCGCGGGTCGCCGTGGTGTTCGGCCACGGCGAGCACTTCACCGCCGGGCTTGATCTGGTCAATGCCAGCGCGGCTCTGGCCGAAGGCTGGCAGGTTCCGACAGGCGGGTGCGATCCCTGGGGCGTTTTCGTCGGGCCACGGGTGAGCAAGCCGGTAATCGTCGCCGCGCAGGGTTACTGCCTGACTATCGGCATCGAGCTGATGCTGGCGGCGGACATCAATCTGTGCGCGAGCAATACCCGCTTCGCGCAGATGGAAGTGCAACGTGGGATTTTTCCGTTTGGCGGGGCGACTTTGCGTTTCCAGCAGATCGCCGGCTGGGGCAATGCGATGCGCTGGTTGCTCACCGGCGACGAGTTTGATGCACACGATGCGTTGCATCTGGGCTTGGTCCAGGAAGTGATGGCCAGTGAAGACTTGCTGCCCCGCGCGATCGAGCTGGCCGAACGGATTGCCCGGCAAGCACCGCTGGGCGTGCAGGCGACCTTGATGTCAGCGCGGCAGGCGCGCTATGAGGGTGAGACAGCGGCGGCGCAAGCGTTACCGGCGCTGGTGAAGAAGTTGCTCGCCACTGAAGATGCCCGGGAGGGGGTGAGATCGCTGGTGGAGCGGCGGCCAGGGATTTTCAAAGGGGTGTGAAGAATCTGCTGCCTGTCAGGGCCTTTTCGCGAGCAGGCTCGCTCCCACAGGTCGAACGCATTTCAAATGTGGGAGCGAGCCTGCTCGCGAAGGGGGCGGTACTGCCGGCTCAGGTCGCCGGGCGAATCGCGTTGATCAACGACTGCAACGAGTACCCCAACTGCGGCGCCAGCGCTTCGGCCCGCTGGGTCAGCGCCTGCATGTCCAGCGCCTGATCGAGATCCGCCGGGATAATCAGAATCACGTTGCCCTCCTTCACCGGCAATTCCCAGTAATGCCGGTGATAGAGGCCGCGCAACAATGCCGCGCCGAGCGGCTTGCCATCGTCGGTGGCCCACTGGTTGATCACCAGCCAGCCGCCCGGATTCAGGCGCTTCTGACAATCGCCGAGAAAACTCCAGGCCAGATGCCCGACCCCGGGGCCGACATCGGTATAGAGGTCGACGAAAATCAGATCCGCCGGCTCGGCAGTCGGCAGCAATTCCAGCGCATCGCCGACGCGGATGTACAAACGCGGATCATCATCCAGACCGAGGTATTCAATGGCCAGGCGCGGCACGTCCGGGCGCAGTTCGATGGCCTCGACGTCTTCGAGCGGCAGAAACTTCAGGCAAGCCTGGGTCAGTGTGCCCGCACCCAAACCGAGAAACAGCGCGCTCTCCGGCTGCTCGTGGCACAGCGCACCGATCAGCATGGCGCGGGTGTAGTCGTACTCCAGCCAGCTCGGGTCGGCAGTGAACACGCAGCTCTGCTCGATCGCATCGCCGAACTCGAGAAAGCGGTAATCGGCCACTTCCAGCACGCGAATCACGCCGAACTCATCCTGTACTTCGGCGAGCAGATGCTCGACGCGCTCCTCAGTCATTTCGTCTCCTGATGGTCACCGGGCGCGGTGACGCGATGGCACCGCTGTGGCGCCGTGGCAAAGCGGCGATTGTCGGCGATGGGGCGGGAGCAGGTCACGCACTAATTGCTGCTAACATGGCGCTTCCCTGCGTACGAACTTCGAGACCGTGATGAGCCAACCGTGGAGCCCTGACAGCTGGCGCGCCCTGCCGATCCAGCAACAACCGCAATACCCCGACGCCGCGCACCTGCGCCAGGTCGAGCAAACCCTGGCCAGCTATCCGCCGCTGGTGTTCGCCGGCGAAGCGCGCGAGCTGCGCCGCCAGTTCGCCGAAGTTACCCAGGGTCGCGCGTTTCTGTTGCAGGGCGGCGATTGCGCGGAAAGCTTCGCTGAATTCTCCGCAGCGAAGATTCGCGACACCTTTAAAGTGTTGCTGCAGATGGCGATCGTCATGACCTTCGCTGCCGGTTGCCCAGTGGTCAAGGTCGGGCGCATGGCGGGTCAGTTCGCCAAGCCGCGTTCGGCCAACGACGAAACCATCGGCGGCGTGACCCTGCCGGCCTATCGCGGCGACATCGTCAACGGCATCGGCTTCGACGAAAAGAGCCGCGTGCCGGATCCAGAGCGTTTGCTGCAGTCCTATCATCAGTCCACAGCGACTCTGAATCTGTTACGCGCTTTCGCTCAGGGCGGTTTTGCCGACCTGCACCAAGTGCACAAGTGGAACCTGGATTTCATCGCCAACTCGGCGCTGGCCGAGAAGTACAGCCATCTCGCCGACCGCATCGATGAAACTTTGGCATTCATGCGCGCCTGCGGCATGGACAGCTCGCCGCAACTGCGCGAAACCAGTTTCTTCACCGCCCACGAAGCCTTGCTGCTGAACTACGAAGAAGCCTTCGTGCGCCGCGACAGCCTGACCAACGATTACTACGATTGCTCGGCGCACATGCTGTGGATCGGCGACCGCACGCGTCAGCTCGACGGCGCGCACGTTGAATTCCTGCGCGGGGTGAACAACCCGATCGGCGTCAAGGTCGGCCCGAGCATGGACCCCGATGATCTCATCCGCCTGATCGACGTGCTCAACCCGGACAACGATCCGGGGCGTTTGAACCTGATCGCGCGGATGGGTGCGAACAAGGTCGGCGATCATCTACCGGCACTGATCCGCGCGGTCCAGCGCGAAGGCAAGCAAGTGCTGTGGAGCTCCGACCCGATGCACGGCAACACCATCAAGGCCAGCAGCGGCTACAAGACCCGTGACTTCGCGCAGATCCTTGGCGAGGTGAAGCAGTTTTTCCAGGTGCACGAAGCGGAAGGCAGTTATGCCGGCGGCATTCATATCGAGATGACCGGGCAGAATGTCACCGAGTGCATCGGCGGCGCCCGACCGATTACCGAGGATGGCTTGTCCGACCGTTATCACACCCACTGCGATCCACGGATGAATGCCGATCAGTCGCTGGAATTGGCGTTTTTGATTGCCGAGACCCTGAAGCAAGTCCGCCGCTAGACCGAGTAGCCCCAATTCGCGAGCAGGCTCGCTCCCACATTTGCAATGCGTTTCCCTGTGGGAGCGAGCCTGCTCGCGAAGGGCCGGCTCAGGCAACCTCAATCCGCGCCAATGCCACCCGCAACCGCCCCGCACTCTCGCGCTGACAATTCAACTGCACCCGCGCCAAACCCAGCCAACCCGCCATCCGCCGCAAATTCAGCGCCAGCGCCAGCATGCCCTCCTCGTCCAGTCCCGATTCTTCCTCATGCACCGCATGCACCGCCAACTGCCCTGCCGCCCGTTCGGCGCGCAGATCAACCCGCGCGGCGATCCGCTCGTTGTGCAAAAACGGCAGTACGTAATAGCCATACACGCGCTTGGGCTGCGGTGTGTAGATTTCCAGGCGATAGCGGAAATCAAACAGGCGCTCGGTGCGGCTGCGTTCCCAGATCAGCGAATCGAACGGCGATAGCAGCGCACTGGCGATGACCTTGCGCGGCACTTTGGGCTCCGGCAGGCAATAGGCGATCTGCCGCCAGTCGGCGACTTCGCACATCTGCAATTGCCCCGCCTCAACCAGTTCAGCCAGACGCGGCCGCGCATCCGCAGGGCTCAGGCGAAAGTAATCACGCAGGTCTTTTTCCGTACCAACGCCCAACGCTTGCGCCGCATGCAACAGTAAACTGCGTTGCGCCTCGGCCTCGTCCGGCGTGGGCTGTTGCAGGATCGCAGAAGGAATCACCCGCTCGGGCAAATCGTACAAGCGCTCGAAACCGCGTCGCCCCGCCACTGTGACCTCACCGGCGGCGAACAACCATTCCAGCGCATGTTTCTCGGCACTCCAGTCCCACCATGGCCCGGCCTTGTCTTCGCGGGTCGACAGACTGCCGGCGCCAAGCGCGCCCCGCTCCTCAACCGCAGTCAGCACGCGGCGGATGGTTTCCTGTTGTTCGCGACCAAACCTCGCCAATTGCTGATAGATGTCTTCGCCACGCTTGGCCCGCTGCATGCGCCAGCGCAGCAACGGAAACATCGACAGCGGCAGCAACGACGCTTCATGGCCCCAGTATTCGAACAGCGTGCGCCGACGGCCCGAACTCCAGGCAGCCTGGTCGAGCAAGTCAGATGGATAGCAACCGAGACGGGAAAACAGCGGCAGGTAGTGCGAGCGCACCACGGCATTGACGGAATCGATTTGCAGCAGGCCCAGCCGTTCGATCAGCCGGTTCAGATGACTGGCATTGACGTTCGGCGGCTGGCGCCCGTTGAACCCTTGGGCAGCCAGCGCCAGACGTCGCGCCTGTTTGAGGGAAAAGGACACTGTCGCGGGCATTTATTCCTCCATGTCTGCTCGCAACCTACCTCACCTGAAAGGGGTTTGTGTAGCGATAGCCTCATCATTTATGCATCGGGTCGTCCCAGAACGGCCGCACGGTTTCATGCTCCACATCGGCGCGGCTGATGCCGATGTCCTTCAGCGCTTCGTCGCTGAGCCCGGCGAGCATTTCCCGTTCACGATGCAGCTCATACCAGCGGCTGAATTTGTGCAGCAGATCGGACACGATATGGCCGTGGCCGGACAGCTGTTCTTGGCTTGCATACTCTCTTTGACCTTTCATCGTCTTGCCTCCTTTTGTGGATGGCTCAAGTCTCGCGCCAGCGCTAAGATCAATCCAACGAATGTTTCTGATGGCATGCATCACGGAGATTCATCAATTGTCCGCCTACCCCAGTATCGATACCGATGTCCTGCGCACCTTTGTCGCGATTGCCGATCAGGGCGGTTTCACCCGTGCTGGCGAGATGGTCAACCGCACCCAGTCGGCGGTGAGCATGCAGATGAAACGCCTGGAAGAAGACGTGTTGCAGCGCCAGCTGTTCGAGCGTGATGGGCGCCAGGTGCGCTTGACGGCCGAAGGCCAGGTGCTGCTCGGTTATGCACGGCGCATCCTCAAACTGCACAGTGAGGTGTTCAACACCCTGCGCGAGCCGCACATGGTCGGCACCGTGCGCATCGGTACGCCGGATGATTACGTGATGCGTTTTCTGCCGGGGATCCTGTCGCGGTTTGCGCAGTTCTATCCGCTGATCCAGATCGAGGTGCATTGCGAATCGACCAAACAACTGTTGCAGCGCACTGATCTGGATTTGTCGATCGTCACCCGTGAGCCGGGCAACGAGATCGGCCAGTTGCTGCGCAAGGAGCGCTTTGTCTGGGCCGAGGCGCAGAACTTCAGCGCCCACGAACAGACGCCGCTGCCCCTGGCGATGTTCAACAGTGATTGTTTCTGCCGCCTGTGGGCGTGCAATGCGCTGGACGCGATGGGCCGCGATTACCGCATCGCCTACAACAGCAGCAGCCTGTCGGCGCTGATGGCCGTGGTCAGCGCAGGGCTGGCGATCACCGCGCAACTGGAAAGCCTGATCACCCCGGACATGCGCATCCTTGGCGCCGCCGAAGACCTGCCGCTGCTGCCCGAGGCGAGCATCATGCTGATCCGCAATCTTAACAACCCGTCGCCGATCACCGAGTGCCTGGCCGAGCACATTGTCGAGGGCTTCAAACTTTAAACGCGAGCATCACCGCACACAGCACGAGGAAGCCGCAAAACAGCCCACGCAGAATTTTTTCCGGCATGGCGTGGGCAACTTTCACGCCCCAACTGATGCTGAGCAGACCACCGACCGCCAGAGGCAGACCGATCATCCAGTCGACTTCATGGTGCACGGCGTAGGTCACCAGGGTTACACCAGTGCTCGGCAGGGCCAGCGCCAGCGACAAGCCCTGAGCGACCACTTGGCTGGTGCCGAACAGGCTGGTCAGCACCGGCGTCGCCACCACCGCGCCGCCGACGCCGAACAGACCGCCCATGGTCCCCGAGGCGGCGCCGAGCACGCCCAGCCAAGGCCACGAATAGCGCATCTCGGCAGTCGGCGCTGGGCGCGGGCCGAACATCTTCAACAGGTTGTAGGCCGACAGCGCCACCAGAAAGGCGACAAAGCCGATGCGCATGGTCTGCGCATCGATGCCCACCGCCCAGATCGAGCCGAGCCAGGCAAAGCAGAAACCCATCACCGCCAGCGGCAGCGCATGGCGCAATTCGATGCGATTGCGCTGGTGATAACGCCACAGCGCCAGCATCACGTTCGGTACCACCATCACCAGCGCCGTGCCTTGGGCGATCTGCTGATCAAGCCCAAACCACACGCCAAGCAACGGGATCGCAATCAAGCCACCGCCAATGCCAAAGATCCCGCCCAATGTGCCAAGGGCGGCGCCGAACAGCAGGTACAACAGAAAATCCATCACAACGGTAATCCTCTAACGACAGGCGGCCAATGCTACGCACTCGCGCCTAGCGGGGAAACGCATAGCAACGCACAATGGCTATGCCGATTTTGCACAAGCGTGGTTTCCATGAATCCCAACCAATTGACCGATCAGCTCGGCCTGTTTCTCGATGTGCTGGAAAGTGGCAGCTTTTCTGCCGCTTCGCGCCGCCATCCGCTGACCCCATCCGCCGTGGCGCGGCGCATCGACAGCCTGGAAAGTGCCGTCGGCAGTCAGCTGTTCGTGCGCAGCACCCACGCCGTGCTGCCGACTTCGGCCGGTCTGGCCTTCGCCGAACGGGCGCGACGGATCATCGCCGAGTTGCAACTGGCACGTGCCGAAGCGGTGTCGTTGAGCAGCGCACCGGAAGGCCTGATCCGCATCGATGCGCCAGCAGCTTTCGGGCGGCGACATCTGGCGCCGGTAATTGCCGATTTTCTCCTGCTGTATCCGGGACTCGATGTGCAGATGCACCTGATCGACAGCTTCAGCGACATGGCCGGCAGCAGCCTGGGCAAGGTCGATCTGGTGCTGCGTACCGGCCAGTTGGCTGACTCGCGCCTGGTCGCCACGCCATTGGCGAGCATGGTCCGCGTCGCCTGTGCCAGCCCTGACTATCTCAAGCAGCGTGGTGTGCCCGAGCATCCGGCGCAGTTGAGTGAACACGACGGGCTCGACTGGGAAGGCCTTGCGCCGCCGTTTGCCTGGAAATTCGAAGTGGACGGGCAAATGCAATTGCACCGGCCATCGCGCGTACGTCTGAGCGCCAACAATGCCGAAGCTCTGGCGTGTGGCGCGGCGGCGGGTCTGGGCGTCGCACACTTGCCGACCTGGCTGGCCAGCGAATACCTGCTGCGTGGCGAACTGGTGCCACTGTTCTGCGAAAATGGCCTGCCTCCGCCGGAGTCCACCGGCATTTACGCGCTGCGCATGGAACAGCAGGTCCATTCGCGCAGTCGGTTATTGCTGGAATATCTGAAAACCCGCTTCAGTCCGGTGCCGCCGTGGGATCTGGCGTTGCAACGGCAATTCGCCCGGCACTGAGGCCGGACATATTTATCTGGCGCCTTAAAGATTCGAGCGCTAGATTAAAAAACGATCAACGATCAAGGCTTTGACATGACTTCCGAACGCGACAACTGCGACGACCTTCTGCTCGACAATCAGGCGTGCTTCGCCCTGCACTCGACCTCGCTGATGATGACCAAGGTCTACAAGCCGCTGTTGCAGGCGCTGGGCCTGACCTATCCGCAATATCTGGCGATGATGGTGCTGTGGGAGAAGGACGGTCTGACTGTCGGAGAAATCAGCGCACGCCTGCTGACCGATCCGGGATCGCTGACGCCATTGCTCAAACGCCTGGAAGCCGAAGGCCTGCTCAGCCGCACCCGCAGTCGCGAAGATGAGCGGGTGGTGATTGTCGAACTGACCGCAGCGGGCCGAGCCTTGCGCGACAAGGCGCAGACCGTGCCACAGTGCATTCTCGGCGCCAGTGGCTTCACCCTTGAACGTCTGCAGAAATTGCAGGGCGAGCTGCAAGCGCTGCGCGGACATCTGCAAGACAGCCTGAATTAAGCCCCGCTACATCCCCCTGTGGGAGCGAGCCTGCTCGCGAAGGCAATTGATCAGTCAAAACGTGTCTCGGCTGACACGACGCCTTCGCGAGCAGGCTCGCTCCCACACTGATTTCAGCGCCAACAAAAATATTTGTCCCGCCTGAATTCCCTCGTCAAGCGCTCTAAATCAGGCCTTACCCGCCCCTTCCACGCTATGCCCTTGAGCAAAACGCGATTTTTATTAAAAATTTATCTTGCGCACTAAACATTAGCGCTATACATTCTCTTCACACCTACTTAGCGCGCAAACAATTAGCGCACAAAACCACAACCCATGAGGCTCACACCATGCAAACTCTCTACACCGCAATCGCAACTTCCACTGGCGGCCGTGACGGTCGTGCGATCTCCAGCGACAACGTACTGGACGTCAAACTGGCCACCCCGAAAGAACTCGGCGGTGCTGGCGGCGCGGCGACCAACCCTGAGCAACTGTTCGCTGCCGGTTACTCGGCCTGCTTCATCGGCGCGCTGAAGTTCGTCGCCAGCCAGACCAAGCGCAAGATTCCTGACGACGCGTCGATTACCGCGCACGTCGGCATCGGCCAGATCCCTGGCGGTTTCGGTCTGGACATCGATTTGCACATCAGTCTGCCAGGCCTGGAACAAGCCGATGCGCAGTCGCTGGTCGACGCCGCTCACCAGGTCTGCCCGTACTCCAACGCCACCCGTGGCAACGTCGATGTCCGTCTGCACGTGACTGTGTAATCACTCAAGCCCCCGGCCCGAACAAGGAAAAATGAACATGAACACTTTCAGCAAAGTCTTGACCGGTACCCTTCTCGCCCTGTCGGTACACAGCGCTTTCGCCGGTGATGTCGAACACAACACCCAGGCATTTCTCGATGCGCTGAACTCAGGCAGCGGCAAGCCGATCGAGCAGCTGTCGCCCAAGGATGCCCGCGCCGTGCTGGTCGGCGCGCAGTCCGGGGTCAAGTTGACGTTGCCCAAAGCCGATGTCAGCGAGAAAACGGTGCAGGTCGATGGTCAACCGCTGAGCCTGACCATCGTCCGGCCGGCCGGGGTCAAGGGTGAGCTGCCGGTGTTCATGTTCTTCCACGGCGGCGGCTGGGTGCTGGGGGACTTCCCGACTCACGAACGTCTGGTGCGCGATCTGGTGGTCGGTTCGGGGGCGGCGGCGGTTTTCGTCAACTACACCCCTTCGCCGGAAGCGCATTACCCGGTGGCGATCAACCAGGCCTACGCTGCGACCAAATGGGTGGCGGAACACGGCAAAGAGATCAACGTCGATGGCAAGCGCCTGGCCGTGGCCGGCAACAGCGTCGGCGGCAACATGGCCGCAGTGGTTGCACTGATGGCCAAGGACAAGGGCACCCCGGCGATCAAATTCCAGGTACTGCTGTGGCCGGTGACCGATGCCAACTTCGACACCGGTTCGTACAACCAGTACGCCGAAGGACACTTCCTCACCCGCAACATGATGAAGTGGTTCTGGGACAACTACACCACCGACGCCAAACAGCGCAACGAGATCTACGCTTCACCGCTGCGCGCTACTACCGCACAGCTCAAAGGCCTGCCACCTGCACTGGTGCAGACTGCCAGCGCCGACGTGCTGCGTGACGAAGGCGAAGCCTATGCGCGCAAACTCGATGAGGCCGGAGTACCGGTAACGTCGGTGCGGTTCAACGGCATGATCCACGATTACGGTTTGCTCAACGTGGTCAGCCAAGTGCCTGCGGTGCGTTCGGCGATGTTGCAGGCGTCTGAAGAACTGAAGCAACACTTGAAGTAACCACAGTCCCATTGTGGGAGCGAGCCTGCTCGCGAAAGCGTCCCGTCAGACAGCGCTTCATTGAATGACACACCGCATTCGCGAGCAGGCTCGCTCCCACATGGGACAGGTGTGAAACTCAAAGCGCAGGCACAAAAAAACCCGACTCAATGGTCGGGTTTTTTCTTTCCGCAAAAAGCAGTGCTTATTTCGCACGGCCTTTGTAGGAACCGCCTTCGCGGGTATCGATCTCGATCATGTCGCCGATTTCGATGAAGTCGGCAACCGACAGCTCGGTACCGTTCTTCAGTTTGGCAGGCTTCATCACCTTGCCGGAAGTGTCACCGCGAGCGGAGCCTTCGGTGTAGTCAACCTGACGCACGATGGTGGTCGGCAGCTCTACGGAAACCAGACGCTCTTCGAAGAACACGGCTTCGCAAACGTCGGTCATGCCTTCTTCAACGAAAGGCAGAACGCTTTCGATGTCTTCGGCGTTCAGCTCGTACATGGTGTAGTCAGTGGTGTCCATGAACGTGTAAGTGTCACCGCTGATGAACGACAGGGTGGCTTCTTTACGATCCAGGATCACGTCGTCCAGTTTGTCGTCCGCACCGTAAACGGTTTCGGTCTTGTAACCGGTCAGCAGGTTCTTCAGCTTGGTCTTCATGATCGCGCTGTTACGGCCCGACTTGGTGAATTCAGCTTTCTGAACCAGCCAAGGATCGTTGTCGATACGGATCACTGTACCGGGTTTGAGTTCTTTACCAGTTTTCATTGCGAATATCCGAATTTGGATGGGATTTACAAAAATCTAGGCCGCGTATCATATCCAATTTACATAAAACTGTACCAGCGCCGTGGCAAGATCCGCCTGCAAGGCCTGTTCCAGACACCATGCCTCGGCATTTTCCTCGAGTTCCGGCCAATGATTTCGCACCGCCAGCCAGTGCTCGCCGATCGGTTGCCCGGCGCTCCACGCTCGCCACAGACCGTTCATCGCCTGCGCCGCAGCGGGCGAAAGGCCGTGAGTGTAGAGCGCGAGGAAAGCGTCGAGCTTGTCCAGATGGATGTCATCGTCCTGCTGATAGATGTGCCAGAGCATCGGCCGCCCCGCCCATTGCGCGCGCACGAATGAGTCTTCACCGCGCACCGCGTTGAAATCGCAACACCAGAGCAGGTGGTCGTATTGATCCTGACGGACGAACGGCAGCACTTGCACGGTCAGGGACTCGCGCACATGAATCGCACCGACCATCAAGGTTTCCACGCCCAGCCAGCGCGCCACATCGCCGAGAATCCGCCCTTCCGGCACCAGCAGGTGAGTCGGCCGCGCATCGGCCGCCAGCACGTCCAGCCAACTGGCCAGCCCGGCATTTTCATAAGCAAACAGCGAGATCAATTGCGCATCGGGCGCGGGATCAGTACCCAGACCTTGCAGGAAATGTCGCTGAGCCGGTCGATCCTGCTGAAACTGCCGACGCTGTTCGAGCAGTCCGCATTCGCGCAGCAGGCCACCGGTGCCCGGCTTGAAGCCCGGAAAGAAGAAGAACTTCTGCACCGATTTGTATTTCACCGACGGCAAGCCATGGCAGCCGGTGACCCAGTCTTCGGCGCTGAGATAATCGAGGTTGAGCCACAGCGGCCGCGTTTCCCGCGCAGCCATGCTGTCCATGTAATCAGTGGGCAACTGACAGGCGAAGGCGGCGATGACTACGTCGGCCGCCTCGGCGTGCGGCCATTCGCTCGGCCACTGACGCACCTCGACGCCCTGCTGCCATTGCTGCACAACATCGACATCGATCTCAGGACAGAGGCGCTCGAACGCGCGTAGATCATCCACCCACAGGCGCACCGGCAAGGCATGTTCGGCCACCAGTTGCCGGGCCAGGCGCCAGGTCACGCCGATGTCACCGAAGTTATCGACCACGGTGCAGAAAATGTCCCAGCGGGGTTTCGCTTCAGGCATGCCGTTCTCCCGTTGGCAAAAGACCTCGATTGTCCGCATAAATGCGCTCGCGCAGAAGAGCCGACGGCGATTAATCTTCGTGCGACAATCGCCGCTTGCCCGCAACCATCCGCCAGGAGGCCGCCATGCCCTACCGTCCCAATCCGCGTCGTCCCTTGCCTGTTCAGCTTAGCGCGCTGCATCTGACCGGCAGCATTGCGCTGGGCCTGTGGCTGGGGTTCCTGGCGATTGCGCTGACCTGCTGGCTGCTATCGCGCTTCATCTTTGCCGAGCAATTGGCCCCGGTGGCTCAAGCGGTGCAGCAATTGGCCAATCCGCCAGTTGCAGTCGAGCCACAGCCGGACGTCGCACCGCCGCCAACGCCGCTGTTCCAACAGTACGAAGAAAACCTGCGCAAGAATGAACAGCAGGCCCGACTGGATCAGGCGCGCGCCAATTCGCGCAATGCGTCGAACCCGAAATGCCAGTTCTGGCTGCAGCAGGACCAGACCGCGCCGACGGAAAAGAGCCGCGCCAACGTTTTGCAATTCTGCGATTGATCATGAACAAACACAGCGTCCACCAGTTGATTCTCGACAAGCTGCGCATCGACCTCGACATCGCCGAACGCGCCGCGCAAACCGCCTACGAAACCGCGACCCACGAAGAAAACATCGCCGAAAATAAATACGACACGCTGGGGCTGGAGGCGTCGTATCTGGCGGCGGGTCAGGCGAAGCGGGTTGAGGAGATTCGTCAGTCACTGGCGCTGTGCCAGAACCTGACGTTGCGTGCCTACGACGAAAATCGCGGCATCGAAGTCGGCGCCCTGCTCGGTCTGGAGGACCAAAAGGGTCGCGAGCAATGGCTGTTTCTGGCGCCGGATGCGGCGGGGCTGAAAGTCGACGTGGTGGGTCAGCCGATCACCGTCATCACCCCACGCTCGCCGCTGGGCAAAAGTCTGCTGGGCAAGTTCGCGGGCGATGAGGTGGAGATTCTGGTGGCGGGCACCCGGCAACAATTTGCTGTCACCGAGGTGCTCTGAAGCGGGTGCTTAGTGAACGGGCAGTTCGACGCCGTCGAACAGTTCTTCCAGCTCTTGCTTGTTGTGGCACTGAATGGCCTTGGCCATGACTTCGCGGGTCAGGTGCGGAGCGAATTTCTCGATGAAGTCGCACATGAAGCCACGCAGGAAAGTGCCACGACGGAAACCGATCTTGGTGATGCTCGACTCGAACAGCTCGCTGGCATCCAGCACCACCAGGTCATTATCGAGTTTGGTATCGACGGCCATTTTAGCCACGATGCCCACGCCCAGCCCCAGACGCACGTAGGTTTTGATCACGTCGGCGTCAGCAGCGGTGAACACCACTTTAGGCGTCAGGCCACGATGGCTGAAGGCTTCGTCGAGCTTGGAACGGCCGGTGAAACCGAACACGTAAGTAACAATCGGATATTCGGCCAGCGCTTCGAGGGTCAGCTTCGGCAGCTTGGTCAGCGGGTGGCCGTGGGGTACGACCACGCAGCGGTTCCAGCGATAGCACGGCATCATCACCAGATCACCGAATAGCTCCAGCGCTTCAGTGGCAATGGCGAAATCGACGGTGCCGTCAGCGGCCATTTCGGCGATCTGCATCGGCGAGCCCTGATGCATGTGCAGGGCCACGTCCGGGTATTGCTTGATGAAATTGCTGATCACCGGCGGCAGCGCATAACGCGCCTGGGTGTGGGTGGTGGCGATCGACAGGGTGCCCTTTTTCTCGTTGGAGAATTCCTGGGCAATCTGCTTGATGCTTTCGACTTTGCGCAGAATCTCGCCGGCGGTGGTGATGATGCGCTCGCCGGCCGGGGTGACGCGGGTCAGGTGCTTGCCGCTGCGGGCAAAGACTTCGACGCCCAGCTCGTCTTCCAGCAGGCGGATCTGCTTACTGATACCCGGTTGCGAGGTGTACAGGCTTTGAGCGGTAGCGGAAACGTTGAGGTCGTGGTGCGCCACTTCCCAGATGTAGCGCAGTTGTTGAAGCTTCATATCAATCCCTCAAAGCAGGTAGACGCCACGGGCATCAGCGACGGTATATAACTATATTAATGGTTCGAAGAATAAATCTAGAACTTTTTTATCAAAACGCCATTATTCCTGCTTCAGCGATCCTCACGCCGCCGGCGTTCCATCAGCGGCACCAGATAGACCGGCACCTTGGCCAATTGCAGGACCCGCGCCGCCGTGCGCCCCAACGGTGTTTCCGCACCGACACCATGGCTGTGACTGCCGACGATCAGCAGATCGACCGAGAGCTTGTGCACCTGGTCGAGAATCACCTGCGACGGGTCGCCCTGCAGCACGCGCACCGCGCGAATGCGTTGCAGATCCTGTTCGCCGTCGTCCCCCAGTTCTTCACGAAAGCTGTCGAGCACCCGTTGTTCGATATTGGCGATGACTGTTTTCAGACCCTGACTATGGAATTCGTTCAATGCCTGTTCGTCGAGATAGCTTTGCAGCACTGACTCGGCAAACAGGCCCATGGGTTCCACCGCGTGCACTACATACAGATCGGCATTGAAGGTGCGCGCCAAGGCCAGGGCATGCTGCATCACGAACGGTGCGTACAGACCGAGGTCGGTGGCATACAGCATTGAGCGAATCATGGGACCTCCTCGCGAGCCAACGATGGCGGAGATTGATTCAGCTTAGCAGTGCCTTGGCGAGTACGACGTGCGACGCAACGTCCTGAATGAAAAGGCTCTAGATCGGCGGTTCGTTGCTGATGCCATGGGGAACGTGGCCGGTGGCGACCACTTCGCGAGCCAGCTCGCAATGACCGGTCTGGTCATCGAAGAACACGTCAGCGGCGAAGGCTTCGAGGAACGCCGATTTGGTCAGGCCACCGAGAAACAGCGACTCATCGAGACGGATATCCCATTCCCGCAAGGTGCGAATCACCCGCTCATGGGCCGGCGCCGAACGCGCGGTCACCAGCGCCGTGCGGATCGGGCAATCGTCATCGGGAAACTCGCGCTGCAACAGATTGAGCGCTGCCAGAAAGCCCTTGAACGGCCCACCGCGCAATGGCTCGCGTGCCGATTCGCGTTCCTTGGCCTGAAACGCTTCCAGCCCTCCGGACTGATAGACGCGCTCGGACTCGTCGGAGAAAATCACCGCGTCACCGTCGAAGGCAATACGTAATTCATCACTGGCCGCACGGCTCGCGCCACCGGACAGAATCGTGGCGGCGGCGAACCCGGCGTCCAGCGCCGCACGCACGTCTTCGGCGTGAGTCGAGAGAAACAGGTCGCAGCCAAACGCTTTCAGATAAGGGTACGGACTGCGCCCACCGACGAACGCCGCACGAGAAATCGCCAGGCCGTAATGATGAATCGAATTGAACACGCGCAGCCCGGTGTCGGCGCTGTTACGGGAAACCAGAATCACCTCGACCCGCGCGCGACCGAGGCGGCTGTTCAGGCTCAGGAGTTTTTCCACCAGCGGGAACGCATCGCCCGGCGCGAGGATTTCGTCCTCGTGCTCGATCTGATATTGCCGATAGGCTTCGACGCCGCTCGACAGGTAGACCTTGTGGCTTTCGCTCAGGTCGAACAAGGCGCGCGAGGAAATCGCCAGCACCAGTTTGTCATCGATGTTATTGGCCATGCCTTCCCCCAGAACAACCGACTCAGGTATTGCGTCGGTCGATAAAACCCAAATGGCGATACAGCGCCTCGATGCGCGGCAACTCGCAGCCCGCCGCGTTCGCCGCCGCCAGTGGCCGGGCGTAAATCGCCTCCAGCTCCAGCGGGCGTTTGTGTGCAAAGTCGTGGTACATGCTCGGCCAGTAATCGGGCATTTTCTCGGTCATGGTGAACAGGTACGCGGCGTAACCGGGCGGGATCTCGTATCCACAGGCCTTGGCGCCCAGCACCACTTCCGCCATCAGTGCCTGAATCGACACGCGGCTGTCAGCATCAGCCATCAGCGCTTCGGTTCCCGCGCCGAGCAACACCGAAAGGCCGTTATAGGGAATATTCCACACCAGTTTCTGCCAGCGCGCCTGATGCAGGTTGGCCATCGCCTGCGAGTCGATGCCGGCGGCACGGAACAGTCCGGCGCCCTCTTCGACGATCGCCATGCGCGCTACTTCATCAATGGCCGAGCCGCTGTGATAACCGACATTCACCGCGCCAAGGGCCTGATGGGTAATCTGCCCCGGACCCTCGCGGTGCACGCAGATCAGGCACAGACCACCGAGCAGATGCAGTGAATCCGGCAACAGCGGCCGCAGGCTGTCTTCGACATCCAGACCGTTCTGCAGCAACAGCACCTTGGCGTCAGGCTTGGCGGCCTGAATGATCGCCGGGGCCAGACCGGCGTTGCTGGTGGTCTTGGTGCCGACCAGCAGCCAGTCACAGGGCGGCATGTCTTCGGCAGCGGAATAGGCATTGGCCGGATGCAGCGTCAACGGCCCGTGCACCGCACTGTTGATCTGCAAACCGCGCTCAGCCACCGCCGAGAATTCGCTGCGCAACAAAAAGTGCACGTCGAAACCGGCACGCGCCAGCATCACCCCGTAGAACCCGCCGATTGCACCGGTGCCGATAATCCCCACCACCGGCTTGCTGACTGTCTCGCTCATGGCAACTCCTCTGCAATTCGACTCAGCGATTGCGCCACCGCCTGGTTGAGTTGATCAACCGTCAGACGTGTGTGCACTGCGCCAAAGAACTCGCCGTCGCGCACCACAAACAGCGCCGGCAAATGAAACACCTGATAACGCTCGACCAGCCCGCCATTGTCGCCGGCGTCAATCCAGCACAGCCGATCGATAGCCAGCTGCATGCCCGGCAACACCTCGCGGGCATAACGACAACTGGCGCAGCCGACGCTGGTGAAGATCACCAGAGAAACCCCGCGCATCGCCAGCAGCCGCTGGTCGGCGTCGAAGTCAGTCAGCTCGGATTCGACCACTATACTGGGGGAAACAATGTCAGATGACCGACACAGGGAGTCTGTGCTCATGGGACGTTTCATTCCTCATCCGGACGAAGTGCCGGTTGAATTGACGTTACTCAAGCCTGAATGCATTTCCAGACAACAGCTGCACACTATCAGCCTCGGCGGCATCGCTTGCAATTACCACCGCGCCTGGCGCCACGGCACTGCACTGCAAGTACGCATGCCGACGCTGAATGCCGACTTCTGTTGCCCGGGCTACGTGGCCTGGTGTCTGCGACGTAAAAAAGGCTATCTGGTGGGCATTGCCTTCACTGACGAACAGACCCTGTTCAGCGCGCGAATGGGTGAGCAGGTGTGTCAGATCGAACGCTATTCGCGCATGCAGGACAGCCACGACGACCTGCAGGATATTCAGGCGCTGGCCCTGCAATGGGTCGAGGAGCATGCCGAAGAGTTCTCCCACGACAACTTGCGCAAGGCTTTCGCGCAGCCAGCGCTGGACTAAAGCACAGTTTGCCCATTGTCGAGCCGCCTCTGACGCGCTAAGGTTCGGCTCCCCCGACGCGCTAAATCTGCTGTGCTCCGCCGCGCGGGGATCGCTGGCGGCCGGCACCCGTGACCTGACGAGTAAACGATGGCTGATTTACCGATCAACGACCTAAACGTCGCCTCTAACGAGACCCTGATCACTCCCGATCAGCTCAAGCGTGATATCCCCCTGAGCGACGCCGCCCTGCGCACCGTCACCAAGGGCCGCGAAGTCATTCGCAACATTCTCGATGGCACCGACCACCGTCTGTTCGTCGTGATCGGCCCGTGCTCGATTCACGACATCAAGGCTGCCCACGAATACGCCGATCGCCTCAAGGTGCTGGCCGAGGAAGTCTCCGACACCCTGTATCTGGTCATGCGTGTGTATTTCGAGAAGCCGCGTACCACCGTCGGCTGGAAAGGTCTGATCAACGATCCGTATCTGGACGACTCGTTCAAGATCCAGGACGGTCTGCACATCGGTCGTCAGTTACTGCTCGACCTGGCCGAGAAAGGCCTGCCGACCGCGACCGAAGCCCTCGACCCGATCTCCCCGCAGTATCTGCAGGATCTGATCAGCTGGTCGGCCATCGGCGCGCGTACCACCGAATCGCAGACTCACCGCGAAATGGCTTCCGGCCTGTCCTCGGCTGTCGGCTTCAAGAACGGCACCGATGGCGGCCTGACCGTGGCGATCAACGCCTTGCAGTCGGTGTCCAGCCCGCACCGTTTCCTCGGCATCAACCAGGAAGGTGGCGTGTCGATCGTCACCACCAAAGGCAACGCCTACGGTCACGTGGTGCTGCGCGGCGGTAATGGCAAGCCGAACTATGATTCGGTCAGCGTAGCCCTGTGCGAGCAGGCGCTGAACAAGGCGAAGATCAAGCCGAACATCATGGTCGATTGCAGCCACGCCAACTCCAACAAGGACCCGGCGCTGCAACCGCTGGTAATGGAAAACGTCGCCAACCAGATTCTTGAAGGCAACCAGTCGATCATCGGCCTGATGGTTGAAAGCCACCTGAACTGGGGCTGCCAGGCGATTCCAAAGGATCTCGCCGACCTGCAATACGGCGTGTCGATCACCGATGCCTGCATCGATTGGTCCGCCACCGAAAACACCTTGCGCAGCATGCACGCCAAGCTCAAGGACGTATTGCCGAAGCGTCAGCGCACGTAAGCTGCGTTTTGCGGGCATAAAAAAACGCCGGGCATTGCCCGGCGTTTTTGTGTGTGCGGTTCAGATCTTCGCGGCGCGACGCTGATGGCGTTCCATATAGCGCTCGACGTAGGAGCATGACGGGATCACCGTGTAGCCCATTTCTTCGGCGTATTGCAGCGCGCGTTCAGTCAGCGCTGCGGCAATGCCACGGCCGCGCAGGGCGTTGGGCACGAAGGTACGATAGATATCCAGGGTCTGCTTGCCCAGATCCATGTAGGTCAGGTAAGCACGATGACCGTCCACAGTGGTCTCGAATTGATGACCAGCCTGGTCATGGTGGATGGACAACGCCTCGCTCATCACTACTCCTCGCGGGTCTTGAATTGTGACCCCTACCTTACCGATGTTTTTCCGGCGAAGGAACATCTACGCCACCCCGTGCCTGATGGACACTGAGAAGAGCCACACCGATCTCGCGCAATCTGACACCTGCTGAATAGTAGGCACCATTGGCGAAAATGCTCAAGGTACGCTCGTCATCGGATGGTTTGCGTGCATTGGCATCGATGGTCGCAGGTTCGGCCGCAAGACAATCTTTGCGTGCCGTTTGCCTGAACATTGCCGGAATGTTGAGACTTAAGACGTGCGACCTTTTTTAAAGTCACCTGTACATCAACAAAGATACGCGAAGCGCTTCGCAGAACCTGAACAAAAGTGTGGACGAATTCATTTAGAAAGACTTTAGCCGAAGTCGCAAAAACAGCGCGCGAGCGCGGGAACTTTTCCCGTTTGAGTCGCTCACGCCGGGGCTTGCAGCTGGATATTTTTTATACAGCGCAGTTAAAAGTTGCTCGAAAAAGAATCAACGCCTACAATTTTTTTTGCTTCTTGCGCTACGTCAGTTTACTTACTACAAGTAATGGGTAGTATGTACGCCGGCTATTTCCTCAATCGTGAGGAGACAGCCACTTAATTTGAAAGTCCTTGAAGGGGAACACGATGAACAACGTTCTGAAATTCTCTGCTCTGGCTCTGGCCGCAGTTCTGGCTACCGGTTGCAGCAGCGCATCGAAAGAAACCGAAGCACGTCTGACCGCTACTGAAGACGCAGCTGCTCGCTCCCAGGCTCGTGCAGACGAAGCTTACCGTAAAGCTGATGAAGCTCTGGCTGCTGCTCAAAAAGCACAACAGACTGCTGACGAAGCTAACGAGCGTGCTCTGCGCATGCTGGAAAAAGCTAGCCGCAAGTAATAATCCCTCGGGATTGTTATCGAGCCGATCCGGTTTTCCGGGTCGGCTTTTTTGTGCCCGGTGCTTTTCTCCGTGCAATAAAAAACCCGCCGACGCTGCTCGCATCGGCGGGTTTTCAATCAGAGCTTATTGCTGCAGGTCGATCGGTGCACTGCTCACCATTGGCGCCGAGGTATTCGGCACGGCGATCTCTACCGGCAGGCCGTCTTCGGCGGCGACCACATCACGCACCACATCCCAGTTCATGCGCAGGTTGCTGGTGATGTCTTCACGCTTGAGCATCGCGTTGATTACCGCCGTGTGCTTGTCGACCACCGACGGGTTGCCCTTGTCGTCGAGCGGCGTGTGCGCTTCCAGATAGACCTTGCCGCCACTGCGACCGAACTTGTACGGGTCGTTGATGATGCGCACCGAGGTGCCGACCGGGACCATGCCGGCCATTTCCAGCACGTTGTTGTTGAACATGCGGAAGCAGCCGTGGCTGGTGCGCATGCCGATGCCGAACTTCTTGTTCGAACCGTGGATCAGGTAGCCCGGCGTGCCGAGGGTGAACTTGAACGGGCCTAGCGGGTTATCAGGACCGGCCGGCACCACATTGGGCAGCGGATCACCGTCAGCGGCGTGCTCGGCCTTGATCGAAGCCGGAGGCGTCCACGTCGGGTTCGGTGTCTTGGCGATAATCGAGGTGTGCGCGATCGGCGAGCCCCAGCCTTCACGGCCGATACCCAGCGGGAAGGTGTACACCACGTCACGGCCTTTCGGATAGTAATAGAGGCGGTATTCGGCGAGGTTGATGACGATGCCTTCACGCGGGCCAGGCGGCAGGATGAAGCGCGTCGGCAGGACGATCTCGGTACCGGCGCCCGGCAGCCAGGCATCGATGCCCGGGTTGGCCGCAACCATTTCCGAATAACCCAGATCGTAGGTGGTGCCCAGATCGGCGAAGGTGTCTTCGTACTTGGCTTTGATCACCTGCACCTGACCGACGATGTCTTCGCCGGGTGGTGGCAGGGGAAGCTCCAATGCAGCAACGGGGCCGGCCACACACAGGGCGGCAAGTGACAGGCAGCGGGTGACGGCAGGAAAGCGCGGCAACATCCGGAAAATCCTTCGCATGATCATCAAGGGTATAAGGACGCGATTGTACACCGCGGCTTGGGGATTCGGGGAGGTAGCACCGCTATTGGCGACAGGGTGCGTTCAAGGTGGGAGCGAGCCTGCTCGCGAAAGCAGTGTATCAGCGACCATAAATGTCGATTGATAAAACCCCTTCGCGAGCAGGCTCGCTCCCACACTTTGATCTTCAGCGCTCAGAGTTCGAAACGCAGCTCAGGCCAGATCGGCGACGTACCGCGCTTCTGCGATTCAAGAATCGCCCGGCACAGCGAGCACAGACGCTGATCCTGAAACACCCGGCGATCAACATTCGACCAGCGCGGTTGCGCTGGCAGCAGCGTGCCGCACAGCGTGCGATCGGCCGAGCCACCGAGTTCCAGCTGACGCGTCACCAGATGCACCCGCACTTCCTGGCAGGCGAACAGATCCAGCTGCTCGTCAGGCTCGATCAGTTGGTAGGCAAACAGGGACCAGGCAGGACGCGGCATCGGGGGCTCCAAATTAGGGGGCGCCACATTAGCCGAAAGCCTGCCTCTAGAAAAGCCTCATAACAGCGGTTTTAGCGTCGGCCAGACATTTTCCAGCAACTTGCCCTGAGCCCCGGCAGCCGGGTGCAGACCGTCGGCTTGCATCAGGTCCGGATGACCACCGACACCTTCGAGAAAAAACGGCACCAACGGGATGTTTTTCTCTACGGCGAGCTTGCCGTAAACCTCAGCGAACGAATCGGTGTAGCGCTTGCCATAATTGGGTGGCAACTGCATGCCGAGCAGCAGCACTTTCGCGCCGCTCTGCCGCGAGCTGTCGATCATCGAGGCAAGATTTTGTTGCAATTGCGTTGGCGGCATCCCGCGCAGGCCGTCATTGCCACCCAGCTCGAGGATCACCAACTCCGGCTTATGCTCTGCAAGCAGCGCCGGCAGCCGCGCCTGGCCTCCGGCACTGGTGTCGCCACTGATCGAGGCATTGACCACTTTATCGTCGAAACCCTCTTGTTTGAGGCGCTGCTCGAGCAACGACACCCACCCCAGACGGGTATCCAGGCCGAAACCGGCGCTGATACTATCGCCAACGATCAGGACAGTACCCGCCGCTGCGTTCTGGGCCATGCACATCAAGGCCAGGCCAGCACTCAAAAACCATACACGCATCGGATTCTCCATGGGCGCAAGCATTCTCACCGCGAAGAACCTCAGCAAAGTGGTCCCTAGCGCGGAAGGTGAACTGACTATCCTGCACGAACTCAGCCTGGAACTGAACAAGGGCGACAGCCTGGCCATCGTCGGCGCGTCCGGTTCCGGCAAATCCACCCTCCTCGGCCTGCTCGCCGGCCTCGACCTGCCGAGCAGCGGCGAAGTCACTCTCGCCGGCCAGGGCCTGAGCAATCTCGACGAAGACCAGCGCGCGCGAATCCGCGCCGAGCACGTCGGGTTTGTCTTCCAGTCGTTCCAGTTGCTCGACAGCCTCAATGCGCTGGAAAACGTCATGCTGCCGCTTGAACTCGACGGCCGCAAAGATGCCCGCGAGCGCGCCACGCAATTGCTTCAGCGCGTCGGCCTCGGCCAGCGCCTGACCCACTCGCCGCGCCAGCTCTCCGGTGGTGAACAGCAACGCGTGGCCATCGCCCGCGCCTTCGCTGCCGAACCGGACGTGCTGTTCGCTGACGAGCCGACCGGCAACCTCGACAGCCACACCGGCGAGCGCATCAGCGACTTGCTGTTCGAATTGAACAAGGAACGCGGCACCACCCTGGTGCTGGTGACCCACGACGAACGCCTGGCCCATCGCTGCCGGCGCCTGATCCGTCTTGAAGCCGGGCTGCTGGTCGCCCCTCTGGAGCCTTGATGGCACGTCTGCCGCTGTTGCGTCTGTTCAGCCTTGCCCTGCGCCAGCTCATGCGCGATGCCCGCGCCGGAGAATTGCGCGTGTTGTTCTTCGCGCTGGTGGTGGCCGTCGCGGCGAGCACCGCGATCGGCTACTTCGGCGCCCGCCTCAATGGCGCAATGATGCTGCGCGCTACCGAGTTTCTCGGTGCCGATCTGGTCCTTGAAGGCAGCTCGCCGGCCCGCGAGGAGCAAATCCGCAGCGGCACCGAACTGCGCCTGAATCATGCGCAAGTGGTGGAGTTCTCCAGCGTCATCGCCACCGACAATGGCATTCAGTTATCCAGCATCAAAGCCGTCGACCGCGCGTATCCTCTGCGCGGCGAGCTGAAAAGCGCGCCCGCACCATTCGCCCAGGAAGAAGTCGGCGGCGAACCGCAACCCGGTGAAGCCTGGGTCGAGGCACGTCTGTTGACCGCGCTGGATCTGAAGATAGGCGACAGCATCGACGTCGGCATGAAGACGCTCAAGCTGACCCGCGTGCTGACCTACGAGCCGGATCGCGCCGGCAACTTCTACAGCCTGACGCCACGGGTGCTGATCAATCTTGAGGACCTAGCCGCCACCGGCGTGGTGCAACCGGGCAGCCGGGTGAGTTATCGCGAACTGTGGCGCGGCGAACCGCAGGCGCTGGAAACTTATCGCGAGCTGATCAAACCGGGCCTCGCTGCAAACCAGCGAATCCAGGATGCCCGTGACGGTAACCGGCAGATTGGCGGTGCGCTGGGCAAGGCCGAGCGCTATCTGAACATGGCCAGTCTGGTCGCGGTGTTGTTGGCTGGCGTGGCCGTGGCGCTATCGGCCAATCGTTTCGCCAGTCGCCGTTTCGACGCCAGTGCCTTGCTGCGCTGCCTCGGCTTGTCGCGCCGGGAAACCATGGTGCTGTTCAGCCTGCAACTGACCGTGCTCGGCCTGATTGCCGCCATCAGTGGCGCCCTGCTCGGCTGGCTGGCGCAACTGGGGCTGTTCGCGTTGCTGCATGATTTGCTGCCAAGTGACGTGCCACCGGGTGGCCTGTTTCCGGCGATGGCCGGGATTGGCACCGGGCTGGTGGCGCTGGCCGGTTTTGCCTTGCCGCCTTTGGCTGCACTGGGTCGCGTGCCGCCGCTGCGGGTGTTGCGCCGCGACATGCTGCCGATCCCCTCGAGCACATGGATGGTCTACGGCGCGGCGCTGGGTGCGCTGGGCCTGATCATGTGGCGTCTGAGCCTCGACCTGCTGCTGACCTTCGCCCTGCTTGGCGGTGGCGTAGTCGCCGCGCTGGTGCTGGGCGGCCTGCTGTTGTTGCTGCTGCAAAGCCTGCGCCGCATGCTGGCCCGCGCCTCGTTGCCATGGCGTCTGGGCCTTGGCCAGTTGTTGCGGCATCCATTGGCGGCGGCCGGGCAGTCGCTGGCGTTCGGTCTGATCCTGCTGTCGATGGCGCTGATCGCACTGCTGCGCGGCGAACTGCTCGACACCTGGCAGAACCAGCTACCGAAAAACGCGCCGAACTATTTCGCGCTGAATATTCTCCCGGCGGACAAACAGGCTTTCGCCGATCACCTGATCAAGGTGTCCGCGCAAGCGGCGCCGTTGTATCCGGTGGTGCCGGGTCGGTTGATCAGCATCAATGGCGAAGCGGTACAACAGATCGTCAGCAAGGACTCGGCCGGTGACCGCGCCATTCAGCGTGACCTGAGCCTGACCTGGGCGGCGGATCTGCCGGCCGGCAACAAGCTCACCGCCGGCTCGTGGTGGAGCGGCCAGCCGTCCGATGATGTGCCGGGGGTTTCGGTGGAAGGCAAGGTTGCCGAAAGCCTGAAACTCAAACTCGGCGATCACATGGTGTTCAGTGTCGGCGGGGTCAATCGCGAAGCGAAGGTCACCAGCCTGCGCGAGATCAACTGGGACAACTTCCAGCCGAACTTCTTCATGATCTTCCAGCCTGGCACCCTGAAGGATCTGCCGGCGACCTACCTGACCAGTTTCTATCTGGCTCCGGGGCATGATCAGCAGATCGTCGAGTTGTCGCGGACCTTCCCGGCGGTGACCATCCTGCAGGTCGAAGCGTTGCTCGAACAGCTGCGCAGCATCCTCGCTCAGGTCACTCTGGCGGTGGAATATGTGTTGTTGTTTGTTCTGGCTGCGGGGATGGCGGTGCTGTTCTCCGGCCTGCAAGCGACGCTGGATGAACGCATCCGCCAGGGTGCGCTGTTGCGCGCGCTGGGCGCCGAGCGGCAGTTGCTGATCAAGGCGCGGCGTATCGAATTCGGTTTGTTGGGTGCGGTCAGCGGTCTGCTCGCGGCGATCGGTTCGGAGGTGGTCAGTCTGGTGCTGTACCGCTTCGCCTTCGATCTGCCATGGCATCCGCATCCATGGCTGCTGGTGCTGCCGTTGATTGGCGCCGCGCTGATTGGTAGCGCCGGTGTGTTCGGCACGCGTCGCGCTCTGAATGCGAGCCCGCTGACAGTGTTGCGCGAGGGTTGATAGACTCAAACGGTCTTAATCACAAGAAGTCGCCATGAGCCGTTATCGCCCTCCCCGCACCGCTGGCACCGCGCTGATCACCCCCGAGGGTGAAGCGCGGATGCGCGCCGAATTCCATGAGTTGTGGCATGTGCGTCGCCCGCAGGTCACCCAGGCGGTGAGTGAAGCGGCGGCGCAGGGTGATCGTTCGGAAAACGCCGAATACACCTACGGCAAGAAGATGCTGCGCGAAATCGACAGTCGCGTGCGTTTTCTCACCAAACGCCTGGAAGCGCTCAAGGTAGTCAGCGAAAAACCCAGCGACCCGAACAAAGTCTATTTCGGCGCTTGGGTAACCATCGAAGACGAGGACGGCAAGCAGTCGCGCTACCGCATTGTCGGCCCCGATGAACTGGACCTCAAACAGGGTTTGATCAGCATCGACTCGCCGCTGGCCCGCGCGCTGATCGGCAAGGCACTCGACGCGGAAGTGCGGGTGCAGACGCCGACCGGCGAGCAGTTCGTTTACATCGTTGCGATTGAATACCCGTAAGACTGATCAGCGCCGAGTGATCAGGCCTTGCCGTGCAACGCGGGTGAGTTGCTTGATCATCTCCGGCGCATCGTCTGCGCTCGGCGCCTGAATCACCGCCAGATCGAAGCTGTCCGTAGCGAAACGCGCCAGCGACTCGCCGTCATCGACAAACTGGATCAGGAACGCGGCAGGACCGCCGCTGCGACGTGGCCAGCCATCGAGATAACGCAACAGCGTCGGCTGGTGTTTGCCGCCAAGAAGGATTTTCGGGTTGCGCTGGGTGACATGTGCCGTGATCGGCGCGGGACGTGCTGGAGGGCGTAGTGCGTTCATCTTGTCGTGTCTCTGCCTCAAAAGTCTGCATGGCAGGTGAGAGGCAACACCGAACCAGCGCTTTAGCGGTATTTCGAAGCCCTGTTCCGGCTTCTGACGGTAACTGTAGAAGTCACCTGGCGCCCCGCAAGTAGCTGTTTAAATCGGCGCATGGGCAACATCCTAGAGAACGTGACCGATCAGTGTCAAGAATCCCCCGCAACAAAAAAAGGCCCGCGCAATGCGGGCCTTTGCCTTGAGCCAGAGCCTTCAACCGGCGATGGCGCGATCCGCCGAGAGCTTGCCGGCACCTTCGATCAATACCGCGATGCTGCCGGCCAGCAGAGCCAGAGCAAACTCGTAACCGTTGTTGGCCATGAACAGACCGTTGCCGATGTGCACCGAAAAGATCGCCACCAGCGAGAGGAACGCCAGACCGAGTGCCGCCGGGCGTACCAGCAGGCCGATGATCAGCGCCAGACCGGCGAAGAACTCGGTACCGCCGGCCAGCGAGGCCATCAGATAGCCCGGGGTCAGGCCAATGCTTTCCATCCATTGCGCGGTGCCGGCCAGGCCGTAACCACCGAACAGACCAAAGAGTTTCTGCGAACCGTGGGCCGCGAAGATCACGCCGACAGCAATGCGCAGGACAGTCAGGCCGTAACCGGCGCGGGTGAACAGAACCTTGTTGATCAGAGAGCTCATGGTGCATTCCTTGTTGTGCAGAAGTGTTTGTGTGTTTGGGTTGGTCGCTATATTAATCAGTTTATTTCATGTTTAAAGCGCAAAAATTTCGCCATAACAATCGAATTATTAGATTATTTCCGTGTGACCACTTTCTGCTGCCGGGGCTCGAGCGACTCTCGCTCCCGGTCGAATGCCAGATAATACTTGTTCACGCTATTAACATAGCTGACGGCGCCCATCCCCACCTGCTCCATGGCAATGCGCTCGACCTGGAAGAACCACTGGTTGGGATTGAGGCCACGGCGGCGGGCTTCCGCACGCATACCCTGGACGCGCTCGGGGCCGATGTTGTACGCGGCGAGGGTGAACGCCATGCGCTCACGCTCGTTGAGTTTCGGGCTGCTGAAGAACTTGCGGCGGATCATCGCCAGGTACTTGGCGCCGGCCTGCACATTCGCATCGAGATTCTGGATATTGTTCACGCCGACCCGTTGCGCGGCGGACGGAGTGATCTGCATCAGCCCGGTCGGACCGCTGCCGCTGCGGGCGTTGGGCTGCAGACGCGATTCCTTGAACGCCAGCGCCGCCAGATTGAGCCAGTCCATGTTTTGCGCGTCGGCATGCTTCTGCAGGGTCGGACGGAGTTTTTCCAGACGCTGGCGATCGGCCTTGGCCAGCGGATTGTGCACCTGATAAAGGCGCCGATAGATGCGCAAGAAAGCGGCGTCTTCGTCCGACGGTCTCTTGTAACCGGTGAGGAAGCGATCGATGCTCGCGCGCAACATCGACGCATCGCGGCGCACGAACCAATGTTCTTCGCCCGGCTCGCCGAGGCTCAGTTGCCGATCGAGACGCAGCTTCGGCAGGATCTTGCCCCAACGCTCGGCAATCGGTTGCTCGACAATGGTCAGGTGGAAAATCCCGCCCTGGACCATCTCCAGCACGTCTTCGACCGCCAGCGTCGGATCGACCCACTCGATGTTGATCGGCGCCAGTTTGTGCAGCGCCAGTTTCTGGTTGAGCTGGCTGACCACCTCCCCCGCCGCACTGCCGGTAGGCAAGGCCAGGGTCTTGCCGGACAGTTGCTCGACCTTGGTGTACCGGCGCTGGCCCTTGATACCGACCAGCACCAGCGGCACGTTGCTGGCAATCGGCTCACTGCTGGCCACTGCATAGCCCGATGGCAGATCGAGCAATTCACCGGGCGCGACCATGTCGCCTTCGCCGCGCTGCAAAGCGCCGAGCAATTGATCCTTGGCTTTGGGAATGATCTTGAGGGTGACTTCCTGGCCGTCGCGAGCATGGCCATTGAGGTATTGCTCGAACGCGCGCAATCGGTGGTACTCGACACCGATGGCCTGGCCCTGGACTTCGCCGGAGCTGTTGCGGCTCTGATTGACCAACACCCGCAACACGCGGCTGCTGCGGATTTCGGAGAGGTCGCGAACCTTGCTCGCCGGTACGGCTTGCAGCGGTCCGGGCAGGCGCGCGGCCGCCGTCATCGGCAGCAGCAACGCAGCACACAACAGCAGCAGAACCGAGGGACGATGCATCCACTCTCCGAAAAGAATACGGGGCGATTCGTCGCAAAAGAGACGACATCACCGACGAAAACAGAGCGCTTTGCGCGCTGATAAAGTGCGTGAGACTGGCACAGTGATGGCATTGTCGCCACCCCGGAGTCCCCCGCGGCCTCAACAGACAGCCATAAGTCTTTGTAGTTCTTGGCTTTTCTTATAAATCTACAGCTCTGATATGCTTTCCGGCCTTCGGCCCGAGGTAGCACCATGCAACTCATCGATATCGGCGTCAACCTGACCAACCCCAGTTTCGCCGACAAACACCAGGCCGTGCTCGACCGCGCCTACGCCGCCGGCGTCTGCCAACTGGTGCTGACTGGCACCAGCGTCGAGGGTAGCGAGCAGGCGCTGGAACTGTGCCAGCAACTGGATGAAAGTGGCCAACGGCTGTTCGCCACCGCCGGTATTCACCCGCATTCGGCCAGCGACTGGAACGCTGACAGCGCCCGTCGTCTGCGCAGTCTGTTGAACGAATCCAGCGTCGTCGCGGTGGGCGAATGCGGGCTGGATTTCAACCGCGACTTCTCCCCGCGCGCGCAACAGGAAAAGGTTCTCGAAGAACATCTGGCGCTGGCCGTCGAACTGCAATTGCCGGTCTTCCTGCACGAGCGTGATGCCAGCCAGCGGCTGCTGGAGATCCTCAAAGACTTCCGCGATCAACTGCCGGCGGCGGTGGTGCACTGCTTCACTGGCGAGCAAAAGGCTTTGTTCAGCTACCTCGATCTGGATCTGCACATCGGCATCACCGGCTGGATCTGCGACGAACGCCGGGGCACGCATCTGCATCCATTGGTCAAAGAGATCAAGCCGGGGCGGCTGATGCTGGAAAGCGATGCGCCATATCTGCTGCCGCGCACGTTGCGGCCGAAACCGAAAAACGGTCGCAACGAACCGGCGTATCTGACCGAAGTGCTGCGCGAGGTGGCGTTGCATCGCGGCGAGACTGAGGAAGCGCTGGCCGCACATACCACCGCGTGTGCCCGGGCGTTTTTTAATCTTCCCATTCTCACCTGACTGCACACTTCCCCTGTGGGAGCGAGCCTGCTCGCGAAGGCGGTGGATCAGCTACAAATGGGCTGAAGGACGCAGCGCTTTCGCGAGCAGGCTCGCTCCCACAATAGATCTCGGCATCTGTTGATTCATATCAAAACTCCCGAATCTGCATAGCGGCACAATAATGGCACCTTGCCAAAACTGTTTCCGCTATCAGAGAAGACCTCCATGGGTGCCTGGCTTAGCAACATCTCGCTGAAATACAAATTCTGGGCGGTCAACGCGGTCGCCTTTGTCACCACCCTGCTGCTCGTACTGTACGCCGTACATCTCGAACAGCAGGCCCGCAGCCACGCCGCGCAGGCATCCGCACAAGCGCAGGCGCAGTTGCTCAAGGCCTGGCCGCTCGGGCAACCGTTGCCCAAGTCCGCCCAAGTGCTGACATTCAAGCGCAGTGAAGCGCCGCGTCTCAATGATCAACCGCTGCTGGAAATCACCGGCAGCAACGGCTGGAACGCCATCAATGAAATGCCGCTGTTTGGCGAGAATCCGTTGATCGGCGCCGAAGTGTTCAGCCGTGCCGACGGCGAGCAAGTGGCGGTCATCGCCTATGCCCCGAGCCTGAGCCAGGTGTTCAGCGAGCGTTTCGCCAACTATGCGCTGGCGGTATTCATCCTGATGCTGGCGATGCTCGGCGCCTCGCAACTGTTGATCCGCTTTCTGCTCAGCCAGCTCAACACGTTGAAAGACGTGATGCTGCACGTTGAAAAAACCGGCGACCTCTCCGCTCGCGTGCCGCTGGTGGGCAGGGACGAAGTCGGGCAGATGGCCAATGCCTTCAACGCCATGCAGGCCGGTTATCAACGCGTCGTGACCACCGTTGCCAGCACCGCGCGACAACTGGATGACGGTGCAGCGCGGCTGGCCTCGAGCATGAACGACGTGCGCCACGGCATGCTCGGCCAGCAGAGCGAAACCGACCAAGCTGCCACCGCGATCAACGAAATGACCGCCACCGTTTATCACATCGCGCAACACGCCGGCGCCACCCGCGATCTGTCGAAAACCGCCGATGGCCTCGCCGGCAGCGGTCAGCAGGTGGTGGCGCGGGTGCAGCAATCGATTGCCGGGTTGTCCAACGGCGTGCAGCAGACGGCAGAAATGATTCAACGCCTGGCCGAGGACAGCCAGAAGATCAACGGCGTGGTCAGCGTGATTCACAGCATTGCCGAACAGACCAATCTGCTCGCGCTGAATGCGGCGATCGAAGCGGCCCGCGCCGGGGAGATGGGTCGCGGCTTTGCCGTGGTCGCCGATGAAGTGCGCAATCTCGCCAAGCGCGTGCAGGCTTCCACCGACGAGATCACCGGCATGATCGCCGCGTTGCAGGCCGGCACCCGCGATGCGGTGGATTTCATGCAGGAGAGTTCGTACAAAGCCGACGACTGCGTGCAGCAGGCGCAGGAGGCTGGCGCGGCGCTGGCGGAAATCACCGGAGCGGTGGCGCAGATGCGCGAAAGCAACACGCAGATTGCCGTGGCGGCGGAACAGCAGAGTCAGGTTGCCGAGGAGATGAATCGCGCGGTGGTGAGTATTCGTGACGTGACCGAGAACACCGTGCAGCAGACGGTGGATTCGGCGACGACCAGTAATGAGCTGGCGACGTTGGCCGGGGAGCTGAACAAGGCGATAGGTCAGTTGAAACTCTGATGGCCTCTTCGCGGGCAAGCCCGCTCCCACAGGGATTTTCGACAATCAACAATTGTGCGTACACCGAGCACACTGTGGGAGCGGGCTCGCCCGCGATGCCGTCCGCTCAGGCGACATCAAATTTTGCCATTGCCGCTATCAGCTCAATAGCCAACCTTGATTCGCCGCGCTCCGCGCCCGGGCCTATTCTTCAACCATGAAGTTCAACATGGATCGAGGAGTAGCAAACATGGGCAAACGTCACCCCAACCTTCCCGCATGGCAATGGCGCGCCTACCCGGGCAATCATCAGCATCCGACCAATCTGGTCCTGCACTTGATTGCCGTGCCGCTGTTCATCGTGGCGTTTCTGTTGATCGTGTCGGGAGTGTTCAGTCTGAGCCTGGCCAGCGTCGCCATCGGCGTGATCGGTATCATCGCGGCGCTGGGTCTGCAGCGCCACGGCCACGGCCTGGAGGCGCAAGCCTCCGAGCCGTTCAGTGATCGCAAAGATGCCGTGTCACGTTTGCTGGTCGAGCAGTTTCTGACCTTTCCGCGGTTCTTTCTCAGCGGTGGCTGGTGGCGCGCCTGGCGTGAGCGCCACCGTCGGCATTGAGTCAGGCGAAGATCGTCACGGTCTGCCGACTCATGGCAATCAACTCCCCTTTCGCGCTCCACAACTTCGCGGCGACATGGCCGTAACCGTCGGCCGCGTATTCGATGTCGGCCAGGTATTGGCACCAGTCCAGCGTGCTCAAATCGTGTAACGGCTGCACGAATTCGATGGTCCAGGTCAGCGTGCTACCCGGCGCCGGCTTCTTCAGATACGGCAACAGCGCCGGCGGCCAGGCATCCACCAGTGCCAGCAGATGTGCCTCGTTGACCGGCTCCTCTTTGACATCCCCACGCAACCGCACCCAGCCGCCCATCAAGCGCGATGCCGTGCCGGAAAACGGAATACCGCCGACGCTCCAGCGCATCGCCAGATGGCGCATGAATTCCGGGGTCACGCCTTTGATGTAGAGCAGCTCCTGGCATTCGTCCCAGTGTTTCATGGTCGGCGCCGGGTAGGCTTCGACAGCGACTTCCGAGGGCCGCGAGGCACCGAAGCTGCCCTGAATGATCGTCACCACCTGACCATTCTGCATGGCGCGGCCCAACACCTGGCTGACGGCTTTGCCTTCACGCAGCACATCGACTTCGAAACTCACCGGCACTTCCGGCTCGACCGGGCCGACAAAGGTAATCGCCAGCGAACGCACCGGGCGCTCCGTCGGCACCCTGGCGCGCATGGCTTCAAATTGCAGCGCGGCCACCAGTCCGCCAAAACTGGCGCGGCCCTGCCCCCATTCGGCGGGGATGATTACTTCAGGTTGTTGGCGGACAGCATCGAGCAGATCGCAAAAGCGCATGGCAACCTCGGAAAACGAGAAAGGAATGCGCGGATCTTACCCAGCCCCGGGCGGCGGCGCAGCGTCTATTCCGGTCAAATGGGCTGACAGATAGGCCTTGGCACTTTTCGATTTCGCCGCAAAACCCTTGTAGGAGCTGTCGAGTGAAACGAGGCTGCGATCTTTTGATCTGTTTGCAAATCAAAATCAAAAGATCGCAGCCTTCGGCAGCTCCTACAGGGGATGCGCAAGCTTCAGGATTTGAAACACGTAGCGCTGAGCTTTTCCAGCACTTGATCGGCCTTCAGCTCTGCCTTGATCAACCCGGCCTGCCAGGTGGCCACGCACGGCTGCAGATCAGCCTCCTGTTCGGCGCGCGCCAGCCATTGCCAGCAATCGTGCCAGTCGCCCAGTGCGCCTTGCGCGGATTTCAGGCGTTTGTAGGCCGGCTTCGGCAAGCGATCGAGCTCGGGATAGGCTTCGATGCCATAGCGCACACGCTTGATCAGCAGGCGCAGGCGATGGCGGTCATGGGCGGGATCGTGCAGCGCTTCGTCGAGTTTCTGCCATTGTTTGCCCAGGCGTTTTTCAATGCGTTTATCCAGATCTTTGAGCAAGCCCTGACGCTCGGACGCGCGCAGAAACCGTGGAAAGGCGTCGAGAATCATCAGCAACGAAGCCAATTCCGCACTCGCCGCCAGCGCCGGATACGCCTCGGCCATTTGCGCCAGACGCCGCTGCGCAGCCTCGGGCTGATCATGCTCGAGCAGATACGCCGCGAGCACTTCGCGATCACGCCACGGTGTGGTCAACTCGCCCACCGCAGACGCCGCCGCCTCCAGTTGCTCGACACCCGGCAAGCCGCGCAACGGCCGCAACAGACTGCGCAAGCGCCGCACCGTGGTGCGCAAATCATGCAACGCCTCGGGATCAGTGCGCGCAGTCAGGCGCGCCTGACATGCCAGTAGCCGCACATCCAGGCTCAACACATGAGCCACCAAGCGATCGATCATGGGGTCTACTCCGTAGACAGCTACAAGCTTCTAGCTACAAGCTTCAAGCTGAATGTGATTGCTTCAAAGCTTGCGGCTTGCAGCTAGAAACTTGCAGCTGCTGTTAACGTCCTGCGCGGGATTCGCGAATGTAGAAGCGGGCTTTCTCGGCTTTCTTGCTGCAGCCTTCGAAGCCTTCGAATTGTTGCTGGGTCTTGGCGGCGGTCAGCAGCGACAGCGCTTTGGAATAGCTGACGGTGCCGGCGAAGCCTTCAGCCTTGGCCAGGTCCAGTTCGTGCCAGGCCGCGTCGAGTTGGCTGCCGCAGCTGTCGCGGTACGCGGTTTTGCCGGCGCAACCGGCCAGAACCAGAGCCATCAACGGTACACAGATCCAGGCTTTCATCACTCACACCTCAAGGTAGGTCAACAGTCGTGCAGGTAAGACGGTCAAGCGGTGAAAAAGTGCCTCGCTGATCGGTCAAACCACGTGGCGCAGAGCATAGCGCGCAAGCGTGCGCCGCGAACGGAAAACGACGTCACCGCTTCGCGCAACGACCTTGGCGATTGAGCCGCTTGGCCGATGCGTGCATTGTGCAGGCTTGTCCGGAGGAAGTTTGATGAAAAAGCGTGTCGCACTGGTGCTGGGCTCCGGTGGCGCCCGGGGCTATGCCCATATCGGCGTTATCGAAGAAATTGAAAGACGCGGCTACGATATCGCCTGCATTGCCGGTTGTTCGATGGGCGCGGTGGTCGGCGGGATCTATGCCGCCGGCAAACTGGATGAGTACCGCCGCTGGATCGAAAGCCTTGATTACCTCGACGTGCTGCGTCTGGTCGATGTGAGTTTCCGTCTCGGCGCGATTCGCGGTGAAAAGGTCTTCGGGCAGATTCGCAAGATCGTCGGCGAGATCAACATCGAAGACCTGCGCATCCCCTACACCGCCGTCGCCGCCGACCTGACCAATCAGCAGGAAATCTGGTTTCAGGAAGGCTGCCTGCATCAGGCCATGCGCGCCTCGGCGGCGATTCCCAGCCTGTTTACCCCGGTGATGCAGGGCAACCGCATGCTGGTCGACGGCGGCATTCTCAATCCGTTGCCGATCGTTCCGGTGGTGTCGAGCCATTGCGACCTGATCATCGCGGTCAACCTCAACGCCACCAATCAGCGCCAGTACAAGTTGCCGGTGATCGAGCGGCCGGCGGCGTTCCGTTCGCGCTTCGACAGTCTGATCAAATCCATGGGTTCGAAGTTGCCGTTCCGCCGTAAACAGGCCGAGCAATTGTTGAAGCTGGAACAGGAAGCCTTGCGCGCCGAGGCGGCGGAGATCAATCCGTGGCTTGAGGGCGTCGAGCCGGAAAGCCAGCAACCGGCCTCCGCCCCGGAACGCGAAGGCGCGCCGAAATCCGCCACCGGCTCGTTCATCATCGATAACGTCGGGCCGGCGTCGCTGCTGGATCTGATCAACCAGAGTTTCGAGGTGATGCAGACCTCACTGGCGCAGTACAAGATTGCCGGGTATCCGCCGGATATCCTGATCAACGTGCCGAAGCGGGTGTGCCGGTTTTTCGAGTTCTACAAAGCGCCGGAGTTGATCGCGCTGGGGCGGGAGATTGCCAGTGATACGCTGGATCGGTATGAGCAGGAGCAGGGTTGATTACCTGAAGGCTGTGGGTGAATGTTCCGGCCTCATCGCGGGCAAGCCCGCTCCCACAGGGTTCTCGGGGGGAATGAAATCTGGGTGATACATAGCTCACTGTGGGAGCGGGCTTGCCCGCGATGGCGCCCGACCATACAACACAAAACTACAACCCATCAGCACTCAACAACCGATACCCCACCCCCGCCTCAGTCACGATAAACCGCGGCCGGGTCGGGTCATCCGCCAGTTTCTGCCGCAGGTGCCCGACCACGATGCGCAGATAATGACTGTCCTCGGTGTGCGTCGGCCCCCAGATATCCTTGAGCAACTGCTGCTGGGTGATCACCCGCCCCGGATGCCGCGCCAGTTGCGCCAGCACCGCATATTCCTTGCGGGTCAGGGCGACTTCGGCGCCGTCGAGCAGCACGCGCCGATAGGCCAGATCCACGGTCAGAGGGCCGAAACTCAGCGCCGCTGGCTGCGCCTCCCCCGCCGGTGCCTGGCGCAACAACGCGCGAACCCGGGCGAGAAATTCCTGAATGCCGAACGGTTTGGTCACGTAGTCGTTCGCGCCGCCATCCAGCGCTTCGACCTTTTGCCCTTCACTGGCGCGCACCGACAGCACCAGTACCGGCGTGGTCGCCCATTCGCGCAACTCGCGCAGGACCTGCTGACCGTCCATGTCCGGCAACCCGAGGTCGAGCACCACCAGGTCAGGTTTGCTCAGCGCGGCTTGTGCCAGGCCTTCAGCGCCAGTGCCGGCTTCGAGCACTTTGTAGCCTTGTGAAGCGAGGCTGATGCGCAGGAATTTGCGGATCTGCGGTTCGTCGTCGATGACCAAAATGGTCGCGGTCTGGCTCATGAATTCACATCAACACAATAGATTGGCAAGAGAGTAGCGCAGTCGACTTCAAGCTTCACCGTCCATCCCCGGTTGCGCCTGCAACGGCAGGTGCAAGGTGATGCAGGTGCCGCGCCCGTCGATGCCGTCAGCCACAGAAATACGCCCGCCGTGCGCGCCGACCATGCCCTGACAGATCGCCAGCCCCAACCCCGTGCCCTGCCCGCCGCGATCACCGCGCGCGGCGGTGTAGAACATGTCGAAAATCTTCGCTCGGTCCTCTTCAGGGATCCCCGGGCCTTCATCGCTGACCGAAAAGAAAATCTCCTGCTCATCGGCACCCGCGCGCAGTTGCAGGCGACCGTGGCTGGGCGAAAATCGCGCGGCGTTTTCCAGCACGTTAACCAGCGCCTGTTCGATCAGCGCCGCGTGCACATACAGCAGCGGCAACTCGGCCGGCACTTCGGTGCTGACCTGCAGCGGCGCCAGCACGGCGCGAAGGCGATTGAGCGAGCTGCCGACGATATCGGCCGGCGATACCCAGTCGCGCGCCAGCTTCAAGGCGCCGTGGCCGAGGCGGGTCATGTCGAGCAGGTTCTGGATGTAGCGGTCGAGGCGTTCGGCCTCATCGCGGGTGCCTTCGAGCAGCTCGCGGCGATCCTCCAGCGGGATCGCTTCGCCGAGGGCCAGCAGGCTGTCGATGCTGCCGCGCATGGCCGTCAGCGGCGTGCGCAAATCGTGGGACACCGAGGCCAGCAAGGCGCTGCGCAATTGTTCGGTTTCGCCGTGCAGACGCGCCGCTTCGAGGTCATCGGCCAATTGCGCACGAGCCAAGGCTTGCGCCAGCGGCTGGCTCAGCGCAGTGAGCAAGCGCCGGCGCTGACCGCTCAAGCTCTGGCCTTCCTTGGCGCAAACACCAAGCAACGCCAGCGGCCCGTCCTCGACCGACAACGGCCACCACCACCAACGCCCCAGCGGCAAGGTGCCGGTGCCCTTGCCCGCCGGTTGATCGTGTTGCCAGGCCCAATCGGCGGCGGCGCGTTCGGCCTCGGTGAATTGCAGCGGCCCGCCGGTTTCGACTTTCCAGCCGCCCTGGCCGTCGCGGTTGAGCAAGCACAATTGCACATCGCTCCAGCCTTCGAGGTGTTGCGCGGCAGCGCTAATCACGGCTTGGCGATCCGTCGCGGCGGTGAGTTTGCGCGACAGGTCGAGCAGTTCGCTGGTCTCTTCCTGCGTATCGCGCAAGGCCTGCAACTGCCGCCGCTGACGCGCCGCGAGGTTGCCGGTGAGCGCCGCCATCAACAGGAAGAACAGCAGCGTCAGCACGTCTTCTTCGCGCTGAATGCTGAAGGAGAAATTCGGTGGAATGAACAGAAAATCGTAGGTCAGAAACGACAGCGCCGCACAGGCCAGCGCCGGGCCGAGGCTACTGCGCACCGCCACCAGCAACACCGCCGCGAGAAAAACCAGCGAGATGTTCGGCAGCGGCAACACACTCGACACCGCCCAGGCCAGGGCCGTGGCCAACAACGTCGCGACCAGCGCCAGCGCGTAGTCGAACCACACCAGCGTGACTGAATTGCGCGGGCGCGGTTGGCGCTGCTCGTGGTCACTGTCGAGCACGTTGATTTCCAGACCGTGCGCCTGACGCAGCAGGCGCGCCGCCAGACCACCGCCGAACAGTCGACGGCGCAGACGTGGCCGCGACTGGCCGACCAGCAACAGACTGGCGCGGCGTTCGGCGGCGTGTTGAATCAGGGTTTTCGCCACTTCGCCGGCCCGCAACAGCACCACTTCGCCACCGAGGCGTTCGGCCAGTTGCTGGGCGCTTTGCAGGCGCAACCGTGATTGCTCATCCCGCGCACTGCCGTTGTCGACATGTACCAGACTCCACGGCAGATGTCGGCGCTGGGCGACGCGGCTGGCGTGACGCACCAGCCGTTCGGCCTGCGCATCGCCATCGATACCGACCAGCAAACGCCCGCGCACCGCCGGCGCGGCCTGGCCGAGTTGGCGATAGCCTTGGGCGAGGTCGTTGTCGACCTGCGCGGCGGCGGTCTGCATCGCCAGTTCACGCAGGGCGGTAAGGTTGGTCTGGGTGAAAAAAGCGTCGATCGCAGCGCGGGCCTGTTCCGGCACGTAGACCTTGCCTTCGCGCAGACGCTCGAGCAATTCACGCGGCGGCAGGTCGATCAGCAGCAGCTCGAAGGCTTCCTGCAGGACCCAGTCCGGCAGGGTTTCGCGCACCTGTACGCCGGTGATGCCGCGCACCTGATCGTTGAGGCTTTCCAGGTGCTGGACGTTGACCGTGGTGTACACGTCGATGCCGGCGGCGAGCAGTTCCTGAATGTCTTGCCAGCGCTTGGCGTGACGACTGCCGGGGGCGTTGCTGTGGGCCAGTTCATCGACCAGCACAAGCTTCGGCTTGGCGGCGAGAATGCCGTCGAGGTCCATTTCCTCAAGCAGCACGCCACGGTATTCGCTGCGCACCAACGGCTGCTGCGGCAGGCCACCGAGCAAGGCTTCGGTTTCGGCGCGGCCATGGGTTTCGACCACGCCGGCCAGGACCTTCACGCCCTGGCGCAGTTGCGTGTGGGCAGCCTGGAGCATGGCGTAGGTCTTGCCGACCCCGGGGGCGGCGCCGAGAAAAACCTTGAGCCGGCCACGGCCATCGCGGGGCAGGTCTGCTAACAGTGCGTCGGCGCGGCCGGAGTCGCTCATGCTTGATGTTCTCTCTTACGAATGATCGTTCCCACGCTCTGCGTGGGAATGCAGTCCGGGACGCTCTGCGTCCCATAAAAGCAGACGCAGAGCGTCTATTGATGCATTCCCACGCAGAGCGTGGGAACGATCGGTATCAACTGAATTACAGGTTTTGCAGTGCCAGATTCAGCTCCAGCACATTCACCACCGGCGGCCCAACCAGCGGCTGTTCGATGTGCTTATCGAGCAATTGCTGCAAGGTCGACACCGGCAGGTTACGCGCTGCTGCGACACGCGCCAGTTGATAGGCAATTGCCGCCGGTGGCAAGTGCGGATCGAGGCCGCTGGCGGAGGTGGTCAGCAAGGCCAATGGCACCGGCCCCTGCCCAGCGACTTGTTGTTTTTGCGCGTCTTCGATTACGCGGGTCGCGAGGGCCGGATTGCTCGGCGCGAGGTTGCTGGCGCCGCTGGCGACGGTGGCAAAAGCCCCGGCGGACGGCCGTGGGTGGAACCAGTTGTCGCCGCTGAAATCCTGAGCAATCAGCGCCGAGCCGCGGACTTTGCCGTCGGCGTCGTGGATCAGGCTGCCATTGGCCTGATCCGGGAAAGCGACCTGGGCGATGCCGGTGACCGCGAGTGGATAGGCGACGCCGGTGATCAGGGTCATCAGCGCCAACAGGGTCAGGGCCGGGCGTATCATTGTGGACATTTCAAGATCCTCGAATTCGTTGGACAAACTTTTGCGGGGTGTCAGGGAGATTTTCCCCCCTCACCCCAGCCCTCTCCCCCAAGGGGGCGAGGGGGAAAGGGAGCCGATCCTTGCGCTGTTCAAAACCTGAGTTAGGCTCGGAATTTCAGGTCGGCGAACCTCGCACAAACACCTCGGTCAGTCCCCTCTCCCTTTGGGAGAGGGCTAGGGTGAGGGGCTCTTTTGAGCCTTACACCAGATGCAACGCCGTAAGCAGCATGTCGATCACCTTGATCCCCACGAACGGCACGACAATCCCGCCGACGCCATAGATCAGCAGATTGCGCCGCAGCAACGCCGCCGCACTCGCTGCTTGCACACGCACGCCGCGCAATGCCAGTGGAATCAGCACAACGATGATCAAAGCGTTGAACACGATGGCCGAGAGAATCGCGCTCTGCGGACTGCTCAGATGCATGATGTTCAGCACGCCCAGCTGCGGGTAAATCGAGGCGAACAGCGCCGGCAGAATTGCGAAGTATTTGGCGATGTCGTTGGCGATGGAAAAGGTCGTCAGCGCGCCACGGGTCACCAGCAATTCCTTACCGATCTGCACCACGTCGAGCAGCTTGGTCGGGTCGCTATCGAGATCGACCATGTTCGCCGCTTCGCGTGCTGCTTGTGTGCCATCGTTCATCGCCATGCCGACGTCTGCCTGGGCCAGCGCCGGGGCGTCGTTGGCGCCGTCGCCGCACATGGCGACCAGGCGACCGTCGTTCTGCTCGTGACGAATGCGCGCGAGTTTCTTCTCCGGCGTGGCTTCGGCGAGCACATCATCGACGCCTGCTTCAGCGGCGATCGCAGCAGCGGTCAGCGGGTTGTCGCCGGTGACCATCACCGTACGAATTCCCAGTTTGCGCAACTCGGCAAAACGCTCACGGATGCCTGGCTTGACCACGTCCTTGAGATGGATCGCACCAAGCAATTTGCCGTCAGCGCAGACCAGCAACGGCGTGCCACCACTTTGGGCGATCTTGTCGATTTCCCGCGCCAGCGCCGGGGCCAGATCGGTGCGCTGCTGACCGAGAAACGCCAGCAGCGAATCCACCGCCCCTTTGCGATATACGCGGCCCTGATAATCGACGCCAGACAAGCGGGTTTCCGCGCTGAACGGCACGGCGGTCAGGGTTTCCGGGGCCGGCTCAGGTTGTGGATGCAGACCACGAAGGAACTCGACGATCGACTTGCCTTCAGCGGTTTCGTCGGCCAGCGAAGCAAACAACGCGCCTTCGGCCAGCTCACGGCCGCTCACACCCGGCGCGGCATACACCGCGCTGCAACGACGGTTGCCGAAGGTGATGGTGCCGGTCTTGTCGAGCAACAGCACATGCACGTCACCCGCCGCCTCCACCGCGCGGCCGGACTTGGCGATCACATTCAGGCGCACCAGCCGATCCATCCCGGCGATACCGATAGCCGACAGCAGACCGCCGATGGTGGTCGGGATCAGCGTGACCAATAACGCGACAAGGAACACCAGCGGCAGGCTGCCATTGGCGAAATGCGCGAACGGTTGCAGGGTGACGACCACCAGCAGAAAGATCAGGGTCAGGCCGATCAGCAGGATATCCAGCGCGACTTCGTTGGGGGTCTTCTGACGCTTGGCGCCTTCGACCAGGGCGATCATGCGGTCGAGGGTCGATTCGCCAGGGTTGGTGGTGATCTTCACCAGCAGCCAGTCGGACACCAACCGCGTGTTGCCGGTGACGGCGGAACGGTCGCCGCCGGACTCGCGGATCACCGGCGCCGATTCGCCAGTGATCGCCGCTTCGTTGACCGCCGCGATACCTTCGATGACTTCGCCGTCACCGGGGATCATCTCCCCGGCTTCGACTCGCACCACGTCGCCCTTGCGCAGATTGGCAGCCGGCACGATCTTGAAGCTGCCATCGGCTTGGCGGCAGCGGGCGCTGAGGCCTTCGCTGCCGGCCTTGAGGCTGTCGGCGCGGGCCTTGCCACGACCTTCGGCCAGGGCCTCGGCAAAGTTGGCGAACAGCACGGTGAACCACAGCCACAGGGCGATTTGTGCGGCGACAAAGGTCGGCACATCAGCGTCCGGAATGAAGCACAGCACGGTGGTGAAAATCGCCGTCAGTTCGACCACCAGCATCACTGGCGAACGCGCCAATTGCCGAGGGTCGAGCTTGACGAAGGCTTGCACCAGCGCCGGACGCCACAGGGCCGAGATCGCGGTTTTGGCTTGTTCCGGCGCTTTGACGGCGGCGGGTTTGATTGCAGGCATATTCATGATGGATTCCTTAGAAGCCCATACTTAAATGTTCGGCGACAGGACCGAGCGCCAGCGTCGGCAAGAACGTCAGGCCGCCCACCAGCAAAATGGTCACGGTCAACAGGGTCACGAACAGCGGGCCGTGGGTCGGGAAGCTGTTCTGGCCGACCGGTGCGCTTTTCTTCATCGCCAGGCTACCGGCCAGTGCCAGCACCGGCAGGATGTAGCCGAAGCGGCCGATCAACATGCCCAGGCCGAGCATCAGGTTGTGGAACGGCGTGTTCGCGCCCAGGCCACCAAATGCCGAACCGTTGTTGGCGCTCGCCGAGGTGTAGGCATAGAGCAACTGACTGAAGCCATGCGGGCCGGGGTTGCTGATGGTTGCCGCAGCGCTGGGAACCGTGGCGGCAATCGCGCCGAGCACCAGCACGCCGACCGGCATCACCAGCAGCGTCACCACCAGCAATTGCACTTCGCGGGCCTGGAGTTTCTTGCCGAGGTATTCCGGCGTACGACCGATCATCAGACCGGCGAGGAACACCGCGATCAGCACGTTGAGCAACATGCCGTAGAGCCCGGCACCGACACCGCCGAAGATCACTTCGCCGACCATCATGTTGACCAGCGCGACCATGCCGCTGAGCGGGTTGAGGCTGTCGTGCATGCCGTTCACCGAGCCGTTCGACGCCGCCGTGGTAGTCACCGACCACAGCACCGTCGCGGTAGTACCGAAGCGCGCTTCCTTGCCTTCCAGCGGCGCAGTCTGCTCGACGGCGGCATTGTTCAGGGTCGGATTCGGCTGATACTCAGCCCACAACGATGTCGCACCGCCGATCAGGAACAGCGCCAGCATGCAGGCGATGATCGCGCGGCTCTGGCGCAGATCCTTGACGTAATGGCCGAAGGTGAACACCAGCGCCACCGGGATCAGGATGATCGAAGCGACTTCGAACAGGTTGCTCCACGCGGTCGGGTTCTCGAACGGGTGCGCCGAGTTGACCCCGAAGAAACCGCCACCGTTGGTGCCCAGTTGCTTGATCGCAATCTGGCTGGCGGCCGGGCCGAGCGGGATCACCTGATCGACGCCTTGCAGGGTCACGGCATTTACATACTGGGCGAAGGTTTGCGGCACGCCCTGCCAGACCAGGTACAGCGCCAACAGCAGGCACAGCGGCAGCAGGCCATAGAGGGTGGCGCGGGTCATGTCGACCCAGAAGTTGCCGAGGGTCTGCGCCGACTTACGGCCGATCCCACGGCACAGCGCGACAAGTACGGCGAGGCCGGTGGCGGCGCTGACGAAGTTCTGCACGGTGAGACCGACCATCTGGCTCAGGTAGCTGAGGGTCGCTTCGCCGCTGTAGGACTGCCAGTTGGTATTGGTCATGAAACTGACCGCGGTGTTGAACGCCTGGGTCCATTCCTGGCCCGGCAGGTTTTGCGGGTTCAGCGGCAGGTGATCCTGGAACAGCAGAATCGCAAACAGCAACAGGAAACCTGCAAGGTTGAACGCCAGCAGCGCCAGCGTGTACTTCTGCCAGCTCTGCTCCGCCTGCGCATCGACCCCGGCAAGACGATAGCAACCGCGCTCGACCGGGCCGAGAATCGGCGTCAGCCAGGTGCGCTGGCCCTCCATCACCTTGTAATAGAAGCGCCCAAGGAACGGCGCCGGCAGCAGGACCAGCGCAAAAAACCCGAGGATCAGCCAATAGTCATAACTGTGCATAGCCGCTCCTAGTTCCGGTCCGCGCGCAACAGCGCAACCAACAGATAAATGAACAGCCCCACTGCCAACAGCAGTGACACCCCGTCCAGAACGCTCATGGAAGATCTCCGTGTAACGGCGTATTGCCGTGTGTGCAGCGATTGTCGGGAAGGAGGCTGTAAAGGAACGAGAGCGAGGCGCGGCGTGGGTCATAAAGAAAGCGTAAAGAGTGGGTTTATGCGGGCTTTACGGCTGAGTTTCGTGGTGTTTGGGCTGCGCCTTCGCGAGCAGGCTCGCTCCCACCGGGGCAACGCATTTCAAAATGTGGGAGCGAGCCTGCTCGCGAAGACGGCATCACCGACAACATCGCACCCAACTGGCGCACAAAAAGCAGCTATCCCCACCCGAACATCCCCCCTGCGACAGCTTTGAACTCATTACGACTTGTTTCACGGTAGTGGCACGCCCACTGCACACGCTCTCCCTCGAGCTTTCCAACCATTGCGGGAGCAAGCGCATGAACACACAACTCAAACCCACGCTGGGCACGTTCCACCTGTGGGGTATTGCCGTGGGGCTGGTGATTTCCGGGGAATATTTCGGCTGGAGTTACGGCTGGGGCGTGGCCGGTACGCTGGGTTTTCTGGTGACCTCATTCATGGTCGCGACCATGTACACCTGCTTTATCTTCAGCTTTACCGAACTGACCACCGCGATTCCCCATGCCGGCGGGCCGTTTGCCTACAGCCGCCGCGCGTTTGGCGAAAAAGGCGGATTGATCGCCGGACTGGCCACACTGATCGAATTCGTCTTCGCCCCGCCAGCGATTGCCTTGGCGATTGGCGCGTATCTCAATGTGCAATTTCCGGCACTCGACCCGAAACACGCGGCGGTCGGGGCGTACATCGTGTTCATGGGCCTGAACATTCTCGGGGTGAAACTGGCCGCGACGTTCGAGCTGATCGTCTGCGTGCTGGCGGTGGCTGAGTTGCTGGTGTTCATGGGCGTGGTCGCGCCGGCGTTCAGCTTCAGCAACTTCGCGCTGAATGGTTGGGCCGGTTCCGACGTCTTCGGCGCGCCGGCAATTGCCGGGATGTTCGCGGCAATTCCATTTGCAATCTGGTTCTTCCTCGCCATCGAAGGCGCCGCCATGGCCGCCGAGGAAGCCAAGGACCCGAAACGCACGATCCCAAAAGCCTACATAAGCGGCATCCTGACGCTGGTGCTGCTGGCAATGGGCGTGATGTTCTTCGCTGGCGGCGTCGGCGACTGGCGCACCTTGTCCAACATCAACGACCCACTGCCGCAGGCGATGAAAACCGTGGTCGGCGACAACTCCGGCTGGCTGCACATGCTGGTCTGGATCGGCCTGTTCGGCCTGGTCGCCAGTTTCCACGGCATCATCCTTGGTTATTCGCGGCAATTCTTCGCCCTCGCCCGCGCCGGTTACCTGCCCGCCTCATTGGCAAAACTGTCGCGCTTCCAGACCCCGCACCGCGCAATCATCGCTGGCGGCCTTATCGGCATCGCGGCGATCTACAGCGACGGTCTGATCAACCTCGGCGGCATGACACTCACCGCCGCGATGATCACCATGGCCGTGTTCGGCGCCATCGTGATGTACATCATGAGCATGCTCAGCCTGTTCAAACTGCGTAAATCCGAGCCAAACCTGGAGCGCACCTTCCGCGCGCCGTGCTATCCGCTGGTTCCACTGATCGCGCTGGTGCTAGCGGTGGTTTGCCTGGTAGCGATGGCGTGGTTCAACACACTGATCGGGCTGATTTTCCTCGGTTTCATGGCGGTGGGGTTCTGCTACTTCATGCTCACCGGGCAACTGCGCGCCGATGCGCCGGCGGATGCGATGTTGACCGGTCTGTAACACGGTTCGGGTGTGCCGGGCATAAGCGGCCTAGAATGGAACCACTGCGAAGTCGTTTCGCTCAAAGGTGGTATGCAGCATCGCACGGCGAAGTCCTCGCCCGTCGAGCTGCCATTAAGGAGAGCCGTTATGCCCTGGTATGCCTGGTTGATTCTGGTCGTTGCGATCGGCTCGATTGTCGGCGGATTGATGATGTTGCGCGACACCGCCAACAAGGTCGAACTGACCGATGAAGAACGCAAGCGCGTCGCACAGCGCAATGCCGAAGCGGATGCCAAGGATGCGCAAGACCGCTGATACCAACCCCGCCGCAATGGCGGGGTTTGTTTTTTCAGCACAATGGGACTTACCCGCAGGCTGTTTAGATTTTAGAAGTACAGTCACCATTTAATCTTCCGTGGTTAAGATGGCAGCATCGTCGCGGAGAGCTCCACATGCGTTACTCGCCAGATCACAAAGCCCAGACCCATCAACGCATCATCAAGGAGGCTTCCGCCCGATTTCGCAAGGACGGTATCGGCGGCACCGGCCTGCAGCCTTTGATGAAAGCCCTGGGCTTGACCCATGGCGGTTTCTACTCGCACTTCAAATCCAAGGAAGAGTTGGTCGAAAAAGCCCTGCAAGAGGCCGGCGAGCAAGTCGCGGGCCTGTGCGAAGAAATCTTCGCGCAGGAAAACCCTCTGCAAGTGTTCATCGACACCTACCTGTCAGAGTGGCATCAGACCTCGCCCGACGAAGGCTGCCCGCTGCTGACCATTTCCTCGGAGCTGGGCCTGCGCGGCCAACCAAGCCCCACCAGCGACGAAGTCCTCAATGCTCGCCTCGAACAAATTCAAGGCACGCTCGAAGGCGAGAACAGCGCCGATCGCAGCATTGTCATCATGGCCACCCTGGCTGGCGCATTGCTGCTGTCACGCAGCGTCGCGGATGCCGACTTCGCTCAGCGCATCCTCGACGTCACCCGCGAACATCTCAAGCAATCGAGCGATTAACCTTCCCAGCGTTTGAACAACACGCTCGCATTGACCCCGCCAAAACCAAAGCCGTTGGACAAGGCATATTCGATTGACATGGAGCGCGCCTCGCCATGCACGATGTCTACCCCTTCGCTCGCCGGATCCGGGTTTTCGAAGTTGAGCGTTGGTGGCACCACCTGATCACGAATCGCCAGCAGCGTGAAAATCGCCTCCAGCCCACCCGCCGCGCCGAGCAAATGACCGGTAGCGGATTTGGTCGAAGTCACGGCGATCTTGTTCTCCGTGCCAAACAACGCCTTGATCGCCGCCAACTCGCCCAAATCGCCGACCGGCGTCGACGTCGCATGTGCGTTGAGATGCTGCACCTGCTCCGGCGTCACACCGCCCTGAGCCAGTGCCAATTGCATCGCCCTGCGAGCGCCACTGCCGTCTTCCGGACCGGCGGTCAGGTGATAGGCGTCGGCGGTGGTGCCGTAACCGACCAGTTCGGCCAGCGGCTTCGCACCGCGTGCAAGCGCATGCTCCAGCGACTCGATGACCAATAGACCGGCGCCCTCGCCCATCACGAAACCATCGCGCCCACTGTCGAAGGGACGCGAAGCTTTTTCCGGGGTGTCGTTGTAGCCGCTGGACAGCGCCCGCGCCGCCGCGAAACCGGCGAGACTGACGCGATCAATCGAAGCTTCCGCACCGCCACATACAGCGATGTCCGCCTCCCCCGCCCTGATCAACCGCGCTGCATCGCCGATCGCCTGAACCCCGGCGGCACATGCGGTAACCGGAGCGCCCAACGGCCCTTTAAGGCCATGCTGGATCGAGACATGACCCGCCGCGAGATTGACCAGAAACGATGGAATGGTGAACGGCGACAAACGCCGAGGACCACGGCTGTCAGTGGTACGCACCGCATCGGCAATCGCACCGAAACCACCGACACCCGAGCCGATGATTGTTGCAGTGCGCTCCTGGCTTTCAGCGTCCGCCGGATGCCAGCCGGCCTGCTCCAGCGCCTGCCGCGCCGCTTCCATGGCAAACATGATGAAGCGATCCATCTTCTTCTGTTCCTTGGGCGGCGTCGCACGATCCGGATCAAACCCGGCCTCGGCATCCTCCTCCACCGTCGGCACACTGCCGCCGACCCGGGTCGGCAGATCAGCCACGACTGCATCTGGCAAGTTGCGCAACCCGGAACGACCGGCCAGCAAACGCTGCCAGACGATTTCAACATCACTGCCCAAGGGTGAAACCAGGCCCATGCCCGTGACGACGACTCGACGTTGGTTCATATCGTGGTTACCCCTTATCAATTCAAAATTCGACGTGCATCGGTGTGCTGCGATTCGGCTGCTGAATCAGTCCCGAGCGAAATTATTATAGGCATAATCAAGACACAATATGATACCCGTAATTTTTAGCATTCAGACATCCAACAGATCGGCACCCAATAAAAAGGCCGGTCAATGACCGGCCTCTCGGCGTTGAACTGTCAGCTTAGTTCACTTCCAGCTTGTCACGGTTGCGATCCAGAATCGCCTTGCCAATCCCCTTCACTTCCAGCAACTCATCCACCGACGCAAACGGCCCGTTTGTATCGCGATACGCAACAATCGCCTGCGCCTTCGCCTCACCCACACCCGCCAACTCCTTCTGCAACGTCGCCGCATCCGCGCCGTTGAGATCGACCTTGGCGCTTGCCGAGGGCGCAGCCGCATCCATCAGCAACGGCGCTTTTGTTGACTCGGTCGGCGCTACAGGCGCAGCAATGGCAGCGATCGAGGCGCTGGTGAGGAAAGCAAAGATCAGCGAGTAGAAATAACCGGTACGCATAAGTGACGCTCCATCATCGTTTTAGAAAGCAGCTTTTCCCAAGCTGCTCTCTAAACGTAGGTCATGACGGAGGGAAGTCAAAAATGCGAGCGTTACAGGATGTGAAATAATCAGGGTTCGAGGCGGCGTTGCTGGTAGATCCAGTCGACAATCTCGCCGTCCGGGGTGTAGCCGCTCACCGTTTCGCGCAGAACCTGGCGGACGCGGGAGTAGTCATCCACGTCGACAGCCGCGAGCAGCTCACCCAAACGTGACTTCAGAACATCCCATGGCAGATGATCCTCATTGGCGGTCATGATCATCGGATGCGGCGTGGCTGCAACATTGTCGCCGATCAGCAGTTCCTCGTAGAGTTTCTCTCCGGGACGCAACCCTGTGAACTCGATGGAAATATCGCCCTGAGGGTTTCGCTCGGAACGAATACTCAAACCGGACAGATGAATCATTTTCTCGGCCAGTTCCACGATTCTCACCGGTTCGCCCATGTCCAGCACGAACACATCACCGCCCTGCCCCATGGATCCTGCCTGAATCACCAGTTGCGCAGCTTCCGGAATCGTCATGAAGTAGCGAGTGATTTTCGGGTGGGTAACCGTCAGCGGACCGCCGGACTTAATTTGACTGTGAAACAGCGGGATCACCGAGCCGGACGAGCCCAGTACGTTGCCGAAACGGACCATGGTGAAGCGGGTTTTGTTGACCCGGGAAATATTGGCCTTGTCGCCAAACAGGACAGGGGCGATTTCGTGACTCAAGGCTTGAAGGATCAATTCGGCCAAACGCTTGGTGCTGCCCATCACGTTGGTGGGCCGGACAGCCTTGTCGGTCGAAATCAGCACAAAGTTCGAAACACCGGCCTGCAATGCGGCTTGAGCCGTATTAAGTGTTCCCATCACATTGTTCAGCACGCCTTCGGCAATGTTGTGCTCCACCATCGGCACATGCTTGTAAGCCGCAGCGTGGTAGACCGTGTCCACGCTCCAGGTCTTCATGACATCCAGTATTTTTTCCGGGTGGCGAATCGAACCCAGAATGGGCAGCAACTTTGTCGATACCGACTCACGATCCGCACGCTGCTCCAACTCGGAAAGAATGCTGTAAAGGTTAAATTCGCTGTGCTCGAACAGCAAAAGCGATTTTGGCCCCAGTGAAAAGATCTGCCGGCACAACTCGGAACCTATTGATCCCCCCGCCCCAGTCACCATCACCGTTTTGCCCTTAATGCAGCGCTCAAGCAAATCATGCTGCGCCGGGACCGCGTCCCGCCCGAGCAAGTCCGCAATATCGACTTCCTGAATGTCATCGACCTTCACGCGACCGCTGGCCAGGTCGGTAAAATTAGGAACACTGCGCACGTGCAAAGGAAAGCCCTCCAGCATATTGAGGATTTCCCTGCGTCGAGCACGGGTCGAAGACGGCAGTGCCAGCAAAATTTCTTGCGCACCGGTGACGTCGATCATTTGTTGAATATGTTTGGGTTTATAGACTTGGAGACCGGAGATTGAGCGGTCCGAGATTCCTGAGTCATCATCGATAAAGGCTACGGGACGCATCGCCCTTCCCATGCGCAACGCAGCGACAAGCTGATTGCCAGCTACGCCCGCCCCGTAGATCGCCACTTTGGTCAGACCATCATCACGATTGGCAAAAGGAACGTGCTGAGCGGCGGTGAACCAGTCCCCCATGAAGTACTGGCGCATGCAGAGACGAAGCCCGCCGATGATCACAAGGCTGAGCCACCAATAATTGAAGATGATCGAGCGCGGCACGATGGCTTCGTGATTACTGTACCAATAGACCACCAAAGCCAGGATCAGCGAGGACAGACTGACTGCTTTAATGATCACCACCAGCGCGTCATTACCGAAATAACGCATCACTGCCCGGTACATGCCGAACCGTATGAATAGAGGAATGGCGACGAGCGGAGCACAGACAAACAACCACAAGTGCACTTTCAACGGATTGACCATCTCGTCGATACCCAGACGGACGATAAACGCCAACCACAAGGCTACCCAGACGAGCAAAACATCTGTAAGCACCTGAATCAATCGCTTCTGGCGGCGCGGTAAACCCAGCAAGAACTCGCGCATTCTGTCCATATTCCCCTGTACCAATCTGGCCTGCTCCCTTTGGTTAATCGGCGGGTACATTGTACGGAGGTAGTGAACTTCGTTACAGAAAAAAGAATGTGATGAGGACGTGGCCCCTAACGAGCCGCCATCACTGAATCTTACGGTGATCTCACCGCCCCCATTCGTTTATCACCCGTCACCTGCACCATGCGATGTCTGTGCTGCGACATCATGATCGAGTGAGTATACTGCGCAGCAAATTTCCTGCACCTCGCCACCGCGAATTCGGGATCAAAAAAGAAAACCCGACCTGGGATGATTTTTCCAATGCCCCGGGCACGAAAAGGCTTTGTTGTTGACGCGACTGCTCGCTGGTGTACGGCCAGTAACAGCGAAAGTGAAGACATTACAATCAGAATGACGAAAAGGAAGTGAAAGCAAGTGACGACAACAGGGCGCGGCATTAACTTGAAAAACATTGTCAAATGGGTCCTTCCCTGCATTTTCATGACGTTGGTCATCGCTTTTATTCTGTTGAAAAGCCCTGCACTGGATCCTGTCGTCAGTATTAGCACCAGCCAATTCCCTGCGACGCAGTCCCAGTTGTTTTACAAACGCATGGATGACTATAAGGAAAGAAATTCCAAAATCAGCAAACTGGATATGGAGAACCATACCTTTAGCTTTGCGTTGCCAAAGTACGATGAGAATCTGCGCTGGGACCCATTGGAAAAATCCGGTTCCTTCTATGTCAAGGCTGTGACAATCAGCGTGCTGGTTTATACCCGCTCTATTGAACTCGACAACCTGACGCCGATGGCACAGATTGAGGCGTCCGCCCGCGAAACGACAATTGTCAAATTCACAACGCCGTCGGGTGCGACTGACCCACAGATAAACATTCACCTTAACTACAAGCTACTCGACAAAGTGCGCTACGTTTTCGCGCTCTTGCTCGGACTGGCCAGCGCATTTGCCATTCTTTCCTGGATCAAATGGCATTCACGGATCCTAGACTTCCTGCAGGGTGATCGCGGTTGTACCGCACAATTGAAATCATTCTTCAGACAAGAAAACTTCAGTCTTAACGAATTCACAAAGTTACTCGGCATCGGGGTTTTTCTTAATATAATCCCGGTCGTCAATTTCTTTTTGTCTGTTGATGATGAACGGGGCGCCTTCCGTACCGACCCATCCATCTGGATCGCCGATGGCCGATGGACAGCCTATCTGGTAGAGAAGTTTATCTTCCCTCAGCCAGTAATGCCTTTCGTTCCTAATCTTTTCTTTTACGCCTGCGTAGCGCTGGCGTACATGTTCCTGATCAGGGCACACCGTCTTACATTCGGCTGGATTGCCGCCCTGGCCTACTGCATTTTCATTGCGCACCCGATTTGGTGGTTCATTGGCGAGTTCTACTCCAACATTCCTTCGATCGGTGTAGGCGTACTGGCACTGTCGATCGGCATCTTTGTATTTTCAAAATGCCGTATCGGCGACGACTTGAAAGGCAAAACTGCCCGCTTGGCGTTGCTTTCCAGCGTATTGCTGTCCGTGGCAATCGGCGCCTACCAATCACTGGTCATGTTCTATATTGTTGCCGGTCTCGGTGTCGTTCTTTTCAACTTCCGAAAAGACAACCCGACAGCCGTACTATCAATTTATCCGACAATCCAGCGTGCAGCCTTGTTGCTCGGCACCCTCGTTGGCGGCGTTGCTTTCTATGTCATCATAAACAAGCTTGCCCAACTGGCTTACCCTTCCGACCGTGGTTACATCGATAATTTTCTACGTATCAACGAACTGATCGCGGATCCTGTTCTAATTACCAAACTGGTTTTGTTAGAAGCGTGGAAACTTTACTCAGGCTCCCCTCTGAGCTACGGCGTTTCATTCTTCAGTGCGGCCGTCGCATTGGGATTTGCAGCCCTCTTCCTAGTCACACAGAATACTTGGAAAGCTGCTTTGTGGATGACTCTCCTCATCGGAGCATTGTTGATCTCCCCATTCCTGCTGAACTTCGTCGCCGGAGGTATTTATTTGCCTCTGCGCGCCATGCTGGCCATTTCCTTTGTTGCGTGGTTCACCACGATCATCGTTCTGGAAAAACAGGGGCTGTTGCGGATCCTCGGCGCTGCGCTCGCAGTCACACTGCTATTCCAGATGATTTCGGTAAATGGTCAATACTCGGCAAGCACAATGATGGCCACGACCCACGACCGATTCACCGCCGAGGCGCTTTACGATCGAATCAGCAAGGCCAACCCCGAATTTGACAAGAATGAACGCATCATGGTCGATGTTTATGGGCGAATGCCATTCGCGAGCCGCTATCCAGGCCCGGAAACCTCGACCATGAGTTCTTCGTTTTTCGATTGGGACCAAGGCAACGTCTATCGCATGCTGGAATACATGCGCCTGATCGGTTTCTCGAATGTTTATGCCATGGGCAACGCGCTGCGTATTCCGTTGACGCCGCACTTTGACAACATGCCGGTATGGCCGGCAGAAGGCTCCGTGCGATATGAAAACGGCGTTTATCTTGTCAAGTTGAGCGAAGTTGCCGACCCGACGCACGCACAGTACAAGCGAGTCGAGTCGCAATGATTAACAAGGCAGGCATGCGACCCTTTTTCGCCTACCTTGCGCTTGCCGGGCTGTCTTTGCTGGCAGCACTTGCGTCCCTTTATCTCGCCAAGGCAACCGGTACGTTCGACGCCACCAGACACAACATTTGCTTGAGCATTGATTCGTCATCCAAAGGCGTGACGCAACTGTTCTGGCCCAGCGAATCTGGCGCTTTCAGTGAATCACAATCGGATTCGCACAGAATCGACGCCGGTACTCAGCGTGTTTGCTTCTCGGTCGCGACAGGTCAGCGCTTCCTGCGCTGGGATCCTAACAACGTTGCGTCCGAGATGCGTGTCAGCCAAGGCGAAATAAACTTTTGGGGGCTGCGGCAAGCGCTGCCGCTAAGCGTTCTGGCTCCTGCCAATGCACCAACGTCATTGTCGACCGAAGCGTCTTCGGTCACATTGACGTTTGATAATGACGACCCGCAAATCAAGTTCGAAATCAGCGAGTCGGTCAGGTTCAAGGAAATAGCTTATAGCGCAGCGCTGCTGACTTTCGCTTATTGGCTGATCCTGAGCTGCACGCTGTTCATCCTCGGGAAAATAATTTTCGACGAAAGCATCGCCTATCGCATGTCGGTATTAGCGGCGCTTCTTTTGATAGCCGTATATCAATTAACCGGACTTATTGCGGTGGGCGATGGTGCGGGCTGGGACGGCAACGCCTATTTGAATCTTCTGTTCGACTGGAAAAATTCCGGGCATATTCCTGTCACGGATCCCTACCGTATCAGTCGCCTCACCGGCTTTTTTCCAACAGTAGTAGCAGAGTTCCTGCTAGATCTGACCAGACAACAGCTTTTATATGTACAGATGTCTTTCAATGTGCTCGGTATCAGCGCAGCCGCCGGGCTATTTACTGACTACTTGATGAAGTCCGGCATCCCGACCAGGCGGGCAGTGCACTACACAACTGCCTTACTTTTGACGTGGCCAATCCTGGTCATGTCGACTTACTACCCCCTTTTAAGCGACCATTTGGCAATAGTGCTGTCGTGCTGGAGCTTGTGGTGCTTTTCGCACAAACACTTCAAATGGCTACTGGCAACCTGCCTGATAGCACCATTGATCATGCCAGGCTTGTTTCTCCTGCCGCTGACGCTTCTCACCTTCTCACAGCCAGAAACGCAAGCTTCCTTCATCAACCGTCTGACTTTCGGCATGAAAGTCAGGATGCTGGTTTTTCTAGGTCTGGCTGCCGCCATGGTAGGTTATGCGTGCCTGTGGTTCACACGTATCGAAGACAGCGAACTATTACATGTCGGTTCTACACTTGCCTCGGGCATTCCTGGACTCAGATGGCTTAGCTCCACTTACTTGATTCTGGCCCTGATTGGCGTTGCCTGGCTTTGGAGTCGACTTCTGGGGCGTGATGGTGCGTTGCCAGTATTGTCCATCAAGTGGTTTTTCCTGGCCGCCATTGCGACGGCGTGCGGCCATGCCATTCTCTACTTCGGACTGGACTGGAGCCAGGGATTCCGAGGCCCGGACTTAGTGCAGAACATGTTTTATCAAGGTTTGAATACGCCATTCAAACCCATCCTCTCGCACTTTAGTTATTTTGGCCCATGCTTGCTTATTGCCTTGCAGCTAGTGTGGACCAGCAATCGAAGCGCGCGCACGGTGCGCGCCGTACAAATTGCCATATTGGGATTCTTGCCACTGTTGGTCGTCGGTTCCGAAAGCCGCCAATGGATCGCCATTCTTCCATTTCTGGTAGCGTACGTTGCGCAATCCGGAGTTTCGGATAAAACCACGAAGCTGATTCTTTATTTTTCCCTGCTGATGGCGACCCCATTATTCTGGCTGGCCAAGTCCATAGCCAGCGCCTTTGCATCGGGCTTACCCATGAGTGATCCATTGTGGCAGCTGTACTTTGGGCGTCAGGGACCATGGATGTCGCATTCGACGTACCTGATCACTGCGATTGCGTGCATGATCTTCATGGCTGCATGGTGGCTGACACGGCCAACCACCCCTAAATCGGCGGATTACGTCGGCTCAGACCTGCCAGATTGAGCCGACATCACTGTCTGAATGTGTAGTAAAATTGCGGCCATTATCATGTGCGCAGTCAAAAATTCTGGATGGATCATGGACGCAAATCATCAAATTCCTTTGTTTTCTGCAGTAGCGGCGAATTCCGGTATTGATTTTTCCGAACCGCTTATGCGCGTCGTTAATCGGCACTGGTACATTTTGGGTGAAGAAGTAAAGGACTTCGAACGAGAGTTCGCCAACTATGTCGGCGCAGAACATTGCATCTCGGTCGCGAACGGCTCGGAAGCACTGGAAATCGCCTTGTTGGGCATGGGTGTGGGCCCGGGTGATCGTGTTGTCACCGTTGCCAACGCCGGGTTTTATAGCAGCACCGCCATCCACGCTGTCGGCGCCGAGCCGGTATATGTCGATGTCGATGAGAGCACCTTGACCATGTGCCCGAAATCACTGGAGAAGGCGCTGGCCCAACCGGCGAAGGTCGTGATTGTCACGCACCTTTACGGACAGTTGGCAGACATCGAAACTCTGGCAGCCATTTCTCGCTCGGCCGGGGCGGTCGTGCTCGAAGATTGCGCCCAGTCCCACGGTGCGCGCTCTGATAATCGGCTTTGTGGATCGTTCGGCGACCTGGCCTGCTTCAGCTTTTACCCCACCAAAAACCTCGGCGCACTGGGCGACGGTGGCGCGATCGTAACTTCATCCTCCGAGATTGCCGCCCGCCTGCTCACGCTTCGCCAATACGGCTGGTCGACCAAATATCACGTTACCGTTCCGCACGGACGTAACAGCAGACTCGATGAAATGCAGGCTGCAATCCTGCGGGTCAAACTGCCTCTACTCGACCAATGGAACGAGCAGCGCCGCTCGATTGCCAGCCGCTACTGTGCAGCCTTCAGCCAACTGCCAGTCAAATTGCCTGCAAGTCTGGGCGACGACTTCGTTGCCCACCTGTTTGTAATGCGTGTCGAAAATCGTGAAGCGTTCACTGCCTACCTAAAAGAGTATGGCGTCAGTACCGACATTCACTATCCAGTTCCAGACCACTGGCAAACAGCGTACACACCGCGCGAAACATTCAATCTTCCGGTGACCGAGTCAGCATGCACCCGACTGGTCTCCTTACCTTGCTTCCCTGGGCTGACCGATCAGCAAGTCGATCGTGTCATTGAAGTGGTTTGCGCCTACTTCAAGCAGGAGATTTAGGGTGCTTTCGCTGGTTATTCCGGTTTACCGTAACGAGGAATCGCTGCCGTCATTGCTCAAAGCCGTCGATGATTTGAACGTCGAGCTTCAAGGCGCGCTTGAGGTGGTTTTCGTGGTCGATGGCAGCCCGGATCGCTGTTACGAGATCCTGCGAGACCGCCTGCCCGAGCAACGTTTTGCCTCCCAGCTGATTCTACTGTCGAAGAACTTCGGTTCTTTCATGGCGATACGTACAGGTTTGCAGCATGGCAAGGGTCGCACGTTTGCCGTAATGGCCGCCGACCTGCAAGAGCCGCCAAGCCTGGTGCTGACCATGAACCGGGTGTTGAATACCGAGCCGGTGGATGTAGTAGTCGGTGTCCGCGAGGGTCGTGACGACCCATTCCTGTCGAAACTGGCATCGAAAACCTTCTGGGGTCTGTACAAACGTTACGTTATCCCGGAAATGCCTGACGGCGGCGTCGACATGTTCGGCTGCAACCTGGAGTTTCGCGACAACCTGCTCAAACTCGAAGAACGCCACAGCTCTTTGATCGCGCAGATTTTCTGGCTGGGTTTCCGCCGACAGGTAGTCAGTTACACTCGAGTTGCCCGGGAACACGGCAAGTCGGCGTGGACATTGCGAAAGAAAGTGAACTATCTGATGGACAGTGTCTTCTCGTTCACGGACTTGCCCATTCGCCTGCTTATTCGTGTAGGTGCAGCCGGCTCAGCACTCTCGGCGTTATACGGCGTCAGTGTAATCCTCGCGAAGATAGGCGGCCTGATCGATGTCCCTGGTTATGCCATGACACTGTTTACCATTACCCTGCTGGGCAGCCTCAATCTGCTGGGGCTCGGCGTGATCGGTTCGTACGCCTGGCGTACATATGAAAATACCAAAGGGCGCCCTTTGGCGATCCCTATGAAAGTTTCTGAGTTTGGAGCCAATAAATGATTGATTCGCGCGATTTTTTTGTTCATGACCGTGCGATTTGTGAATCGTCCACTATCGGTAAAGGCTCGCGTATCTGGGCGTTTGCACACGTATTACCGAACGCTCGTATCGGCGCTGAGTGCAACGTGTGCGACAACGTGTTTGTCGAGAACGACGTCATCATTGGTGACCGGGTAACACTCAAATGCGGCGTTCAGGTTTGGGACGGCATCACCATAGAAGACGATGTTTTCGTGGGACCGAACGTCACGTTCACCAATGACAAGTTTCCACGCAGCAAAATCTATCCGGAAGCGTTTTCTCGCACCATCATCCGCAAAGGTGCATCTCTGGGCGCCAATTCGACGATCCTGCCCGGAATTACCATTGGCACCTCGGCAATGGTCGGCGCAGGCGCGGTCGTCACCAAATCCGTTCCACCGAATGCTATCGTGGTCGGTAACCCGGCGAAGATCATCGGCTACGTCGATGCCAAGCCTACCGAAGGCACAGTCGTAGACAACCCGGTAAAAGTCGGCCAATCAGATGTCCATCCTTGTGGCGTTACGCTGCACCGCATGATGGAAGCCGTCGATATGCGCGGCAGCCTGAGCGTTGGCGAATGCGGCAAGGACGTTCCGTTCGAAGTGAAGCGTTACTTCCTGGTAACCAACGTTCCGACTGCTGAAACACGTGGTGAACATGCTCACCGCGAATGCCACCAGTTTCTGGTAGCGGTCAAAGGCACCGTTCACGTAGTTGCCGACAATGGAAAGCACCGCCAGGAGTTTGTTCTGGACCACCACACACTGGGCCTGTTCCTGCCAGCAATGACCTGGGGTATCCAGTACAAGTACTCGGCGGACGCGGTTCTGCTGGTTTTCGCTTCCGAGCATTACGCTGCTGACGACTACATCCGCGATTACGATCAATTCCTGATCGAGAAAAAAGCGCAGATTGGTTAATAGCCGTGAAAATTTCCGAACTGATGGAAATCAGGTTTTTCCGGTTCCTCCTGACAGGCGGGCTGAACACCGGAATTACGTATGCGCTGTATCTTATATTGCTCAGTGTACTTCCCTACACATGGGCTTATTCGATCAGCTATGTTTGCGGGATTGTTTTCGCGTTCGTGATGAGCCGGTTCCTTGTCTTCAAAGAACACCAGGGGATCAAATCGATCCTGCTGTTCCCACTCGTCTACGTCGCGCAATACGTATTGGGGATGTTTGTCGTCTGGTTCTGGGTCAAACAGCTGTCGCTGCCTGAATACCTGGCTCCACTGGCGGCGATCATTCTGTCGCTACCACTTACATACGTATTGACGAAGCTGGTATTCGTCAAACCCGGAGCGATTACTCGCTAAAAAAAGGCAGACGGAATAATCCGTCTGCCTTTTTTAATTGCTGAACGCTATCAGCGCAATCAGGCTGATCCCGCCTCGATGTTCATGCCGCAACATCCTTTTCGGATTTTCCCGCGCTGAACCGCAACGCCAGAATGAATAGTGGCACGTAAGCCACCACGGCACCGACAAAGCCATTCAGCTTGAAGTGCGTGACAGCCACTGCAATCGGCAGGAGCCAAAACACATTGATCAAGCCCACGACAAGGGTCACCGGCAGGTGCTTGCCATAACGGCGCGAGGCGAATTGGTAAGCATGACTGCGATGCGCTTCATACACTTTCTCGCCGCGCAGCAATCGACGCAACAAGGTGAAAGTTGCGTCGACGATGAACACCCCGAGCAGGATCAACCAACCCCAGAAGTACTCAAATGAGGCATTGGCGGCCTGTATCGACAAAATGCCCAAGACGATACCCAGAAAGCCGCTGCCCGCATCGCCCATGAAAATCTTCGCTGGCGGAAAGTTCCACAACAGGAATCCTCCCGCACAACCAGCCAGTAGCAGGGCCGGCCCCATCAGCCCGACATACCCGTCCAGGGCGTACAGCACGCACGCCCCGACACACGCAGTTACCGCCTCGACCCCGGCAATCCCGTCGATACCGTCCATAAAATTGTAGAGATTGAGCATCCAGACGAGGTAGAGGCTAGCCAATACAAACCCGCCCCAGCCCAGATCGAAGACCTGTCCGAACACACTGACGGGCGGTAGGCCACCCAACCAGGCCAACGCCCAGATCGCCGCGCAAAAGTGCCCAAGTAAACGCCAGCGCGCAGCAATATGGCCATGATCATCCATGAATCCGATGATCGCCACCAGGCTGCCAGCACCGACGATCGCAGCGAAATCTCTGAATGCGATCAAGTCAGCAGCATACAGCGAGCACATGGCGATAAGGAACGTCACGACGATCGCAACCCCCCCTCCCCTTGGCGTGGGGACCGTATGCGAACTACGGGCATTGGGAATATCCATCAGACTTCTGGCAAGGGCATACCGGCGCAAAACAGCAGTCAGAAGGAACGAAATAATTAAAGCGATCAGCACAAACCAGCTGAAATTCATCGCGGCAGTAGCTCCAAATAAAAGCCAGCATTCGTCACTGGCAAACAAAAACCATTGCACCCGCCTGGCCGATCAAGGGGTTCGATAAGCCAGGCGGGCGCACTGCATCAGTTTTTGTTCACATCCACGATCTCATGCAGCGGACGCTTGCTCAGCACGCGTTTGATTTTTTGCCGTAGTGAGTAAGGCACCGCATGGCTGATGCGCTCCATGCGTGGATGACGGTAAAGCGTCCAGATGGCCAATAGCGCGATTTCCTTGGTCGTCAGCGGCGCCTCATACACAGTTGTCGGGGCCGAGAATTTCGGCAGTTCGAAACCGTTTTTTGGTTTGCTGTGCTTATCACTGCCCACGCCGCATAAGGCCGGGTAATCAACGCTATAAAACGCTGGCTGCTGCAGGTGGGTGTCCACGACAGGCGCAGTCAACTGCTCACCGGCAGCGAGCCTTTTCACAAAGTCGCTGATTCGCCGCATCAACTCGGCTGGCTCGAGCCCATAATCATAAACAAGAGTGTTTTCACGTCCGGACAATCGTTCCGGGAATGCCCCAATGTTTGGCGCAATAATTGGCAACCCGGCTTCCAGCGCATAGCTGAGGGTATAGCTGTAGGTTTCCGGGCACAGACTTGGAAACAGGACGACATCAAACTCATTTGCGGCCATTAGGGAAGACAGCTCACTGGCATCGTAACGACCTGTAGTCAGGACACCGCCCAACTCTCTGTAGCCGAAACCGACCAGCCGGAAGTTGATTGGTGCATTGACCGTCGCTGCCGCCTCCGCCACTTGTTCCAGATAATCGGCACCCTTTTCTTTACCAAGAGCACCAATAACACCCACGTTGTAGCGGATCTTTTGCGCGACAGCCGCGACACCCTGCCCAATATTGCGTTTGTGCTCTACGTGACCTGCAACGACAGCGTTACGTAACTCGAAGTTGAGTCGATAATTGGCGAGGGTGTACGCCGAAGGGAAAATTACCGCTTTCGCCCCGTCGATAAAGCCGCGCAATTGCTCACGCCATTGTGCCGGCGATACACCATCCGGCAGAGGGAAGTCAGGATTGACGATGTCGTCGGCATAACTGCCCGGATAAACGCCCTGCGCATCGGTCAGTGTAGGGTTGCCGCATAGCCAGTAATAATCATGAACCGTCAATGCATATTCAGTGCCCAACTCAGCGGGCAATTGAACCAGTTGCGAATTCAGACCGAGCGTGTGATGGAAGTGCACGAAGCCGACACCACAGCCCTTCAAGAACTCGACCAAAAGGTTGTGCTCTTCCGGCAACTGGAAAAGAAGCTCGTCAGCCCCCGGGAAACTCCCCATCCGCAAAGTAACGGCGGACTGGCCACGACGAGGCGCCAGGAACAGGCAGCAAACATCGGACTCAAGAGCGTCTGCCAACTCGTCCAGATGCTGCTGCACACCGCCTCCAGCCTCATGCGAAATGTGCAAGACCTTTGGCCGGTCCAACGATGCGATCAATTGCGCAAGACGTTTTACCCGTAATGCTTTCAGCGGATCAGCTGCGATGAACCTCTGGATATCCAAGTGATAATCCGGATGCAGCTCGGTGATGGCCTTGGTTGCATGCTCGGTCAACGCCTGCTTGGAAGAGGAGAAGCTGACCCCGCCCTCATGAAATGCATACAGGTTAGGGGTCACGATGTTGAGCCAACCGGCTTTTAGCCCGCGCTGGCACAGATCGTTCTCTTCACCATAACCTTTGCCGAACTTGTCCTCGTTCAGCAGCCCCACGACATCCAGACAATCGCGGCGAATGTACATGCAGAAACCTACACCTGTCGGTGCCTGGCTGACCGGCAAACGCGGGCCGGAAAACACAGCATCGATCTGCTCGACGCTTAAACCAAAGGCTGGCTGGTTTTCGTAAAGAAACGCCGGGAAGCTACAAATAGTCGCGTTGTTGGAAAACGGTGTAACGGTACCGATGTTTGGCGCGATGTACGCCTCAGCGGTCAGCCGCTCCAGCCAGTCAACAGGCACGATGACATCACTGTTAAGGAAAACGATATCGTCCTGGCTGGCATGGCGCATGCCGCGATTGACGGTTTTGACAAAGCCAAGATTGACTTCGTTTTCGAGAACGGTCATCACCTGCGGCCATTGCATTTGCAATTCGATCAACATGGCCTGCATGCCTGCATCTGGGCTCGCATCATTGATCGCGACCAGTTTGGAGTCGAAAGCAATAATCCCTGGCATCGCGGCAAGGATGCAGCGACGAGTCATTTCGACATCTTTATAGATTGGCAGAATGACGCTGACCGAGCGAGTGCGCGCGACAGGCGCTTCAATTACGTCGTCAACCGGCTGTGGCAGATTGGCTTCCTGGCCGCGCAGATAGGCCGTCAGCGCCTGCTTGGAAGTCTCCACTTTGCTGCGCAACACGCCTTTCCCCTGCCGCAACGAGCGCACAAGGAAGCGTACAGGTTTCGTGATGAACCAAGAGTTGGAGTTAATGACTTGATTATAGTCAGCTTCACGCTGGTCCAGTTTTGCACTCAGCGTTTCGATTTTCTGCCTGGCGTCAGTGACAGCGCTTGCAAGCGCTTCACGGGTTTGAGCCAATGCAATCTGCGAACTGCTGAAAGCAGAAAACAGATTGTCTTCGACAATCAATCGATCTTCGCCCCACGCCGTAAATTCACTCGGGCTTCGGCCGTTAATCGCATTCTGTATCTGCGCCTCGATGGCCAGAAACTCTTCCACATCTTTTTCGCAAAGTGGGTACCCGGCGGCTTCGCAAGCTCGGAATACAAAGTCTTTGCGTGTAACCGGGCCAGCCTCTGCGCCCTTGCTGATACGTGTAATCGAACCCAGCAACTGCGTTAGCGCTTTGAACAGCAGGTACTCGTAGCGAACATTCGTGTTGAGCGTCCACTCTTTGTCGATCAACTGCGGACGGCCGTCCAGATCAATCACAATATTTTGCGGGACCGCATCGATCAACGCTCCCGACACCTCACCCGGCTGGCTCTCGGCGTTATCACAGAGCACGTTTAGCATGCTCAGGTAATTTTTGAGGAAGGCGCCGATACCTGCGTAAGTCCAGCCCTCGGCGTTGACTATATCGATCAGCTTAGTGCCAAGCACATAACCATTGATGTAAGGCTCGGACGCAGCAAGATTAAAAGTGACGAGCGATTGCCCTTCACCCTCATCGATAGTCTTCCCGAGTTTTTGGTAATGCACATTGATCGCATCTTCGAAATCGCGACGAAATTCCGAACGTTTGCAATACGTCGAGCGTCGATCGCAGCTGTAATGATACGCCAGGGTCTGCGGGTCGACTGCGCTGCGCGAGACCGTCGAAGCACCTACAAGAAAGGAGTTGGCCATATCCATGCCCAAGCCGTTCCTGAAAATCTGCGACCAGGCTAATTCCAGTGAGAAGGTGCACAGATCCGGCAATTGCGGATCTCTCTGTACACTTTGCGATGCGAATGCACTGGCATCGAAATCAGGATCTTTGAACCCCTCTTCGGTGATGATCGAAACGGGCAACTTGTAATCGGGAAACGGCGCAAAGAACTCACTCGAGGTAAACCCGGCTGTCGCCAACAACGACGCGAGAGCTTTTTTCCCGTAGGTCTGCACGGTAGCGCTGTTATAGCGCCCCTCGACACCGTACATCGGCGTCGTCACGTGATCTTCAGGCGCTCCAGCAAAATATTTCAAGCCGAGCTGGTTTTCGATCGCGATGATGAGCAAACCGTCAGGCTTAAGCAGTGAGCGAACTTTCTCAAGCATTCTCGCACCCGGGTTATCACCGGCTACGAACAGGTTGGCATATTCAAAAACGCCGATCAGGGTGATGACATCGAATTGGGTATCAATGCTGAACTTCTCGAACGACTCAGCCAGAACCGAGACGTTTGGCAAGTCTCGGGTGCGTGCACGGGCGATGCTGGCGCGACGCGAGCTACCTTCCAGCGCCAGCACCCTGCCGCCCTGCTCACCTAAATACCGGGTAATTGCACCACAACCGGCGCCGATCTCGAGCACATCGCCACGCAGATCGGCATCGAACACCCGCAACAAGTTCGAACGGGTACTTGAGAGGTAATAAAGCGATGGCCAATCGGTGCACGATCTTCGCAGCTCATCAGAAAAAACACTGACGTCACTGGCCTGATCGATCAAGAATTTTATGCGCAGTTCGGTGCTATCACCATCGCTGTAGTTGATGCTCGAATAATCCGGCCTCGACCAGATGTTGAGCTCGTCATTAAGCTGATAGCCCGCTTGTTTCAATAAAATATTCAATTTGAAACCTTCTTGGCACGAATGCTGGAGTCCAGATTTACAAGCCCAAAAAATTTGTCAGTCGGACGAACCTGGAAGTGGATCGAATCATAACGCCTGTCACGGGGAGTAACCTCTTCGCCATCTTTGGTCGACACTCCGACAGAAATGAAGTAGTCACCTGGGGCCAGATCACAAGATATAAGTACCTCAACTTCGACGATCTCGCCCTTGCGCCCGCACGTTCTAAATTCCAGGCAATCCAGCGTTTCACTATTCACGCCATAGAGGGTAACGCCCTCTTTGGTCTTGATCGTCATCCCGAGAATCGGACACACCAGATCAGTATCAAACCGTACAAATACCGATAGTTTGATCTGCACGCCAGTGTCTAGGGCAATCGGGTACTCAAGCCCTTCTGCGCTCAGGTGGAAGTCGATGATAGTGGCCGATCTGTCACCCCAACGATATTCGTTCGGGTTGTAGTTCGGATGCGTTTCAAATACATCGAGGCCGCCTTCAGGCGTTTGATACGCTGCCAACTGGTCAGACGCTTCTGCACTTTCGACAGAGGCCGATTGCTGAGTCTTGCCGAACAACAAATCAAGGTAACGGTTGACGACCATGCGCGGCTCGCCTTCAGCGAGCTGCACACCGTTGTTCAAAAGAAAGGCGTGGTCACAGTGCGTAACGATTTGTTCGCTGGAGTGCGTTACCAGCAGAATGCTCGTGCCGTTTTCCTTGAGCTTTTTCAACCGATCAAAGCAACGGGCCTGAAATTTTGCGTCCCCCACTGCCAGCGCTTCATCGACAATAAGAATATCGGGCTCGACTTGCGCCTGAACGGAAAACGCCAGTCGCACCAACATACCGCTCGAATATGTCTTGACCGGTTGATTGATGAAATCGCCAATGTCCGCGAATTCGATGATCGCATCATATCGTGCGTCGATTTCTTCTTTGCTCAAACCCAGAATCGAGGCGTTCAGGTAGACGTTCTCGCGTCCAGTAAACTCGGGATTGAATCCGGAGCCCAGTTCGAGCAATGCAGCGATCCGGCCATGGGTTTCAACCGTACCACTGGTTGGATTCAACGTACCGCAAAGAATTTGCAGCAAGGTGGACTTGCCACTGCCGTTGCGGCCAACGATACCGACCGTCTCGCCTTTGCGAATTTCGAAGGAAACGTCGCGTAGCGCCCAGAACTCACGGCAATATTTTTTCTTCCCGCGACTGAGCATCTGAAGCAGTCTGTCGCGCGGTTTGTCGTAAATCTCATAGCACTTACTGAGATTTTGAACCTTGATAGCGACCTCAGATGACATCGGCGAATCCTTTTCGTGTTTTCTGAAACCAGGCGAATCCAAGCCATGCAATCAACGCCGAGCCGGCGAGATAAATGCCCAATACGGTAAAGTCAGGCAGTTTTCCCCAAAACAGAATGTCCCGGGCGTACTCGATTGCAGGCGTCAGCGGATTGAGCATCAGTAGATGTTGATACTTCTCAGGTAGCGCACTGGCAGGGTAAAAAATAGGCGACAGAAACATCAGGACTGTGGTCAGGATGCCGATGAATTGCGCGACATCTCTTAAGTAAACGCCGAGCGACGCCAAGGCCCACGTCAAACCCATGATCATCAGCATCAACGGCAGGATAATCAACGGGAACAACAGGACGGTCAGGTGCGGCGTGCCAAACAGTATCAAATAGGCCAGCAACCACACAGTCAGGCTGATCACCATGTGAAAGAGCGCCGAACCGACTGTGATCCAAGGAAGGATCTCCAATGGAAACACGACTTTCTTCACATAGTTGGCGTTCGAGAGAATCAGCGTCGGGCTTCGATTGAAACACTCCGCAAAGAAGTTGAAGACGATAAGTCCCGCAAACAGAATAAGTGCAAACTCGGTTTTCGAGTCACTTCCGCCGCTCCAGCGTGCCTTGAAAACGACGCTAAAGACAAAGGTGTAGACAACCAACATGAACACGGGGTTAAAAAACGACCAGAGAATTCCCATGAACGATCCACGATAACGCCCAACGACTTCTCGCTGTACAAGCGCCGCGATCAGGCTCCGATTACGCCAGAAACTGTTGACCATTTCCTTTGGCGACGTGGAAAAATTAAGCATTATGCACACACCTGAGATAAATCGAGGGAGACAGACTTCATACAAAAACTCTCTTGTTGAGATACCGGGAGGACGCCACGGAGCAATTTCACGTCCTGCCTTGCACGATGAGGGCATCAAATTCTGTTGAGCACCGCGGCCAGCAGCAGCCCAAGATTACCCAAACACGTCTGCCGATAGACCTTCGCGCGGTAAAGCCAGACGAAACGGCCGAATCCTTTTGAATCACGGGCTTTCTTGAATTGCTCAAAGGTCTGCAGGCTGTCTGCACTCAAGCTTGAGCGAACCGTTTCAAGTGCAGCGATATTTTTGTCATTCCAGTCACGAAAGCGACCCGTAGACATCATCCGCAAGCGCATGATCCGTGCGCGCACTCCTGAGTTGGCGCCAATCAGATTCGCTTCATGCTGCCTGTACAGAATGGAAGGCGAGGCGTCATAGACGACCTCGCCACCCACCCCGGTAATCAGTAGATAGGCCCACCAGTCATGGGAAACGATATCCACTTGGCCGCCAGCATGACAGAGTACGTCCCGAGCCAAATGATTGAATACCATAGTATTCCCCCCGGCCAGACTTTGTACCAGTGCATTGCCAAAACTGGCGGGGCGAGAAAATAGCGGCGAGCGACCGATGACCGTTCCCGAGTCACCAATCAACTCGGTCCGGCCGCAATACAAAGCAGGAAGACCGGACGGCAGCGCCTCCAATACCTTTACGGCAGACTCAAGTTTATTGGCTTGCCAGATATCGTCCTGGTCGGCCCACGCATAAAATTGCGATTGCACGGGCGCATCGCAGGCAACGGACATGAAGTTAGCCGCGAACCCTCGCTTGGGCCCTTGCAGAATGGTCAACCGGCCTTCTCCCCAGATCGCGCTGTACTGGCGCAGAATATCCAGTGTCGCGTCGGTAGAACCGTCATCAGAAACAACGACGGTCCATTCGCGATAACTCTGGCGAGCTATCGAATCCAGTTGTTGTGCGAGAAAGCGTTCACCGTTGTAGGTACACATCAGAATCGTTACGCGGGCCGATTGCGTTTCATGACCTTGAATACTAAAGTCAGAATCGCCGCCAGGCTGCTCGCCTGTCTGATCAAATTGTGGAAGAGGGGCTACCACCGAGCACTCCATTGCATTGAAGAAAAAATAATGACGATGTCGTTTCGCTCAACATCAAGAGGTACAGCCTTGGCAGCATGAAAATTACATGCCCCTCTCATGGACCGCTCCCGACAGCGAAAAATTTGCCATTATAAGTCATACCAATTTGATAGCCCAGTGACATCACCACCTTCAACAGCACAAGGCGGTGGTCATGGTATGAAAAGAGTAATCAGAATGTTGCCTTGAGCCGGAAAAATCCTGCCAAGGCGTACGGATTTGGGCTGCGTAGGGTATCAAGGCGCCCTAATTGGCAAAAGGGTGGCAATCTGCCAATCCATCGAGGGTCAGATCAATTGCTGTGCTTTATCGAGCAAGCCTTAGCGAAAAAGTGACATCCATAAAGAATACTGACACATTTAGCGCTCCCGGAGATGGTTGGCAGTGGCCTGAAGTGCCTGGCTCACGCTGATGGGCGGCGTCCACTCCAGTATTGTGCGCGTCTTTTCCATGTCGACCTGTAACGAGCCGCAGAGTCGCTGAGCTAAGGCTCTCCTACCCAATAAAGCTGCCCCAAGGCGCAGAACAAACGGAGGCACGGGCAACAATCGCGCTCGCACAGTCAGGGCGCTCGACATCCTTTGAAGCAATTGAGTGGTCGAAAGATCTTCGCCATCACTTACCAGAAAAGTTTGATTGGCTGCTTGTGGATGATCGATGCAGGTCACCAAAAGATCCACCAGATTACTGATTGCCACCAAGCTGCGGCGATTGCCCAATGCGCCCAATGGCAGTGGCAATCCTTTTTGCAACCAGCGCATCATATTTAGGAAGTTAGCTTTGACGCCCGGCCCGTAAACCAAGGGCGGTCGAATAATTACCAGCTCCATTGCGGTTTCCAGTGCTATTTGACGCACGACTTCCTCTGCCTCGCACTTGGAAATACCGTAAGGATCAACAGGCGCGGGAATATCGGCTGCGGTAAAGGGTCTCCCGGCGGGTGACTCTTCGCCATTGACCTTGATCGAACTGACAAAGATGAAGCGCTTTACCCCGGACGCTGCCGCATGACGGGCCAGCCGCGCAGTGCCCTGCACATTCATTTGCCGAAACATGGCAAGCGGATCAGCCTCACACTCGTTCATTACATGAACCCTGGCCGCACAATGAATCACCGTCTGGATATTATTCAATGGCGGCAATAAAACGCGCTCATCCAAATCAAAAGGCACGACATCACACAAACCACTCAACCGAGTTTCGCTACGTGCAGCCGCAACTGGTGTGTAGATCTTGTCGAGAAGCAGGCGGAACACCACGGCCTCGCCGACAAACCCCGTCGCCCCGGTCACCAATACCCGAGCACCTTTCATTTGTTTTTCTTCCCGATCACGGCAGTCGCGCAACAAATAAAGAAAAAGAACAGCTTGTCCCTGGTTCGACGACGACATTCACCGGCTTTTAACGACAGCCGCAATAATTGTCGACGCCCCAAAGGTAACCATTGCCGGACGAATGGATCATCGGCGAGACCCACCAACTGCGCAATCATTCGAATCTGAGAAAACCACCAACCGTCATGGATAATTTTATAACGCGCAATCAGTGAATTTATACCTGAATTGGCCCCGACCTGATTACTTTCGTGCTGGCGATAACACATGGATGGCTGCGGATCAATGAACCAGCGTACACCACGACTGCGTGCGAACGCATAGCAATACCAGTCATGCAGACTGACCTGTTGCAAGGCATCCCAATGTTTCAACAATGAGACCTTCAGCAACTGCATCATCCTTTGGCTCATGACATACGTACAGCCCGGTCCGGCAGCCTCAAAGAGAAAGTCCCAGCGGGTTTGCGGCTGGGCCTTGTCCAGTACCTGGTTACGACCATCAGGCCAGAACGCAACTACGTTACTCGAGTAAGCATCCACGCCAAGAGATTTGATCGACCGGATAGCGCGCTCGATCTTGTCCAGATACCAGACGTCATCCTGATCAGCGAACGCGATGAAATCGTAGCCTTCAAGATCAACATCTCGAAGCAAACGGAAGAAGTTGCGGGAGGCCCCACCAAACGCACCGGCGTCGGGCAGGACGATTACGTTCGGATGCTGTGCAGCATAATCGGCGCACCATGCCTCAGTACCGTCAGTGGAGGGATCAATACTTATATAAACGGTTACGTCGACAGCTGTCTGACCGAGGATCGAGGCCAACTGCTCCTCGATCCACTGCATGCCATTGTAGGCGGCCAGCAAAATCGCAACCTTGGGATGTTCTACTGGCATGCCATTCCTGCTTGCAGCGTTAAACATAGCATTGCGAAAGTCAGAACTTTCGATCAGGCAGACGGCGAGTCCAGCAACTTCTGAAGGTATTGACCGTAACCCGTCTTCTTCAGTGCTTGCGCTTGTGCGTTAAGCTGCTCGGCAGAAATCCAGCCATTGTGATAGGCGATCTCTTCCAGACACGCCACTTTCAGACCCTGACGCTGTTCGATCGTGTGAACGAAGTGACTGGCTTCAAGCAGAGAGTCGTGAGTACCGGTATCCAGCCAGGCAAACCCGCGACCGAGCATTTCCACGCTCAGGGTCTGGCGCTCCAGATACGCACGGTTGACGTCGGTGATTTCCAGCTCGCCACGCTCGGAGGGCTTGATGTTCTTGGCGATCTCGACCACATCGTTATCATAGAAATACAGACCGGTGACCGCATAGTTCGATTTTGGCTTCAGCGGCTTCTCTTCGATACTCAAAGCCTTGCCACTTTTATCAAACTCGACGACACCAAAGCGTTCAGGATCGGAGACGTGGTAGCCAAATACGGTAGCTCCCTTTTGTTGGGTACTGGCGGAGCGCAAGTTGTCCGAGAAATGCTGACCGTAGAAGATGTTGTCCCCCAGAATCAGACAGCATGGATCCTGACCGATGAACTCTTCACCAATAATGAACGCCTGGGCCAGGCCGTCCGGACTAGGCTGCTCGGCATAAGTAAGCTTGATCCCGTACACGCTTCCATTACCCAGCAGTTTACGGAAGCACGGCAAATCTTCCGGCGTGGAAATAATTAGGATTTCTCGCATACCCGCCAGCATCAAAACGGACAGCGGATAAAAAATCATCGGCTTGTCGTAAATAGGCAACATTTGCTTGGAAACACCAAGAGTCAGCGGGTGCAGGCGCGTGCCCGAACCACCAGCGAGGATGATGCCTTTACGATTTGTCGTGGTCATTTGTTCAGAACTTCCCTAAGCATTCGGGTTACACCACTTTGCCAATCCGGCAAGTGTAGAGAAAAATTGTCGCGCAGCTTCTGAGTATTCAATCGTGAGTTCAGAGGGCGACGTGCAGGTGTAGGATAGGCTGTGGTTTCAATCGGGTTGACCGCCGTTACAGCTAACTCCTCACCTTGGGCTTTAGCGAAGTCTATGACGTGACTGGCATACCCATGCCAAGACACTTCGCCCGCAGCGGCCAAGTGATAGAGGCCAGCCAACTCTGGACGACTGATAACTCGCTGAATAGCCAACGCCGAAACGTCAGCAATCAGATCAGCACCGGTTGGAGCACCAATCTGATCCGCAATCACATTTAATGTTTCGCGATTCTTGGCCAAGCGCAGCATGGTCTTCGCAAAGTTGTTGCCGCCAGCTCCGTAAACCCAGCTAGTACGAAAGATCAGATACTTACAACCCGCCGCGATAATTGCCTGCTCGCCGGCGAGCTTGCTGGCGCCGTAATGGTTCACTGGCGCAACAGCGTCTGTTTCCTGCCATGGCGTGACGCCTTGGCCACTGAAGACGTAATCCGTTGAGTAGTGAACCAGCCATGCGCCCGACGCTGCGGCTTCTTCCGCCATGACGCCGCTCGCGAGTCCGTTTACGCGATCTGCCAATTCGGTTTCCGACTCAGCTTTATCAACCGCCGTATAAGCAGCAGCATTAACAATAACGTCGGGCTTTATCTGACGAATCGTTGCACGCAAGGATTCAAGATTCGACAGATCACCGCAGAGGCCATCAACAAGGTGACGATCAAGAGCGACCAGTTCACCTAGCGGAGCCAGGGAACGTTGCAGCTCCCAGCCCACCTGACCGTTCTTTCCTAGGAGTAGGATCTTCATGCTTTATTCGAGCGATCCGTATAGTTCTGATCAATCCACTGCTGGTAGCTGCCGCTCTTCACATGCTCAACCCACTCGGTGTTAGTCAGATACCACTCGACAGTCTTGCGAATGCCAGTCTCGAAAGTCTCTTTCGGAGTCCAAGCCAGCTCACGCTGAATCTTGCTCGCATCGATTGCATAACGCACGTCATGTCCAGGACGATCCTGAACATAAGTAATCAGGCTGGCATGCGGACGATGGGCAGAATCAGGACGCAACTCATCGAGCAACGCACACAGGGTATGCACTACCTCAATGTTTTGTTTTTCGTTATGACCGCCGATGTTGTAGGTCTCGCCGATGACGCCTTCAGTGACGACTTTATAAAGCGCGCGCGCGTGATCTTCGACATACAGCCAGTCACGAACCTGGTTGCCTTTGCCGTACACCGGCAGGGGTTTGCCTTCCAGCGCATTGAGAATGATCAGCGGGATCAGCTTCTCAGGAAAATGGCATGGGCCGTAGTTGTTCGAGCAGTTGGTAACCAGTGTCGGCAGGCCGTAAGTGCGGGCCCAGGCACGAACCAGGTGGTCGGAGCTGGCTTTACTAGCCGAATATGGCGAGCTTGGCTGGTAAGGCGTGGTTTCGGTGAAGAGGTCTTCCGGACCTTCGAGATCTCCGTAAACTTCGTCAGTCGAGATGTGGTGGAAGCGGAAATTGGCTTTGCGGGTGTCATCCAGAGCAGCCCAGTAATGGCGCGCAGCTTCTAGGAGTGTGTAAGTGCCAATAATGTTGGTCTGGATGAACTCGGACGGGCCGGAGATCGAGCGGTCAACGTGGGATTCAGCGGCCAGGTGCATGATTGCATCCGGTTGATGTTCACGCAGAACGCGGTCGATCTGATCACGATCGCAGATATCGACGCGTTCAAAGGCATAGCGAGAACTCTGACTGACTTCCGCCAGCGACTCCAGATTGCCGGCGTAAGTCAACTTATCGACGTTGACGACCGCATCGGCAGTGCTAGAGATGATGTGACGGATGACTGCCGAGCCAATGAAGCCGGCGCCGCCGGTAACTAGAATTTTCACGCGAAACGATACCCTTGAGCTGCGGACAGCGCTGCCAGCGAGCGCGGTCTAATCCATGAATGCAGAGGCCACTACCAGTTGGCATCCGTCAGAGTCAGTCTGAATCGACATGCATTAAGGCACGATCGAACAAGGGACGCATTTTACAGCTTAATGATGCTTTTACTAATGGATAAAGACAGGCTGAGGCGCAATTTCGACAGATGCCGTGCGCCTGTCGCTTTTAGACCAGACGTTTACGAGCCGCTCTCGATGTACGCCCTAGAAACCAGCCCAATACAGGACCGATGAGCATACCGATCAGCAACGCTAGCACTGCAACAACCGACACCGGCAACTGCGGGCCGGAAAAACCCAGAAACAAAAGCGAAACAGATTGCTGATTCTCCAGCACAAACGCTAGAACAACCAGAACCATCAGCAGAAGAAAAACGCCAAGCAGTATGCGTTTCAGATTACGCATTCACGCGCCCTCGAATTTGAATAGCGAAGATCAAGCGCCCTCCTCCTCTTCCTCGTTCACGCGATCACGCAATTCCTTGCCCGGCTTGAAATGCGGCACGAATTTACCGTCCAGACTTACCGACTGGCCGGTTTTCGGGTTGCGGCCGACGCGCGGCGCGCGGTAGTGCAGGGAGAAGCTGCCGAAACCACGGATCTCGATACGATCACCGGTGGCGAGGCACTGAGACATTTGTTCAAGCATGGTCTTGATGGCCAGCTCCACATCCTTGGATGAGAGTAGCCCTTGATGGGTGACAATTCGTTCGATCAACTCCGACTTCGTCATATTTTTCCCTTCTTTTTCAAGCAGCTAGATCAGCGCTTGAAAGGTTTTAGCATGCCCGGAAGAATTTGAACAGCCCAGGGATTGACATATATCTCCCGCGGTCAAAACGCCCATTTTCAGGGCATTTCCTAGCGAGTCGGATCGCTGCTCACTTAACGACACATCACCAGCATGGTCCGGGTTACAAAGCCTGCGGGATTGAAGCCAAACGGGTATTCATCTTCATCTTTCGCATCATCAGAGCGGGTGATGACCTTGTAGCCCTTACCTTTGCACTCCTTCGCTGCACGCTTCTGGCACTTTTCCCAACCGGAACCCAACCCGGAGCAATCGACCTCGATACCACTGACGCCGCGCACCGCATGGGTTTTCGCGCTGGTGGTGCAACCTGCCAGCGCCAGGACCACCGCAACAACAAATAACTTGTTCATCCACTTCCTTATGCCAGGCAAGCCTGACGACTAATACTCAAGATCAAGCTTAGTCGCGAATAGGCGATTGATCCGATTAAAGAAACAGACCCACAGGCGAAGCCATTGGTTTCATGCACGGACGTACAAGAGCCAAATCGCAGGCACAAAAAAGGGCGACCGAAGTCGCCCTTTTTAATGATCAAGCAGAACTCAGTTCTGTTTGGCCATTGCTTGACGCAGCAGTGCCGCCATAGTGGTGTCAGCTGCTTCACCTTCCGGAGCTGCTTTCAGGCTCTGGATGGCTTCTTTCTCTTCAGCATCGTCTTTCGACTTGATCGAGAGCTGGATTACGCGGCTCTTGCGATCAACGCTGATGATCTTGGCTTCAACTTCCTGGCCTTCTTTCAGAACGTTGCGCGCGTCTTCAACGCGGTCACGGCTGATTTCGGAGGCTTTCAGGGTAGCTTCGATGTCGTCGGCCAGAACGATGATGGCGCCTTTGGCGTCAACTTCTTTCACGGTACCGGTCACGATAGCGCCCTTGTCGTTAACCGAGACGTACTCGGAGAACGGATCGCTTTCCAGTTGCTTGATGCCCAGGGAGATGCGCTCGCGCTCTGGGTCAACCGACAGGATGACAGTGTCCAGCTCGTCGCCCTTCTTGAAACGACGTACGGCTTCTTCGCCCACTTCGTTCCAGGAGATGTCGGACAGGTGAACCAGACCGTCGATGCCGCCGTCCAGACCAATGAAGATACCGAAATCGGTGATCGACTTGATGGTGCCGGAGATCTTGTCGCCCTTGTTGAACTGGCCAGAGAAGTCTTCCCATGGGTTCGACTTGCACTGCTTGATGCCCAGGGAGATACGACGACGCTCTTCGTCGATGTCCAGGACCATGACTTCCACTTCGTCGCCGACTTGTACGACTTTCGAAGGGTGGATGTTCTTGTTGGTCCAGTCCATTTCCGAAACGTGTACCAGACCTTCAACGCCTTCTTCCAGCTCAGCGAAGCAGCCGTAGTCGGTCAGGTTGGTAACACGAGCGGTAACGCGAGTGCCTTCTGGGTAACGGGCTTTGATAGCAACCCATGGATCTTCGCCCAGTTGCTTCAGGCCCAGGGAAACACGGTTGCGTTCGCGATCGTATTTCAGAACCTTGACGTCGATTTCGTCACCAACGTTGACGATCTCGGAAGGATGCTTGATGCGCTTCCAGGCCATGTCGGTGATGTGCAGCAGGCCGTCCACGCCACCCAGATCGACGAATGCGCCGTAATCGGTGAGGTTTTTGACGATACCTTTGACTTGCTGGCCTTCCTGCAGGGATTCCAGCAGAGCTTCACGCTCGGCGGAGTTCTCGGCTTCGAGGACGCTGCGACGGGAAACGACAACGTTGTTGCGCTTCTGGTCCAGCTTGATGACCTTGAATTCCAGCTCTTTGCCTTCCAGGTGCGTGGTGTCGCGCACTGGACGGACGTCAACCAGGGAACCTGGCAGGAACGCACGGATGCCGTTAACGTCGACAGTGAAGCCGCCTTTAACCTTACCGTTGATAACGCCCTTGACCACTTCCTCGGCTGCGAAGGCTGCTTCCAGAACGATCCAGCATTCAGCGCGCTTGGCTTTTTCACGGGACAGCTTGGTTTCGCCAAAGCCGTCTTCAACCGAATCCAGAGCAACGTGAACTTCATCACCAACGTTGATGTTCAGTTCGCCAGCATCGTTGTAGAACTGCTCAAGCGGGATGAGTGCTTCAGACTTCAGACCAGCGTGAACGGTTACCCAGCGAGCCTGGTAATCGATATCAACGATAACACCGGTGATGATGGAGCCTGCCTGAAGGTTCAGGGTTTTCAGGCTTTCTTCAAAGAGTTCCGCAAAGCTTTCGCTCATTTTAATTCCTGTAGATGAGGGCGAAGTAAACGCCCATCTCCACACCCCAGACGGTGTGGGTTAGTTTCATTTAAAAGAAGCACCGCAGGACTATGACTGGTCCCCTGCGGCCTTCTTGGTCACCCGGCGATATCGCGAATGGCGATCTCGCTCATGATGCGTTCAAGCACCTGATCGATGGAAAGCTCCGTTGAATCCAGCTGAATCGCGTCGGCCGCCGGCTTGAGCGGGGCTACTGCGCGCTGGGTGTCACGCTCATCGCGTGCACGGATCTCATCTAGCAGACTCGACAGACTAACACCCTCGACTTTGCCCTTCAACTGCAAATATCGACGGCGCGCCCGCTCCTCGGCACTGGCGGTGAGGAAAATCTTCAGCGGTGCACCCGGAAATACCACCGTGCCCATGTCGCGACCGTCCGCCACCAGACCCGGCGCTTCCTGAAACGCACGCTGGCGCTGCAGCAGCGCCTCGCGTACGGCGGGCAGCGCAGCCACTTGCGAGGCCCCGGAACCGACGCTTTCGGTGCGAATGACATCGCTGACTTCGTCGCCTTCGAGAATGATCCGCTGCAGCTGACCTTCGGTCGCGGCGATGAACTGCACATCCAGATGAGCGGCCAATGTCTTCAGCAGCTCTTCATTGGTCAGGTCGACGCCATGGTTATGCGCAGCAAACGCGAGCAAGCGATAAAGCGCACCGGAATCCAGCAGGTTCCAGCCCAGACGCTTGGCCAGAATCCCGGCGACCGTGCCTTTGCCGGAGCCGCTTGGCCCATCGATGGTGATGACCGGTGCAATGTTTTTCACGACTGTGCCTCTTGTGCCACACGAATGCCGACTTGCCCGCACAGCGCGAGGAAGTTGGGGAACGAGGTCGCGACGTTGGCGCAATCATGGATGCGGATCGGTGCGGTAGCGCGCAACGAGGCAACGCTGAAGGCCATGGCGATACGGTGGTCGCCGTGACCGTGCACTTCACCGCCGCCGATCTGGCCGCCGTCGATGATGATGCCGTCCGGGGTCGGTTCGCACTTGACGCCCAGCGCCAGCAAGCCGTCCGCCATGACCTGAATCCGGTCGGATTCCTTGACTCGCAGCTCTTCGGCGCCGGTCAGCACGGTCCGCCCTTCGGCGCACGCAGCCGCGACGAACAGTACCGGGAATTCGTCGATGGCCAGCGGCACCAGTTCCTCCGGAATCTCGATACCTTTGAGTTTAGCTGCGCGCACGCGCAAGTCAGCCACTGGTTCGCCACCGACCTCACGCTGGTTTTCCAGAGTGATATCGGCACCCATCAGCCGCAGGATGTCGATCACGCCAGTACGGGTCAGATTGATGCCGACGTGCTCAAGCACCAGCTCGGAGCCCTCGGCGATTGAGGCTGCGACCAGGAAGAACGCCGACGACGAGATATCGCCCGGCACTTCGATGTGAGTCGCGGTGAGCTTGCCGCCGGACTCGACCGAAGCCGTGGCGCCGTCGACGCTGACCGGGTAGCCGAAGCCACGCAGCATGCGTTCGGTGTGATCGCGGGTCGGTGCTGGCTCGGTCACCGTGGTCTTGCCTTCAGCATAGAGACCGGCAAGCAGCAGGCAGGATTTCACCTGAGCACTGGCCATCGGCATGGTGTAGGTCAGGCCCTTGAGCTTATGGCCACCGCGAATGGTCATCGGTGGACGACCTTCGGCAGCGGTTTCGATCACGGCGCCCATTTCTCGCAAAGGATTAGCCACGCGATTCATCGGACGCTTGGACAGCGAAGCGTCGCCGGTCAAGGTGCTGTCGAAGTTCTGCGCCGCCAGCAGGCCAGAGAGCAGACGCATCGAGGTGCCAGAGTTGCCCAGATAGATTGGGCCCGGCGCAGGTTTCAGGCCGTGCAGGCCGACACCGTGGATGGTAACGCGGCCGTGGTGCGGGCCTTCGATGACCACGCCCATGTCGCGGAATGCCTGCAAGGTCGCCAGGGCGTCTTCGCCCTCAAGGAAGCCTTCGACTTCGGTGACGCCTTCGGCCAGCGAGCCGAGCATGATCGAACGGTGGGAAATCGATTTGTCACCCGGTACGCGAATCCGACCGGACAGGCGGCCACCAGGTTGAGCCAGGAAGATCAGATCGTTGGAATTCATAGCGTCCACATAGGCCCTGCGGGCCAGGATTTTACTGAAATGCTCGCGGGCAACCCGGGCGCGCGTGAAAACGCCCAACAATTGGTGCCCATCCCCTGCATCGACCGCGTCGCGCAAGGCGTCGAGGTCGCTGCGAAATGTATCGAGTGTGCGCAGGACAGCCTCGCGGTTGGCGAGGAAGATGTCGTGCCACATCACCGGGTCGCTTCCGGCGATTCTTGTGAAATCGCGAAAACCACCGGCAGCGTAACGGAAGATCTCCAGATTTTCATTGCGCTTGGCCAACGAATCGACCAGACCGAAGGCCAGCAGATGCGGCAGATGACTGGTCGCGGCCAGCACTTCGTCGTGACGCTCGACCTGCATGTGCTCGACATCGGCGCCCAGTTCGCGCCACAGGCGATCGACCACCGCCAGCGCGGCAGGATCGGTCTGCTCGAGCGGCGTCAGGATCACCTTGTGCCGGCGGAACAGCTCGGCATTCGAGGCTTCCACCCCGCTCTGCTCGGAACCGGCAATCGGGTGCCCGGGGACGAAGCGCGCCGGCATGCCGCCGAACGCCTCGGTCGCCGCGCGCACCACGTTGCCTTTGGCGCTGCCGACATCCGTAAGAATCGCCTGCCCCAGATCCATGACAGCCAGACGCGCGAGCAGCTTTTCCATGGCCAGAATCGGCACCGCCAGCTGAATCACATCGGCACCGACGCAAGCCGCCGCCAAATCGTCTTCGCAGCGATCAACCACACCCAATTCGACCGCGAGCTTGCGCGATTGCGGATCCAGATCGACGCCGACCACTTCACGGCACAGGCCGCTTTCACGCAAACCCTTGGCAAACGAACCACCGATCAACCCAAGACCGACCACCACAAGGCGACCGATCATAGGTGCAGCAGGTTGCAGCGCAGTGACATCAACCACGAGCCAGAACCTTGCGCAACGCCTCGAGGAAACGGCTGTTTTCGGCCGGCAGACCGATGGTCACCCGCAGGTGGTTCGGCATGCCGTAATTGGCCACCGGACGCACGATCACGCCTTCGCGCAGCAAGCCCTGGAAAATCGGCGCCGCGACCTGGCCGAGATCGACACAAATGAAGTTGCCTTTGGACTCGATCCAGCTCAGCCCCAGCTCACGGAAACCCGCCTGCAACTGCTGCATGCCGGCTTCGTTGAGCTGACGGCTTTGCGCCAGATATTCATCATCTTTCAATGCCGCACAGGCCGCCGCCAAGGCGAGGCTGTTGACATTGAACGGCTGGCGAACGCGGTTCAGCACGTCTGCCACCACAGGCGTCGACAAGCCATAACCGACGCGCAGCGCGGCCAGACCATAGGCCTTGGAGAAGGTGCGCGACACCAGCAGGTTCGGGTACGCCGCGAGGAAGTCGAGACCGTCCGGCAAATCACTGCCTTCGGCGTACTCGATGTAAGCCTCGTCGAGGACTACCAGCACATGCTCGGGAACGTCCTGCAGGAATTCGTCCAGCGCTTCGGCGCCGAACCAGGTGCCGGTCGGGTTGTTCGGGTTGGCGATGAACACCACGCGAGTGTTGGCATCGATGGCCGCAAGCATCGCCGGCAGGTCATGGCCCCAGTCTTTGGCTGGAACGACTTTGGCCTGCGCACCGACAGCTTGGGTAGCGATCGGATACACCGCGAAGGCGTGCTCACTGAACACCGCATTCAGGCCCGGCGCCAGATAGGCACGCGCAACCAGCTCAAGAATGTCGTTGGAGCCATTGCCCAGCGTGACCTGATTCAGCTCGACGCGGCACTGTTCGGCGAGCAGCGACTTCAGGGCGAAACCATTACCGTCCGGGTAGCGGGTCAGCTCGGCCAGCTCTTCGCGGATCGCCGCCAATGCCTTCGGGCTGGCGCCCAATGGGTTTTCGTTGCTCGCCAGTTTGACGATTTTTGCCGGATCCAGATCCAGCTCGCGCGCCAGTTCGTCCACAGGCTTGCCCGGAACATACGGCGAAAGTTGTTGCACGCCCGGCTGTGCCAGAGCGAGGAAGTTGCCACTCATTTGCTACCGCCCCTTAGAGAACTGCTTTCGGGTAGGAACCCAGCACTTTGAGTGCTACTGCTTCCTGACTGATCTTTTCCAGCACACCTTTGATCAACGGATCACGGTGGTGGCCGACGAAGTCGATGAAGAACACGTAGGTCCATTTGCCGCTGCGCGACGGACGGGTTTCGATGCGGGTCAGGTCGATGCCATTGTCGTGGAACGGCACCAGCAGCTCATGGAGCGCGCCGGGCTTGTTGCTCATCGACACGATGATCGAGGTCTTGTCGTCGCCGGTCGGCGGCACTTCCTGGTTACCGATCATCAGGAAGCGGGTCGAGTTGTCCGGGCGATCTTCGATCTTCTCGGCCAGACGCGTCAGGCCATACAGCCCTGCCGCCATGTCGCCAGCGATCGCTGCCGAATTCCACTCACCCTTGACCCGTTTGGCCGCTTCGGCGTTGCTCGACACCGCGACGCGTTCGACATTCGGGTAATGCGCGTCCAGCCACTTGCGGCACTGGGCCAGCGACTGCGCGTGGGAATAGATGCGACTGATGCTGTCGGTCTTGGTATTTTCGCCGACCAGCAGATGATGGTGGATGCGCAGCTCGACTTCGCCACAGATCACCATGTCGTGCTCGAGGAAGCTGTCCAGCGTGTGGTTGACCGCGCCTTCGGTGGAGTTTTCCACCGGCACCACGCCGAAATTCACCGCACCGGCGGCGACTTCGCGGAACACTTCGTCGATTGCCGCCATCGGCTTGCTGACCACAGCGTGGCCGAAGTGTTTCATCGCTGCCGCTTGGGTGAACGTACCTTCAGGGCCGAGATACGCCACTTTCAGCGGCTGCTCCAGCGCCAGGCACGACGACATGATTTCGCGGAACAGCCGCGCCATTTCTTCGTTGCCCAGTGGCCCCTGGTTGCGCTCCATCACGCGCTTGAGCACCTGAGCTTCGCGCTCGGGACGATAGAACACCGGCACTTCGCCTTCGGCCAGCGAGGCCATCTTCACGCGGGCGACTTCCTGGGCGCAACGCGCACGCTCACTGATCAGCTCCAGAACTTTGGTGTCCAGAGCGTCGATGCGAACGCGCAGTGCCTTGAGTTCTTGCTCGGACATCAGCCGTGTTCCTTCTCGAATTCCGCCATGTACGCCACCAGCGCGTTGACCGCAGTGATGTCGACGGCGTTGTAGATGGAGGCGCGCATGCCGCCCACCGAACGGTGCCCCTTGAGGTTGAGCAGACCGCGCTCGTCAGCACCGGCGAGGAACGGCTTGTCCAGACGATCGTCAGCCAGACGGAACGGCACGTTCATCCACGAGCGATCCGACTTGTTGATCGGGTTGCTGTAGAGGCCGCTGGCATCGATGAAGTCGTACAGGGTGCGCTGCTTGACGTCGTTGAGTTTGGCGATCGCTTCAACGCCGCCCTGCTCTTTCAGCCATTGGAACACCAGACCGGACAGGTACCAGGCCAGCGTCGGCGGGGTGTTGTACATCGAACCGTTATCAGCCGCGACCTTGTAGTTGAGCATGGTCGGGCACAGCGAGCGGGCCTTGCCCAGCAGGTCTTCGCGGATGATGTTGACGACAATGCCGCTCGGGCCGATGTTCTTCTGCGCGCCGGCGTAGATCATGCCGAAACGCGAAATATCGACCGGGCGCGAGAGGATGTCCGAAGACATGTCCGCCACCAGTGGCACGTCACCGGTTTGCGGGATCCACTGAAATTCCAGACCGCCGATGGTTTCGTTCGGCGCGTAATGAACGTACGCGGCGTCTTTCGACAGGTTCCACTCGTTCTGGCCGGGAATGGCGAAATAGTCGTAAGGCTTGGCAGTGGCAGCAACGTTGACGTGGCCATAGCGCGAGGCTTCTTCGATGGCTTTCTGCGACCAGATACCGGTGTCGATGTAGTCGGCCGAGCCGCCTTCAGGCAACAGGTTCAGCGGGATCTGCGCAAACTGCTGACTGGCGCCGCCCTGCAGAAACAGCACTTTGTAGTTCGACGGGATATTCAGCAGGTCACGCAGATCCTGCTCGGCCTGGGTGGCGATGGACACGAACTCATCGCTGCGATGGCTCATTTCCATGACCGACAGACCCTTGCCGTGCCAATCAAGGAGTTCACCCTGGGCGCGCTGCAGGACAGCTTCAGGCAGCGCCGCCGGACCGGCGCAGAAGTTATAGGCTCGCTTGCTCACATCCAATCTCGCTCTGATTTGGTGGTATCACGCAATAAATCACACTACCGATCAACATGGCCCTGTGGGAGCGAGCCTGCTCGCGAATGCATCACCGCGGTGCTTCAGAGGTACCGCAGCGCCTGCTTTCGCGAGCAGGCTCGCTCCCACAGGGGATCTCCATGATGTCGAAAATTCATACCGGACAAATAACAAGGGGGCGAATTCTCATCCGCCCCCTCGTTTGTCCGCTTATTCCTGCGGTTCTTCGTCTGCTGCGGCGTCGAGTTGCTGGTCGTCTGCGGCCTCGTCGATACCGACGCTGCCTGCGATTTCCTCGCCCTCTTCACCTTCGAGCTCTTCGCCTTCGATTTCCGAAGGCTCCTGAACCCGCTCCAGCCCGACCAGGGTTTCATCCTTGGCCAGCTTGATCAGCGTCACGCCCTGAGTATTACGGCCCAGGCTCGACACTTCGCCGACACGGGTACGCACCAGGGTGCCCTGATCGGAGATCAGCATGATTTCTTCGCCGTCGAGCACCTGTACCGCGCCGACCAGACGGCCGTTACGCTCGTTGCTGACCATGGCGATCACGCCCTGGCCGCCACGCTTGTACTCAGGGAACTCGGTGATCGCGGTGCGCTTGCCATAACCACGCTCGGAAGCGGTGAGGATCTGGCTGCCTTCTTCCGGGATCAGCATGGAAATCAGCTTCTGCCCTTCCGGCAGACGCATGCCGCGTACGCCGCGAGCGGTACGGCCCATGGCACGCACGTCGGACTCTTTGAAACGGGTGACCTTGCCGCCGTCGGAGAACAGCATCACTTCGCGCTCGCCATCGGTGATGGCCGCAGAGATCAGCACGTCGCCTTCGTCCAGCTCCAGCGCGATCAGACCGACGCTGCGCTGACGGCTGAAGGATTCCAGCGGGGTCTTCTTCACGGTGCCGTTGGCGGTGGCCATGAAGATGTAGTGACCTTCGGTGTATTCCTCGACCGGCAGCATGGTGGTGATGTATTCACCGTCATCCAGCGGCAACAGGTTGACCAGCGGACGACCACGGGCCGCGCGGGATGCTTCCGGAATCTCGTAGGTCTTGAGCCAGTACACCTTGCCCTTGCTGGAGAACAGCAGCAGCGTGGTGTGGCTGTTGGCGACCAGCAGGTGAGCGATGTAGTCCTCGTCCTTGACGCCGGTAGCCGATTTGCCTTTGCCGCCACGACGCTGAGCCTGATACGCAGCCAGCGGCTGGGTCTTGGCGTAGCCACCGTGGGAAATGGTCACGACGCGCTCTTCTTCCGGGATCATGTCACCCAGGGTCAGATCGAGACGGGCATCGAGAATTTCGGTGCGGCGCACATCGCCGTATTCGGCGCGGATCACTTCCAGTTCTTCGCGGATCACTTCCATCAAGCGCACGGCACTGTTGAGGATGCGGATCAGCTCGCCGATCTGGTTGAGGATCTCCTGGTACTCGGCCAGCAGCTTCTCGTGCTCCAGACCGGTCAGGCGGTGCAGGCGCAATTCCAGAATGGCTTGTGCCTGTTCTGGCGAAAGGAAGTACTTGCCTTCACGCAGGCCGTATTGCGGATCGAGATTTTCCGGACGGCACGAATCGGCACCGGCACGTTCAACCATCGCCACCACAGCCGAGGATTCCCAAGGCGTGCTGATCAGCGCTTCCTTGGCTTCCGACGGCGTTGGCGAAGCCTTGATCAGGGCGATCACCGGGTCGATGTTCGACAGCGCAACGGCCTGGCCTTCGAGAATGTGCCCGCGCTCGCGCGCCTTGCGCAGTTCGAACACGGTACGACGGGTGACCACTTCGCGACGGTGACGGACGAAGGCTTCCAGCAGATCCTTGAGGTTGAGGATGCGTGGGCGGCCGTCGATCAGCGCGACGATGTTGATGCCGAATACCGATTGCAGCTGGGTCTGGGCGTAGAGGTTGTTGAGGATCACCTCAGGCACTTCGCCGCGACGCAGTTCGATCACGACACGCATACCGTCCTTGTCGGACTCGTCGCGCAGCTCGGTGATGCCCTCGAGCTTCTTCTCTTTGACCAGCTCGGCGATCTTCTCGATCAGACGCGCCTTGTTCAGTTGGTAAGGCAGCTCGGTGATGACGATCTGCTGACGGCCACCGACCTTGTCGATGTCTTCGATGATCGAGCGGGCACGCATGTAAATGCGCCCGCGACCGGTGCGGTAGGCTTCGATGATGCCGGCACGACCGTTGATGATCGCGGCCGTCGGGAAGTCCGGGCCGGGGATGTATTGCATCAGCTCATCGACGGTCAGTTCAGGGTTGTCGATGAGGGCCAGGCAACCGTCGATGACTTCACCGAGGTTGTGCGGCGGAATGTTGGTCGCCATGCCCACGGCGATACCGCTGGAACCGTTGACCAGCAGGTTCGGTACACGGGTCGGCATGACCGCCGGGATCAGTTCGGTGCCGTCGTAGTTCGGCACCCAGTCCACGGTTTCCTTGTGCAGGTCAGCGAGCAGCTCGTGCGCCAGCTTGGTCATGCGCACTTCGGTGTATCGCATGGCCGCAGCGTTGTCGCCGTCGACCGAACCGAAGTTGCCCTGGCCGTCGACCAGCAGGTAGCGCAGGGAGAAAGGCTGGGCCATACGAACGATGGTGTCGTATACGGCAGTGTCACCGTGCGGGTGATACTTACCGATCACGTCGCCGACGACACGGGCAGATTTCTTGTACGGCTTGTTGTAGTCGTTGCCCAGCTCGCTCATCGCGAACAGTACGCGACGGTGCACGGGCTTGAGGCCATCGCGCGCATCCGGCAGTGCACGGCCGACGATCACGCTCATTGCGTAGTCGAGGTAGGACTGTTTCAGCTCGTCTTCGATATTGACCGGGAGGATTTCTTTGGCCAGTTCGCCCATGAGAAGCCTGATTCCTTTTTCTGGTGAAACTTCGTCATATCCATGTGGGAGCAACGAAGCTCGTCGGGGCCGGCCGAGTGCCATGCGCCGACTTACGACAAATCAACATTGGATCGCGGATTTGCGCAGTAAAGACAGCTCCGTGGAGCCGCCTCGGAAAACGCCGGATGTTATCACAAAGGCCGCCACGCACCTATCCCCCAGATGCGCATGGAGCATAGTTAGTTGACCGATGACAGGCTTGAGGGGGACGACAGAAGCTCTGAGCTTCTTTGAATGTGAAATCTGGGGCAGATTTACAGTTGTTTATTGACATTCAGGCCCTCATCGCTGGCAAGCCAGCTCCCACAGGTTCAATGCCGGGCACAAAACCTGTGGGAGCTGGCTTGCCAGCGATGGGGTCCGCTCAGACGCAATAGTCCTTCAATGCAGGCGCTTGCGACACATCAGCAGGGCCATTTTTGCGGTGTCCGGGCGTTCGACGATGCCTTTCTCGGTGACGATCGCATCGATCAGATCCGCCGGGGTGACATCAAACACCGGGTTGAACGCTTCAACATCGGCACCGACGCGTTTACCGCCAACTTCAAGCAGTTCGGCGCCATCACGCTCTTCGATCGGGATGTCATCGCCGCTGGCGAGGTTCATGTCGATGGTCGAACTCGGCGCCACCACCATGAAGCGCACGCCGTGGTGCATGGCGTTGACCGCCAGTTGATAGGTGCCGATCTTGTTCGCCACGTCGCCATTGGCGGTGATGCGGTCAGCGCCGACGATCACCCAGGTCACGCCTTTGGTTTTCATGATGTGCGCGGCGGCGGAGTCGGCGTTCAGGGTCACCGGGATGCCTTCGTTGGCCAGTTCCCACGCGGTCAGCCGCGAGCCCTGCAGCCACGGCCGGGTCTCGTCGGCATAGACGCGTTCGACCATGCCTTCTATATAAGCCGCGCGGATCACTCCCAGCGCAGTTCCGAACCCACCGGTGGCCAGCGCGCCGGTGTTGCAGTGGGTCAGGATGGCTTGAGCGTTGCCCTGATGTTTGCGAATCAGATCGACACCAAGCTGCGCCATGGTCAGGTTGGCCTCGCGGTCGCTTTCATGAATGGCGATAGCTTCGGCTTCCAGCGCCGCCAGCGGATCGGCGTTGCTTTTCAGGCGATCCAGGCGATCGTGCATGCGGCCCAGCGCCCAGAACAGATTGACCGCGGTCGGACGCGAATCGGCCAACAGCGCGAAATCCTCTTCCAGCGCCGCGTACCAGTCGCCGCCCTCGGCAATCCGCGCCCGCGCCGCGAGGACGATGCCATAGGCCGCACTGATGCCAATAGCCGGCGCGCCCCGCACGACCATCGAGCGAATCGCCTCGGCCACGCCGGCGGCGCTGGTGTAGGCGATCCAGGTTTCCTCGAACGGCAAAATACGCTGATCCAGCAGGTGCAGCGCGCCATCACGCCAATCGATGGCCTTCACTTTCTCCGCAGCCAACAGTCGATCGCGCATCCCACACCCCGCACTCATGAACAAAAGCCGCCGATTATAGCGATCCCCCCGCGAAGACGCTCGGGTATACTTCGCCATCCTTTACAAAAGCACTGGAACCGACCCTCGATGCCGAAACCTGCCATTGCGCTCGACCTGTTATTGCTGCCGACCTGGCTGGTCCCCGTCGAACCCGCAGGCGTGGTGCTCAAGGAGCACGGCCTGGGCATCCGTGACGGTTGCATCGTGTTTATCGGCCCGCGCGCCGAAGCGTTGAAGTGTAACGCGACAGAAATCCGTGAACTGCCGGATGTTCTGTTGGCGCCGGGACTGATCAATGCCCACGGCCACGCGGCGATGACACTGTTCCGTGGCCTGGCTGACGATCTGCCGCTGATGACCTGGCTGGAAAACCACATCTGGCCGGCCGAAGGCAAATGGGTCGATGAGGATTTCGTCCGCGACGGCACCGATCTGGCCATCGCCGAGCAGATCAAGGGCGGCATCACCTGCTTCTCTGACATGTATTTCTTCCCGAAAGTCGCCAGCGAGCGCGTACACAACAGCGGTATCCGCGCGCAGATCGCCATTCCGATCCTCGATTTCCCGATCCCTGGCGCCAGCAGTGCCGACGAAGCCATTCGTCAGGGCGTCGAATTGTTCGGGGATCTCAAGCATCACGAACGCATCAAGATTACTTTCGGCCCTCACGCACCCTACACCGTCGGTGATGAGAACCTGGAGAAAATCAGGGTGATCGCCGAGGAGCTTGACGCCTCGATCCACATGCATGTGCATGAAACAGCGTTTGAAGTGCAGCAGGCGGTCGAGCAGACCGGCGAACGGCCACTGGCGCGCCTGGGTCGCCTTGGCCTGCTCGGCCCGCGCTTCCAGGCGGTGCACATGACCCAGATCAGCGATGACGACCTCGCGCTGCTGGTAGAAAGCAACAGCAGCGTGATCCACTGCCCGGAATCCAACCTCAAACTGGCCAGCGGCTTCTGCCCGGTCGAACGTTTGTGGCAGGCTGGGGTGAACGTTGCCGTCGGCACCGATGGCGCGGCGAGCAACAATGATCTGGACCTGCTCGGCGAAACCCGCACCGCCGCCCTGCTGGCCAAAGCCGTGGCCGGTTCTGCCACCGCGCTGGACGCTCATCGCGCCTTGCGCATGGCCACTCTCAATGGCGCCCGTGCGCTGGGGATCGAGGCGCAGGTCGGCTCGCTGGAGATCGGCAAAGCCGCAGACATCGTCGCTTTCGACCTGTCCGGCCTGGCGCAGCAACCGGTGTATGACCCGGTGTCGCAGCTGATTTATGCCACCGGGCGTGATTGCGTGAAACACCTGTGGGTTGCCGGCAAGCAACTGCTCGACGACCGGCGTCTGACCCGCATGGACGAACAACAGCTGGGCGAGACCGCCCGCCACTGGGGCCAGCGCATCAGCGGCCACACCGAATCGTAAACACCGCGGCGCAATATCCGCGGCTACAGCCTTTTTCAAGTTTTAGAGGATTTAACATGAGCAACGTCGACCACGCCGAAATCGCCAAATTCGAGGCCCTTGCCCATCGCTGGTGGGACCGTGAAAGCGAATTCAAGCCGCTGCACGACATCAACCCGCTGCGGGTCAACTGGATCGACGAACGAGTCAATCTGGCCGGCAAGAAAGTCCTCGACGTCGGTTGCGGCGGCGGCATCCTCAGCGAAGCCATGGCTCAGCGCGGCGCCACCGTGATGGGCATCGACATGGGCGAAGCGCCGCTGGCGGTTGCACAACTGCATCAGCTGGAATCCGGGGTCAGCGTCGAATACCGGCAGATCACCGCCGAAGCCCTCGCCGACGAAATGCCCGAGCAGTTTGATGTGGTCACCTGCCTGGAAATGCTCGAGCACGTGCCGGATCCATCGTCGGTGATCCGCGCCTGTTTCCGTATGGTCAAGCCGGGCGGCCAGGTGTTCTTCTCGACCATCAACCGCAACCCGAAGGCGTATCTGTTCGCGATCATCGGCGCCGAATACATCATGAAGCTGCTGCCGCGCGGCACCCACGACTTCAAGAAATTCATCCGCCCCTCCGAGCTCGGCGCGTGGAGCCGCATGGCTGGCCTGACCGTCAAGGACATCATCGGCCTGACCTACAACCCGCTGACCAAGCACTACAAGCTGGCCAACGACGTTGACGTCAACTACATGATCCAGACCCTGCGCGAGGAATAAGCCGATGGCCATCAGAGCGGTACTTTTCGACATGGACGGCACCCTGCTCGACACCGCGCCGGACTTCATCGCCATCTGCCAGGCGATGCGCGTCGATCGCGGTCTGCCGCCGATCAACGACAAGCACATCCGCGACGAAATTTCCGGCGGCGCCAAGGCCATGGTCGCGGTGACGTTCTCGATGGATCCGGAATCGCCGGGCTTTGAGGAGCTGCGTCTGGAGTTTCTCGAGCGCTATCTGGTCGGCTGCGCAGTGCACAGCAAGCTGTTCGACGGCATGGGCGAACTTCTCGCTGACATCGAAAAGGCCAACCTGATCTGGGGCGTGGTCACCAACAAACCGTTGCGTTTCGCCGAGCCGATCATGCAGCGTCTGGGGCTGGCCGAGCGTTCGGCGCTGCTGATCTGCCCGGATCATGTGAAGAACAGCAAGCCGGATCCGGAGCCGCTGATCCTCGCCTGCAAGATGCTTGATCTGGATCCGTCGACCGTGCTGTTTATCGGCGATGATCTGCGCGATATCGAATCGGGCCGCGATGCCGGCACCAAGACCGCTGCGGTGACTTACGGCTATATCCACCCGGACGACAACCCACGGCACTGGGGCGCGGACGTTGTGGTAGATCACCCGCTGGAGTTGCGCAAGGTGCTCGATAGCGCGCTGTGCAGTTGCTGACCTGACTGTTGCAAATTCCCTGTGTGGCGAGGGGATTTATCCCCGCTGGGCTGCGAAGCGGCCCCCGCTTTTATCCAGGCGATGTGACACACAGGTTTTGCGACGGCTTCGCCGCCGAACGGGGATAAATCCCCTCGCCACTGGGTGAAGCAGGTCTTCATGAAATGGACTATGAGGTTTTTATGTTTGATTACACCGCTCGCCCCGAATTGCTCAAGGATCGGGTCATTCTGGTCACCGGTGCCGGCCGTGGCATTGGCGCAGCTGCGGCGAAAACCTATGCCGCCCACGGTGCCACCGTGCTGCTGCTAGGCAAGACCGAAGCCAATCTGACGGAGGTCTACGACGAAATCGAGGCTGCCGGTCATCCGCAACCAGCGGTGATCCCGTTCAACCTCGAGACCGCCCTGCCCCATCAGTACGATGAGCTGGCGGCGATGATCGAAACCGAGTTCGGCCACCTCGACGGCCTGCTGCACAACGCTTCGATCATCGGCCCGCGCACGCCGATCGAGCAACTGTCCGGCGAAAACTTCATGCGTGTCATGCAGGTCAACGTCAACGCGATGTTCATGCTGACCAGCACCCTGCTGCCGTTGCTCAAGCTGTCCCAGGATGCTTCGGTGGTGTTCACCTCCAGCAGCGTCGGGCGCAAGGGTCGCGCGTACTGGGGCGCTTACGGTGTGTCGAAATTTGCCACCGAGGGCCTGATGCAAACCCTGGCCGATGAAGTGGAAGGCGTTGCGCCGGTACGCTCCAACAGCATCAACCCGGGCGGCACGCGCACCAGCATGCGCGCGCAGGCGTATCCGGGGGAAAATCCGCTGAATAACCCGACACCGGAAGAGATCATGCCGGTGTATCTGTACCTGATGGGCCCCGACAGCGCAGGCGTTAATGGCCAGGCGTTCAACGCCCAATAGCGCCATACGTCGCATTTGTTGCCGCGGCAGAATGCTGTCGCGGCAAGCCATTGCCGCTCATAACCGTCACAAAGCCGCCAATAACCCAGCGCGGCTGCTTGGCATTCGCCAGCAAGTCATTGATTCGAAAAGCTTTAAATAAAAATCGAACCGAATGGCACGCCTTTCGCTCTAAATTCCCTCAAAACATGCCGTGTGATGGCCATGGGGCAAACGCCGATTTCGATAGCTGACTGATCGTCTTGCGGCAGACTAAACTTACGCCAAACGTCCTACGGGACTGATGGATCAGTACGACGCGCAGCCCATAGCCGCTCTCACCCAGCCTGTAAGACAGACTTACTGCTTAGGGGCTCACGCCATATGAAATCTCCTTCCCAGACCCATGCAATTGACTTTGACAGTGCCAAATTGCAGCGCCTGGGCTTCGGTCAACTACCGGCGCTGATCGAGCGCCCGACCAGCCTGGCGCAATTGCGTCAGCAAATGAGCCTGCAACTGCAAACCAGCCTTGAGCCACAGCGCATCCTTGGCCTGTTCTTCCGCGAAATCCAACGCCTGGTGCCACTGGACGCCCTGAGCTATGTGCATCAGGCCAGCGACTTGCGCCTGGAGTTCGGCACACGCGGCCACCACTCGGTCAGCTACATTCTGAGCCACGAAGGCGAGCACATGGGCGAACTGGTCTTCCGCCGCAATCAGCGTTTCAACGACAAGGAACAGGGCGACCTCGAGTCGCTGCTGTCCTGCCTGCTGTACCCGATGCGCAACGCCCTGCTCTATCGCGCCGCGACGCAAAGTGCCTTGCGCGACCCGTTGACCGGTGCTGGCAACCGGGTAGCCATGGAGCAGACCTTGCAGCGCGAGATCGACATGTCGCGCCGCCATGCGCAGCCGCTGTCGGTACTGATGCTCGATATCGACCACTTCAAACGGGTCAATGATGACCACGGGCATGGCGCCGGTGATGACGTGCTCAGAGCCATTGCCGCGTCGATCAAGGCGCAACTGCGCAATGTCGACATGGTGTTCCGTTATGGCGGCGAAGAGTTTCTGATCCTGCTGTCCAACACCGGTCGCGAAGCAGCGGCGATGGTTGGCGAGCGTTTGCGCCAGGCGACGCAGTCAGAGGAATATTTTGCCGATGGCCAGTTGATCGAGATCACCGTGAGCCTGGGATGCTCGACGTTGTTGCCGGGCGAGTCGGCAGACAGCTTGCTGCGCCGGGCCGACAGTGCGTTATATGTCGCAAAGCGCGAGGGGCGGAACCGGCTGGCGATGGCCGGCTAAAAATCATTGTGGGAGCGAGCCTGCTCGCGAAGAGGGAGTGTCAGACAACGATTCGTTGCATGACCCACCGCTTTCGCGAGCAGGCTCGCTCCCACAGTTCAATCAGCTTTCGGCTACGGTCCTGCGCTCGCGGTTGACCAGCAAGCGTTCCGAAGTTTCAAGCTGCATGCACCGCTCCAGGAACAGGTACATGTAGTCATAACTCTTGCAGATCGCCTGCCGCAATTCCGCCTGCAAGGCCTTGCTCGGGTTCATGCCGGCCAGGGTGCAGATGATTTCCAGCGCTTCCCACGGATGAGCGTCGTCGTACTGGGCATGCATCTTCAACCACTTCATCGCGCGCTTGCGGTCCTCTTCCGGGAACGCCGCCGCGTAGACCCCGGTCGAGCAGACCACCGCTGACCACTCCCCGGTCGCCCCCTCGATCGCATAATTGGTCGCGGCAATCGCCACGATCAGCGAATCCGCCGAGCTGGTGTGCCAGCACCAGTGACTCAGAGCATGCAGCTCCGGCGGCACTTGCTGGGCCTGGAGATCTTCGAGACTGACGCCATGGGCGCGACTCCAGTGCATCCAGTAGTCGGCGTGATTGAGTTCGACGCGGATGTTGCGCATCAGCCAGCGCCGCGCCATGTCTTCGCCGGGATGGCGGGCAAAGCGGGTCTTGGTGAGGTTCTGCGCCATGTACAAGGCAAACTGCTCGACCACCGGCCAGCCGCCGATGAGGTACTGGCGCATGGTTTTCGCGCTGAGTCTGTTGTCGCGCATGCGCTGATAAAGTTCATGTTCGACAACCCGACGCTTGCTCTCGCTGCAATCCTTGATGAGCTGTTGCGCCCAGGCAGGATAACTTGCAGCTTCCATGAGGGGTCCGGTTCGGTTGAATGTGTCGATCACTGTTCGGCTCCTTTTGAGTTGTGATGGCAAGGATCGGCGAGAGACTTCAACGGAACGTGCCAGGCGCTTTGAACAACAACGGCTGCGGTCTGGCAGGACGACTTTGCAAACTGTCACAGGTAAACAACTGCGGACGCTCGATGACATACCCCTGAGCGTAATCCACACCTATTTCAAGCAATGCCTGTTCGATCTGGTTAGTTTCAACAAACTCGGCAATTGTCTGCTTACCCATAACATGACCGATGTGATTGATCACTTCGACCATTGCCCGATTAATCGGGTCGTCCAGCATATCCTTTACGAAACTCCCGTCGATCTTCAGGAAGTCTACAGGCAAATGTTTCAAGTAAGCGAATGAAGACATTCCGGCACAAAAGTCATCCAGAGAAAAGTGACAACCTAAGCCTTTGAGTTCATTGATAAAACGAATTGCACTACCAAGATTTGCAATTGCACTGGTTTCGGTAATTTCAAAACAAATCATTTCAGGCGGTATAGCGTAGTTAACAAACTGTTCCCGCAGGAAGTGCAAAAACGCGTCATCTCCTATAGTAATGCCTGACAGATTAATCGCACACATTGCCAAAGGAAGTTCATGTTCCTGTTCAATACACTGGGCAATAACCTTGAAAACGTTTTGAACTACCCAGCGATCTAACTGGGTCATCAAACCATAACGCTCCGCCGCCGGAATAAAGCTGTCAGGCAAAATCATTCGTCCGGATTCCTCATGCAGGCGCAGGAGAATTTCGATGTGTCCGGCCTGGCCGGGTTGCGGCTTGAGCGGCGCGATCTGCTGGGCATAAAGGCAGAAGCGGTTTTCTTCGAGCGCCATGTGCAGCCTTTGCACCCAAGCCATTTCACCGAAGCGCATGGACAGTTCGGAGTCGTCCGCATGATAGACCTGCACGCGGTTGCGGCCCTTTTCCTTGGCCATGTAGCAAGCCATGTCCGCCGCACGCAGGGAGGCTTCCAGGGTGGTCGGATTCTGTGCGACATGTACCAGGCCAATACTGACGGTGGTCAGGAACGGCCGTCCTTTCCAGACAAAATGCAGATTCTGCACGGTCTGACGCAGGCTTTCGGCAATCTTCTCCGCGATGTCCGGCGGGCAGTTCTCGAGCAAAATCCCGAATTCGTCGCCGCCCAGTCGCGCCAGGGTGTCGCCCTCGCGCAGGTCTGATTGCAGCAGCGTGCAGATATGCCGCAGCAACTCATCGCCCGCCGCATGACCACAGGTGTCGTTGACCAGTTTGAACTGGTCCAGATCGAGGAACATCAGGGCATGCCGGCCGGGCTGGCGCGTCAGGTTGTGCAAGGCCTGTTCGAGGCGATATTCGAATTCGCGGCGGTTCGCCAGACCGGTCAGCGCATCGTGGGTCGCCTGCCAGGACAGATTGGCGATGTATTGCCGCTCCTGAGTCATGTCGTGCAGCACCAGCACCGTGCCGCTGACATTCCCGGCATTGCGGATCGGCGCGCCGACCAGGGTCACCGACAGGGTGCTGCCGTCCAGCCGCTGGATCAGCTTGGAATGTTCGCTGCCGCCGCTGAGCTGACCACTGAGAATGTGCTCGATCAACGTCAGCCCTTCGGTCTGAGCGTTATCGTCGAGCAGGTTGAACAGCGCCGACAACGGCAGCCCCGCCGCCTGCTCGGCCTTCCAGTGCGTCATGGCCTCGGCGGCGGGGTTCATGTAATCGATCGCGCCGTTGACGTCGGTGGTGATCACGCCATCGCCAATCGATTGCAAGGTGATGTGCGCGCGATCCTTCTCCAGTTGCAGCGCCTGGGCAAATTCATGCCGTTGCCTGAGCAGTTTGTGCGTGCGCCACAGCGCCAGCGCGATCAGACCCAGCGCGGTGGCCAGGTTGGTGAACAACAGCAGGCGCATGATCACCCGCGAGCCTTCGCCCAAGGCATCGCTGAAGGCCCTGGCCGCTGGGGTGACTGCATCGTTGATGGCGAAGATCTGTAACTTCCAGCGCTGCACATCGCCCGGGCTGGCCTGGTTCTGCGCAATGCCCTGGTGCATCTCCTGCGCGACTTCGTGCAATCGGTCGAGATAGGCATCGCCAATCGTCCAGCGATCGATCGCGGTTTCCAGATAACTATAGTGGCGAAAATTGAGGTACAGCCAGATGACGCTGGAGACATCGTCCGGATGATTACCGCCCTTGAGAATGCCTTCGCGCGCCGCTTGCAGATCCGGCGGCTGACGATCCAGCGCCAGACGCAATTGGTGCCCGCCCTGGGGCACGGCGATCGCCGTCAGGTATTTGCGATAGATCGCCTCGTCACGGCTGTCGGCGTAGAGGTTGAGGTAATAGATGGCGTCTTTCTGGCCCTTGGACCACAGGCTTTCGCCAGCGACGTAGCCACGCACGGCCGAAAGCACGTAAAGGCTCACGCCCCCCAGTAATGCCTGGAACACCACGACAGCAATAAAGGGCCAGACGATACCCAACAACCGTGGTGTTCCCAGAGTCTGCTTTTGCTTCATGAGAGTCCTTGCATGAGCACTGCCCGCTCGCCTTCCGGGCGAATTCGCTATGACGAGACTAGGTGGGGTTCTCGTTCAAGGCAAGGCGCGGCGTTACACCGCGCGCAGAACCTCTGACAGGTCGGCGAGGGTTTCGATCAGTGCTGTTGCAAGTTGCCGTAGAGCTTGGCGTACAGACCGCCGTCGGCGATCAGTTGGCGATGGTCGCCGTCCTCGGCGATCTGCCCGCCGTCGAATACCAGCACGCGGTCGGCCTGTTTCACCGCCGACAGGCGATGGGCAATGATCAGCGTGGTGCGGCCATGGAGAAATTTCGCCATCGCCTGGTGCAGGTTGTACTCGGTGGCGGCGTCGAGGGCCGAGGTGGCTTCGTCGAGAATCACCACTTTCGGCTCGGCGAGAATCATCCGTGCAATCGCCAGACGCTGGCGCTGGCCGCCGGACAAGCGCACGCCGGAACGACCGACGATGCTGTCGAGGCCAGCGGGCAGCGCGCGGATGGTTGCGGCCATTTGCGCGATTTCCAGCGCCTGCCAGCAGGCTTCGTCGCTGCGCATGCGGCCCATGGTCAGGTTGGCGCGCACGCTGTCGTTGAACAGCGCCGGATGCTGCAGCACCACCGCGACGTTCTCGCGCACCGTCTCCAGACCGATCTCCTGCTGGGTCGACCCGCCAAAGCGGATGGTCCCGGCCGCTGGCGTGTACAGGCCCAGCAGCAACTGCACCAAGGTACTTTTGCCGCCGCCGCTCGCCCCGACAATCGCGACTTTTTCGCCGGGCAGGATCGACAGGTTCATCTGATCCAGAACCAGCTCGTCGCCGTAACCGAAGCTCAGGCCTTGCACCTCGATGCCGACGGTGTCGCGCCCCTTGAACGGATCGACGCCGCCGGGATACTGCGGCTCGTCGGCACGCGCCAGCAGTTCATTGATCCGCGTCAGCGCACCGCCCGCCGCGTAATAGGCGTATTGCAGATTGAGCAGCTGTTCGACCGGGCCGATCATGAACCACAGGTAACTGAACACCGCGAGCATCTGCCCGATCGACAGGTCGGAAAACAGCACGGTGAGCATCGCCGCTGCGCGGAAGATGTCGATGCCGAACTGGAACAGCAAACCACTGGCGCGGTTCGAGGCGTCGGTTTTCCACTGCGAGTTGACTGCGTAGTTGCGCACCTCCTGCGCGCGCAAACCGAGGCGCCCGAGGAAATAGCCCTGACGGTTGCCGGCGCGCACTTCCTGAATCGCATCGAGGGTTTCGCTCAGTGCCTGGGTGAAACGCGAGGTGCTGTCGTTCTCCAGCTTCTTCAGATGCTTGACCCGTTTGCCCAACTGCACCGTGGCGTAGATCACCAACGGGTTGAACAGCAGAATCAGCAGCGCCAGCTTCCAGTGCATCCACATGAGGATGCTGGCGGTGCCGACCAGGGTCAGCATCGCGACGAGGAAGCGGCTGAGGGTTTCGCCGACGAATTTGTCGAGGGTATCCAGATCGGTGACCAGGTGCGTGGTCACTGTGCCGCTGCCGAGGCTTTCGTATTCACCAAGGGAAATGCGCTTGAGCCGCTCGATCAGGCGTACGCGAATGCGGTAGACGATGTCCTTGGCCAGGCGCGCAAACAGCCGCGACTGCAACACGCCAAAACACAGGGCGCTGCAACGCAAGGTCAGGGTCACCACTAGCATCAGGCCGATATAACCCGCCGCCTGCTGCCACATGCTTGGCAGAAAATGATTCATGACTTTCAGTGCGGCATCGCCGTGGCCGAGCAGCACTTCGTCGACCAGCAACGGCAGCAGCAACGGGATCGGCACGCTGCACAGCGTCGCCAGCACGGCCACGCCGTTGGCGATCCACAGGGATTTCTTGTGATGCAGTGCCAGACGCCGGACTTCAGCCCAGCTCAGCCGGTCGACACGCTCTACGGCTGGCGTGTCATCGACGCGGTCAGACACAGGCCGCACGCTCCAGCCAACGGCCGAGCAACGGCGACAGCTCGCTGAGCGGTTGATAGCCGTTGGTCAGCAGCGCCAGTTGCCCGTTGCGCTCGGCCAGCAGGGTCGGAAAACCGGCGATACCCAGATCCTGGACCCAGGTGAAATCAGCCTGGGTCGCCTTGTGCTGATCGGCATGATCGAACAACGCCGCGAATTCGATACGCGGCACACCGGCCTGCTCCGCCAGTTCGACCAGCACGCTGGCCTGAGTGACATCGCGACCTTCGGCGTAAAACGCCTGCTGGATCAGCCCGACCAATGCCCACGCGCAATCCGGCGCCAGACTGCGCGCGGTGACAATGGCGCGACAGGCAGGCTCGGTGTCGTAGACAAAACCGTCAGGCAACGCACCGTCGAACTTGAACGGCTGGCCGGTGGCCTCGGTGACCGCTTGCCAGTGCTCGAGAATGTAGCGCCGCGTGGTCGGCTCCAGCGCCGAACCGCTGCCGGTGCGCAACCCGCCGACCACCAGATGCAGCTCGACTCCGGCTGCCTGTGCCTGCTCGACCAGTGCCTTGGCCACCGGAGCAAACCCCCAGCACCATGAACACATCGGATCCATCACATAGAGCAGGCGCGCAGACATGGTTAAGCCTCGGAAGATGCTTGCTTATAGTTGTAGCCGATCGGGTGCGGCTGATTGCGTGCCTTGGCCAGTTCGATCTGCTTTTGCCGATCGATGGCGCTGCGCCGGGTTTTCTCGCTGAGCTTGTCCCAGCAGTGCGGGCAACTGATGCCGGCGACGTAGTGCTCGGAGGCGCGATCTTCAACGCTGACCGGCGTGCGGCAGGCATGACATTGATCGTAGTCGCCTTCCGTCAGGTCGTGACGCACGGTGACGCGGTTGTCGAAGACGAAGCAGTCGCCGCGCCATTTGGTTTCTTCCTGCGGCACCTCTTCGAGGTACTTCAGGATGCCGCCCTTGAGGTGGTAAACCTCTTCGAAGCCCTCGCCGAGCATGTAGCTCGAGGCTTTCTCGCAGCGAATGCCGCCGGTGCAGAACATCGCGACCTTCTTGTGCACGGCCGGGTCGAAGTGTTCTTTGATGTAGTCGGGAAACTCGCGAAAACTGGTGGTTTTCGGATCGATGGCGCCTTCGAAGGTACCGATCGACACTTCGTAATCGTTGCGCGTGTCGATCAGCAGCACTTCCGGGTCGCTGATCAGCGCGTTCCAGTCTTGCGGCTCGACGTAGGTACCGACCTTCTTGTTAGGGTCGACGCCTTCGACGCCGAGGGTGACGATCTCTTTCTTCAGCTTGACCTTGGTGCGATAGAACGGCTGCTCGTCGCAGTACGATTCCTTGTGGTCAATGTCGACCATGCGTGGATCGTTCTTGAGCCAGGCGAGCAGGCCGTCGATGCCTTCGCGGCTGCCGGAAACCGTGCCGTTGATGCCTTCTTCGGCGATCAGCAGAGTGCCTTTGATGCCGTTGTCGACCATCGCTTGCAGCAGTGGCTCGCGCAGGTCAACGTAATCTTCGAGGGTGACGAACTTGTACAGTGCCGCCACGACAATCGGTTGTGTCATGGGTATTTCTCCAGGTGGCTACCCTCGCAAAGGGTGAACCGGATTCAATAAAAAACGCGCCGGCTAAGCGGCGCGTTGCGGATTCTAGCAAAAAACATCACCGCCTGCGGCTGTGCCCTGTAGGAGCTGCCGAAGGCTGCGATCTTTTGATCTTAATGTTTGCTACCGCCGGCACAGGTCGGCGACGCCGGAGCGCCGTCGATCTCTGCCCATTCCTGCGGGGTGTAGGTGTGCAGCGCCAACGCATGGAACTCGCCCATCAGCTCGCCGAGCGTGCCGTAGACTTTCTGGTGGCGCTTGACCCGGTTCAGGCCTTCGAACTGCGCGCTGACCACCACCGCCTTGTAGTGGGTCTGAGACCCGCGACTGTGCATGTGGCTTTCGTCGAGCACTTGCAGGTGCTCAGGCTGTAACAGGGCCAGCGTCGATTCGATGCGTTGTTGCATGGTCATCACGAACTCCGCTTACTTCTTCTTGGCTGGCGCCGCGGCCGGGGTCAGCTCTTTGGTCATGTCGTCGAGCAGCTTGTTGACCACTGGCACCGCGCTTTCCAGTTTGCCCTGGGTCATCTGCGCCGACTGCTGGGTCAGCTGCGGCATTTTTTCCAGGACTTTCTTGCCCAGTGGCGACTGGTAGAAGGCAACCAGATCCTTGAGCTCGGATTCGCTGAAGTTGCTGGTGTAGAGCTTGACCATGTCGGGCTTGAGCTTGTTCCAGCCGATGGCTTGGTCCAGCGCAGCGTTGGCCTTGGCCTGATAGGTTTCGAGCACGGCTTTCTTCGACTCAGGCGCTTTGGTCTGTTCAAAGCGCTGGGCGAACATTTGCTGCACTTGCATGTACACCGGGGTACCCAGCTTGTCAGCGTGAGCCAGCGTCAGGAAAGCTTCGGCACTGGCGTTGTGGCTGGCGGTATCGGCAAGCACCTGGCCGCTGGCGCAAACCAGTGCAACCGCGGTACAGATGGCGCGAAGACGAGTCATCGAGTTTCCTTTAAGCAAAGCGAGGTCGAACCCCAAGGGCGACCATTCTGCGCCTAACAATCGCTGTGGCTCAACCCCCGGCCCTTGCCGCGCTTGATTGGCGGGGTTTTGCGGTCAACAATCGAGCCGATGGAACCACCCGGGCCGACGCCGGCCTAAATTGCGCCAACAGACCAACAGGAGTGTGCACGATGAGCCGTATCGAAACCGACAGCCTGGGCCAGATCGAGGTCCCGGACGACGCTTACTGGGGTGCTCAGACGCAACGCTCGCTGATCAACTTCGCCATTGGTCAGGAACGCATGCCGCTACCGGTGCTGCACGCCCTGGCCCTGATCAAAAAAGCCGCCGCACGGGTCAACGACCGCAACGGCGACCTGCCTGCCGACATCGCCCGCCTGATCGAACAGGCCGCCGATGAAGTGCTCGCCGGCGAGCATGACGAGCAGTTCCCGCTGGTGGTCTGGCAGACCGGCAGCGGTACCCAGAGCAACATGAACGTCAACGAAGTGATCGCCGGTCGCGCCAACGAACTGGCCGGCAACCCGCGCGGCGGCAAGTCGCCGGTGCACCCGAACGATCACGTCAACCGCTCGCAAAGTTCCAACGACTGCTTCCCCACCGCCATGAGCATTGCCACCGCCAAAGCAGTGCAGGAACAACTGCTGCCGGCGATTGCCGAGCTGTCCGGCGGCCTCGCTGAGCTGGCGGCGCGGCACATGAAACTGGTGAAGACCGGGCGCACGCACATGATGGACGCGACGCCGATCACCTTCGGTCAGGAATTGTCCGGCTTCATCGCGCAACTGGATTACGCCGAGCGCGCCATTCGCGCCGCGCTGCCGGCGGTCTGCGAACTGGCTCAGGGCGGCACTGCGGTCGGCACCGGGCTGAATTCGCCGCACGGCTTCGGTGAGGCGATTGCCGCCGAACTCGCCGCGTTGTCCGGCTTGCCGTTCGTCACCGCGCCGAACAAGTTCGCTGCACTGGCCGGCCATGAACCGCTGGTAACGCTTTCAGGTGCGCTGAAAACCCTCGCTGTGGCCTTGATGAAGATCGCCAACGACCTGCGTCTGCTGGGCTCAGGTCCTCGCGCAGGTTTTGCCGAAGTGAAGCTGCCGGCCAACGAACCGGGCAGTTCGATCATGCCCGGCAAGGTCAACCCGACCCAGTGCGAAGCGCTGTCGATGCTCGCCTGCCAGGTGCTCGGCAACGACGTGGCGATCGGATTTGCCGCCAGTCAGGGGCACTTGCAGTTGAACGTGTTCAAACCGGTGATCATTCACAATCTGCTGCAATCGATCCGTCTGCTCGGCGACGGTTGCAGCAACTTCCAGCAGCACTGCATCGCCGGGCTCGAGCCGGATGCGGAGGTCATGGCCAGGCATCTGGAACGTGGGCTGATGCTGGTGACTGCGCTGAACCCGCACATCGGTTATGACAAGTCGGCGGAGATCGCCAAGAAGGCCTACAGCGAAGGGCTGACTTTGCGTGAGGCGGCGTTGCAGCTGGGTTATCTGACTGAAGAAGAGTTCGATGCCTGGGTGCGCCCGGAGAACATGATCGAGGCCGGGGCCAAGGGCTGAGTCATGTAGCGCCTGAAAGTCCGTCTTCGCGAGCAGGCTCGCTCCCACAGGAAAATTGCATTGCAAAGTGGGAGCGAGCCTGCTCGCGAATACAGGCGCCGCCGATCGTCAGCCTGGCACAACCCTGGCCCGCCGCGCCCTGAGCCCGGCAATCAACGATGGCCCCAACGCCACCAGCGCCGAACCCAGCACCACCAGCACCGCCCCGCCATAGCCCAGGGCGTTGATCTCCTCGGCATGCACGTAGTCCGGCCAGATCCGCGCCGCAATCGCCACCGCAACAAACGTCACCAACGGCGTGATCGCCAGCGTCGCACTGACCCGCGAGGCTTCCCAGTGCGCCAGCGCTTCGGCGAATGCGCCGTAGGCGATCAAGGTGTTCATGCAGCACGCCAGCAACAGCCAGCCCTGCAACGGGCTCAAGTTGAGCGCTTCAAGTGGATGTACCCACGGCGTCAGCAAGAGCCCGCAGAACAGGTAGATCACCATCATCACCTGCAACGAATTCCACACAGTCAGCAATTGCTTCTGGCCCAGCGCGTAGAAGGTCCAGACCGTCGACGCCAGCAGCACCAACAGCACGCCGGCGGTGTAATCAGAGAGCGAAGTCAGCAGCTCGGCCAGGCGCTGATTGAAGAACAGGCCAAAGCCGATCAACAGCACCAGCAAGCCGAGGCCCTGGCCGATGCTGAAGCGCTCCTTGAACACGAACAGGCTGGCGATCAGCAGCATGATCGGACCCATTTGCACCACCAGTTGCGCGGTGCCGGGGCTGAGCAGGTTGAGGCCCATCAGGTACAGCACGTAATTGCCGACCAGCCCCAGTACCGCCATCAGCACCAGCCAGCCGCCCTTCGGCCCGAGCACCTTGCGACTTGGCAGGCGCTTGACCGAAGCCAGATAAATGAACAGGCAGCCGCCGGAAACCATCAGACGAAACCAGGTCACCGTGACCGGGTCCATCACCAGCAACACCTGTTTGAGCTTGATCGGCAGGATGCCCCACAGAAACGCGGTCAGCAGCGCCAGGAACAATCCGTACACCCAGCGCCCCGATGAAATGTGCATGCGAACCCCAAAAGCCTGCTGACAAGAGCCTGCATTCTAGGCGCCCTGTCCCGTGCAACACAGGGACAGTTGCCGCCAGGCCGCGAATGAAACTGTGCAGGTCGCAGCAGTAAACCGGCGCGCCGCCGTTGATCGGCCGGGCAGGCGCGCCAAGTGCTTCAGGCATAAGCTGATTGCAGACTTTTCAACACATATCAGGGAGACCGACATGTACGCCATGCGCGCCGAGGACAGCGCCCCCGCCACCCGTTTTCGCAGCGACCGCGTGTGCCGGGTCAATGGCGAGCTGTATTTCAGCACCCGGGAAAATACCCTCGAAGGGCCGTATGACAGTCAGGTGATCGAGCGGGAGATTCAGGCTTATATAGCGCGGATGCAGCGGCGGGATTCCAGCCGCTGAACCGTGGCGCTGCCTTCGCGAGCAGGCTCGCTCCCACAGAGGAATGCGATCACCTGTGGGAGCGAGCCTGCTCGCGAAGGGGCCTGAACGGGCAACCAATCCTTTAGCGCACCGCCTCAAACAACCCGCTCGCTCCCATGCCGCCGCCCACACACATGGTGACGATGCCGTAACGCAGGTTGCGCCGCTGCAATTCCCGGATCAAATGCCCGACCTGACGCGAGCCGGTCATGCCGAACGGGTGGCCGATGGAAATCGAGCCGCCATTGACGTTGTACTTGTCGTTGTCGATCTCCAGCCGGTCGCGGCTGTACAGGCACTGCGAAGCAAACGCCTCGTTCAATTCCCACAGATCGATATCCGCCACTTGCAAGCCCTTGGCCTTGAGCAGTTTCGGCACCGAGAACACCGGGCCGATGCCCATTTCGTCCGGCTCGCAACCGGCGACGGTGAAGCCACGGAAAAACGCCTTCGGCTTGAGCCCCAGCTCCAGCGCTTTGTCCAGACTCATCACCAGTGTCATCGACGCACCGTCGGACAGCTGCGAGGAATTGCCCGCCGTCACCGAACCGTCGTCGGCGAACACCGGTTTCAGTCCGGCAAGGCTTTCGTAGGTGGTGTCCGGGCGGTTGCAGTCGTCGCGCTCGACGACGCCGTCGACAATCTGCACTTCACCGCTGTTCTTGTCCTCGACCCGATATTTCACCGCCATCGGCACGATTTCATCGTCGAACAGACCGGCAGCCTGGGCCTGAGCGGTACGGATCTGGCTTTGCAGCGCATAGCGATCCTGCGCCTCACGACTGACACCATAACGTCGTGCCACCACTTCGGCGGTCTGGCCCATGGTGTAGTAGATGCCGGGAGTCTGTTGCTTGAGCAGCGGGTTGATCAGGTGATCGGTGTTGACGCTCTTCAGGGTCAGGCTGATCGACTCGACGCCGCCGGCGACGATGATGTCGCTGCAACCGGAGGCGATCTGGTTGGCGGCAATCGCGATCGCCTGCAAACCCGACGAGCAGAAACGGTTGAGGGTCATGCCGGCAGTGCCGGTGCCCAGGCGCGACAGTACCGCGACGTTGCGGCCGATGTTGTAGCCCTGCGCGCCCTCGTTGGAGCCGGCGCCGACGATGCAGTCCTCGACGCTGGCCGGGTCGATATCGTTGCGGGTCAGCAGCGCATTGACGCAGTGGGCCGCCATGTCATCGGGGCGGGTCTGGTTGAACTTGCCGCGAAAGGATTTGGCCAGGCCGGTCCGCACGCTGTCGACGATCACCACTTCACGCATGGCATACCTCATTGTTGTTGTCGGTTGAGAGTGGACCTGAGCATAAGTCCACCTTCTTGCCGACCGCGAGGATCATTCACCCGGCGTATGCGCGGCCATCGCTTCAGTCCTTGTGCTTTTTGGCCTTCTTGTCGGATTTCTCGAACGCGTCTTCCAGCGCGCGGTTGATCGTGCGCAACACTTTCACCCGTGCCCAGCGTTTATCGTTGGCTTCGACCAGCGTCCACGGCGCGATCTCGGTGCTGGTGCGATCGACCATGTCGCCGACCGCCCGGCGATAGTCGTCCCACTTTTCCCGATTGCGCCAGTCGTCCTCGGTGATCTTGAAACGCTTGAACGAAATCTCTTCGCGCTCCTGAAAGCGCTCCATCTGCGTGTCCTTGTCGATCGCCAGCCAGAACTTGACGACGATGACCCCGGCATCGGCAAGCTGCTCTTCGAAGTCATTGATTTCGCCGTAGGCGCGCAGCCAATCATCCGGTGCGCAGAAGCCCTCGATTCGTTCGACCAGTACCCGCCCGTACCACGAACGGTCGAACACGGTGAATTTGCCCCGCGCCGGGAGGTGTCGCCAGAACCGCCACAAATACGGTTGTGCGCGCTCTTCTTCGGTCGGTGCGGCAATCGGGACGATGCTGTACTGACGCGGATCGAGCGCCGCTGCCACGCGGCGAATCGCCCCGCCCTTGCCCGCCGCGTCGTTACCCTCGAACACCGCGATCAGCGCATGGCGACGCATGCGTTTGTCGCGCATCAGCCCGGACAGGCGCGCCTGCTCGGTGATCAGTTGTTCTTCATAGTCTTTCTTGTCCAGACGCTGCGTCAGGTCGAGGCTGTCGAGCAGATTCAACTGATCGACCGGCGTACCCAGCGGCGCGGCACTGACTTCGTGTGGATTGACGTCGGCACGCTTGAGCGCGTTTTGCAGACCTTCGAGGAGAATCTTGCCCACCGCCAGGCTGCGGTAATTGGCATCGACGCCTTCGATGACATGCCACGGCGCGTAATCGCGGCTGGTGCGGCGCAGCACCCGCTCGCCGTATTTGACGAACTTGTCGTAGGTCTGCGATTGCTGCCAGTCCAGCGGACTGATGCGCCAACTGTGCAACGGGTCGTCGGCCAGCGATTTGAGCCGCGCTTTCATCTGCTTCTTGGACAAGTGAAACCAGAACTTGAAGATTAACGCGCCTTCATCGCAGAGCATCTTTTCCAGACGCTCAGCGCCGGCGATGGCCTGGTCCAGACGCGGATCCTTGAACAGTCCGTGCACCCGGCCCTGGAGCATCTGGCTGTACCAGTTGCCGAAGAAAACACCCATCCGCCCCTTGGCCGGCAGCATCCGCCAGTAGCGCCAGGCCGGTGGCCGCGCCAGTTCTTCATCGGTTTGCTGGTCGAAGGTGCGCACTTCGATCAGGCGCGGATCCATCCATTCATTGAGCAGCTTGACCGTCTCGCCCTTGCCCGCCCCTTCGATGCCGTTGATCAGGATGATCACCGGAAAGCGCTTCTGCTGCTGCAACTCGAACTGCGCTTCCAGCAAGGCTTCACGCAGCGCAGGGACGGCCGCCTCGTAAGTGTCTTTGTCGATGGCGTGACCGATTTCAGCGGATTCAAACATGGGACGGCTCCTTCCAGGGTTCAGCAAGACTAGCGGATTGGGCACGGGCGCAGGGCAGAAATTCCCACGAACTCAGGACGGGATGAGAACTTTGTGGTGAGGGGATTTATCGTTGACTGGCTGTGCAGTAGTCGTAGATCCGGGAAGTGCGGTTTGGATCGGGAAAACGGGGTGGATGGTTTTGGGACTGCTGCGCAGTCCAGCGGGGATGAATCCCCTCGCCACAGGGTTCTTTTCACCGCGAGTCTTGTGCTGGATCGGTAGTACCGGCGTGATCGGCTAGAATGGCCGCCTTGTGTTTGCCGAGCCTGCCATGAAAGCCGAAATGCCCCACGCCCAACTCGACTGGGACGACCAGGGACGCCCACGTTCGCGGGTGTTCGATGACGTGTATTTTTCCGACCAGTCGGGGCTGGACGAAACCCGTTACGTGTTTCTCGAACAGAACCGTCTGGCCGAGCGTTTCGCTGCGCTGCCGGCGGATGGACGTCTGGTCATTGGCGAAACCGGTTTCGGCACCGGGTTGAATTTTCTCTGCGCCTGGCAGTTGTTCGAACAGCACGCTGTTGCCGGCGCGCGCTTGCATTTTGTCAGCGTCGAGAAGTACCCGCTGGCGCCTGCGGATCTGCGCCGGGCCTTGGCACTGTGGCCAGAACTCATGCCGTTGGCGGATCAGTTGCTCAGGCATTACGTGGCGATTCATCAAGGCTTTCAACGCATCACTCTGGCCAACGGCCGCGTGACGCTGACCTTGCTGATCGGCGATGCACTGGAGCAACTGCCGCAACTCGATGCGCAGATTGACGCGTGGTTTCTCGACGGTTTTGCGCCGGCAAAAAATCCGGACATGTGGACCGCTGAACTGTTCGTCGAACTGGCGCGGCTGGCTGCGCCGGGCTCGACCATCAGCACTTTCACCAGCACCGGTTGGGTCCGCCGTCTGCTCAACGCTGCCGGGTTCAAGATGAAGCGCACGCCGGGCATCGGCCACAAGTGGGAAATCCTGCGTGGCGAGTTTCTCGGCTGGCCCGCCGAGGTGGCGGCGCCCATACCGGCGAAACCCTGGTTCGCCCGCCCTGCTCCGTTGCGCGGTGAGCGCCGGGCGATGGTGATCGGTGCGGGGCTGGCCGGCTGCGCGACGGCGTCGAGTCTGGCGGCGCGCGGCTGGCAGGTGACTCTGCTCGAGCGTCACGCGGTGGTGGCGCAAGAAGCTTCGGGCAACCCGCAAGGCGTGCTCTATCTCAAGCTGTCCGCCCATGGCACGGCGTTGTCGCAGTTGATCGTCAGCGGCTTCGGTTACACCCGGCGCCTGCTGGAAAGCCTGCAACGCGGCAGCGACTGGGATGACTGCGGCGTGCTGCAACTGGCGTTCAATGCCAAGGAAGCCGAGCGCCACGCGCAACTGGCGGCGGCGTTTCCTGAAGATCTCTTGCAGTGGCTGGAACAGCCGCAAGCGCAGGATCGCGCCGGTGTCGGCGTGGCCCATGGCGGTTTGTTCTACCCCGAAGGCGGCTGGGTGCATCCGCCGGCGCTGTGTCAGGCCCAGGCGACCCACACCAACATTGAGTTGCTCAGCCATCACGAAGCTTTGGAACTGCGCAAAGTCGCAGACCTGTGGCAAGCCTTCGACGGCGAACGTTTGCTCGCCAGTGCGCCGGTGGTGATCATGGCCGGAGCCGCCGAAATCAAACGTTTTGCCCAGAGCGCCGAATTGCCGCTCAAGCGCATTCGCGGGCAGATCACGCGCCTGCCTGAAAACGCAGAGAGTCATGCGCTGGCCACCGTGGTGTGCGCCGAGGGCTACGTCGCCCCGGCGCGTCTGGGCGAGCACACCCTGGGTGCCAGTTTCGACTTCAACAATGACGATCTGACCCCCACGACTGCCGAGCACCAAGGCAATCTGGCGATGCTCGAAGAAATTTCCAGCGACCTGCTGACACGCCTCAACATCGACGAGCAGCCACTTGCGAACCTTGAGGGCCGGGCAGCTTTCCGCTGCACCAGCCCCGATTACCTGCCGATTGTCGGCCCGCTCGCTGATCTGCAAACCTTCAATCAGACCTACGCAGCGTTGAGCAAAGACGCCCGGCAAGTGCCGGACCTCGCCTGCCCGTGGCTCGATGGTCTGTACGTCAACAGCGGCCACGGTTCTCGCGGGCTGATCACCGCGCCGCTGTCCGGCGAGCTGCTTGCCGCGTGGCTGGACAACGAGCCGCTGCCGTTGCCACGCAGCGTGGCCGAAGCCTGCCATCCCAATCGTTTCGCCTTACGGCAGTTGATTCGCGGCAAGTGAATTTCACGTATCGGGCATTTCGCAGATGCCCAGATCCATCAGCCGTATCGCGTCTTCGGTCAGGCTCTTGAACAGCACGTCTTCAGCTTGGTCCTTTTCAAGCTTGAGTGCCTGGTTCTGACTCAAATAATCGCCAGAGGGCAGCGTGTCCTTCTTGTCGAACAGTGCGCTCATTTGCGGGTCGTACAGGTCATCGATCAGCGCAAACTTGCGGACAAATATGCGTCGCAGATAGTCACGCCAGAACGTTCGCCCCTGCATGTATTCCAGCCATTGCGGGGAGAGTTCAGCGGTGAAGACGCGATTTTTTGCGACCTCAAGATCAGCGGCCGTCACGCCACTCTGGGCACTGAACAGCATATCTTTCGGTTGACCGCGCAGTCCCAGCGCATCGGTGAGACCGATGCGGTAAGCGAGGTTCATTTCCAGCGCATCGACCTTTGGCGCCCGGAGCGAATGCTCCCGGGCGATTTCTTCCAGCCTGTCCAGCCTGAACAGGCTGCGGCCCAGTTCCAACAACGCCTTGGCAGTACCCCTGCTCCCGCTTGCAGCCCTGCTCACCCGCTCGACTTCCACTGCGACTTCAAGGCGACTGAAAACCAGCGCCGCGTTATCGGTGCAGTGCAGCGGATCGGCCGCGATGTCGAGCAGTTGACGGCCCAGCGGCTCGTCAGCTTCCGCCGCCTTCAGTACCGCCCAGACGCGTCGCTGCATGTCAGCGCTGCCCTGTTTGCCGTCTGCGGTATCGCCCAGTTGCGCCAGCAAAGTGAACAAGCCATCGGCCGTCCGCTCGCTGCGCAATGCCGCCCAGATGCGCGACTGCTCTGCCCACTCTTCGCCACTGACCTTGGTCAACCAGAGCGAGCGCGCCGTTTGCTCGTTCAGCCGTGCGATGTCATCGGCGACATAGTCCATCCCAACGCCGAAATTATCGCGATAGTTCTCCAGATGCGTTTTGGTCGCTTCGGAAAAGGGATTCAGTCCCAACTTGAGTGCGCCGGTGAAACGTCGTGATTTCTCGAACAACCACTCGGGCAGTTCTGTGATTTTGTTGGCGCTCAGATCCATCAGTTCAATGTGCGCAGAATGGTCGAGGCCTCCTGGCAGTTCGGTGATGCCGGTATCGTTCAGCGACAAGCGACGCAGTTGCGACATTCGGCTGAAATCCGGGGTGGCACCCAACGGATTCTTGTCCAGATTCAGGTAGCGTAAAGTGCTCAGCCTGTTCAGCTTCGCCAGGGTCTGCTCGGTGAGCTTGAGCTGATTGTTTGCCAGGCTCAGCCGTTGCAGACGCGGCATGTGCGACAACATTTCAGGCAGCCGGGTGATCGCGTTGCTGCCCAGTTCCAGCGAATCGAGCTGTTTGAACGACTTGAGGAAGTACGCCACATCATCCCCCAGCGCCATGTTCCGCATCGACAATTGCTCGACATGGTCGAAGCTCACCGACAACGGTAACGTCGGCACCTTACCGATGCGCATGCCGTCAAGGTCGAGGGTACAGAGGTTTTTTCCCTCTTCGTTGGTGGCCCAATGAAAGCGTCGAAACGCTTCTTCGATCAGCTCGGCGGCCATTTTCCGACTGTGCCGCGCTTCGGCCAGATCGCCCCCCATGGCTTGCAGCGCAGCGCCATCTTCACTCCAGACAAACAGAGCGTCACGCAGGGTTTGCAGATCCTGACGCAGGGCTTTGATGCGGGTCGCACGGCTCAACGGATCATCGCCCAGTGCATCGAGCAATTGACTGAGCTGCGGCTCGCTCAGACGCGGATAAAGCCTGCGCGCTTTGCGCAGCAGTGTGCGTGAATGAGCTGTCGCGGGGACCTGATCGCCTTGCACACAGGCCGGCTCGACGGGAAGTGATTCCGTACTGCCGCCGCGCAATGCCCGCGCAGTGACCTCGCGTTCGTCGAGGGCAACGTTGAGCAGCTTTTTGCGTAACTGTTGTGTACTGACCTGTCCGGCATCGGCAAACCCGAGTGCTGTCCGCTGACGTGGCGGCAATGCCTTGAGGATGGCCATGTACAAAGCGTCGGGGCCGGATGCCACCTTGCCCAAGGATTTTTTGTCGCCGCCAAACGCCTCGTAGCCCTGCGTGGACTTCACCAGATAGCCGGTATTTTCCGAGGTCGCCGACGCATCGCCGATGTCTTCGAGTATCGGTCCGGTCAAGGCGTTGTCGCGCATTTGCAGACGCAGCTGTGCGTTCCAGCCGCTCAGGCGCGGCAGTAATTTCATGGCCAGCCTGTCGGTGTCGGCATTGGCCAGCCACGACCAGTGCAACCCGCTCAGCGCCCGGTCAAGCCGCACCTCGGCAATACCGGCCCGAGCCCGCTGTCCCAACCGCAAGGGCGCGCTCCCGGTCGAGCGCAAGTGCAGGCGCTCGACACTCGAAGCGCGGTCGATCAGCCTTTGACCATCGCGCGCCGGAATGTCGGCGAAAACCTGGCGCAATTTGCCCAGATCCTGCGCGTCACTGCGGTCATAGCGCTTGTACATCCGCTCGAACGCCGCGCGGTAATCGGATTTGAGCGCAGCACCCAGTTTTCTTGCCAGCCCGGTGGCTTGCGTGCTTTTCGCGACTTTGCCGCCGAGCAAGGCCTCGACTTCATGCTCGTAGAGGCCGTCGATGACGGTTTGCAGCAAGCGCCCGAGTGCCAACTGGCCTTGGGTGACCGGCACTCCCAGGGTTTCGTCGAGCGTGCTGTTTGCAGGATAAGTGGTTTCGACGTCTCCTTCATGACCGATGACCTCAAGGTATCGGTCAGTCGGCCAGCCCGGCAGTTGCGTCAAGGCGTGCATCTGTTCTTCCAGAGGTTGCTCGGAGTGGATCTCGCCGTTTTCCAGTTCCGTGGTCAACTCACGCAGCTGGCGCTCGATGCGCACGCGCTCGACGGTATCGCGCAGGCGTACCGGCAGGCTCAGATCGTCGTTGAAGGTCTCCAGCAAGGTCTGCTGCGAGGTGTTGCTCAGCCGGCGAAGGATGTCCAGGTCGCTGTCGGCAAATTCGCTCAACTGCGGATCGATGCGCTTGAGCGTGTAGGCGCTGCTGCCCCATTCTTCGGGCTGTTCAGCGGGGAACCGCCAGCCGCCCTCGACGTGGCGGATCAGTTCCGGAGCATAGGCTTGTGCGCGTGCGGGGTGTTCCAGGCGCCAGTGCTGAGTGTCGATATCAAAGTTGCCCGCCAACAGGCGGTGCTCGAAGCGGGCGATGGTCTTGTTGCCGATCTGGTAGAACTCCTTTGAACCGGCACCGATGGTGAATCCGGCCGGCAAAGCATGCTCGTACGGGCTCAAATCGGACTTCCACAGGCGTGGCTTGCCGGCCCGATCGAGTATCGCGGTGAACTGCGCGAAGAACTCCGGATGCGTGCGCAGCAGTTTTTTGCCCACAGTTCCCAGCACCTTCTGACCGCCGGCGAAAACGCCCATCAATGCGATGTTCTCTACCACACTGAGCAGATGTGACAGTGCTTCCTGATGATCACCGCGGCGCCAGTCCGCGACGCCGTCATACACTTCACTGAGCAATTGCCCGACCGCGACGCCCATCATCAATTGCCCCAGGACCGGCACGAACAGCCCCGCCACCGACGCCACGGTCACCCCGCGCTGAACGAAATCCAACAGGCGTTTCTGTCGGATCTCTTCATCGATATCAGCGGTTGGCACCGCCAGTTTGCGCGCGTCGATCTGCAACTTGCCGACATGGCTTTGCACCATGAAATCAAAAAGCGCCACATTGATCGGCCATTGTTCGACGACGCCCAGATCGGGTTTCTCAGCCAACGCCTTGAAGAAGTCAGCCTTGTCATCTTCATCGAGGCTGCCGGCGAAATACCCCTGATATTCCGTGCTCTTGAGTTGTTGCGCGAGGTAGCGCTTGAACGCATTGAAACTCGGGTACTCATACACGGCGCGCTCGGGCTCGCCGGGCATATACACCATGCATCCGTCCTCAGGATGTTGTTCCACGGAGCGTTTGGAAAATACCACCACGCCCCAAACGCAGCTGTCGAGGATTCTGATGCCCTGCATGATCATCGGGTCTTTGCCGTAGCGCAGGTGCTGCGCCGAAGCGACGCCTTCGGCCAGCATCAGATCCTGCAGCATGCGCAAACCAGCTGCGGTGATATCGCCCTTGAGCTCCGCAAGATGAGCGTCCAGCTCCAGCAGCGATTGCTTCAATGCGGCGATATTGCGGGTCATGGCACTGGTCGCCACGACTTTGCCGCAGTCCTCACGCAGACCGAACACTTGCTGCAGATGCTCCTGGTATTTCTTGCCCAGATCCAGCTTGCGGCACAACGCTGCGAACGCTGCCGGCGTCAGATCCTTCACGCCAGCGGGCACACTCTTGACGCGCACCAGGCTGCCGGCGGGGAAACCGTCGGCCTGCTCCTCGTCTGCGGTGAAGTTTTGCATGGCTGCCTGCAACAGGCTTTGCGTCGCGTGTCTGACCAAGCCGATCTCGGCCTGATCCGTCGCCTTCACATCGCAGCTACAATCGACGCCGGGCAGGCTGAGCAGATCCTCGCTCACGTCATAGACCGCTGGCCATTTCTCGCTCAGCGCCGCGTTGAGTTCGCTGATGCAGAAGCTGTGCAATGGTTTGAGCCGGGTCAGATCCTTGTCGACTTTGACTTGCAGGGTGTGCAGTTCACGATTGATTTCGTCCAGCTTGTTCAGCGTGGCCGCAGAAGCCGTGAGCAGATGCGCCGGCAGGCTTTTTTCCAGGCTTTCAGCGGTATCGAGGTCACCGGTCGCGGCGTACAAGGTGCTCAGGACCGAGGCCTGAATCTGTGGATTTGTCTTGTCTTGGGTGGGCATGGCAATAGTCCTTTATTGCGATTTGAAGCCTTGACCCTAGCGCTGCCGGGCAGCCGATAACAGTTCAAAATGCTGGACAAAATCCACGCAGATCAAACGCTTTTTTGTATGGAAAAAACAGCCCTGCACCACCCCACCCGGGACGTCCGTGCACGTGTGGGCTTATGCAAAAAAAGCGTAACGGCGCAGGGGTACATCCCGAGACTCGATCCGCACCGATAGCGTTACGGCCGGAGCCAGCGTGGCCGCCTTATAACTTATCGATCTAAAACTCCACCTACCGAGACAGGTCAGTTTCTGAGTACCCGCACTTTTCGCGCGGTACGGCTTGACCTTCCCCAACGGAAAAACCGGTAAGGACTTTATGTGCGGATTAGCTGGCGAGTTACGTTTTGATCAACAACCTGCAGACCTTGCAGCGATCGAAAGAATCACCCATCACCTGGCCCCTCGCGGCCCTGACGCGTGGGGCTTCCATGCCCAGGGGCCGATTGCCCTGGGCCATCGACGCCTGAAAATCATGGACCTGTCGGACGGCTCGGCGCAGCCGATGATCGACAGCCAACTGGGCCTGTCCCTGGCGTTCAACGGTGCGATCTACAACTTCCCGGAATTGCGCGCAGAGCTTGAAGCGCTGGGTTATGCCTTCTATTCGGGTGGCGACACCGAAGTGCTGCTCAAGGGTTATCACGCCTGGGGCGAGGCGCTGCTGCCGAAGCTCAATGGCATGTTTGCTTTCGCCATCTGGGAGCGCGATGCCCAGCGCCTGTTTATCGCTCGTGACCGTCTCGGCGTAAAGCCGTTGTACCTGTCACGCACCGGCCAACGCTTGCGTTTTGCCTCGGCACTGCCGGCGCTGCTTAAGGGCGGCGACATCAACCCGATTCTTGATCCGGTGGCGCTCAATCACTATCTGAATTTCCATGCCGTGGTGCCTGCGCCGCGCACCTTGCTGGCCGGTATCGAAAAACTGCCGCCCGCCACTTGGATGCGCGTTGAAGCCGATGGCCGCACCGAGCAGAAAACCTGGTGGACCCTGCCTTACGGCCCGAATGAGGACGAGAAAAATCTCAATCTGGAAGACTGGGTCGATCGCGTCCTCGACAGCACCCGCGAAGCGGTGGCGATTCGTCAGCGTGCGGCGGTGGATGTCGGTGTGTTGCTGTCCGGCGGTGTCGACTCGAGCATGCTTGTCGGCCTGTTGCGCGAAGTCGGTGTAGAGAATCTGTCGACCTTCTCCATTGGTTTCCAGGATGCCGGCGGCGAGCGCGGCGACGAGTTCCAGTATTCGGATCTGATCGCCAAGCACTACGGCACGCGCCACCATCAGTTGCGCATCGACGAGAAAGAAATCATCGAGCAACTGCCCGCCGCGTTCCGTGCGATGAGCGAGCCGATGGTCAGCCATGACTGCATCGCCTTCTATCTGTTGTCCCGTGAAGTGGCCAAGCACTGCAAAGTGGTGCAGAGCGGCCAGGGCGCAGACGAACTGTTTGCCGGTTACCACTGGTATCCGCAGGTCGACGGCGCGGCGGACCCATACGCGGCCTACCGTGATGCGTTCTTCGATCGCAGCTACGACGACTACGCGGCGACTGTGCAGCCGAAATGGCTGGTCGACCACGACGCGGCCGGCGATTTCGTCAAACAGCACTTTGCCCAGCCCGGCGCCGATGCCGCAGTGGACAAAGCCCTGCGCCTGGACAGCACGGTGATGCTGGTCGATGACCCGGTCAAACGCGTCGACAACATGACCATGGCCTGGGGCCTGGAAGCGCGTACGCCGTTTCTCGACTATCGACTGGTCGAGCTGTCGGCTCGTGTACCAGGCCAATTCAAGCTGCCCGATGGCGGCAAGCAAGTGCTGAAAGAAGCAGCGCGTCGGGTCATTCCAAGCGAAGTGATCGATCGCAAGAAAGGCTATTTCCCGGTGCCGGGTCTCAAGCACTTGCAGGGCGACACACTCAATTGGGTGCGCGAACTGCTGCTGGATCCGAGCCAGGATCGCGGCCTGTTCAACCCGACCATGCTCGACAAGCTTTTGACTGATCCGCAAGGCCAACTGACCCCGTTGCGCGGTTCGAAACTGTGGCAACTGGCGGCCCTGAACCTGTGGCTCAGTGAACAAGGAATCTGATTGATGAAACCCCATGCCACGTCCATCAACCAGCGCCTGTTGCGTGGTCAGGCCCCCTCGTATGAACGTTTGCAGGCGCGCCTGGCCGAAGACGGCAGCGAGCCTGCCACCGCCCCGATTGCCGTGCATTGCGGCTGGGGCCGGCTGCTGATCGGCCATACCTTTCCCGACCCGGCGTCGCTCGCGCAGGAGCTGCTCAACGAGCAGCCCGGCGAACGCGATATCGCCCTGTATGTTGCCGCACCGCAGCAGATTCTCGGCCTCGAGCCGACGCAGCTGTTTCTCGATCCATCCGACACCCTGCGTTTATGGTTCAGCGATTACCGGCAAGCCACGCGGGTGTTTCGCGGCTTCCGCATTCGTCGTGCGCAAAGCGAAACCGACTGGCAGGGCATCAACCGTTTGTACCAGGCGCGCGGCATGTTGCCGATCGATCAGGAGCTGCTCACCCCACATCATCAGGGCGGCCCGGTGTACTGGCTGGCGGAAGACGAGGACAGCGGCGCGGTGATCGGCAGTGTCATGGGTCTCAATCATGAAAAAGCCTTCAACGACCCGGAACACGGCAGCAGCCTGTGGTGCCTGGCGGTCGACCCGCATTGCTCGCGCCCCGGCGTTGGCGAAGTGCTGGTGCGGCATCTGGTCGAGCACTTCATGAGTCGTGGTCTGGCTTATCTGGATCTGTCGGTGCTGCACGACAACCGTCAGGCGAAAAACCTTTACGCCAAACTGGGTTTCCGCAACCTGCCGACGTTCGCCATCAAGCGCAAGAACGGCATCAACCAGCCGCTGTTTCTCGGCCCGGGTCCGGAGGCGAATTTCAATCCTTACGCGCGGATCATCGTCGAAGAAGCCCATCGGCGCGGTATCGACGTGCAAGTGGATGACGCCGACGCCGGGCTGTTCACCCTCAGCCATGGCGGCCGTCGAGTGCGCTGCCGCGAGTCGTTGAGCGATCTGACCAGTGCGATCAGCATGACCTTGTGCCAGGACAAAAGCCTGACCCACAAGGTGCTGAAAGGCGCAGGTCTGAAACTGCCCGCGCAGCAACTGGCGGGCAACGCCGACGACAACCTGGCCTTCCTCGATGAGCACCAACGGGTGGTGGTCAAACCTCTCGATGGCGAACAGGGCCACGGCGTCGCGGTGGATCTGCGCACCATCGAAGAAGTGCAGAAGGCCATCGAAACGGCGAAGCAGTTCGACAGCCGCGTGCTGCTGGAAAGTTTCCACGAAGGCCTTGATCTGCGCATCGTGGTGATCGGTTTTGAAGTGGTAGCGGCGGCGATTCGCCGGCCGGCGGAAGTGGTTGGCGATGGTCAGCATTCGATCGGTGCGCTGATCGAAGCGCAGAGCCGCCGTCGGCAAGCGGCCACCAGCGGCGAAAGCAAGATCCCGCTGGACCACGAAACCCAACGCACGCTGCACGCTGCCGGCTATGACTACAGCAGCATCCTGCCGGCCGGCGAGCATCTGTTCGTGCGGCGCACGGCCAATCTGCACACCGGCGGTACGCTGGAAGACGTGACCGACATTCTTCATCCGACCCTGGTCGACGCGGCAGTGCGCGCGGCGCGGGCGCTGGACATTCCGATGGTCGGGCTCGATCTGATGGTGCCGGCGGCGGATCAGCCCGAGTACGTGTTCATCGAAGCCAACGAACGCGCCGGCCTGGCCAACCACGAACCGCAGCCGACGGCGGAGCGCTTTGTCGATCTGTTGTTTCCGCATAGTCAGCCGGCTGTCTCTTGAACCATCGTTGTTCCGGCTGACGCCTTCGCGAGCAGGCTCGCTCCCACAGGGGAATGCATTCCAAATGTGGGAGCGAGCCTGCTCGCGAAGAGGCCCTGAACGTCACCACCAATTTTCCTCATCGAAACCATCGGTGTGCTCAACCCATCAGGAGTTTCCATGACCACACAAATCCCTGAACCGGATCTGGCTTACCTGCAAAAAGTCCTGCTGGAAATGCTCGCCATTCCCAGCCCGACCGGTTTCACCGACACCATCGTGCGCTACGTCGCCGAGCGTCTCGAAGAGCTGGGCATTCCGTTTGAAATGACCCGGCGCGGGACCATCCGCGCGACGTTGAAGGGCAAAAAGAGCAGCCCTGACCGCGCGGTGTCTGCGCACCTGGACACCATCGGCGCTGCTGTGCGTGCGGTGAAAGACAACGGTCGCCTGACCCTAGCCCCGGTCGGCTGCTGGTCGAGTCGCTTTGCCGAGGGTAGCCGGGTCAGCCTGTTTACCGACACCGGGGTGATTCGCGGCAGCGTGTTGCCGCTGATGGCGTCCGGGCATGCGTTCAATACCCAGGTCGATGAAATGCCGATCAGTTGGGACCACGTCGAACTGCGTCTGGATGCCTACTGCACGACCAAGGCCGATTGCGAGTCGCTGGGCATTCATGTCGGCGACGTGGTGGCCTTCGATCCGCTGCCGGAGTTCACTGAAAGCGGCCATATCAGCGCCCGCCACCTCGACGACAAGGCCGGTGTTGCCGCATTGCTCGCTGCGCTCAAGGCGATTGTCGACAGTGGCCAGGAACTGAACATCGATTGCCATCCACTGTTCACCATCACCGAGGAAACCGGCAGCGGTGCAGCGGCGGCATTGCCGTGGGACGTCAGCGAATTTGTCGGCATCGACATCGCACCGGTCGCCCCCGGCCAGCACTCCAGCGAACACGCGGTGAGCGTGGCAATGCAGGATTCGGGCGGGCCGTATGACTATCACCTGTCGCGGCATCTGTTGCGTCTGGCCGATGAACACGAATTGCCGGTGCGCCGTGACATGTTCCGCTATTACTTCAGCGATGCGCACTCGGCGGTCACCGCCGGCCACGATATTCGCACCGCCCTGCTCGCTTTCGGCTGCGATGCCACCCACGGCTACGAGCGTACGCACATCGACAGCCTGGCGGCGCTCAGCCGACTGCTTGGCGCGTACATTCTGAGTCCGCCGGTCTTTGCCAGCGATGCGGCACCAGCCAATGCTTCACTGGATCGCTTCAGCCATCAGATCGAGCATGACACGCAGATGGAAAGCGAAACCCGGGTGCCGCCGGTGGACAGTCTGGTGGGGCAGCGTTCTGACAGTTGAGCCTTCGGTGAACAGATAACCGCTTTCGCGAGCAGGCTCGCTCCCACAGGGATCGCAACTCAAAGGTGGGAGCGAGCCTGCTCGCGAATGGGCCGGCAAGACCGATACAGAACTGGCAGACGAAACCCATTCCCCGTAGCATCCCGACATTGATTTGACCGAGGTGCCCATGCTCATTCCCCACGACGCGCTTGAAGTCGACACCCTCACCCGCCTGATCGAGGATTTCGTCACCCGCGACGGTACCGACAACGGCGATGACACCCCGCTGGAGACCCGCGTCCTGCGCGTGCGTCAGGCACTGACCAAAGGCCAGGCATTGATCGTGTTCGATCCGGAAAGCGAGCAGTGCCAGCTGATGCTCAAGCACGACGTACCCAAGCATCTGTTCGACTGAAGCCGTCAGCCAGCCTTCGCCGCAGCCTCCTTGCGCTTGATCCGGTCATAGACCTCGGCGCGGTGTACATGGACCTTTTTCGGCGCCTCGACGCCGAAGCGCACGCTGGAGCCGTTGACCGACAGAACACGCAGGGTGATGTCGTCTCCGATTGAAATCAACTCACCGACCACACGGCTGAGTACAAGCATGGGATTCATCCTTCAGGACTGGCAAACCCTGAAGATGCGCGGCTTACAGCGTCTTCACAATCCACGACGAGCAAATCAGTCTTGCCCTACAGACGCCCACGCCCACGGCTGTCAGACACTTCGCACAAAAGCCTCAGGCAGCGGAAAAGCGCGGCCCGAACAGAATGATGCTGGCACCGACCACGCACAGGGCCATGCCAATCCAGTCCGAGCCCAGCGGACGCACCCGCTCGACCACCGCCAGCCAGCCAATCGAAGCAACGATGTAGATCCCGCCATACGCGGCATAGGCGCGCCCGGCGTAGGCCGCTTCAACACGGGTCAGCAACAGCGCGAACAGGGTCAGGCTGAGCAACGCGGGAATCACCCACAACGCGCTCTTGCCCTGGCGCAGCCACATGTAGAAGGCAAAACAGCCGGCGATTTCAAACAGCGCCGCAAGGAAGAACCACAAGTAATTGAGCATGAGCGCATCTCGACAGGGTGACCATTGGCGGCCACCCTAACGACGCGACGGGCATCGAACAAGATCAAGCGTTGTTTTGTTTGGCCTTGGCGCGCATTTTCTCGGCCATGGAAGTCATTTCGTTGTAGAGCAGTTGCGGATTCTTCTGTTTGAGCGCCCAGGCCATGCGCCCTTGTTCGTGGGGCAGAATCAAGAATTCGCCGGCGGCGACTTGCTGATAGATGTAGTCAGCGATGTCGGCTGCGCTGATCGGCGAACTTTCCAGCAACTTGCCGACCTGGGCTTTCATGGCCGGGGTCGGGCCACGGAAAGAATCGAGCAAGTTGGTCTGGAAGAACGACGGGCAAACCACATGCACCGCCACTTCCTGCTGCGCCAGTTCGATCAGCAGACTCTCCGACAACGCCACTACGCCGGCCTTGGCCACGTTGTAGTTACTCATTGCCGGGCCTTGCATCAACGCGGCCATGGAGGCGATGTTGATGATCTTGCCCTTGCTCTCTTCCAGCAGCGGCAGGAACGCCTTGCAGCCTTTGACCACGCCCATCAGGTTGATCGCGATCTGCCAGTCCCAGTCTTCCAGCGACAATTCGCTGAAAAACCCGCCCGAGGCGACGCCGGCATTGTTGACGATGATGTCGATGCCGCCGAGCTTCTCTTCGCAGGCCTGGGCGAAGGCCGTGAGCTGACTGTAATCGCGCACGTCACAGCGCTGGATGAAGCCGTCACCGCCCGCCTCGCGCACCAGTTTCAGGGTTTCCTGCAGGCCGGGCTCACTGACATCGGACAAGGCCAGCCGCCAGCCTTCACGGGCCCAGCGCAGCGCGATTTCGCGACCCAGGCCTGAGCCTGCACCAGTGATCATCATGCGATTTTGCATAGCGGACAGCCTTGTTGTTCCGGGAGAGATGCGCCGAGTGTAGCGAAGGAAGTTCGTTCGCCCACGCTCCATCCAGTTGCTGAATGGAGGATCAAAAGATTCCAGCCGTCATTGTTTTCCGGTTGGTCTCATGCAGGAGCTGACGAGTGCAACGAGGCTGCGATCTTTTTGCTGGAAAGGAAATAACCGAGCAATCCAAATACATTAAAAAAACATTGAATTTTTTTTCATCGGCGCAAGTCGGAACATGTAAGCCGGCTGGAATTTAGTTGCTCTCCAGCTGCCCACTGAGCATCAAGACTCTTCCAGACTCTGAACAAGGAAATCACCCATGGGCACAATTCTAATCATCATCCTGATCCTGTTGCTGATCGGTGGTCTGCCGGTCTTCCCGCACTCAAGAAGTTGGGGTTATGGCCCGTCGGGCATTATCGGCGTGGTGTTGGTCGTGCTGCTGGTGCTGTTGTTACTCGGCAAGATATGACGATTTGAAGCGGTAAAAAAAGAGGCCCTTGTTCAAGGGCCTCTTTTTTATTGCGTGGACTTTAAGAAATGATCAGTCCGGCTTGCCGTGAATGACACCGGCGGTGTTATCGAGCAGGCTCTTGGTCGCGGTTTGCAGGAACGCCTCAAGTTTGAGTTTGAGTTCGGCAGTGCGCGGCGCGTCCGGCACAACTTCGGCGTGCGGGTTGGCGCCGAGCTGGTATTGCCAGATTTTCGGGCCCATGTCCTTGTCACGCGGCAGCACCAGAATCTGGTCGGCGGTGACGATGGCGGTGGTCTGTTCGCTGCCCGATGGCTTGATCACACCGAAACCGGTATCGCCCTGCGGTAGGTTGAGCAGGTCACGGCCCCAGCACTGGTGACGCACTTCGCCACCGAGACGGCCCATGATGGTCGGCACGATGTCGATCTGCGTGCCCACGGTGTGGTCGCGGGTACCGAACTTCTGCTGAATGCCCGGGGCGATCATCAGCATCGGCACGTTGAAGCGACCCAGGTCCATTTCGGTGATCTGGCGCTCGTTGCCGAAGCCGTGGTCGCCGACGATGACGAACAGGGTTTCGTTGAAGTACTTCTCTTTGCGCGCCTTCTCGAAGAACTGGCCGAGCGCCCAATCGGAGTAGCGCATCGCGGTCAGGTGTTCGTTGAGGCTGCCACGGTCAGTCACGCGCTCGACCGGCAATGGCGTCGGCAAGGCGTACGGCGTGTGGTTGGACAGGGTTTGCAGCAGCGCGTAGAACGGCTTGCCATTTTCCCGCGCCTTCAGTTCTTGCAGGCCACGATCGAACATGTCCTGGTCGGACACGCCCCAGGTCGGATCGGAGAACACCGGATTGACGAAGTCATTGCGGCCAACGAAGTTGGTCATGCCCTGGTTGCTGAAGAAGCCCGACTGGTTATCCCAGGCGAAATCGCCGTTGTAGACATAGACGTCGTCATAGTCGCGGGCGCTGAGCAACTGCGGCAGGCCGGACAGTTTGTGGCTGCCTTCCGGGGTCTGCATCAGGTATTCGAAACCTGGCAGGTTGGGGAAGCAGGCCATGGTCGCGAACATGCCCTGATGGGTGTGGGTGCCGTTGGAGAAGAAACGGTCGAACAGCAGACCTTCCTTCGACAGCTTGTCCAGGTACGGGGTGATATTGCCCGGCGCGCCCAAAGCACCGACCGAGTGACCGGCCATGCTTTCCATCAGGATCACCACGACGTTCTTGATCGGCAGGGTCTTGTCGGCCGGCGGCATGTAGTCGCGGCGAACAGCGGCGATGTCGGCATCGACCAGTTTGTCGTCCGGCATCAGCAGCATGTCGCGCACCACTTGCTGCGCCTGTTCCTGGGGCAGCGTGGCTTTCCAGATATTGTCGCGGTCTTCGCCCATGCGCGCCTTGGCTGCGGCGACCAGCGACAGCGTGCCGTTGAGGCCGAGCTGGTTGGCGAAGTTGGAATCGGTGGTGTAGACGTCACCCCAACGCATCGGCGGGCCTTGACGCAGGGTGCCGCGAGCGGCGACCACGCAGATCAGCAGGCAGACCACGAACACCGCCAGGCGGGTGTACCACGGCGCAACCTGACGGGAGCTGACGCTGCCGCCGCTGAACGGTCCGCGCGGGCGGGTGGCGCGGTCGGCACCTTTGAACGCCAGGGTCAGAATGACCGTGCCGATTACCCACGCCAGCACGTAGCGCACCACCGGGAAACCGTACCAGAGCATGCTCATTACGGTTTTCGGGTCTTCCTTCACGTACTGGAACACCAGACCATTGAGGCGCTGGTGAAACTCGCGGTAGAAGTCCATTTCCATCAGGCCGAGGAACAGCGCGATGCTCGAGGCGACGGTCAGCCACAGACGGAAGAAACCGCGCGCGGCCATGGCCCGGGCACTGAACAGCGCCAGCACCAGCGGAATGCACAGGTAGACCACCAGGCGCAGGTCGAAACGCAGACCGTTGACAAACGCTTCAAGGAAGGTCGCGGCCGGGGTGTCGAGGATCATCTCGCGGTTGTAGACCAGCAGCGCGAGGCGCAGCGCGGAAAACATCACCATCATGACCAGCGCGCACAGCAGCGTGTAGGCCAGATGCGATTTGACGGTCGGTTGCAGCAGACGAGCAGAAGATCGCTGCTGACTCAGGGCGTCCGGGTTTGCCATGTCGTTTTAGGACCCATTGGAAGTTGAAGTTGCAAAAATACAGCGGCGCCATGCCCTCTATTGGTCAATCCAGACCCCGGGGCGTGCGCGGTGCGCAAATGTTGCACGATCGTTCACACCATTGCCATTGATTACTGCCCAGCCCTTCGAGACTTTCATTCGAAGGCTGGCAACGCAATGGCAGTCAACAAGTGCGGGCGAATTGTCTTGGAGACTTTGTGAAAATTTCGTGCAACGCATATCTGGAAATACAATTTAGAGACAAAACAAAACGCCCCGAAGCGATCGGGGCGTTTTGCTTACAGCCAATTGATTATTTCTCGGCGCGTTCTTTCAGCGCTTTCAGGGTATTGAATGGCGCATCCACCACAAACTTGTTGGCGACCATGGCCGGCACGCTACCGCCCGGCTCGGTGTGCACCTGGTAAGTCACTTCAACCTGATCGCCTTTAGGCACGAACTTCCAGAAGCCTTTGACTTGCTGGACCCGCACGAAGCCTTTTTCTTCCGGCAGATAGGTCGGCACGCCCTCAAGATTACGGGTCAGGCTGCCATCGGCGCCCTCAACAGTGGTGATCTTCAACACCGAATCACGCGGGGTCACCGGCCACGGCGTATTGAATTGCGAATAGGTCCAGCTCAGATCGCCTTCGTGCTTGAGCAGTTTCTGGCTCTTGCATTCGTGAATCCACGCGCAGGCGCCGGAGACGTCTTCCTGCAAGGCGCGCAGTTTGGCAACGGTGGTTTTCATCAACGCAACGCCTTGGTAGGACTTGTAATCCGAACCGGGTATTTCGCTCAGGGAAACCTTGATGCCGTCTTCGTTCTTGGCAACTTTCCAGTCTTCCGCGTGGACGACCGAAGTGGCAAGTACGGCAGTCAGACCACACAACACAGCGATACGGTGCAGCGAACCCATAGTGTTATTCCTTATTGTTGAAGTTCCGTTCGTGAACACATCATGCCGCCGTCATCTGCTCCCACCAGCCGATCAACCTGATCGCTTCTTGCGAACTGCTGCCGCAAACCTCGACATCCGCAGCGAAACCCGAGCAGACAGCCGGACGTTCCGGACGGCCGAAAATGCTGCACAGGTTATCGACCGACAGTTGCACGCAACGTTCGCCGGCGGGTTTGCCATCGGGCATGCCGGGAATCGGCGAACTGATGGAGGGGGCAATGCAGCAAGCGCCACAGCCTTCACGGCATTTCATGACGAACAGATCCTCGCGACGGGCGATGTGTAAAAGAGACGGGAACAGAGTAACCGCTAAAACGACTGTTTCAAATTGCTGCAAGCGGCTTTTCAACGATAAGTAAAAGTGACCGGGCAGTCTCCGACGAAGCGTCTGCTCTGCGCGTCGCAGAGGCCTGCATCTATTGCTTGAATTCGAAATCCAGCGCCGCGCCTTCCACATCGCGTCGCGCTTCGTTGCGCAATTGCAACTCCATTTCATTGCTGAGCAAGCGGCCGTTGAGCTGGAAGCCGTTATCTTTTTCGCCAAACATCTGCGGCAGGATCGCCTCGCGTTTGGGCAGTTCTACGGTGCCCTGTGGCTTCAGGTCTTCAACCATATCCTTGGGCAGGCTGAGATCGAGTTTTGCCGGCGGCAATTTGGTCTTGGCCACCTCGCTGGCGGATTTCGACTTCGAGGCAACCGGGCGACGCTTCTTCACCGTGGCGTTTTTTTTGGCCTGGGCTTTTTTTGCCGGAACCACGGTTTTGACGGCTTTCTTCGTGGTACTGGTCGCTGCCGGTTTTTCCTGGGCTGCGGCCGCCATGACACCCGGTGCCTGACCGATCATCAACAAACCCAGCAATACCCACGCGGCAGGAACAATCGCTTTCATGGACCCAACGAACTAACGGCAGAGGGCCACATGCTCGCTTGTTGTGCGTCACATGACAAGCCTCAGCGCCCTCCTCGTTCAGAATCCGCCAGCCATTTCCTGACACAGTTGGGTGGCCAACAGACCCAGCGTCATCAGCGCGCGCTCCGCCTCGCGATTCCACGGAATACCGCAATTGAGCCGGATACAGTGGTTGAACTGCTCGGTGTTGCTGAAGATCAGACCCGGCGCGATGCTGATGCCTTGTTGCAGTGCGCGGACATGCAATTCCTGGGTGTTGACCCGCCCCGGCAAGCTCACCCAAAGGATGAAACCGCCAGTTGGCCGGGACATCTGCGTGCCTTCAGGGAAATGCTGTTGAACCGCCAGCTGGAACGCGCTGAGGTTTTTCCGGTATTCCTGGCGGATGTAGCGTAAATGCCGGTCATAACCGCCGTTTTCCAGATAGGCGGCAATCGCCATCTGCGTGACGCTGCACGCCGAATGGGTGCTGAAGGTTTGCAGGCGCTGGATTTCCTGTTGGTATTTGCCGGCGATCATCCAGCCGATACGCACACCTGGCGACAAGGTTTTGGAGAAGCTCGAGCAGTAGATCACCCGATCCAGCCTGTCGTAAGCCTTCAGCGCCTTGGTACGGCCCTGCTCGAACATCAGTTCGCCGTAGATATCGTCTTCGACAATCTGAATGTCGAAATCCGAGGCCAGACGCAGCAACTGTTTCTGCCGCTCTTCCGGCATGGTTCCGCCGAGCGGATTGCTCAAGCGCGTGGTCAGCACCAGCGCCTTGATCGACCATTGGTTGGCGGCCAGTTGCAAGGCTTCCAGGCTCATGCCGGTGGCGGGGTCGCTGGGGATTTCGATGACCTTCAGGCCAAGCAGATCGGCCAGTTGCAGCAGGCCGTAATAGGTCGGTGATTCGGCAGCGATCAGATCCCCCGGCCGCGTCAGCACGCGCAACGACATCTGCAAGGCGTCGACACAGCCGTGGGTGATCACCACTTCCGATGGATCGACCACCACGCCAGCGTCACGCATGCGGATCGCCACTTGCCGGCGCAGCGGTTCGAAGCCGGGGCTGAACATGTAGCTGAACGCCCGAGGGCTGTGAAAGCGGGTGACCTTGGCCAATTGCTGATGCAGCGCGCGCACCGGCAGATAATCGACACTCGGCACCGCAGCGCCCAGCGGAAACACGCCTTCGCGCCGCGACTCGACCAATACCTGCTGGATGATGCTGCTGCGCGTCACCAGCCCCGGCCGTTCGACCCGGGCAATATCCGGCGTCGGCGCGGTCAGCGCTGGGGTCTGGTGCACGTAGTAACCCGACTGCGGTCGGGCGCGGATCAGGCCCTGATCTTCAAGGTTGGCGTAAGCCTGCAACACCGTCGCATGACTGACGTTCAGCTGCGAACTCATCTTGCGCACCGAAGGCACGCGCTCCCCCGGTTGATAGACACCACGGCGGATGTCTTCGGCCAGTTGCTGAGCAATACGTTGGTAGAGCAAGAGATTGGTCATGACGCAGCACTCGATTTCACGGGCGTTTTATTCTTGTCTGAAACAATACCGGAACAGTTTAGAAGTGTACTGGGACAGTTGCCAGATTACTCGACCGTACAGTGGGGTGTCTGCCCCATCTGTACGGTTTTGCGCAGCAATCGACAGACATAAAAAAGCCCGGCACTGCATGACAGTCCGGGCTTTCCAGAGACGCAGCCCTCAACGGGCGGCGCCGAGCTGGCCTTTTTCGTCAGAGAACACGATTTCCACCCGGCGGTTCTGCGCCCTGCCGCGCTCGGAGGCGTTGGCGTCAACCGGGAACTGGTCGCCATAACCTTCGACCTGAATGCGTTTTTCATCGATGCCCAGATCGACCAGCACGTCAGCTACCGACTGCGCACGATCGCGGGACAGTTTGAGGTTTTCCTGTTTGCCACCGGTGCTGTCGGTGTAACCCTCGATGCGCACCACGCGCTTGGGGTTGAGTTGCAGAAACTGCACGATCTTCAGCACGACACGGTTGGCCGAGTTTTTCAGTTCCGCCTGGCCGGTGTCGAACAACACGTCGCCGAGGGTCATGACCAGCCCCCGATCGGTCTGTGTGGTGGCCAGGGCCTCGATCTGTTCCTCCAGCCACTTGCCCTGCTGCTGCACACTGAGCAGCTTCGACTCGCGCAGAGCCAGTTGCAGACGCTGACGCTCAAGCTCGAGCTTGGCTGCGCGTTCCTCGTTGAGCGCCTGGTTGGTGTGCTCGCGGGCGATTTCGCTGTAGCGCTGGCTCAAGTAGGCGTAATGCACCACGTCGGCACCGCTGCCCCAATAGGTCGACAGCCGATCGGCACGGGCCAGGGATTCGCCGGCGCGGATCACGTCTTTCGGCGCAATGCGCAGGACGTTGGAATCTTCCTTGACCTTCTGGAAATCAGCGCCGGCCTGTTGCAGCGCCGCCTCGCTGTGCTGGCCAGCGCAGCCGTACAGGCTGGCGCAACCGGCGAGGAGCAGAATGCCCAAAGCGTTGGACTTGAGGCTCATTGCGCTTCCCCCAGTTGCAGCTGCTTGCGCAGGCGGACAATGCGGGTATTGAGCACATTGAGTTGCTCTTCACTTTTTTTCGTCAGCACCTTGGCTTCGGCCAGACGTGCATCCAGTTCGGCCTGCTCGGCACGCATGCGCGCATTGCGATAGGACTCGTCGGCCATGCTGCCTTTGGCGCGGTTGTACTTGGTTTCGGCCAGTTGCATTTCCGGCACTTCGTCAGCGGTGGCGCCGACTGCCTTGGCCTGCACGATGGCTTGTTCGGTCAAGCGCATTTGTTCACTGGGTGCCGGATCGGATGCGCACCCGGCCAGGGCCAGAACGGCCACAGCCGCGAAAAGAGGTCGAATACTCACTAAGAATCCCTACTGTTTTGGGGCACTGACAGGTTGTGGCGACTGTTGCTGTTGCGCCTTCCAGCGCTCGATGTTGCGTTGCAGCGCGGCTTCCGTCAGTCCGGACGCGGGCAATTCTGTCATCTTTTTGGCGAGCTGTCCGCGCAACCACGGATCGTTGCAAGCCGAGTTATGCGAAACCGCGAGGAACAGACCCGGCCGGTCGATGGGTTGTTCGAACGCCAACAGATCGCTGGTCATGCCCAATGTCTGCGCGGCGGCCAGGCCTGAGTAACGTCCGGCGAGGACATATTCCACCTCGCCCAACAGCAGTTTCTGTAATGCCTCGGTAAGGTTTGCTGTGCGGGTCAGGGTCAGATTCTGTTCGGCGAAAGTGCCGAATGCCTGGGTCATCCGCGACTTTTCCGACACCGCGCCGGCGTGGCCTTTCAGGTCGCTGGCCTCGGCATAGGTCAGCGTCGAGCCTTTGCGCGTCCACACCAGATAGTCGTTTTCCAGCAGTGGCGGATGGATGTAGTCGAGGTTTTCCAGCTCATTCACGGTCAACGGCGCGTCGGCCAGCATGTCCATGCGCCCGCTGCGCACTTCATCGAGGGCCTGCGAGCGTTTGCCGGCGTAGAGCAGGTCGACTTTGATGCCCAGATCCTTGGCCACTTGCTGCAACAGATCGGCACTGGCGCCGATCAGGCGCTTGGGGTTTTGCGGGTCCTGCCACAAGTACGGCGGTGCATCCGGGCTGCCGGTGACAACCAGGCGCTCGCACTTGCCAGCGGCCGTGGCCAGACCTGGCAACAGCACCCATCCCAACAACCATCCGCAGCGCAGATCCATGGCAAAACGCTCCCCAGTCAAATCCAAGACAAAAAAAAAGCCCGACCAACAGGCCGGGCTCTTTATAAGTGAAGCCGCCGGATTAGACCAGCTTCTCCAGCTCAGGTACTGCTTCGAACAGATCCGCCACGAGGCCGTAATCGGCCACCTGGAAGATCGGCGCTTCTTCGTCCTTGTTGATCGCAACGATCACTTTGGAGTCTTTCATACCGGCCAGATGCTGGATCGCGCCGGAGATACCGACGGCAATGTACAGCTGTGGCGCAACGATCTTGCCGGTCTGACCGACCTGCATGTCGTTCGGTACGAAACCTGCGTCGACCGCAGCGCGCGAAGCGCCAACAGCAGCGCCGAGCTTGTCGGCCAGCGCGTACAGGTGTTTGAAGTTGTCACCGTTCTGCATGCCGCGGCCGCCAGAGACGACGATCTTGGCAGCGGTCAGCTCAGGACGATCGGACTTGGCCAGCTCTTCGCTGACGAAGCTCGAGGTACCGGCGTCGTGCGCAGCGCCAACGGCTTCAACGGCAGCCGAACCACCTTCAGCAGCAACCGGATCGAAACCGGTGGCACGCACGGTGATCACTTTGATCGCGGCGGTCGATTGCACGGTGGCGATGGCGTTACCGGCGTAGATCGGACGCTTGAAAGTGTCAGCGCTTTCTACCGAGATGATCTCGGAGATCTGGTCAACGTCCAGCGCAGCAGCAACGCGCGGCAGGATGTTTTTGCCGTTGGAGGTCGCGGCAGCCAGGATGTGGCTGTAGCCAGCGCCCAGCTCTGCAACCAGCGGTGCAACGTTTTCCGGCAGCTGATGCGCGTAAGCGGCGTTGTCAGCATTCAGGACTTTGCTCACGCCAGCGATTTTCGCTGCGGCTTCGGCCACCGGGCCTGCGCCCTGACCTGCTACCAGAACGTGGATGTCGCCGCCGATTTTTGCCGCAGCAGCCACGGTGTTCAGTGTGGCCGGGGCCAGCACTTTGTTGTCGTGTTCAGCAATAACCAAGATAGTCATTTAGATTACCTTCGCTTCGTTCTTGAGTTTTTCAACCAGTTCAGCCACCGACTTGACCTTGATGCCCGCGCTGCGTGCAGCCGGCGCTTCGACTTTCAGGGTCTTGTTGGTGGAGGCGGTGGAAACGCCCAAAGCGTCCGGAGTCAGCACTTCGAGAGGCTTCTTCTTGGCTTTCATGATGTTTGGCAGGGACGCATAGCGCGGCTCGTTCAAACGCAGGTCGGTGGTGACGATGGCCGGCAGTTTCAGCGAAACGGTCTGCGCGCCGCCGTCGATTTCGCGAGTCACGGCAACGCTGTCGCCGGAGACTTCGACTTTCGAAGCGAAGGTGCCCTGACCGTAGCCGCTCAGTGCCGCGAGCATCTGGCCGGTCTGGTTGTTGTCGCTGTCGATCGCCTGTTTGCCAAGGATCACCAGCTGAGGCTGTTCCTTGTCGACAACGGCCTTGAGCAGCTTGGCCACGGCCAGCGAGGTCAGGTCTTCAGCGGATTCGACGAGGATGGCGCGGTCGGCACCCAGAGCCAGTGCGGTACGCAGCTGCTCCTGAGCGGTGGTCGGGCCGATCGAGACGACGACGATTTCAGTCGCAACGCCCTTCTCTTTCAGGCGTACGGCTTCTTCCACGGCGATTTCGCAGAACGGGTTCATCGACATCTTGACGTTGGCGAGGTCGACGCCGGAATTGTCCGCCTTGACGCGGACCTTGACGTTGTAATCCACAACGCGTTTGACAGCTACAAGAACCTTCATGGATTCCTCGTTACTCTCCGGTGAAAAGAAAGTCGCCTAGGCGAACCTGGCGGATGATGCTCATCGGGCGACAAGGGCACCTCTAAAAACGCCGGCTTGAATGTGAGGTGATTCACTTCGCGAAGAGCGGTGACCGTTCGTCAGGGGTGACTGTCGGGTCATTCATTCTCACGCTGTGTAAACTGCGCGCCGGACTTGCGCTGCGCATCACCGTCTACTGCCTGTGCCCTGTCTTTAGAGGTGCTCTTGAAACCGCCAGTCTGCCTACGGCGAGCGCAAAACCGCCCGTATCTTGACCGGAACGCCCATTCTGGTCAATACGCCAAAATGCCCTGTCATTAGCCGCGCTTCTTTGATTTATCAGGGCTGGAGGCGATTCAAACAAACGTTTGTATTGGACGCTAGGAGTGGTGTAGATATAATGCGCCGCCTAGAGAGAAAGGTGGATTCGCCAATATTCCCTTTGACGTTAACGTAAAGGCAATACGGATGCGAGATCAAACCTCCATATTAGAAAAAAAACTGTTGAGCCTTGAGTAGGAGATAGCCTGTGGAACGCGAATACATGGAATTCGACGTCGTCATCGTCGGTGCCGGCCCCGCTGGTCTGTCCGCCGCCTGCCGCTTGAAGCAGAAGGCCGCTGACGCCGGTAAGGAAATCAGCGTCTGCGTGGTCGAAAAAGGCTCCGAAGTCGGCGCACACATCCTCTCCGGTGCGGTGTTCGAACCCCGCGCCCTGAACGAACTGTTCCCGGACTGGAAAGAACTCGGCGCGCCGCTGAACACGCCCGTCACGCGCGATGACATTTTCGTGCTGAAAAACGCCGACAGTGCGCAGAAGATTCCTGACTTCTTTGTGCCCAAGACCATGCACAACGAAGGCAACTACATCATTTCCCTGGGCAATCTGTGCCGCTGGCTGGCTCAGCAGGCCGAGAACCTGGGTGTGGAAATCTACCCGGGCTTCGCCGCTCAGGAAGCGCTGATCGATGAAAACGGCGTAGTGCGCGGGATCATCACCGGTGATCTGGGCGTCGACCGTGAAGGCAACCCGAAAGAAGGCCTGTACACCCCTGGCATGGAACTGCGTGGCAAATACACGCTGTTCGCCGAAGGCTGCCGTGGCCACATCGGCAAGCAACTGATCAAGCGCTACAACCTCGACAGCGATGCCGACGTGCAGCATTACGGCATTGGTCTGAAAGAAATCTGGGAAATCGACCCGGCCAAGCATCAGCCAGGCCTGGTGGTGCACACCGCCGGCTGGCCGCTGGACATCATGGGCACCGAGAACACCGGCGGCTCGTTCCTCTATCACCTGGAAAACAATCAGGTGGTGGTCGGTCTGATCGTCGACCTGTCCTACAGCAACACTTACCTGTCGCCGTTCGATGAGTTCCAGCGCCTCAAGCATCACCCGGTGCTCAAGCAATATCTGGAAGGCGGCAAGCGCGTCAGCTATGGCGCCCGCGCCATCGCCAAGGGTGGCCTGAACTCGCTGCCGAAAATGGTCTTCAAGGGCGGCGCGCTGATCGGTTGCGACCTCGGCACCCTGAACTTCGCCAAGATCAAAGGCAGCCACACCGCGATGAAGTCCGGCATGCTCGCGGCGGAATCGGTAGCCGATGCGCTGTTTGCCGAGCAGGATTGCACCGTCGAACTGACCACTTACGTCGACGCATTCAAGAACAGCTGGCTGCATGAAGAACTGTTCGCCAGCCGTAACTTCGGCCCGGCGATCCACAAGTACGGCGCGATCATCGGCGGTGGTTTCAACTGGCTGGACCAGAACATCTTCGGCGGCAAACTGCCGTTCACCCTGCGCGACACCAAGCCGGATTACGCCTGCCTCAAGCTCGCGGCCGACTGCAAGAAGATCGACTATCCGAAACCCGACGGCAAACTGAGTTTCGACAAACTCAGCTCGGTGTTCATCTCTGGTACCAACCACGAAGAAGAGCAGCCGTGCCACTTGAAGCTGACCGATCCGAGCATCCCGATCAGCAAAAACCTGCCGTTGTACGACGAACCGGCGCAGCGTTACTGCCCGGCCGGCGTATACGAAGTGATCACCAAGGAAGATGGCGAGAAGCGCTTCCAGATCAACGCCCAGAACTGCGTGCACTGCAAGACCTGTGACATCAAGGACCCTGCGCAGAACATCACCTGGGTCGCGCCGGAAGGTGCCGGCGGCCCGACTTACCCGAACATGTAAGACGAAACGCTGAACAACAAGGCTCCCGAAATGGGGGCCTTTTTGTTGCCCAAAATTCCCCTGACACCACAAAACAACTGTGGGAGCGAGCCTGCTTGCGAAAGCGGTGTGTCATATGAAGATGATGTCGACTGATCCAGCGCCTTCGCGAGCAGGCTCGCTCCCACAGGGAATATCGGCGGATCAGGCAGCGCGCTCATCCCCCGGACTGCGTTCGAAGTAACGCTTGTACTCGCGGCTGAACTGCGACGTGCTCTGATACCCCACCCGATGCGCCACCTGCGCGACACCCAGCCCCTCCGCCACCAGCAGCGTCTGCGCCTTCAACAAGCGCAAACGCTTGAGATACTGCACCGGCGACAACAGTGTGCTGCGCTTGAAATGCTCATGAAACGTCGACACGCTCATGTTCGCGCAACCAGCCAGGGTCTCGACATTCAGCGGCTCGGTGTAATGCGCATGCAGATGGCTGATCGACGCCGCCACCCGGGCGAATTGCCCTTGTTGCTCGACCAACGCACGCAATACATCCGCCTGCGGCCCGCGCAACGCAACGAACAACAACTCGCGGACCCGCGCCGGGCCGAGAATCTGGCATTCCAGCGGATCGTGCAGACAGCTAAGCAGCCGTTCGACACAACCGCGCATGCCATCGTCGAGCACCACCGAGGTCATCGACTCCGGCGTCTGCGCCGGAATATGCCGACCCGGCGCCAGCCCCATGGCCAGCACCAATTCGCCGAGCAGGACGCGATCAATCGCCACCGACACACCGAGCAATGGCGCATCGGGCAAGGCAAAGGTTTCGCATTCGAACGGCACCGGCAGCGCCTGGATCAGGTAATGCCCGGCGCCGTATTCCATAGTTCGTGGGCCGAGGAACGCCAGTTTGCTGCCCTGGGCGATGATCATCAGGCTCGGCTCGTAAATGTGCGGGCCACGGGCGACGTCGCAACTGGCGCGCAGGATCTGCACACCGGGCAGGCCGGTCTGGCTGTAGCCATCGCGCAGCGCCAGCGGTTCGATCAGCGAAACCAGCCGGGCATTGGCATCAAGATGACGGGTCAACTGCATCGAATAGGTCTTCGTAAAATTCACGGAAAAGTGGATGAAAACATCATCGCAGATCCGCTGACCAATGCGATCGCCGAAACCCGCATGCCGGAGGATTAGGCATGAGACCCGGAGAAATCGTCATGGCAGCACCCGCGTCTGACGGCCAGAATTCACCGCCTCACTTGTCACTGTTTTTGCGAGGTCACCCATGTACACCGCCATCGGCTATGCCGCCCAATCGGCCACCACGCCCCTCGCCCCGATGAAATTCGAACGGCGCAGCCCGCGCGCCGACGACGTGGCGATCGAAATTCTCTACTGCGGCGTCTGCCATTCCGACATCCATCAGGCACGCAACGAATGGGGCATCGCCGTTTATCCGCTGATGCCTGGCCATGAGATCGTCGGAAAAGTCACCGCAGTCGGTGCGAATGTCACCCGTCACAAGGTAGGCGATCTGGTTGGCGTAGGCTGCATGGTCGACTCCTGCCGCAGCTGCGAAGCCTGTCAGGCGAACCTCGAGCAATATTGCCTCGAAGGCCCGACCATGACCTACGCCACCCCGGATCGGGTTGATGGCAGCAACACCATGGGCGGTTATTCGGACAGCATCGTGGTCAGCGAACACTTCGTTGTGCGCATCCCCGAGAAACTCGCACTGGCCAGCGCCGCACCGATTCTCTGCGCCGGCATCACCACTTACTCGCCGCTCAAGCACTACGGCGTCAAGGCCGGTGACAAGGTCGGGATTCTCGGCATGGGCGGCCTCGGCCACATGGGCATCAAGTTCGCCAAGGCGATGGGCGCGGAAGTCACGCTGTTCACCCGCTCGGCGAGCAAGGCTGAAGAAGGTCGCCGTCAGGGCGCCGATCACGTCATCGTCTCCACCGATGCCGAGCAGATGAAGGCCGCGGCCGGCTACTTCGACTTCCTGCTCGACACCATTCCGGTGCAGCACGATTTGAACCCGTACCTCGACACCCTGCGTTTCGACGGTGTGCACATTCTGGTCGGCCTGATCGAGCCGGTGAACCCGCCCGTCCACGCCGGCAAACTGGTGATGAGCCGCCGCGTGCTGGCCGGTTCCTTGATCGGCGGTATCGCCGAGACCCAGGAAGTGCTGGATTTCTGCGCCGAGCACAACATCACCTGCGACATCGAAATGCTCGACATCCGCCAGATCAACGAAGCCTACGCGCGGATGATTGCCGGTGACGTCAAGTACCGCTTCGTCATCGACATGGCGACGCTGAAGGCCTAAACCTTAGGGCTATACCTTCAAACCAAGCTCCGCCGACAGCCGGGTTGTGACCCCTTTGAGCAGGGGGATCAACTCGGCCATTTTTTCCAGCGGCATGTACGGCACGGTGCTGGCGATACTGATCGCCGCGACGATGCCCTTGCTCGCATCACGAATTGGCGCCGCCACACAGCGGATCGACGGTTCGTTGTCTTCCAGATCGAACGCGTAGCCACCGGCAACGTATTCGCCCATGCGCTGCTCCAGCTGCTCCCACGATTGCTGCGGATGCTGCGGCCAGAACTGACTTTTGCCACCCGCCGGCAGGCTGATGTCGTACAGCCGCCGCCAATCCTGCGGCGAATCATCGAGCATCAAGGCCTTGCCGATCCCGGTGCGTACCAGCGGCATGCGATGGCCAACCCGTGAGCGCATTTCCGGGCCGTTGCGCCCTGGATTCTTCAGCAGGTACAGCACTTCGTCGCCTTCGCGGATTCCGAGGTGCACGGTATCGCCGGTCAGCGCCGACAACTCATCCAGATACGGCCCGGCCAACGTCACCAGCGGCAACTCTTCGCGGGCCTGAAAGCCCAGTTCGATCAGTTTCGGCCCGAGCAGATAACCGATTTGCGGCACCACGCGCAGATAACGCTCGTCGACCAGACAGCTGGCCAGACGATGGGTAGTGCTGCGCGTGGTGCCGATCAGCCGGGCAATCTCCTTGAGATCACGCGCGCCACTGGCCACCGCCTGCACCACACCGAGGCCGCGCAGCAGCGTCTGGGTGCCGGTGGGCGCGGCGTCCTTGGTTTTTTCCGGGGCGTCTTCCTGCATATCCAGCCTTTTACCGTTGAGCGAAGGAACGGGCGGCATTATGGTCGCCCGAGACTGAGCACTACAACTCGATACGCTCGACCTTGCCCACCAGCAGCACGTAGGACAAGGCACCGACCAGCGCGAGCACGGCGATGTAGGTGATCGCCGGCGCGAACGAATCACCGCTGGCGAGGAAGCCGATCACGATCGGCGTAGCGATCGCCGAAAGATTGCCGATGAAGTTGAACACGCCACCGGTCAGGCCGAGCAACCGCGCCGGTGCCAGCGTCGACACCAGTGACCAGGTGATCGACGCCAGACCGTTGCCAAAAAATGCCAGGGCGAGGAAGGCAATCACCAGCGGCGTCGACTCGACAAAGTTGGCGCCGATGATCGAAGTCGAAATCAGCAGCCCGCCAATGATTGGCAACTTGCGCGCGAAGCCCACGGTGTAGCCGCGCCGGATCAGGAAGTCGGAAAAGAATCCCGAGCACAACACGCCGACGAACGCGGCAAGAAATGGCAGCGATGCGAGCAGACCGGACTTGATGAAGTCCATGCCGCGATATTTCACCAGATAGGTCGGAAACCAGGTGAGGAAGAACCACAGCGTCGAGTTCAGGCAGAACTGGCCGAGGTAGATGCCCCACAACTTGCGCTTGCTGAGGACGATGCCCAGATCGGTCCAACTGAATCTGGCCTTGACCTTGGCCGCCTCGGCCTGGATATCGACCAGCCCGCCGCCTTCGCGGATCAGGTCGATCTCCGCCTGATTGGTGCCTTTGAAATCGCGCGGCTCGCGATACACCGCGTACCAGATCAGCGCCCACAGAATGCCCACCGCACCGGTGGCGACGAACACCATGTGCCAGCCGAATGCATGTTGCAGCCACGCCAGCACCGGGGTCAGGAAGGCCAGGCCGACAAACTGTCCGGAGGTGTAGAAACCGATCGCCGTGGCGCGCTCGCGCTCAGGAAACCAGGTGGTGACCACGCGGCTGTTGATCGGATAGGCGGGCGCCTCCAGCGCACCGACGGCCATGCGCAGCACGAACAGGGCGATGAAGCTGCTGACGAAACCGAGCATCACCGTGGCCACCGACCACAGCAGCAGCGCGACGCTGTAAAGGATGCGCGGCGGCACGCGATCGACCAGCCAGCCGCCGGGGATCTGCATGGCAGCGTAAGTCCAGCCGAAGGCGGAGAAGATCAGACCGACGTGAACCGGATCGATGCCCAGCTCACTGGTCAGCGCCGGCGCGGCAATCGACAGGTTGCTGCGGTCGAGGTAGTTGATGACCACGGTGATGAACAGCAACACCATGATGAAAAATCGCTTGCGGCTAGGCGTGACTAAAGACGCCTGCCCGGAGAGGGTATGCGTTTGCATGAGGAGAGCCTCTTTTTATGTTTGTTGAGGTCATGACGCAGATCTCCTCTCCCTGGAGATCAAACTGTGGGAGCGAGCCTGCTCGCGAAAGCGTCGGGTCAGTCACATGGATGGCGGATGTGACATTGCATTCGCGAGCAGGCTCGCTCCCACAGGGATCAGTGCTGAATCAGGAGATCACCACTCGGCAAAGCTGCCATCGGCATGGCGCCAGATCGGGTTGCGCCAGCGATGGCCGACGGCGGCGCGTTCGATCACGTATTCCTCGTTGATCTCGATGCCCAGCCCCGGGCCGTTCGGAATCTTCACGAAGCCCTGGTCGTAGTCGAACACGCGCGGATCCTTCACATAGTCGAGCAAGTCGTTGCTCTCGTTGTAATGGATGCCCAGGCTCTGCTCCTGGATAAACGCGTTGTAACAAGCCGCGTCGAGTTGCAAACAGGCAGCCAGCGCGATCGGTCCCAGCGGACAATGCAGCGCCAGCGCGACGTCGTAGGCTTCGGCCATGTTGGCGATCTTGCGAGTTTCGGTGATGCCGCCAGCGTGGGAGGCATCCGGCTGGATAATGTCGACGTAGCCTTCGCTCAACACCCGTTTAAAGTCCCAGCGCGAGAACAGACGCTCGCCGAGGGCAATCGGCGTGCTGGTCAGCGGCGCCAGTTCTTTCAATGCTTCGTAGTTTTCGCTGAGCACCGGTTCTTCGATGAACATCAGTTTGTACGGGTCGAGCTCCTTCATCAGCACCTTGGCCATCGGCTTGTGCACGCGGCCGTGGAAATCGACGCCGATACCGACGTTCGGCCCCACCGCATCACGCACGGCGGCAACGTTGGCCAAGGCGAGGTCGACTTTCTCGAAAGTGTCGAGGAACTGCAGTTCTTCGGTGCCGTTCATTTTTACCGCAGTGAAACCACGGCTCACTGCTTCTTTCGCCGCACGCGCGGTGTCCGCCGGACGGTCGCCGCCGATCCACGAATACACACGAATCTTGTCGCGCACCTGGCCACCGAGCAGATCGCTGACCGACACGCCGAGGGCCTTGCCCTTGATGTCCCACAGCGCTTGGTCGATACCGGCCAGCGCGCTCATGTGGATCGCGCCGCCACGGTAGAAGCCACCGCGATAGAGCACGGTCCAGATGTCTTCGATATTGCGTGGGTCTTTGCCGATCAGGTAGTCGGACAATTCTTCCACCGCAGCAGCTACGGTATGCGCGCGCCCTTCGACCACAGGCTCGCCCCAACCGGTCACGCCCTCGTCGGTTTCGACCTTGAGGAAGCACCAGCGCGGCGGAACGATGAAGGTCGTGAGTTTGGTGATTTTCATCTCTGCTCTCTTTTGTAAATGCAGCTTTTATTAGATGCAGCGCACACAGCGCCAAAAAGTCTTAACGCAGGGCTTTCCAGGCAGCCACGTAGGCCTTGGCATTGACCGCCACCTGCTCGGGCGTCATGCCCGGTTTGAACAGACCGGAACCGAGGCCGAAACCTTTCACACCGGCATCGATAAAGGCCTGCATGTTGTCCGGTGTGATCCCGCCGACCGGCGCCAGCACCGTGCCGGCTGGCAACACCGCCAGCCAGGCCTTGACGACCGCCGGGTTCATTTGCTCGGCCGGAAACAGCTTGAGAATGTCCGCGCCCTCAGCCAGTGCGGCGAAGGCTTCGGTCGGCGTGGCCACACCCGGCGACAGGTACAGCCCCGCCGCTTTCGCCGCGCGCAACACCTTGGCATCGCTGTGCGGCATGACGATCACTTGGCCGCCAGCAGCTTTGACCTGCTCGACCTGCTCGGGGCTGAGCACCGTGCCAGCACCGATCAGGCAATCGGCGGGCAGCGCATCACGCAGGATGCGGATACTTTCGTACGGCGATGGGGAATTGAGCGGTACTTCGATGACGCGAAATCCGGCGGAATACAGGACTTCTCCGACAGCCGCCGCTTCCTGCGGTTGCAGGCCACGCAGAATCGCGATCAGACCGTTTTGTGCCAGTGCTTGCTTGAGCATGTCAGGCCTCCAGTCAGGGTTAACGGGATGAGGAATCGATCAGTCCGGCGGCGCGCGCCAGTTGCCACAGGCCACGCTCGGTCGCCTGCTCGGCCAGCGTCACCCGAGCAAAGCCGCAGGCGTCGAGGGCGCGTTGATAGCGTGCGCACAGAAGCGCATTGCCGATGAGCACGATCGCTGGAAGATTCGCTTGATTGCGCCGGCGCCGCTGCACATTGGCGAGCGCGGCCAGCTCATGGCCGATCATCAGACCGGACAGATAATCCGCCTGAGCAGTCGGGCTCAGTTCACCGGTCAGGCCGAGGGTGCGGGCGCTGAACAAGGTCGACAGCACACCGAGCTCGGCATCTGTCGACAGCGCGATTTGCACGCCGCGATCGAACGCCTGCGCATCGAAGGTCGCGCTCGGTTGTTGGGTACGGCCGAGAATGCTGTGCTCGCTGAGCACGGCAAACACTTCGCCGGTCATGAACGTGTCGAAATGGGTGATGCGGCCATCGACCACCTCCACCCACTTCGAGTGGCTGCCAGGCAGGCCGATCAGCAGATCATTACCCGCCTCGACCGGCAGACTTTGCAGCACGCCGAGGACTTGGGTTTCTTCGCCGCGCATTACATTCGGCAGACGCGAACGCTGGATCACGCCCGGGACGATATGCACCGGCGTACCGCGCAGACTGACAACGGTTTGTAGGGAATTTCCGAGATGGGCGACGTCGGCTGGCGTTTCGCAGTAAGGCGCTTCGCGCCAGCCCTGCGCACTGCCGACCATGCCGCAAGCGATCACCGGCAGATCCGGCTGCGCATCGAGCCAGTCACCGCAGGCCTCGTCAAAGGCCAGTTCAAAACCATCGGCGCATTCACGGCCGTGGATGATTCGCGGGGTCTTGGGCAACTGCATGATCCCGGACGACAGCGCACGCTGCTCCAGCACCACACCGTCCGCCGCGAGTTTGTAAGCACGTAATGAGGTCGTCCCCCAATCGAGCGCGATCAATTGCGCCTGCATCGCTTCACCTGTTTTGTTTTTGGCAGTGAGTGCGACGGACTATAAACCCGGGCGGGCTAAAATCTCAATATATAAATATCAATCCCATATTTTGGGAATAGCGCAAGTGTCAAGCTTGTCTTGTCGCGGGTACAAATCGTGCTCCGTAAGGATCAACGGAGAAAAAGCCAAGGTATTAAGGATTCTCTGCGAAAAGCGCTGCATGCATCTGCTCAGCGGACATTGAAAGGCGGCAGAGGAGCAATCGAGATCAGGCTCCCTCCCGCCAGAAAAGGAGCCTGGATGAATGAAGGATTCACTCCCTGTTGATAGCTCGCGCCAGGTCGGCAGTTGGCACACGCATGATTTGGGAAAAATACGTTTTGTAAGGAGTCGTATGAACGCGGAACACGCAGGAAATAAAACGTCTGTTCGTAAACCAACGATTGAGCACCGGCCCCTCCGGAAAGATTTCCGCGCCCTTTTCGCCAGTCGACTCTCTGAAAATCACGTCGGCTTTGTACTCGTTTGCAGCGCCACTCTCATCGCGCTCAACAAGGCCAAAACCGGAGCGTTTTATCTGGTGCCCAACAGAAAAGTCCACATCATCATCCACAGTACATACCAACCCTTGGCTTATATGTGATGTGAACAACTCGAGTAATTCCACATCGGCGAGAAAGTGAACCTGATAGATTCCGGTGTCTTCCAACTCATCAACACCGGAATAAAACAGCTTCGCAGCCGGCTTTTCGTGATTCATTGAACATCCAGAACATATGACCAATAAACCCATCAAAAAAAATCGAGACACGATGTTCATTCCTTGAAAAAACTCAAGACCGACTCGTTAAAAATCTGACGAGCAGTCTTGCCGTTATCCAACGGCCGCAAATACATAATATTTGCATCCGCATGATTCACATCTACGCGCCCCATTACATTAGGCCCGGTAGAAACCTCCCATTGTTCACCAAAACTAGCAACCGTATCTGATACGTTCGTTATCTTCGGCGCAGCGCGAATATTAACCCAGTACTGAGCCTTGGGCTTGGGTGGCAACCGGTAGATATTGGAAATACCCCAGACCATTACACCTTCGCCAACCGGATCGATGGTCAGTAACATTCTCACTGTATAGCCCTTCCTCGTGAGAGTGGCTGAAAGGTGGGCGCCATTCCAGCCTCCCAGACTATGACCCACAATGTACACAGCGGTTGAGCAGTCAGGGATCTTCGCCAGTACCTTTTCAGATAGGTCTTTATCGGTAATGAAATCATTATAGCCAAGAGGCCACGACTCAAATTTTCCCACAGGAAATTTCAACGCCTTGGCATCTCTGATAAAGATTTCGCGCACCGCGTCGACATTATTATTTGGCCCACTGAAGTAATAACTTTCCTGGTCTCCAGCACCACCAATAAAAAAAACCACAAAATTCCGCAGAGATATGGCCACCTGCTTATTGGTCTGATCGGTCTTGCATGTAAGTGTATGTGCTTTGACTTCCCTTTTCGCATGAGGTACTTCAGTAGGTGCATTGACTTCGGACATAAGCAATCATTCCACGAATAGTTTGATGGTTTCTGCCACGTGCGAACTGACCATATGAGTGAATCCGTTCGCATCAGTAACACCGTGTTCCTCACTTCCGTCGCCTCGTTGAATGGTGTAGGCGTGATAAGGCACTGGCTGTCCAGTCGCTTCATTCGTCACTTGCAACCTGTCAGTGAAATGCACCGGCATCGGCAACAGCCCACTAAATGCGGCCCCTCCCCCACTTTGGCCGATGATCACCGTGCCCGAGCCACCGATCACGACATTGCCATGCCCACCAGTGCTATCGAGCATCGCGGCATTCAGGCCGTTAATGAAAACAGTGCCGGAGACCGCTCCGGTGATAGGGCTGCCACACGCTGATTTATCGGTCATGCGTGCAGCAGCGAGGCCGTCGAAGAATACGTCCGGCGAGCCGGAGACAATCGGGTTGGTGCCGTGACCTGGCAGTGGGCAGGCGGTTGGGTCGGTGACGCGAGCTGCGGGTTTACCACTCAATTCAAAGCTCCTTGCTTAAGGGGTGCCGGGGATGGCTGATAGATGTCGATGTCGGTCGCGGCAAAGCGCCAGCGATTATCGACCGGGTCGAACAGAGCATGACAATGCTCACGGCTTTCAGGTGATGTCGCGGTTTGTATGGCACGCCAGGCTTCGTTGGCTTGCCAACTCAACTCGGCAGGCGTTGCATCATCAAGTTCGTTGAGCCAGGCGTTGTAGTTGCGCAGGTGATTGCGCTCGAAAGTCGATTGCAGCAACTCGACCATTTCCACGCCAAGGTCCAGATGATGCCTGGAGGTCCAGCGCCCCACTTCGGAGTAGACGTGCCAGCCCATCGGGATCAACGCACCGTTTTTCAACAGAGAATGGCCGGCGAGAGCGACGAAGCCGCAACAGATGTGCAGCATCAGCCAGCCTTGATGAGCGTCGATAATCGCAGTTGGATCAAAGGTTCTCAGCGCTACCACACGGTATTCGCCGAGGCCGGCGCTGCGCGACATCAACTCGGCGTCGAGCCGCGACACGAAAGCCCGAATAGCCAGGCCGCCGGTGCGCTGGGCCATGCAGAGAATTTCGACAGCCTGTCGATTCGGGTCGTCGGAAGAGCCGGTAGTTTTCACCAGACCATACAGACGCATAGACGCCTGCAGTCCGCTCATAGCTGGTCACTCATTGACGCAGCGAGGGCTCCACAGGCGCGGAGAAATTTTGCCAGATGCATTGCAGGTGTCGTCCGTGAGCGCGCAAAAATGGCGCACAGAATGCCGGACCAGAGCGGTGGCGACAACTGAATCAGCAGTAGATTGCCATCATTGTGCTCAGCCCTCGGCAAACTCTCGCAACACCTTGCCATCCATGCGATACCGCACCCATTCCTCCTGCGGTTGTGCGCCGAGAGATTTGTAGAATTCGATGGCTGGGGTGTTCCATTCCAGCACGCTCCATTCGAAGCGGCCGCAGTCGTTGGCGCAGGCGATTTTCGCCAGGTGGCGCAGCAGGGTTTTGCCGGCGCCGCCACCGCGTTGTTCGGGGGTGATGTAAAGGTCTTCGAGGTACAGGCAGTTGCTGCCCAGCCACGTTGAATAGCTGAAGAAGAACACCGCGAAGCCGATCGGCAAGCCGTCGCGCAGGCAAATCAGGCCATGGGCGGTCGCGCCTTCGCCGAACAGGCTACGTTCGATGTCGGCGACGCTGGCGATGACTTCGTGACGGACCTTTTCGAAATCTGCCAGTTCGGTGATGAAGGCGAGGATTTGCGGCGCATCGCTGGGGGTCGCCGGGCGGATTTCGATCGTCATGGACGGGCCTTGTCTGCAAATTAAAGCGCCATACTAAGGCGCGCAGCGGCGCTCGTCACATGGCAAACATACTGACCTGCCCGATCGGGCGAACGCCGTTGCCCCTGTGGGAGCGAGCCTGCTCGCGAATGCGTCCTTCCAGTCAGCCTCGAGTCAACTGCTTCGCGAGCAGGCTCGCTCCCACAGTTGATAGCGCACGTTCTGAAAGGATGCTTATGACCGTTAACTGTTTTGCACCGATGGAAACACTAAAGATCGGCATCGTCTGAACAGCAGACACGCGACCCCGGAGAAGACCGTTCGTCGATCATCAGGCACCAATCCGTCATCAGGGCTGACCAACCCAGTGTAAGGATTCCAATCACTGGAGAAGCCCTATGATCTCGTCAAGGTTGACCGCTTTAGTCTTCAGCGCCCTGCTTTGCCCTGCGGTATTCGCCGCCTCGTCCACGGCAGCGGGCACTGGCCCTACCGATCCGACCCCGCCACGCGCGCCCGCCATCAACAGTGCTCCCGGTATGAATACCGATGGTTCCGGCGTGCCGCTGATCAATCAGCCACCCGCCACCGGCACCGATCCGCGCACACAAGGCAGCGATCCGGGCCGTCAGGGTGGCATGAACACGCCTGACTCTCCTGCCACTCCGCCTGACAATGCCGGCCCCGGTGTCGGCTCGAAAACCACCACCGGTGGCTCCGGTTCCGAAGGTGCCGGTCAGTAGTTCGCCGACGCGAGCGCCCTATTCACTCCCATGAAGAGGTAACCATGAACGTCGACAAAGACCTGGAAAAAGAAGTTCTCACCCGCCTGCTGCACGCGCATCCCAACGGCTTGGGCAAGGAGGTGCTGGACAATTACCGGGGCGAGAAAGTCGTGGCCAGCGCCCTCGCCGCCCTGCAGGATCGCGGGCTGATTCACCATGGTCATGTGACCTGCAGCGAAGCCGGTGAGCACTCGCTGAACCTGCCGATCAAGCTCAGTTCAGCCGGCGTTGAAGCGGCGAAGAAACTCGATAGCTGACGCTGGTTGGGGCTGCGGATCTTCGACTTCGAACGGGTGATTCGTCTCGAGTGATTCGCAGCCTTCGGCGTAACGCAGCACATCCTGACGCAAGGAGAAATCCCATGCCTCGTGGAAGCAAAGACAAATACACCAGCGAACAGAAGCGCAAAGCCGAGCACATCGAAGACAGCTACGAGAAAAAGGGCGTGTCGAAAGATGAAGCTGAGGCGCGTGCCTGGGCGACGGTGAACAAGCAATCCGGCGGTGGCGAAAAGTCCGGCGGCTCAGGGCGCAAGAAGCCTGCAAGTGCCAAGTCGGAAGAGCGCAAAGAGTCATCCCGCCGCGCGGTGGCCAGTCGCAAGGGCCATTCGCGCAATAGCGAGACTTCGAAGGATACGCAGACTGTCGATAGCCTGATGAAGGAAGCCCGAGCGAAGAATATTCCGGGACGCTCGTCGATGCGCAAACAGGAGTTGATTGAGGCGTTGCGCAAGGCCGGTTAAGTCTGATGGCCTCATCGCTGGCAAGCCAGCTCCCACAGATTTTTCGGGTGGTTGCACTATTGCACTTACACACGAAGACCCTGTGGGAGCTGGCTTGCCAGCGATTGCGGTGCATCAGTCGCCGCAGGATTCGCGGATAAACGCATCCACCTCACCCGCCCCCGGCGATGTCGCCGGCCCCCAGCGCGTCACCGCCAGCGCCGCCGCAGCATTCGCCCGCCGCGCCGCTTCCAGTGCATCCAGCCCCTGCGCCAATCCGGCCACAAACACCCCGGCATGCGCATCACCGGCGCCATTGCTGTCCACTGCATTGACAGCAAACCCCGGCACCTGACGGCGCTCGCCGCGCTGTTGAATCCAGCAACCCTGCGGCCCGTCGCGCACCACCATCAGCACACTTTCCGGCAGCAGTTCCGCGAGGCAATCCATCGCGATACCAATCTCATCGGCTCCGGTAAAACGCAACGCTTCGACACTGTTGCTGGTCCACACATCGATGCGCGGCAGCAACGTCTGCATCATCGGCGCGTCAGGTGACTCCACCAACGGCCCCGGGTCGAACACCACATTGACCGACGCCGGCAGCGCCAGCGTCCAGTCGAGCAACGCCTGCGCCTTGCCCTCGTGCAGCAGACTGTAACCGCTGAGATAAACGTAATCGCCGGGCTCGGCAGCCACACTGTTCAAATCGTCTTCGGTCACCTCGCCTTCAGCGCCGATGTAGGAAATGAAACTGCGTTCAGCCGACGCATCGGTCAGCGCCACGCACAGACCGGTGTCGCGCTCGGCCGGTGCGCGGATGCCGATGCAGATACCTTCCGCCTGCATCGCTTGGCGCGCCAGGTCACCGAAACGCCCCGTGCCATGGCGACCGAGGTAAACCACCGGCAGACCGTTACGCACCGCAGCGGCCATCACGTTGAAGCCGCCACCGGCTTCGAACCCTGCCGACTGCGCCAGCACGTCGCCGCCAATTTGCGGCAGTTTATCCACGGCCATGACCAGGTCGATGATGACCTGGCCGGTGTGCAGCATCTTAGGCATGAGCATTCTCGGGTTGCGCGGCGCGGCGATCTTTCGCACCGCCAAGTATCAGGTAAATGCCACCGGCGACGACGAAGGTCACGATCCAGCCGAGGCCGTTGTGGCCCAGCCAGGAGTCGGACAGAAAGCCCTTGAACCAGACGTTTTCTGCCGTGGTGCCGATGGTGGTGAAGCTGAAACCAAGGACGATAGCGATCGCCCAGGCGCCAAACGCGCGCCACTCGATGCCGCCGCGATACCAGTAGGCGCTGCTCGGGCTGACGTCGAGCAGGTCTTTGGGGCTGTAGTAGTGACGGTGAATCAGATCGACGACGAAAATCCCCACCCATGCGGTGATCGGCACTGCCAGCAGGGAAATGAAGGTAATGAACGGGCCGTAGAAACTGTCGGCGATCAGCATGAAGTAGATCGAGCCGGCGAAGATCGCGACGATGTCGACCAACACCGCGTAGACGCGTTTGACCTTGAGGCCCAAGGTCAGCGTGGTCAGGCCGGCGGAGTACACCGACAGGTTGTTCGACAGCAGCAGACCACCGAACGCGGTGATCAGGTACGGCACGGCCATCCACGTCGGCAACATGTCCCGGATCGCCACGATCGGGTCAGTCGCCGACGCCAGATCATTGTTGCCCACCGACAACAAGCCGCCGAGGGTGATCAGCAGCACCAGCGGAATCCCTGCGCCGAACGCCGCCGACGCCACCAGGCGCACAGCCTTGACGCTGCGATGCTGATAGCGCGACATGTCAGCGCCAGCGTTGGCCCAGCCGATGCCGGTGCCGGCGGCCATGGTGCCGATGCCGATGATCATTGCGCTCAGCGGTGCTGGCGTGGCGTTGAACACCGCGCTCCAGTCGATGGTCGCGCAGAGAAAACCACCGACGAGAATGTTCAGCGCACCGAACACGTACGTCGCCCACTTCTGGATCACCAGCAAAGTCGCGTGGCCGAGGCCGGACACTGACAAGGTCAGCAGGACGAAGATGGCGATAAAGATCAGCGTCAGTACCGGCGCACTTTTCGCCTCGACCGGCGAGCCGAACAGGATCGAACACAGCGACAGCAGGACAAACGCCGCAGTGGTGGTGTTGACGGTTTCCCAACCCAGACGCGACATCAGCGAAACCAGCGTCGGACCGATGTTGCCGCGTACGCCGAAGATCGCCCGCGACAGCGTCAGACTCGGCGCGCGGCCCCGCCGCCCGGCAATCGAAATAATCCCGACCACGGCAAACGAACCGGCGGCACCGAGGATGGCGACGATGATCGCCTGCCAGATCGCCAGCCCGCGAAACGCCACCAGCGTGGCGCCCAGCGGCAGGCCGAGGATGGAAATATTGGCCGCGAACCAGACCCAGAAAAGTTGCAGCGGATGACCGTTGCACTCCGCTTCCGGTACCGGCTCGATGCCCCGGGTTTCCAATTGCCCGACGCTTTGCCCGGCGGTTGATGAACTCATGAAGATGCTCCTGTTTGCCTTTTTTGTGGTTGTGGCAATGATGCAAAACGACAAGACAACCGGCCTTCCGAGGCCTGTCTGTGCGATCCATTGCTGTGTGAATTCTTTAGAAATGCGCCGCCCCTTTCGCGAGCAGGCTCGCTCCCACAAGGAAATGCATTCCAATTGTGGGAGCGAGCCTGCTCGCGAAGACGGCAGCCCAATCAGCGCAAGGCCAACAGCCCCTGTACCAAAGGTTCCAGCTCAAGTTGATTAACGACTTTCACCGTCTCGATCATCGGCTCCGGCCAGCACTCAAGCCCCAGGCAGGCCCCGAGCATGGCGCCGAGAATCGCCGCGATGGTATCCGTGTCGCCGCCGAGACTGGCGGCCATGCACAACGCCTCGAATGCCGTCATTTCACCGATGGCCACTTGCTGCGCCAGTGCGAATGAAACCACCACCGACTCCTGCGACGCCACCGATGTACCGATCACGTCGTAGAGCAGATCGGCGAGCAGTGCTTTGTCACTGTCGACGCTGATACTGCGCGCCCAACTGATGCGCGAGGCCATGCGCCCGCCAGCAACCCAATGCCCGTGGGCTTCGGCTTGCTGAGCTATCTGCTGGCCGAGGTTCAGCGCCTCGCCGAGATCGACGTCATTGATGCCAGCAGAGACCACCGCCGCCACCGCTGCTGCACTGGAAATTCCCAGCGTGGTGTTATGCGTCACCTGGCAAGCCTGCACGACCGCCGCGATGAAGCGCTGCGGGTCGGCCACATTCGCGGCGATCCCCACCGGGGTGATGCGCATCGCCGCGCCATTGGTGGTGCCGTAGCGTCCGGCTTCTTCCGGGGAATGCCCGGCGAGGATCATTTCAATGGCGCGTTTGGTCGAGGGGCCGAGCAAGTCCTGCGAGCCTTTGGCCTGCATCTCGGCTTCCCATTCGATCAAGCGCTGGGCGAGGACCGCCGGCTCGATACGGCCGTGACCTTCGACCAATAATTCGCCGACCAGGATCGCCTGCTCGGTGTCATCGGTGATCGAGCCTTTGGGCATGTTCGCGGCGATCGGTTGCAAGGGACCTGCGTCCTGCAAATCAGTGATCTGGCCGAAGCGCGCCTTGATCGTTTCACGATCGAGCGACTGCGTCGGCATGCCCAGCGCGTCACCCAGAGCCAGACCATAGAAAGCGCCAAGCGCACGGTTGAGCGCGGTCATTTCGATTCTCCGAATTGCAGGTGCAGACGAAAGTGCACCGGGTCGAGCAGGCTTTCGACCTGTTCCATGAAACGGTTCTGCCGGTCGTAGGTGGTGCGCAGGGCTTTGAGAAACACCGTGCCGACCGGGCGACCGAGCAGCTCGGCGTCTTCGGCATTCAGCGGCTCGGCGCCGATCCACTGATCGCCGCGCTCGCCGATATAGCCGTAGGCGGCCAGGGTGATGGTCAGGGAATTGTCGATCAGGCCGACGCGGGGCAGGCTTTCCAGGCCGCCGTTGGCCGGCATCAAGGATCGTTCGAGAGACACCAGTGTACCGTCGGTGGCGCGCCGGCGACGGTCGAGGGTGATGAATTGATCGGTGCCGAAACGCACCAGCAGATCCGGGCGAGTCACCGCCTCGAGGCGCAACACTTCGGTATTGATCAGCGCCCCGCTGTCGGCCAGCGCCTGCGCCCAGCCGCTGCGCTGATCCAGCGCGACACCGTCGAAAGTGACGATGGAGCCGACACCGCTCTGCGTGGCGATGTAATTACGCCGCTTCAGTTCGGCCAGCGCCTCACGCAAGGTGCCACGGCTGACCTGGAATTCTTGAGCCAACTGATGTTCGCCGGGCAACAGAAAGCCGTCCTCCATGAGGCCGCTTTCGATGCGTCGGACGAGCTCGTCGACCACCCGTTGTTTCTTGTCGAATCGTACCTGTCTAATCATGTACAAATTGATAACCGAAACGGGGCGTGGCGGGCAACAAAAATTTGAGGGAGGTGACCGGTGGAGAGAGCAAAGTCAAGAGCCCCTCACCCTAGCCCTCTCCCGGTGGGAGAGGGAACTGATTGGGGAGTGCTCAGGAAATGCGCCGAAATGATGTTGCTTTAGCGAATCCACAATCGACCCGATCTTTCAGGTCGATGT
>NZ_JBXAWD010000011.1:0-264218 GCF_057291535.1 Pseudomonas sp. 1L-E-NC-VB-C3 | reverse complement strand
GGCGCTGATCGTGTCGGTGCCGGCGCGGTGGCTGCCGATGGCGCTGATCGTGTCGGTGCCGGCGCGGTGGCTGCCGATGGCGCTGATCGTGTCGGCGCTGGCGCAGTGGCTGCCGATGGCGCTGATCGTGTCGGCGCAGGTGCAGTCGCTGCCGATGGTGCTGATCGCGTCGGCGCCGGCGCAGTGGCTGCCGATGGCGCTGATCGTGTCGGCGCAGGTGCAGTCGCTGCCGATGGTGCTGATCGTGTCGGCGCTGGCGCAGTGGCTGCCGATGGCGCTGATCGTGTCGGTGCCGGAGCATTGGCAGCGGATGGGGCCGACCGCACCGGCGTCAACCGAGTGGCCTACTCCCGGGTCGGAGTCGGTTCTGATCGCGTGGCATCGGCGCTGATGACCGGCAGCTATTCCGACCAGTTCAACAGCCCACAATAATCGCCGCGAAATAACGGGCGAGCTCCTGAGCCGCCCGTTTACATTGGCCTTTACAGCATCTGTTCAACCGCTGCGCCTTGTCGATCACGCAGGGCGCGCAACGTCGCGCGTAACTCGGCCGGCCGCACAGGTTTCGACAGAATCGCAATCTGCCGGTCATGCAAGGCTGCCTGAATCTTCTCGACGTCATGCCCGGTGATGATCATCGCCGGCACTGCCCAACCGCGCTGCCTGCGCACTTCATCGATGCATTCGATACCCGTGGCATGGGTGCCGAGGTCATAGTCGGCGACGATGATGTCGCAGTCGGTGACCAGGCCTTCAGCTGACCACTCGGCCTGCACCACGCAGCCCCAGCGTTCGAGCAACGCCGAAGTCGCGAGCAACACGTTGCGGTCATCCTCGACCAGACACACCTTCAGCCCGGTCAACAAACCCATCTGCCGCGCTTCACTGCGAACCACCAGTGACTGCGGCGCGGCCACGATCGGCAACCCCGCAAGCGTCACAGCGGTGCCGCTTCCCAACCGTGAACGCAGAGCAACGTGCACATCGATCAGTTCACCAAGACGCTTGATGATCGACAGGCCCAGCCCGACGCCCTCGACATCTTTGTCGCGCACTTGCCGTACCCGATAAAACTCCTCGAAGACCTTATGCAGATGCTCTTCGGCAATGCCGTTGCCACGGTCATGGATGACGATGGCCAGCCCTGCCCCACGTTTACGCACGCCGATCAGCACGGGTCGTTGCGCGCCGTATTTGAAGCAGTTGGAGAGCACGTTCTGCACCATGGTCGCGAGCAGCGCCGGGTCGGTTCTGACCCAGTGGTTGCACGGTCGCAGCCGCAGCTCGACGCCTGCCCAACGGGCCGCTTCCTGGTGTTGGCGTATCAGATCCGCAAGCCATTCACCAAGATTCAGCGTTTGCATTTTCGCTTCAACCCGGCCGTTATCGAGGGTGTAGAGGTCGAGAATCGAGCGGAACAATTGCGAGACGTTGAGCAGCGAGCGGTCGATGTTATCGACCAGCCGCCGCTCGTCGTCGCCCAGGCGCGACTCTCGCAGACACGCGGTAAACAGACCGATGGAATGAATCGGCTGACGCAAGTCATGACTGGCCTGCGCCAGAAACCGCGACTTTTCCAGATTAGCCGCCAGCGCTTCTTCCGACGCCTTGCGCGTGCGCTCAAGCAGCAAGTGCGCATAAAACGGAATCACCGTGCTGGTGATCAGCAGCATCAGCACCATGAACGGCTGCGCCTGCCAATACGGCGTCAGGCGATAGACCACCAGCAGCGCCACCAATGCAAGGCCGGTGGCGATTGCCAGATAGCGCGAGCCGTAGCGCATGCCGTTGCCGAGATTGACCCAGACCATCACCGCATACAACGGCAGCGCCGCTTCGCCGCCGATCACCAGTCCAAAACAGGTGCCGGTGTAATCGTGGACCATGGCAAAAATCCGCCGCGCCGGATAATGCCCGGGCCAACGCGCAATGGCTTGGCGGAACGTGATCGAAGCCAGCAGAAACAAGACAATGTAAGTGATGACCGGCAGGTAGGTATCGAAGCGATGGCCCGGCAGAAAACCCAGCACGACCATGTAAACCACCGCAATTGCAGCGATGATGATGCGCAGGTTGGCTTGGTCGAGTTCGGTATTTTTTTCGAACTTCATGGTAAACGTCCTTGTGCAGCAATCGTCAGTTTCGGAAGCAGCCTACAGGCAACCTTCGCGTCCAGTGCTAAGGTGCAGGCCTTGAATCACGCCTGACCCAGGGAGGGTCGCGTCATGACGTGCCGGATCATCATAGCCGACGATCACCCGCTGTTTCGCGAGGCGATGCTGCGCACCGTGCAGCGCTTGCTGCCCGATGCCGATACCTGCGAGGCCGGCGACTTCGACGCGGTGCTCAAGCTGCTGCCACAGGGCGACGAGCCGGACACGCTGATGCTCGATCTGCGTTTTCCCGGACTGACCTGCATCACTCAACTCGCCGACTTGCGCCAACGATTGCCGCGCACCACGCTGATCGTGGTGTCGATGGTTGACGATCAGACGCTGATCAGTGAAGTCATGGCGGCGGGCATTGACGGTTTTATCGGCAAGAACATTGCGCCGGATGAAATCGGCCAGGCGATTCTGGCGATCCGTGAAGGCGAGGTGCTGGTGAAGTCGGCGCCGTCCGGGCTGTTGCCGCTGGAAACCGCAACGACGCTGACGCCGCGTCAGCAGGACGTGCTGCGGTTGATTGCGCAAGGCAAGACCAATAAGGAAATCGCCCGTGAACTGGATATTTCGCCGTTCACGGTGAGGATCCATGTGTCTTCGTTGTTGCGCACGCTGGACGTGCCGACGCGGGCGGCAGCGGCGGTCAAGTATTCGGGTCTGTGAACCCTTTTATGGATCAACCTGCGCCATCAGATCCGGCACCGACTCCGGCCGTTTCGCATAGCGCTGCGCCAGCACCGCGCAGACCATCAGCTGAATCTGGTGGAACAGCATCAGCGGCAGAATCAGCACGCCGATGGTGCTGCCGGCGAACAACACCTGCGCCATCGGCACGCCGGTGGCCAGGCTCTTTTTCGAGCCGCAGAACAGGATGGTGATGCGGTCTTCCTGATTGAAGCCGAAGGCTTTGCTCAACAGAATTGATGCCACCAGAACCAGCGTCAGCAGGATGCAGCAGACCACCACCAGGCCGAGCAACTCGAACAACGGAATCTGCTGCCAGATGCCTTCGTTGACCGCCTCGCTGAATGCGCCGTACACCACCAGCAGAATCGAGCCCTGATCAACGAATTTCAGCCAGTTCTTGTTGCGCCCTACCCACGCGCCGATCCAGCGGCGGGTGATCTGCCCGGCAATGAACGGCAGGAGCAATTGCACGCTGATCTTCACGATCGCATCGAGGGTCGAGCCGCCGTCGCCGTGGACGTTGAGCAGCAAAGTCACCAGCAGCGGCGTAAGAAAAATCCCGAACAGGCTGGACGCCGCCGCACTGCAGATCGCCGCCGGAATATTGCCTCGCGCCAGCGAAGTGAACGCGATGGCCGACTGCACCGTAGCTGGCAACGCGCAAAGGTAGAGCATGCCCATGTACAGCTGATCGCCGATCAGCGGTGACAACAGCGGTTTCAGCGCCAGACCGAGAATCGGGAAGAGCACGAAGGTCAGGCCGAACACCAACAGATGCAGACGCCAGTGGCCAGCGCCGGCGATGATCGATTCGCGCGACAGCTTGGCGCCATGCAGGAAAAACAGCAGGGCGATGGCGATGTTGGTCAGCCAGCCGAAGCCGACCGCGACCTGGCCGCTGGCGGGCAGGAAGCTGGCCAGCAGAACCACGCCGATCAAAGTCAGGGTGAAGTTATCGGGCAGAAAACGTGGGCGCGTCATGAGATTCATCCGGGGGTTGCCAGTGCGTGCCGACGACTCTAACGTGACTGGCAATTACCGACTAACGCCGAAGAGCCACAAGATGCCGCCTAAAGGACATACCAAAAGCGTTCGCCGCAGTGTTCCCGGGCTGCCCAGCCTGCCGCGCCCGGTGTATGGACGCACTGAATCGCTGCCCAACCGCGCCCTCACCCGCCGTCATAGCCATCCGTGGGTGCAGTTGTCCTATGCGATTCAAGGCGTACTCGAAGTGCAGACCAGCGCCGGCCGTTTTGTCGCGCCGCCGGAACGTGCGGTGTGGATTCCGGCGGGCGTGCCGCACCGGGTGTTCAGCGCGCCACACACGGAAATGCGCAGCCTGTACATCGACAGCAGCGTCACCGGTTGGGCGGCCGAGCATTGCCATGTGCTCGGCGTCAGCGCGCTGCTCAGGGAATTGATTCGCGCCTTCAGTCAGGTCCCGGTGGAATACGACGAGAGCGGCCCTGACGGACGCTTGGCCCAGGTGATCCTTGATCAATTGGCCGACGCGCCGACCATCGATTTGATGCTGCCGCTGCCGCAAGACCCGCGCCTGAAGCAGATCTATCAGAGCCTGGAGCAACATCCGGAGCAGCAGACCACGCTGAGCCACTGGAGCGAAAAATTCGGTGTCACCGAAAAGACTCTGACACGGCTGTTTTTGCGCGACACCGGCCTGACCTTCCGCGCCTGGCGCCAGCGCCTGCGCTTGCTTGGCGCCCTGACCCCGCTGGAAAAAGGCGAGCGTGTGACCGATGTTGCGCTGGCTTGTGGATACGACTCGACCTCGGCGTTTATCGCCGCATTTCGTCAGCAGTTTGGCGAGACGCCGGGGGAGTTTTTCCGCTGACACTTCGTTTTTGCCGAACTGTCAGTCAGAAATAAACGATTTTTCTTTGCTCCAGATCCGTCGCTAGCATGGCCCCGTCTGACTTTGATCGAGAAGAGAAGATGATCCCTGTGGGAGCGAGCCTGCTCGCGAACGCGGTGGGTCAGCAACCTCAACTTCACTGTTCCATCGTATTCGCGAGCAGGCTCGCTCCCACAGGGGATGTGCTTGCTGCAAATAAAAAGACAGGGGAGCGTGCCATGCCTGCCACGAACATCAACATCGGCGAACCCTGGATGTGGGGCGCCTTCATCGTCTTCGTTCTGGCCATGCTGGCCCTGGACCTGTTTGTCTTCGGCGGGCGCAAGGCGCACCGGGTGTCGGTGCGTGAAGCGTCGGCCTGGGTGATTGCCTGGTGCCTGCTCGCGCTGAGCTTCGCCGGGCTGCTCTGGTGGTATCTGCATGGCGAATTCGGGGGTGAGATCGCCAGACAGAAAACCTTGGAATTTTTAACCGGTTATCTGATCGAGCAGTCCCTGTCGATCGACAACATGTTCATCTTCGTGATGATCTTCAGCTACTTCGCGGTGCCACCGGAATTGCAACGACGAGTGCTGCTGTACGGCGTGCTCGGCGCGATTGTCATGCGCGCGATCATGATTTTTGCCGGAGTGTGGCTGGTGTCGCAGTTCGAATGGCTGCTCTATGCCTTCGGTGTGTTCCTGATCATCACCGGGATCAAGATGCTGGTGTTCGCTGATCATCAACCGGATCTGGAAAAGAATCCGTTATTGCGTTGGGTGCGCGGACATATGCGCATCACCAGCGGCTTTCACGGCGAGAAGTTTTTTATCCTGCAGAACGGCGTGCGCTGGGCAACACCGATGTTCCTGGTGCTGGTGCTGATCGAAGCCAGCGACTTGATGTTCGCGGTCGACAGCATTCCGGCGATCTTCGCCGTCACCACTGACCCGTTCATTGTTTTCACCTCGAACATCTTCGCGATCATGGGCCTGCGCGCGCTGTACTTCTTGCTGGCGGACATGGCTGACCGCTTTCACCTGCTCAAGTATGGCTTGGCGATCGTGCTGGTGTTCATTGGCGGCAAGATGGTGCTGATGCCGTGGTTCCACATGCCGGTGGAATGGTCGCTGGCAATCGTCGGGTCGGTGATTCTGGGGTCGGTGTTGTTGAGTCTGGCGACCAGCCGCGAGGCAGAACGCCGCACTGAATGACACAACACAACCCACCTGTGGGAGCGAGCCTGCTCGCGAATACGCCGGATCATTCAACATAGGAGTTGAATGACACACCGCTTTCGCGAGCAGGCTCGCTCCCACATTTGAAGTGCGGTGCTCTTATTTATCGGATTTGATACTGGTCCACACCCGAGTGCGCACCCGTTCCATTTTCTGCGGCAACGGTTGCACCACATACAGGGTTTTCAGCGCTTCGCTGGTGGGGGTCAGGTTGGGGTTGTCGGTGATGTCCTTGTTGACCAGCGGCATCGAGTCCTTGTTGGCATTCGGGTAACCGAGGAAATCGCTGATCGGTGCGATCACTTTCGGGTCGAGCAAGTGGTTGAGGAATTCGTGGGCCTCGGCGACGTTCTTCGCGCTCTTCGGAATGGCGAACGTGTCGAACCAGATCGGCGCGCCCTCCTTCGGCAAACGCCAGTCGACCACCACGCCGTTGCCCGCCTCTTTGGCGCGATTGCCGAACTGGTAGAAGCTGCCGGAATAACCGATCGCCACGCAGATGTCGCCGTTGGCAATGTCGGTCATGTACTTGGCCGAGTTGAAATAGGTCACGTAAGGGCGAATCTTCATCATCAAGGCCTTGGCCTTTTCATAGTCCGCCGGGTTTTGGCTGTTCGGGTCGAGGCCGAGGTAATGCAGGGCCAGCGGCAGGATCTCCGACGGCGAATCGAGCATCGCCACGCCACAGGCCTTGAGCTTTTCCATGTTCTCGGGCTTGAACACCAGATCCCAACTGTCTACCGGCGCATTTTCGCCCAGGGCGGCCTTGACCTTGGCCGGGTTGAAGCCGATCAGCACGGTGCCGTACATGTACGGCACGCCGTACTGGTTGCCGGGGTCGTTGGCGTCGAGCAATTTGAGCAGGGCCGGATCCTGGTGCTGCCAGTTCGGCAATTTCGACTTGTCGAGTTTCTGGAACACGCCGGCCTTGATCTGAGTTTCGATGAACTGATTGGACGGCACCACCAGGTCGTAACCGGAGTTGCCGGTGAGCAGTTTGGCTTCCAGGGATTCGTTGGTGTCGAAGGTGTCCCAGGTCACTTTGATCTTGCTTTGCTCGGCGAAGTCCTTGGGCACTGACGGCAGGATGTAATCCGCCCAGTTGTACACCCGCAGTTCGCGCTGCTCGGCCTGGACGGCGCTGGCCAGCAGCGTCAGGCCACACACGGTGGCGCCCAGAATGCGTTTGATCGTGACCATGGTTGTTTCCCCGAATGCGACGTGAGATCGATGGTTTTTATGTTCTGTACACGGCAGTGGCTGTAACGATAGCCAAGGGCAAAAAAGGTCGAGCCTGTTGTTATGGTTTCGATTCTTGCTGACAGCGTAGCGCGATGACAGTAGGCGGCAGGCCAAAAGGGGATCGATATGGCCAATTTGCTTGACCGCCAAGATACGCAAACAAAAATGCCCGGCGCTGGCCGGGCATTGCTGTGTTGCCGTTTCGATCAGTCGGTATAGCCGAGTCTGGCCGCCCTGCTCTGCTGCGCCTGACCACGAGTTGCCAGGCAGTAATACAACGGCACGGTGACCACCAGGCCAACCAGCCACGACAGGTCGGCACCTTCCACCAGATTGGCGTATGGCCCGACGTACAGCGAGGTGTTGGCAAACGGCAGCTGCACGATGATGCCGATGAAGTAGGCAATGATCGCATGCTGGTTGAAGCGCCCGTAGATCCCGCCGTCAGCGCGGAAGATCGAGGCGATGTCGTAGTTACCGCGCTTGATCAGATAGAAATCGATCAGGTTGATCGACGCCCACGGCACCAACACCAGCAGCAGCGCCAGAATCAGCCCGATGAATTCGGAAATGAAATCTGCCGAGGCACCGAGGGCGACCACACAGCATCCGGCCAGAATCACGCTCGACAGCACCACGCGCACTTTGATGCTCGGCGTCCACTGGCTGGCGAAGGTTTGAATCGAGGTGATGATCGACAACACTGCGCCATACAGATTGAGCGCGTTGTGGCTGATGATGTTGAGCAGAAACAGCACCATCAGTATCGGCCCTAGCCAACCAGTGGACTGCTTGACCGCTGCCATCGCTTCAGTGCCTTCCGGCGTCGCCAGTACCGCCACCGCGCCAAAACTGAACGACAGAATCGTGCCCAGCGTCGCACCCAGATACGTCGCCCAGAAGGGTTTGGCGATGCCGATGTCTGCTGGCAGATAACGCGAATAGTCGGAGACGTACGGCGAGAAGCTGATCTGCCAGATGATCCCTAGCGACACCGTCGCCAGCCAGCCGGAGAGATTGAAACTGCCGCGCGTCAGGAAGTCCGCCGGCAAGTCATGGGCGAAGATGTACATGAATCCGGCGAGCAACGCGCCGCCCATCACCCAGGTGCCGATGCGGTTGAGGGTGTGGATGAAGTTGTAGCCGATCACACCGATCGCCGTAGCAGCCAGCGCGCCGATCAGAATGCTCAGCGGCGCTGGCACTGACGGGGCAATGCCGACAATGGATTTACCGGCAAGCACGATGTTGGAAATGAAGAAACCGATGTAGATGAGCGCCGCGAAGAACACGATCAGCAGTGCGCCATAACGACCGAACTGACCGCGACTCTGGACCATTTGCGGAATGCCCATGCGCGGACCCTGCGCCGAGGCCAGCGCAATCACCACGCCGCCGATCATGTGCCCCAGCGCAATCGCCAGCAGCCCCCAGAACAGATTGAGGTGGAACACCTGGACCACCATGGCGCCGGTGACGATGGGCAGTGGCGCGATGTTGGTGCTGAACCAAAGAGTGAACAGATCGCGGGCCCTCCCGTGGCGTTCCGCGAGTGGGACGTAATCGACCGTATGATTCTCGATCAACGGATCTTGCCGGGACATCTGGGACATATGCATGAACTCGAGTTTGTCTGTTTTTATCTTTGTATGAAGCCAAACCGGGAGGACTCTTGGGTCGCCCCTCAGATGCAGACCATATTATGGTATTCCAAACTTTGCACAAGCCTGATCCGCTGATTCTGTCGCTGTCTGATCCGCTATCCTCGCTGATCCCACCCCTGACCGGCTAGCTGAAAGCCCCGTAAACACTGAGTTTCCGACGAAAGTGGCACGTTTATCGGTTCACCAGAAAAGCTCTTGCAAGATATGTATTACGGTATACCATCAGACCTACTAACCATAAAAACCGCGTCACACCACCCGAGGACCACCCAATGATCGATGCTGCCATTTACAAACAAGTCATGGGCTCGTTCCCGTCCGGCGTCACCGTTATCACCACGCTGGACGACGACGGTCAGATCGTCGGCCTGACCGCCAGCGCGTTCAGCTCACTGTCGATGGACCCGGCGCTGGTGCTGTTCTGCCCCAACTACAGCTCCGACTCCTATCCCGTACTGATCAAGAACAAACGCTTTGCGATTCACCTGTTGTCCAGCGTGCAGCAAAGCGAGGCCTATGCCTTCGCGCGCAAAGGCAAGGACAAGGCGCAGGGCATCGAGTGGACGTTGAGCGAACTGGGTAACCCGATCCTCGCCAATGCCACGGCGGTGATCGAGTGCGAGTTGTGGCGTGAATACGAAGGTGGCGACCACGCGATCATGGTCGGCGCAGTGAAGAACCTGATCGTCCCCGAGCAGGTCGCCGGGCCGCTGGTGTATTGCCACGGCAAGATGGGTGCGTTGCCGGTTGTGGCGTGATTTTCACATCCGCCGAAAATCCATGTGGGAGCGAGCCTGCTCGCGAATGCGATGGGTCAGTTGTTACATTTTTGACTGACCCGACGCCTTCGCGAGCAAGCTCGCTCCCACAAGTTTTGGTGTTGCCTGGGCGACCGTGTCAGGTCCTAAACCGGCTCACCAACTGATTCAACGTCTGCGACAACGCCGTCAGGTTCTGCGCATCCTGGCGAGTTGAATCCGCCAGGCTCGCCACCAACTGCGCATCACCATGAATCTGGCTGATGTGTCGATTGATGTCCTCCGCCACTTGATGCTGTTCCTCCGCCGCCGTGGCGATCTGGGTGTTCATGTCGCGGATCACGTCGACCGATTCACGGATCAATTCAAAACTCGCCCGCGCCTCGTTGATCGACACCACGGTTTCCTGCGACACCTCAAGGCTGGCGTGCATCTGCTTGCCCATCTGGTGGGTGCGCCGCGCCAGATTGCCCAGCAGTGCGTCAATCTCACCGGTGGAATCCGAGGTGCGTTTGGCCAGCGCGCGGACTTCATCGGCGACCACAGCAAAGCCCCTGCCCTGTTCACCGGCGCGCGCGGCTTCGATGGCGGCGTTGAGCGCGAGCAGATTGGTCTGCTCGGCAATCGAACGGATCGTGCCGAGGATCGACTGGATGTCGTTGCTGTCCTGCTCCAGTTGCTGCATCGACTCGGCACTGTGGCCGATCTCCTGGCTCAAGCGCCCGACGTTGCTCACCGCCGCATCGATCTGCTGCTGCCCGGTGTGTGCCTGACGCTGACCGTTGTCTGCCGAATCGGCCGCCTGACTGCACGAACGCGCGACCTCGTTGGAAGTGGCGACCATTTCGTGAAACGCCGTAGACACCATGTCCACCGCCTCACGCTGACGCGAAGCGACGTCGGCCATCTCCGCCGAGACCTCGGTGGCGCTGCCGGAGCTGCTGTGAATCTGCCCCGCTGCCTGGCCGATGCGTTGAATCAACGTGCGAATCGCTTCCAGAAACTGGTTGAACCAGCCCGCCAGTTGCGCGGTTTCATCCTGCCCGCGTACTTCCAGTCGCGCAGTCAGATCGCCCTCGCCCTGGGCAATGCCTTCGAGTCCGCTGGCGACACCACGAATCGGCTTGACCATCAGCCCGGCGAACCACGCGCCGGCCATTGCAAACAACAGTGCGCAAACCACAGCGATAGCGCCGATCAACCAGGTCAAACGAGTCGCCCCGGCCATCACTTCGCTCGCCTTGACCAAGCCGACAAACCGCCAGCCCAACGCCTGCGACGGCCAGACCAGCGCCATGTAATCCTCGCCGGCCAATTGCACCTCCACCAGGCCTTTGCCCGCCTCGGCCAGTTGCTGATAACCGTCGCCGAGATCGCTGAGTTTCTTGAAGTTGTGCGCCGGATCACTCGGGTCGACCAGCACGGTGTTGTTGGCTTCCATCAGCATCAGATAACCGCTCTCACCGAGGCGGATCTGCTTGACCAGATCGGTCAATTGCTTGAGCGACACATCGATGTTGACCACGCCGGCATTGCTGCCCAACTGGTTGTTGAAGCTGCGCACGGTGCTCACCAGCACCACGTCATCCGCCGCCCAGTAATAGGCCTCGGTGCGCAGGGTTTTACCGGGATTGGCCATCGCGGTTTTGTACCAGGGCCGGGTACGCGGATCGTAGTTGGCCAGTTGCGCATCGCCCGGCCAGAACAGATAACCGCCCTGCTCGGTGCCGACAGATAGATAGGTGTAAGCCGGGTGCGCCTTGGCCAGACCGTCGAACAGCTTGAACAGCTGTTGATCGTGCGGCCCCATCGGCACTTGCGCGGCGTCGCTGCTCAGGTAGCGTTTGAGGCTGGCGTCGATGCTCTGCAGTTGCGGATGCTCGGCCAGATAGGCGACGTTCTGGCTGATGCCCTCGAAAAACAGCTGCATCGCGTTTTCCACCTGACGCACCTCGCGCCCGGTGCTGTCGGTAAAGGTGTCGCGCGCGCCCTCGCGGACATTGAGGATGATCAGCGCTGCCACCAGTAACACCGGCAGGCTGGCGATTACCGCAAACGCCAGAGTCAGTTTTTGTTTTATGTTCATTGCTTGCGCCTTCCTTGTTCGAAGTGTCGGTCAGAAATATTTTGCGGATATTCCGTATTATGGTATACCAATATTCAATCAACCGAACAGCCGTCCTCGAAGGCGTGCTTGAATGGTGAGAAGACTCGCGAGCGCGCAGCGTTCACGTCAGTTCGACAGGCCCGCACACGACCGGCCAATTACAAAAGACTCGAGGTAGCGTCATGAAATTTTCCCTGTTCGTACACATGGAACGCTGGGACGAAAGCGTCAGCCACCGCCAACTGTTCGAAGACCTGACAGAACTGACCCTGATGGCCGAGGCTGGCGGTTTCAGCACCGTGTGGATCGGCGAACACCACGCCATGGAATACACCATCTCCCCAAGCCCGATGCCGCTGCTGGCCTACCTCGCGGCGAAAACCACCACCATCCACCTCGGCGCCGGCACCATCATCGCGCCGTTCTGGCACCCGCTGCGCGTCGCCGGCGAATGCGCCCTGCTCGACGTGATCAGCAACGGCCGCATGGAAGTCGGTCTGGCGCGCGGCGCCTATCAAGTCGAATTCGACCGCATGGCCGGCGGCATGCCCGCCTCCAGCGGCGGCCAGGCCCTGCGCGAAATGGTCCCGGTGGTCCGCGCCCTGTGGCAAGGCGACTACGCCCACGACGGCGACATCTGGAAATTCCCCACCTCCACCAGCGTGCCGAAACCGATCCAGAAGCCCAACCCACCCATGTGGATCGCCGCCCGCGACCCCGACTCGCACAACTTCGCCGTCGCCAACGGCTGCAACGTCATGGTCACGCCATTGATGAAAGGCGACGAAGAAGTCCTCGACCTGAAGAACAAATTCCAGACTGCACTGGACAACAACCCAGACGTACCGCGCCCACAATTGATGGTGCTGCGCCACACCCACGTGCACACCGCTGATGACCCGGACGGCTGGCAAGTTGGCGCCAAAGCCATCTCACGTTTCTACCGCACGTTCGATGCCTGGTTCGGCAACAAGCAAACCCCGGTCAATGGCTTCCTCGCGCCGAGTCCTGAAGAGAAGTTTGCCGGGCGTCCTGAGTTTGAACTGGAGAGCCTGCACAAGACCGCAATGATCGGCACGCCGGAAGAGATCATTCCGCGGATCAAGTATTACCAGGAATTGGGGGTGGATGAGTTTAGTTTCTGGTGCGACAACAGCTTGCCGCATGAAGAGAAGAAGAAGTCGCTGGAGTTGTTTATCAAGCATGTGGTGCCGGCGTTTCGTTGATTACTCGGCGGACGGTCTCTGACCCACTAAAAGGCCCCGGACTTGTCCGGGGCTTTAGTTTTTAGAGATCACGGGAATGCGCTGGCCCGGCTGGGTGACATCGTAAACACGCTGCTCGCAACCCCGCCCAACAAACTGAAACTCCACCAGGTAGACCTTGCTTCGCTCCGGCGTAAAGGTACTGCTCAGCGGCCCGCAGCTATAAGTGTTGCCGGTGCCCATGCCGTTGGAACGCCCCGACACTTCGAAGGGTTCGTCGGCATTGGCTTGCGCTTCCAACTGAGGGAAGTGCTTGAACGTGGCGCTATTGGCCGCTTCGTTAAGCTTGGCGATCCAGCCGAATACCTTACCCCGCTCGGAATCGACCACAGTACCCATCACTTCCATTCGCCGATCAGGATCTGTAGCACGGCGAACCGAGCACTCGACAGGATATGTGTAGCCTGTCGATTTCATGATGACTTTGGCGTGTTGTGCATCTGGCGTTGCCGTTCTTTGCTGAAGTTGGACACCATCCTTCAATAGACTGGGGGAAGAGTCTCTGACGTTGGAATGGCAGCCTGCCATCAGGACAATAAAAAGCAGCAAAAGTCCGGCTTTAATCAACTCTTTCTTACCTTTTCAAAGAGTAGCGGCCAGATTCTTCGAGTTCAACAAACCTGCATCGCTACAACTACCACAAAACATCTACAACTCTTCAATACTTTCAATTACGCCAACCACTGCCCCCCGAGGCAGCAACGCCTCATGGACAAGGTTGCCAAAGTCCTTACTCCAGACCAGTCTGTCTGCATGCGCTGTTTTTTGAAAAAAAATAAACAGACCGGCGTCTCCCAAAAAGGTGCACGTTATATCTTGCACGCCTTCTAAAATGGCGGACTCTCCTTTGAAGAAATAACGATGCGCGGAAGCAAATAATTCTTTTGCAGAAATCGCCGAATCGCCCTCCTCTACATTTTCGAACTCCATTTTTGCGTAGAAGTTCACGGCAGTTTTAAGCTCGACTACATCCACCACATCAAGGAGCCTTTCCCCACAAACAAACAACGAAAACAAGCCATTTGCCCAGAAACAACTTGAATCATTCCAATCCCTCACGACATCAAACTGAATTGAGAATATAAAAGGATCACCGTAAATCACTTCAATCTTACTCCTAGCGTTTTTTGCACCGCCGCCGGTATATAACTAGCCGACAATTGGTTGCCGGCGTCACCCGTACTACCGTTCCAGTGAAACCCACCATTCGTCCCTTCAAATCGGTGGACGTTGCCATTTTGAAAACGGGGGGACAGACCACGTTTTACTCCTCCATGTCGCATAGGGTATGGTCCTTGTTCTGCGCGGCCAGCAGGTTCAGGTCATTGCCGGTGTAGACGTCGTTGCCTGCGCAGATCTTACCCGCGATCAAAGTGATGTCACGGCCCGAGCTGGGTTTTACGTCGCCGCCAGCGATTAATTCAACAGCTTTTTAAACGGTGTGGTTGTACTGCTCATGGAGGCGTTTCTTGCCGTCCTCGCTATGGGTTTCGACGTTGTGCTTATCACCGGCCGAGGACATGTTGAGGTCGCGCTTGGCCTCGGCGGTAAGGTTGCCGGTAGCTTCGGCGATGGCGACGACGCTGATGTCGCGACCGGCATCGAGCTTCAGGTCACCATCGCGTTATACGCTCGACGCGAATTGAAAGGTGATCTGTCCCCGTTTATCTCCAGGACAATGTTGCCTATGGAAATCATCTGGGTCTGTCGCAGGGTTTCGTCGGTGTTGCCCCAGACCTTTGGCCGAGACCCACGCGGCGTTGTTATTGGTTTTGGTGTGACTCTCGTCATGCAGATCCTCCACCCCTTCGAAGGTGATGGCGCCGCCGCTATCGAGGACGAAGCCCTTGTCGCTGTCGAGTTTGGCCACCGGTAATGCTGGTCGCCCTAGCTGATCAGCGACAGGTTGCCACCGGTCTCGATTTCGCTGCCGACCATTCCCGAAAGAAGCCACACACCGCACTTCTAGATACGCTGAGCTTTCGACTGCCGAACCTGCCAACTCTTTAGTCAGAGGTAGATTCCAGCTCTTTCAAGCTCGCAGAAAAAAAACCTCATACCTTCTCGTATATTATCTGTGTCCTTTCTTAGAACCACGTTACTTTGCGAAGAGGCATTTAGAACAAAAGTATAAATATCGGACTTCCTTTCACCGTCGATTTTAAATATAAAGAATCCTTCGCATTTTTTTGCTACCAGCTCCATAATCTGAATGAAATCATCCAGATGCACACTATTCATATCTAAAAACCCAAAACGAGCAGCATATTTATCAGAAGGATCACAAGACATCAATCCAGACCTCTCAATGCGTTAGAAATATCTTTAACATCTGTTAATTTCCCTGTAGCAACCTTATCTACGACATTCCATATCACCTGCTTTGGCGGACCATCGACACCGTTTCTTATAATTAGCCGCTCCACAACCTCAACAGCCGTTCGTTTATTCCCATTATCAAACAGATGCCCCCCTGCGATATCTCTTATAATTGAACCAGCCTTATTAAAGAATCCATCATAATTGCTGGCGTTTGCAATAGCCGTATCCACGCTTCGAAACGATATTGAACCATCAAATTTTGAATTGATGGCGTTTATTTCACCCGCGCTTAGTCCAAATTTGAAACCACCAAGTCCTGCTCCCGATGGAATGCTAGGTGACGAGAGTAGGCCTGGTGTCGAACCTAAGCCGGGAAGAGCTACGTCGTCTACGGCTCCGATATCCGCCGCACCTTTTGCACCAACCAGAACCTCCTCGGTTTTGCCAACCAATTTGCTCCCAGCCCCGATCCCTCCAGTCAGAATCGTCCCAGCGATTTCCGCATGATCACCCAGCATCGTTTTATGGTGAGAGTTCAGCTCGTCCGTGTGGTTCGAGTCTTGGAAGTCCTGAACAATCGCTCGCTCTTCAGCACTTAACCCGCCATTTGCATCGTAGTTTTCAAGCGCCAGGGTCCCTCCTTCAGCGGCGTTCGTCTGACCATTACACTGATCGAAACCCTCGCACTTGAACAGTTCGGATCCACTGGTTTTCGCGCTCAGTTTCGCATAGGTATCCTTCACTTTCTCTCGACAGGCTGCTGGATTTTCGCTAGCTCTACAGCCCTTCAACTCTGTGACGAGATCGTCTACTTGCTGATGATTCAGGAAGTTGTACTGTGTCGCGTTGTTGGCAACCCAAGAAGCGTTTTCCAATGACTCTTGATCAGTATTGCCCAGCGCAGTTGCGGAGAGCACCCCCACTATCTGCGACCCCATGAGCAACAACTCGGGATTGCCCTTGAACCATTTGTTCATCTCACCAACAAGCGCTTCATTCGCACCAGCCGCCAACGCGCCTGTCGCAAAATCCCCGCCGGTCATCTCCGACAACAGCCCACCCACCGCCGCATGAATGATGATTTTGCCCGCTGAGCCATCATCCAGAACGCCCTGCGTAAGATCGCCCACCATGTTGAAGCTGAACGCCGCGACGGTATTGAACAGAGCCGTCTTCAGAACGTCACCGGCACTTGCATCGCCGCCGACTGCCTTGGTGATCAGCGCGGAAGTGCCACCCTGGATGATTTGGCTTCCAGCAAATCTGCCGACGCCCTCCCACGTGGCTAACGACGGGCCGAGCAACTTTCCGGTATTCGGATCGTATTTCATACCCGTCAGCTGGTTCAGGTATTCGGCCATCAATCCGGCTGTCACTCCGGAAATCACATAGCCCTTCAGTGCATCGGATGAAGTAACGTCCGCGAAAACCGCTCCAAGGTTTCCGCCGTTATTGATAAAACTGGTCGTGGCATTTGTGGCTGCACCTGTTGCCACAGCGGCGAGGCCTGCGGCCCAGGCTGTGCCCATGCTCGCGCTTAGCGAAGCGAACGCAGCAGGCCCGACAAAGGCAGCCATCACGATCGCAATAATCATCTGCGAAGCCGGGCCAAGCCCCGAGTTGCTGTATTTAAACGACTCGTGAATCTCCTTCACGCGCCGCCAATCAACATCTCCCCGAGCCTCCGCATCCTTCAACCACGCCAGTTGCGGATCAGCCTTGACCATCGCATCAATGGTCTGGCTGACGGACTCCTGACTCACATCCTTGATATCAATCTTCAGCCCATCGACCGCTTTTAGGACGATGTTGCCCTTGGCGATCATCTGCGTCTGGCGCAGGGTTTCGTCGGTGTTGCCGCGACCCTTGGCCGAGACCCATGCGGCGTTGTTGTTGGTTTTGGTATGGCTCTCGTCATGCAGATCCTTCACCCCTTCGAAGGTGATGGCGCCGCCGCTGTCGAGGAGGATGTCCTTGCCGCTGTCGAGTTTGGCCACCTGGTAATGCTGGTCGCCCAGGCTGACCAGAGACAGGTTGCCGCCGGTCTTGATTTCGCTGCCGACGTGGGTGACCTGGGTGACTTCGTCGCGCTGGAGTTTCAGGTTGCCGAAACCGCCCTTCTCCTTCATGTCGTAAAGGGTGTGGTCCTTGTTCTGCGCGGCCAGCAGATTGAGGTCGTTACCGGCGTAGACGTAGGCTTCATTGCCTGCGCTGATTTTGCTCGCGACCAGTGTGGTGTCACGGCCGGAACTGGTTTTTACGTCGCCGCCGGCGATGAACTCGGCGGCTTTCTGAACAGTGTGGTCGTCCTGTTCATGGACACGTTTCTTGCCGTCCTTGCTATGGGTTTCGACGTTGTATTCATCTCCGGCCGAGGACAAATAGATGTTGCGACGGCATCGAGCTGCAGGTCACCGCCGCTTTTACGCTCGACGCGAATTTGAAGGTGGCCTGTCCCCGTTTGTCTCTCGAAAGGTGGTCTTTCCCCATTTATCCGGTCCCCATTTATCCGCTTTTCTTTCAATCGTCGGGAATCTCGATATGAAACGAATCTGCATCAATTTTCAAAGACATCCATCCTGGCCCAGGCAAAACGTTTATTTCACCCTCAAGAAAATACTCACTTGCAGACTTATCGACTTTAGGCCCACTAATAAACTCCTCGACAAACTCATTACCTGAGGAACTCTTTCGATCGAGAGAATATTCATAGATAACTTTTCTCAACACACTCACACCCGAAAAGACCAGCCAGCAGTCACCCACATATTCATGCATTGCGTGCAAACCTTCACTCTTGCTCTCGTATTTGACCCATTCACCACCCTCGCTTCGAGCGTGTAACAAACCATTTACAAGACTCCATTCAACATACTCCACATCTCTAGCGGGATCGTAAATATAATGAACAGGAAAAATATTTTCGCCCTTAGGACACTCATCTTCATCACACTGTACGATCCGAGCGCCATCCGCCGCTGTTACCAACTTCGTTTTTTTCAAGGCTAGGCCTCTTTCGACATAAAGGCGAACTACTCCATTTTCGAGCTCAAAGCCTCCATATACGCAGTCAAATGTGACGAGGGAATCAAACATCGCTGAAACTATCATTTGTCTCCTGTCAGTCCAGACTGAATTAAACCTGAGTACCGTCTGGTAAATTTTTAATCTTATCGGCTATATCGGCTCTGAGCCGCATGCCTTCTACAGCATCGGCAACATATAAATTATCCAAGGAAAAATCACCACCCATTACAAAAGGCACTTTGGGCAGCAAACGCATCCCAGCACGAACTGGACCATTGCGCTTTTGCCACTGATGAGCCAACGGATAGCCTGTCAATACTTCATAGTCGTGCAGAACTACTTCAGCCCAGCTTTCAACATCCGCAGCCAAGTACTCTAACGAGCCAGTTTCCGGATCAAAAATGTAGATACTGCCATCCTTGATACAGAACTGCCCACCAAAGATATCTTCAGCAAAAAAGACACCATTATCGGCTAGACCTTTGTAGCTAGTGCGCCACAGGTCAGCATGATTCCAATCAGATATGCCCATTTCACTTTGGCTGGAGTTGCTTGGAAAAATATGCAGCGCGCCTTCAAAAGCATAGAAGCCATTGCGCTGACGCAGCACATTAAAAAGTTGTTCCGCCGAAGTCCCTGCCATGTTGCGTATTGGCCCAGACAGTTCTGGTTCACGCTCACTCAAGGACGAACTTGCAATCGATAACAACTTATCCAAATTATTCACAATCTAATCTATCACCTCTATTCTAACCTTCGTCCCGTTAGGCAACTCTCTGCATTGAGCGCCAATACAAGCGCCTGGTCAACGTGTCAGGCTTTCCTGCCCCGATGGCATCTTCAATATGTTGCGCCGACTCGGGGAAACGGGGACAGATCACGTTTTGGAATGCGTTTTAAACATGGTCTGTCCCCGTTTATCTGGGTGCTAGGCCGGTGTCAGATCACATCTAGGCCTCTACAATTAACAAGAGACATTCAAACCACAAGCAGAGATAAAATCACGTATCGGTATATCAAGAACGCTACTTTCTCCAGCGGAGAGTACATCTTGCAATGTGACGATGCCTTTTTCAAAGTCTAAAGAAACGTCAAAGCAATTAAACTCGAACGCCCTGAACAGAATGCTCTCTGAGCAAACCCGCTCATCAAAGGCGTTTTTCAAAATAGAGCGAACGCTGTCGTCCAACTCTTGGGCCACAAATCGTTCTATTATCGTGCCGCCACTGCTCATAACCATTCCTAACCAGTACGAGAACGCAGTCTGGATCACACCATCCCGAACATTTATTTTGATTGTCGAGATCGGAGCGCATCAGACGTTTGTTCCAATCACCTTACTTGGGAAAACGGCGGACAGACACGTTTTACTCCTTCATGTCGTAGAGGGTGCGGCCCTTGTTTTGCGCGGCCAGCAGGTTCAGATCATTACCGGCGTAGACGTAGGCTTCGTTGCCTGTGCAGATCTTCCCCGCGACCAGTGTGGTGTCGAGGTCCGGGCTGGTATTTGCGTCGCCGCTGGCGATGAATCAGCAGCTTCCTGAAAAGAGTGGTCGTCCTCTTCATGGACGCGTTTCTTGCCGTGCCTGCTGTGGATTTCGACGTTGTGTTCATCACCGGCCGAGACAGGGAGATATCGCGCTTGGCCTCGGCGGTAAGGTTGCCGGTAGCTTCGGCGATGGCGACAACGTTGATGTCGCGACCGGCATTGAGCTTCAGGTCGCCACCGCTTTTACGCTGGACGAGAATTGAAAGGTGGTCTGTCCCCGTTTATCTCCTCCATTTGTTGTGAATAACGCTTTTCTAATCTTTCAGCAGACCTTTGAACTCCATCGCGTTCATCTGGAAAGTAAGCAGAATAAACATCAGCTGCAATTTTCATCAGAGAAACGTAGTCAGCCACAGGTATGCTAGAAGTTAACGCTTCCCCCAAGAAGAAACTTACCTCATTGAATTCTTCTGGATCGTCCCAATCCTGATCAAGCGAGTAAAAAAAACCTTCAGCCACTGAGAACCCATGTCCCTGCGAAGCGTCGTAGATAAACGCAGGAAAATTAGTCCTCCCTCTTACGATAGAAGCCTCAATTAACTCGTAAAGACCCTCATAATCTGCGTCAGTTGAAGAAAATGATTCCTTGAGAACCTCTAACCAAACCAAATCAGCCATTATTTCGTCCTCGGCGGCATAGTAATAAATGAGTTTGTTATATCTCCAGTTTTGCTATCACGCGTCACTTGAAAGTAATAACCATCAACTTTGATACTGGCCTCCCTCATGGCTGGATTAGCTCTGAACAAAGAGCCAGCTTCGACTGCCGCCCTGCTCGACATATCAGCCACCTTGATATCTGACAGAATTTTCGAATCATAAGTTGTTTTGGTGGATTTGGACTTGTATCCACCGACCAACTCGCCCCGAGTGTTAGTTTTAGGCAACTGATAACTATACTCCACAAGGCCAGGATAACGGACATCCGTAGTTTTATTGGAGATTTTTGCCCCAGTTTTTTCAACCGACTCCAAGAAGGCATCGCTGTTATGAGCACCAGAAATCGTCCCCGCCTTACTATTACGCACGCCAATCTGGGTGTTATGACTAAGAACTTTCTCGCCAAAATCTTTCAAAAATGTAGAGGTTGCCTGACCTCCAACGGTGGCTGCCCCCTCTGAACCTATCGCTGCCGGCCTAACGACTGCCGCAATCTGCTCAGCCGTTAGCTTAGCCCCAGTTTTCGCTTCGATCTCCATCAAACCGCGGAGATCACTCAGTTCCTTGGCTGCGGCCCCACCTGCTGTGGCCCCTAACCCCACGGGAAGTGCCTCCGACATTCCTGCCTCAGCGGTCCAGATCGCGACTTCGTTCGCGCACAGCACTGGGTTTGCTGCACAAGTAGCTGCACCTCTCGTGGCCAACTGTCCAAGCAAACCAATCGCTTCCGGCGCAAGAGCAATAATTCCCGCTGCAGCCAACAATTTCACCGCATTAGCCGGATCCCCTTTCGGAAGGTGGTCGAGGACCGCTCGCGTCCTAGCGTTGGTCGAGTCGGCGATATTGCTATGAAGGAATTGATCTGTGATCCCCGAATCGTCATTTTCCCAAAGTTTATTTAATGCAAGAGAGCCTTCATCAATCTCAGCCTTGATCTGCGCGCAATCGCCGGTCGCCCAACAGTTATTGAGCCGCGCCGTGTTATCCGCATCACGCTTGGCAAACTCAGCTCGAACAGCATCACAGTTGTCTTTACACTCCTTAAGCGCTTTCTCGAGGTCTTTTACATCCTGGTGATTCAGGAAGTTGTACTGTGTCGCATTGTTGGCAACCCAAGAGGCGTTTTCCAATGACTCTTGATCAGTATTGCCCAGCGCAGTTGCGGAGAGCACCCCCACTATCTGCGACCCCATGAGCAACAACTCGGGATTGCCCTTGAACCATTTGTTCATCTCACCAACAAGCGCTTCATTCGCACCAGCCGCCAACGCGCCTGTCGCAAAATCCCCGCCGGTCATCTCCGACAACAGCCCACCCACCGCCGCATGAATGATGATTTTGCCCGCTGAGCCATCATCCAGAACGCCCTGCGTGAGATCGCCCACCATGTTGAAGCTGAACGCTGCGACGGTATTGAACAGAGCCGTCTTCAGAACGTCACCGGCGCTTGCATCGCCGCCGACTGCCTTGGTGATCAGCGCGGAAGTGCCACCCTGGATGATTTGGCTTCCAGCGAATCTACCGACGCCCTCCCACGTGGCTAACGACGGGCCGAGCAGCTTTCCGGTATTCGGATCGTATTTCATACCCGTCAGCTGGTTCAGGTATTCGGCCATCAATCCGGCTGTCACTCCGGAAATCACATAGCCCTTCAGTGCATCGGATGAAGTAACGTCCGCGAAAACCGCTCCAAGGTTTCCGCCGTTATTGATAAAACTGGTCGTGGCATTCGTGGCTGCACCTGTTGCCACAGCGGCGAGGCCTGCGGCCCAGGCTGTGCCCATGCTCGCGCTTAGCGAAGCGAACGCAGCAGGCCCGACAAAGGCAGCCATCACGATCGCAATAATCATCTGCGAAGCCGGGCCAAGCCCCGAGTTGCTGTATTTAAACGACTCGTGAATCTCCTTCACGCGCCGCCAATCAACATCTCCCCGAGCCTCCGCATCCTTCAACCACGCCAGTTGCGGATCAGCCTTGACCATCGCATCAATGGTCTGGCTGACGGACTCCTGACTCACATCCTTGATATCAATCTTCAGCCCATCGACCGCTTTCAGGACGATGTTGCCCTTGGCGATCATCTGCGTCTGGCGCAGGGTTTCGTCGGTGTTGCCGCGACCTTTCGCCGAGACCCACGCCGCGTTGTTGTTGGTTTTGGTATGGCTCTCGTCATGCAGATCCTTCACCCCTTCGAAGGTGATGGCGCCGCCGCTGTCGAGGAGGATGTCCTTGCCGCTGTCGAGTTTGGCCACCTGGTAATGCTGGTCGCCCAGGCTGACCAGAGACAGGTTGCCGCCGGTCTTGATTTCGCTGCCGACGTGGGTGACCTGGGTGACTTCGTCGCGCTGGAGTTTCAGGTTGCCGAAACCGCCCTTCTCCTTCATGTCGTAGAGCGTGTGGTCCTTGTTCTGCGCGGCCAGCAAATTGAGGTCGTTACGGGCGTAGACGTAGGCTTCATTGCCTGCGCTGATTTTGCTCGAGATCAGTGTGGTGTCACGCCCGGAACTGGTTTTTACGTCGCCGCCGGCGATGAACTCAGCTGCTTTCTGAACAGTGTGGTCATCCTGTTCATGGACGCGTTTCTTGCCGTCCTTGCTATGGGTTTCGACGTTGTGTTCATCACCGGCCGAGGACAGGTAGATGTCGCGCTTGGCCTCGGCGGTGAGGTTGCCGGTGGCTTCGGCTGTGCTGGCGACGACGTTGATGTCGCGACCGGCATCGAGCTTCAGGTCGCCGCCGGTTTTCACTGTAGACGCGAGGTTTTCCACGGTGGTGGTAATGACTGAGCGATGGCCGCCATCGAAGGATTCGTGGAGTTCGTCTTCGTCGCGTGTCGCCAACAGGTTGATGTCGCGCGCTGCACTCAGGCTGGCGTCACCACCGCTGCTGATGGCAGACGCGTTGGTCAGATCCTGTCCGGACTTGATGGTCAGGCTGTCGCGGGCGCTGATGATGCCGCCGTCGTCGACGAGGGTGCGCATGCCGTTGCCATCACGCACCGCGATGGCGGTGCGATCGTTGACGATATCGCCCTTGAGTGTCGTCAGTTCGACCTGATTGCCACGGATTTCGCCGGCTAGGGCGTTGCGGATGCTGTCGGTGGCCATGAGTTTGATGCGCTCATCGGCTTCGACCAGACCGCCCTGATAGAGGCTGCCCTTGACGTCGACGGACACGTCGTTGCTGGCCTTCAATGTGCCGACGTTGACCAGATCGCTACCGGCCAGCATTTCCAGATCTCGGCCCTGAATCAGGCTGCCACCGCGCACGTTGCGCGACTCGGCCTGCGCCAGATACAACACCGGCACCAGCACTTTCTGGCCGTCGACGATGCGCTCTTCCATCCAGACAATGTCGTGGGTCAGCGCAGCGACCTGCGCCGAGGTCAGGCTGACGCCGACTGAGAGGTTCAGTTGATTTTTGCTGGCGAGCGCGTTATCCATCAGATAACGAAATTGCTCGTAGTCGTTCTCCAGGCCACCGGCGAGAAAACGCTGGCCGGTCTGGGCCATGACGGCGTCGCTGATCAGCCGCGATTCATAGCGACCGTCACCGAGGCGACGCGCCGCTTCATCGGCGCTGAAGTCGAGCTTGCCGAGCAGGTAGTCGGAGCTCATGAACGCCGTCGTCTGAGTCAGCTCTGGGTTGGTTTCGATCAGATAACGGCTCTGCGGATTCGTGCTTTGCACGAACATGCCGTACGGGCCTTTCGGCAACCGGAAGGTCGAGGAAGCCGTCGGGTCGACGGCGGCGAACGGCACACCTTTGAAGTCCACCGGTGTGAAGCTGATCTGCTTCACGCCATCGGCGTCGACATGCTCGATACGGGTAACGGATCTGGAGGTTTGGGCGACAGCGTCGGTGCTATGTTTGCCCAGGTTGATGTTGATGCCGCCGACCGCGTCAGTCTGGTCGCTGGCCAGAGAACCTGTCAGTTGGCCATAAGTGTTGTCGTATAGCGTGCCGTTCTGGATGCTGTTGGTGACGTCGAGCTTGACCTTGCCGCCGGCCTGCATCACCGCAGCGTAAACGGCGTTGCCGTTTGCGTTCCAGGTGGTGACGTCACTCATCAAAGAGAATCGCGAATCACTGGAGCGACTGATCAGTTCATCGAACCGCACCTGATCGAAGTTGCCGGCCGCGGTAGCCGCGTTGAACGCCGGAACATCGACGAACTCCATCTTGTCCCAGAGGCTGTTGTCGATACGCCCAGGGGTGCCCCTTTTCACCACGCGCGTCCCCGAACGCGACTCCCCGCCCTGGTTCAGCAGGCTGTCAGCCGTCACGGTCAGGTTGCCGTTGGCGGCCAGCAGGCTGTAACGGTTTTCAACCTGGTTGGCGTGGATGGTGAAGTTCTTGCCTGCCACGAATCGCGCCGCGCGCGAGTCCTTGAGCACCTCGTCGTTGAATTGGGTAGTGATGGTGATGGTGCCGCGCTTCCAGCCATCACCACCATCGCAGTGCTGACCGCACACCCAGCTCAAACTGCCGGACGACTGACCGGAAGTCAGCTCGAACTCGGCTTTGGCGTTTTCGAAGGAAACCGCGTTGATATCGACGTCACCCTCGCCTTCGATGGTGCCCGACAAGTTGCTGAACAACGCCGCGCGCCCGCCATCGACAGCGTCGAAGCTCATGTTGCCGCGGCTGTAAATATCGCCGTAATAGTTATTCAGGCTGTTGCCGTGCAGCTTCATCGTGCCGCCGCTGAACAGCAGCGTGTCGGCATCGTTGTAGAGACCGTTGGCGGCGGTGAGTTCGAGATTGCCTTGGGCGCCGAGGGTGCCTTTGTTATTGATCCGTGCCGCCGTCACCGTGAGGTTCTGGTTGGCGATCAGGCGACCGAGATTGTCCAGTGTGCCGCGCAAGGTCATCACGGTGTCGCCGCCGCCAACCAGTCGCCCGTCCTGCTGGATCACGTCGTTGGCGCTGATCGTGAGTTTCTGCTGCGCGGAGACTTTGCCGCTGTTGAGCAGATTGCCGCCGAGGGTCAGCGCCAGATCGCCGCCGCTGAGCAATTGTCCGGCATTGTTCAGGTTGGCCACGTTGAGGCTGAGCGCCGAAGCACTGGCGATCCGTTCGCCAGCATTGAGCGTCAGGTTCTGCGCACTGGTGTAGGTCAGCCCGCCGTTCAGTTGCCAGGTACCAACACCGTTGACCGAGCCGACATCCCATACACCATTGCCCAGCCCGGTGAGACTGCCCTGGTTGTTGGCCAGTTGGCTCACATCCAGGTCGAAAAGGCCCTGCGCCGCGTGGCGCACATTGCCGCTGAAGTTATTGATTTCGGCACCCGACAGCAGCAGGTCCTGACTGCCGATTTCGATCACGCCGCTCTGGTTGTTCAGATTGCCGGTCAGCTTGATCTGACTCGCAGCGCCACCGAGGGCGCGGAGCTGGCCGCCGGCGCTGTTATCCAAGCCGCTGGCAGTCAGCTTGAGGCTGTTCGCCGATTCGATCAGGCCGCCCTGATTGAGAACCTGCCCGACGGCTTCGAGCCCCAGCTGATTACCGCTGATCTCGCCGCCGGTGTTGTCCAGGCTGGTACCAGTGAAGATCACCTGATCCTTGCCGAACATTCTGCCGGCGCGGTTAGCCAAGCGCGTCACGGTCAGCGTCAAGTCATCAATCAGGCTGGAAATCAGCCCGGCCTTGCCGCTGGCTGCACTGTTGTCGAGGTCGGCACTGGTGATGCTCACCGAGTCGGCTTGCAGCGTGCCGCCCTGGTTTTGCAAATTGCCGTTGTTCAGCGCCAGTTCGGCATGGCTGCCGTTGGCCAGAATCACACCTTGCTGGTTGAGCAGTGTTTTGCCAGTAATCTTCAGGCCGTCGCTGCCAGCGATGATCTGCCCGGCAGCGTTGTTGTTGATCCAGGCGCTATTGATGTCCAGGCGCTTGCCTTGCAGGGTGCCGCCCCGGTTATCCAGCGAGGTCAGTTGATCAAGGAGCAAGCGCTGTGCGCCAGCATCGACCAGACCGGTGACGTTGCTGAAAACTCCGGCAATGTTGAGGACGACATCGCCGCCATTACCGACGATGCCGCCCTTGTCGTTGTTGCCAAGTTGTTTGGCATTGATGTCGATAGCGTTGCCGAGCAGGACACCGGCGCTGTTGTCGATCTCGTCACCGTCGATGTGCAACTGACCTTCGCTCTGAATCCGGCCCTGTTGATTCAGCAGTTGCGACTGGCTTGGTGCAGTTTGCTTGAGGATCAACCGCGCGCCATCGGCACCTGCGGCCAACAACCCGTTGGCACGGTTATCAAGGCTGGCCGCGTGCAACTCCAGGTCGTCGGCGATCATCCGCCCGCCACGGTTGTCGACGTATCCGTCCTTGGCCACCACCAGCAATTGCCGGGCGGCGACTACACCGCCACGGTTATCGATAGAGCTGGCACGCAGTTCCACATCGCCTTTGATGGATTGCAGACGGCCCAATGCGTTGTTCAAGTGCTGCTGGACGAGGAGCGTCAGTTGCCCGGTTTCGGCGCTGAGCGTGCCGTCGTTGTTGCCGATCAGATTGCGCAGGTTTGCGTCGACGATGCCGCCCAAAAGTTGGCCGCTGGCGTTTTGCAGATCCTGCGCGGTCAGGCTCAGGCGATCGGTCCCCTGGATCAGGCCAAGGCTGTTATCCAGGTCTGCACTGGAAACCACGCTGTCATCGGACGAAATCGCGCCTTGCGTATTATCCAGCGTGCCGCGACTGGCCACCTCGAGGGTTTTGCCCGTCAGACTTGCGTTGCGGTTGTTGATGCTCTGCGCAGTGACGGTCAAGCGATCCGAGGCTTGCACCTTGCCGTCGTGGTTGTCGAAATCCTGAGTCAGCGTCAGATCAGCAGCACCGTTTTCCGCGCTGATCACACCCTTGGCGCTGTTATCAAGGCGAGTGGCCGTGACGTGAATGTCGTCGGCAGCCAGCGTCCCACCCTGATTGAGCAACTCCCCTCCCGACAGTGCCAGTGTGGTTTTCGCCTGGATCTTGCCCGCGCCGTTATTCAGACGTTCGCGGGCGACAACCTTGGCCTCACCGTCGCTGGCGCCGATCAGGCCGCCACCGTTGTCCAGTTGACGGGCGTCCACGTCGAGGCGACCGGCGATCACTTTGCCGCCGGTGTTTTTTACCTCCTGAGCATTGAGCTTGAGGCTGCCGCCGGCGATTTCGATACGGCCCTGACGGTTGTCGATACTGTCGACCACCAGTGTTGCCTCTTGCCCATCGGCGAAGCGAATCAGGCCGCTGAGGTTGACGATGGCCGGCGCGCTCACGACCAGACGGGTTTCACCATAAACACGCGCATTCACACCTTGGTTGACCAGGCGCGCCGCGTTCAGAGTGAGGTCTTGAGCCTGCACGGTACCGTTCTGGTTCTCGAACGTTGCGGCTGCGCTGGCGGCCAGGGTGCGGCTGGCCAACACGCTGCCACTGTTGCTCACCGAAGCACTGTTGATCGACAGATCACCCTTGGCGTTGCGGCTGTTGTCTGCGTTCACCCCGGCTTCGATCACACCAGCGTTGGTCAGCCTGCCGCCGCTGCTCAGGCTGACGCTGTCACGGGCAGCGAGGCTTTGGCGATTGATCAGGTCTTCGGCGGTTTGTACGGTGACCTGCGTACCGGCATAAACCGCGCCCTGGGCATCGAGACTTTTGGCCTTTACATCGACGGCATTACCCGCCGTGACTTTAGCCAGGGTCAGCTGGCCATTGGCGTCGATCCGGATGTCACCGGCGCTGGCGGCAAGATCCCCCGCCAGCTTCACACCAACGCCCTGCTCGGTACCGACCAGTTTGATTGCACCGGCATACATGCCGCCGAGCGCCGAGGAGTCGATGGCCAGTTGTGGTCTGGCGCTGCCGTCATCGGCACGGGCGGTGGCACTGAGCGTGTCGGCGTTGACGTCGTTGCGGCCGGTGGTGATGTTCAGGTTTTTTGCGTGGATCTGTGCATTGATCTGCGCGCTGCGAGTAATGATTTCGAAACTGTCGACGTTGCTCGCATCAAGACCGACGCCGTCAATCGAAACGCTTCCCTGGTCGACCTGAAAGCGCTCCAGGCGACCATTGTCGAGCACCGGCTTACCGGTGGTCAGCGTGACACGTGGCGTGTTGATGAAACCGCAACCGTTGCAACTGATGCCGTAAGGATTGGAAACGATCACCCGTGCCGATTGCCCTGCGACTTCGGTGTAGCCGCGCAACTGGCTCGGGCTGCCGCCATTGACTTCGTTGAGGATGGTTTGTGCCGCTGCGCCACGCAGGTTCGGGTTGCCGAGAATGATCCCGCCCAGTTGCGTCTGTTGCATGCGGTCGGTGGCGTTGTTGAGGATGACGCCTTGCGCACCGACGTTGTAGTCGTGGAACTGGTTATGCGACAGGCCACTGCCATTGGGCGCTGCGATGTTGACGATTGGCACGCCATTGCCGGCGCGATCCAGACTGGTGCCGGGTGCACTGACAACGATGCCGTCCGCCTGCGCCCACACCGGTTGCCAGAACATGACGTTCGCCAGCAAAAAGGCCAGACCACGCTTGGGCATGCCGCAGAATTGCTCGCGCTTTTTTACGGCCGCAGAAGGTTGGCTGGCCAGGAAGGCCAGGTGGCGAATGTCCATATCAGAATCTCGAAGCGGGCAAAAATTAAATGAAGAAATCCAGGCGGAAATAGATCGGCGCTTCACGCTCGGTCAGCGCGTCGGGTCGTTCCAGGGAATGCGCGAAAGTCACGCTGGCGGCCACATGCTGACCACGGGCGAACAGCTCCAGCGAGTTGCTCGACATGCGCCCGTGCTGATCGCCGTTGTAGCGATCGCCGCGAATTACGCCCTGGTCGTATCCGAGGCTGGTGCCGTACTCGGCGAACACCAGTTGCAGCCATTCGGCAGTCACCGGGCGGCTCCAGCGCAGGTCGTTGCGCCAGTAACCACCGCTGTCGCCGGACAGCGATTGATCCTTGTAGCCACGGATCGACGCCGAGCCGCCGAGGCTCGTGCGTTGTGGGCTGAACAGCACATCTTCGCTGCGCTGGCCGGTCATCAGGCTGCTGAAGCTGAAGGATTCACCGAGCAATTTGAACGGCTGCAAATAGCTCAGCGTTGCGGTGTATTTGCGGTAGCGTGCGTCCGGCTCGCCAGGACCGGGATCGTGACTGCCCTGCGCATCGAAAGCGCCGATGCCCTCCTGCACGCCAGCATCGAAGTTGACGAACGCGCTGCCGACACGACGGCCGTGGTTGAAGCCGAATTGCGCTTCGCTGATGCGATTGCTGCTCAGTTTGAGTTTGCTGTCTTCGATGAAGTTGTTGCTGCGCAGGTACGAAAGTCCCGCACTGAGGGAGGTCTTGCTGACCGCGTCGCGATGGATCACGCGTTCGGCGCGCAACTGATGGTTTTCGCTGTCGCCGGTCTGCTTGAAGTTGTAGCCGTTGGCGGCAATCTGCGAGCGGTACTCGCTCTGGCTGTAGGTGTAACTGAACGTCCACCAGCCCCACGGCAGACTGTAATTGAGCATGGCGTTGTTGGAGGTGTGCTGGTGATCGGTCATCGCATCGTGGCCGCCGCGCAGGCTCAATTGGTCAGCCAGCCCCAGCGGGCTGTCCCAGTCGAACGACGTGCCCCACTGCTGCTCGCCGGTGCTGCGTTGGCCATCGTTGCTGCGCGACAGGCCGGCGCGCCAAGGTTTCTGCGGCGTGTTGGTGACGCGCACTTCACTGCCGCCGACATTCTGCCCCGGCGCCAGCTCCATTTTGGCCTGGTTGGACGGCAGGCGATTGAGCTGGTCGACCATTTGCTCGATCTCGCGCAGGTTGACCAGTTCACCGCTTTTGCCGGGAAAGGCCATGGCCAGTTCGCGATCCGAGAGCCGGCTGTTTTCTGCGCCTTTCATGCCTTCGAGTTTGCCTTCGACCACCAGCACTTTCAGGTGTCCGGCGGACAGATCCTGTTGCGGCAGATACGCACGACTGGTGACCAGACCTTTTTCGATGTAGTGATCGGTGATGACTTTGAGCAGCTCGTTGAGCTGCGGCACGCCGAGGCATTCGCCGATATAAGGCTTGAGCAGCCGCGTCTTCTCACGCTCCGAGAGGCTGTCGGCGCCCTTGAGCTCGATGTCCTTGATGGTGAAGCAGCGCGTATCGACGGGGGTTGTCGGTTGCGCCGGTTTGGCGTCTTTGCCGGGCAGATCCTTGAGTTCTTCGAGGCGCCGCTGCTGCTCTTCGAGCAAGCGGCTCTGACGTTCGCGGATCAGGTCGGTTTCACCAGGAGTGGGCGCGGCCCAGGCAGATTCAAGCGGAGAAAGGCAAAGCAGCGCCAGGCACAACCGCGCCGTGAAGGCGGGTGAAAACATGTTCGATCCCTCGACATAAAAAGTGACATCAAAATAGTGGCGCGATATTAGAGGGCCATCATTTTGACGTCAAACTTAAGTTTGTTCCGCTCATCGGGATTTGCCGCGCTTTCATATGGGTGAAACCAGCACCTGCGTACAAGTGGCGGGCGCGTTTTGCGCGGATAGTGGCCGTTGCCCATTCGGCATCTATTCTTGCCACACACGATCACAAGGAGTTTGCATGAGCACCTTCAAGACCCAAGACGGCACCGAGATCTATTACAAGGACTGGGGCAGCGGCAAGCCCGTGCTGTTCAGCCACGGCTGGCCGCTGGATGCCGACATGTGGGAATACCAGATGGAGTACCTGAGCAGTCGCGGCTACCGCACCATCGCCTTCGACCGCCGTGGTTTCGGTCGCTCGGAGCAGCCGTGGACCGGCTACGACTACGACACTTTCGCCGATGACATCGCCGGTTTGATCAACCATCTGGACTTGCGCGACGTAACTCTGGTCGGCTTCTCCATGGGTGGCGGCGACGTCAGCCGCTACATCGCCCGCCACGGCAGCGAGCGTGTTGCCGGCCTGGTATTGCTCGGTGCGGTCACGCCGCTGTTCGGCAAGAAAGCCGACTTCGCCGACGGCGTCGACAAATCGGTGTTCGACGGCATCAAGGCCGGCCTGCTGAAGGATCGTGCGCAATTCATCGCTGATTTCAACGCGCCGTTCTACGGCACCAATCAGGGCCAGAAAGTCTCTGACGGCGTGCTCACGCAAACCCTGAACATCGCGCTGATGGCCTCGCTCAAGGGCACCGTCGATTGCGTGACCGCGTTCTCGGAAACCGACTTCCGCCCGGATATGGCCAAGATCGATGTGCCGACCCTGGTGATCCATGGTGACGGCGACCAGATCGTGCCGTTCGAAACCACCGGCAAGCAGGCCGCTGCGCAAATCAAAGGCGCTGAGTTGAAGGTTTACGCCGGCGCGCCGCACGGGTTCGCCGTAACCCATGCGCAGGCGTTGAATGAAGATCTGCTGGCGTTCCTCAACCGGTAATCCCGCCCGGCAAAAGCCGTAGTCAGATGCTGATGAACCAAGGCCCGCGCAATGCGGGCCTTGTGTTTTACGCTATGGTATTTTTCTGCGTCCACTACCCGGAGAAGGAAATCCCATGCTGCGACTACTCGGCAAAGCCTCATCGATCAACGTGCGCAAAGTGCTGTGGACCTGTGCCGAACTGGACATCCCGTTCGAGCGCGAAGACTGGGGTTCGGGTTTCAAGTCGCCAAACACGCCGGAGTTTCTCGCGCTGAATCCCTGCGCCATGGTGCCGGTGATCCAGGACGGCGATTTCACCTTGTGGGAATCAAACACGATCATTCGTTATCTGGCGACGCGTTACGGCGGCGCGCATTTGTATCCCGCTGAGCCTGTTGCCCGGGCGCGGGTCGATCAGTGGACCGACTGGCAGGCCTCGGAGCTGAATCGCTCGTGGTCGTATCCGCTGATGGCGCTGGTGCGCAAGTCGCCGGACTATCAGGATCGCGATGCCCTGGCCGCCGGCTGCCGGGACTGGACGCGCAACATGCAAATCCTCGATCGCCAACTGGAGAAGACCGGCGCTTACGTCAGTGGCGAGCAGTTTTCCCTGGCGGACATCCCGATCGGGCTGTCGGTCAATCGCTGGTTCGAAACGCCGCTCGATCACGGGGATCTTGCTGCGGTGCGCGCCTATTACGATCGCTTGAATCAGCGCGACGGTTATCGTTTGTACGGGCGCAACGGCACGCCATAAAGACATGCTCGATCAGGCTTGCTCACGCACCACGCCCCGCTCTTCAAGCAAGCGCACGAACATGCTCAGACTGCGCGACACCGTGCCCCGGCGCCACACCAGCCAAGTGGTCAGATAGCGGAAGTCCGCGGTCAGCGGCCAGACGCTGACCGTCGCGCTGCCGGGCATGCTTTGCAGCATTTTGCGCGGCATCAGTGCCAGGCCGGCACCGGCGCTGACGCAGGCGAGCATGCCGTGGTAGGACTCCATTTCGAAGATCTTGCCCGGTACGGCAGCGTCAGTGCTGAACCATTTTTCGAAATGATGCCGGTAAGAACAGTTGGAACGGAAGGCGTAGATGTTTTCGCCATTCACGTCCGCCGCACGCTCGACCGGTGAATGATTGAGCGGCGCGATGATGACCATTTCCTCCTCGAACGCCGGCACACCTTCCAGGGCCGGATGCAGTACCGGGCCGTCGACGAATGCAGCGGCGAGACGCCCGGACAGCACACCGTCGATCATCGTCCCCGATGGCCCGGTTGAAAGATCGAGGTCGACCTTTGGGTGCTGCTGGTTGTACGCCGCCAGCAGTTCGGGGATACGCACCGCTGCGGTACTTTCCAGCGAACCCAAGGGGAACGCGCCCTGGGGTTCCTCCCCCGCCACCGTGGCTCGGGCTTCCTGCACCAGATCGAGAATGCGCCGCGTGTATTCGAGAAAACTCCACCCGGCCGGCGACAGGCGCAATCGGCTTTTCTCACGGATGAACAGATCGACGCCGAGATCCTGCTCAAGCTGCTTGATCCGCGTAGTCAGGTTCGACGGCACGCGGTGGATCTGCGTGGCGGCGGCGCTGATGCTGCCGTGCTCGGCCACGGCCTTGAAGATTTCCAGTTGCACCAGATCCAAAGTCATTCTCCAATCGTGAAAGAAACGCTCTTTATTATTCAGTTTCCAGAAAACTAACGCCACCCTACTCTAGGCCCATCCGACGAACCTACAGGACAACGTCATGAGCCAGATTTCCAGCCAGACCCACGCCATCTCGATCAACCCCGCCACCGGTGAGCAGATCGGGCAATACGCGTTTGAATCCGCCGTTGCCCTTGATGCGGCACTGACTCGCGCTGCCTTCGCTTTCGGCAAGTGGAAGCGCAAGCCGCTGCAGGATCGTTCGCGCCTTTTGACCGCCCTCGCCGGCGCGCTGCGTGAAACCTCAGAAGCGATGGCAACCATGATCACCCAGGAAATGGGCAAGCCGATCGCCCAGGCCCGTGGCGAAATCGAGAAATGCGCCAAGCTCTGCGAGTGGTACGCCGAACACGGCCCAGCCATGCTCGACGCCGAGGCGACTCAGGTGGAAGGCGGCAAGGCGCGCATCGAGTACCGCCCGCTGGGGCCGATTCTGGCGGTAATGCCGTGGAATTTCCCGATCTGGCAAGTGCTGCGCGGCGCGGTGCCGACGCTGATCGCTGGCAACACCTACGTACTGAAGCACGCGCCAAACGTGATGGGCAGCGCTTATCTGTTGCGCGATGCGTTTGTTCGTGCCGGTTTCCCGGATGGCGTGTTTGAGGTGATCAACGTCACCCCGGAAGGCGTTTCCAGCGCCATTGCCGATTCGCGCATCGCCGCTGTGACGCTGACCGGCAGCGTCCGCGCCGGCATGGCCATCGGCGCTCAGGCCGGTGCGGCATTGAAGAAATGCGTGCTGGAACTCGGCGGCTCCGATCCGTTCATCGTGCTCAACGATGCTGACCTGGATGAGGCGGTGCACGCGGCGGTGGTCGGTCGTTATCAGAATTCCGGCCAGGTCTGCGCGGCTGCCAAACGCTTGATCATCGAACAAGGTGTGGTCGAGGAATTTACCCGTAAGTTCGTCGAAGCTACACGCCAGTTGAAAGTGGGCGATCCGCTGAACGCCGACACTTACATCGGGCCGATGGCGCGGTTCGATCTGCGTGATGAGCTGGATCAGCAAGTGCGCGACACGTTGGAGGAAGGCGCGACGCTGTTGCTGGGGGGCGGCAAGGTTGAGGGTTCGGGCAACTACTATGAGCCGACGGTACTGGCGGATGTCACCGACCGCATGACTTCGTTCAAGCAAGAGCTGTTCGGCCCGGTCGCTTCGATCATCACCGCCCGCGATTGCGCACACGCCGTGGCCTTGGCCAACGACAGCGATTTCGGCCTGACCGCGACTATCTACACCGCGAACGTGGCGCTGGCTGAGCAACTGACCAGTGAACTGGAAACCGGCGGCGTGTTCATCAACGGCTACTCCGCCAGCGATCCACGTGTGACCTTCGGCGGCGTGAAAAAAAGCGGCTTCGGTCGTGAGCTGTCGCACTTTGGCGTACGGGAATTCTGCAACGCGCAGACCGTGTGGCTGGATCGTAAATAAGCCGGATGCTGTAAAACCTGTGGGAGCGAGCCTGCTCGCGAAAGCGGTGTATCAAGCGATGAAGATGCCGAATCCACCGGCGCCATCGCTGGCAAGCCAGCTCCCACAAATACTGCGGTGGAAACTGATACAGCAAACACCATAGAACCCTGTGGGAGCTGGCTTGCCAGCGATGGCGGTGCATCAGCCAGCATTTATACCGGCTGATTCACCGCTTTCGTGAGCAAGCTCACTCCCACAAGTCCACGCAATTTACAGATATTTCAGCCAGCTGATGTCCCGCCGCCGCGCTTTCAATGCAGAGAACCAGCGCACTGTCGGGAACAGCACCACGGCGAGAACCACCGCCGCCAGCCACACCGCCGCCACCGTCGAAAAGCCGAAATAGTTGCCCTGATTCAGGCCGAACAGCGCCACGCCAATCAGGTACAACACCTTCAACACGTACAAGTGCAGCAGATAGAAAAACATCGGCGCCGAACCGAACACCGTCAGCCAGCCAATCCAGCGGCGACTCTGCACGCGCTCAAAGACGAGCAGCAGCAACAGCCCCACGCTCACAGTCAGCGCGATGAACAGCAGCGACGGCGGATATTTGGTGATGTTGAAAAAACTCATCAGTGTCTGCACCAGCGAATCGTTGATCGCCCACGGTTTTTCGCCGTAGCCGTTAATCAAGCGCAGCACCACGAAGCCCAGCAATCCACCGACCCCGGCAATCAGCAAACGACGCTGACGCACCGCCGCATCCATGCCCCGGGCAAACCACGGTCCCAGTGCATAGCCCAGGCCGATTACACCAATCCACGGCAGCAGCGGGTACGAGGTGCGCAGGCGCAGGGTGTCGCTGATCTCGATCCAGCCTCGATCATGCAGAATCGCCCAAGGCACATGCAGCGCCGACTCGACCGGGAAATGCAGCGTATCAAGCAAGTTGTGCCCGGCGATGATCGCCAGGCTCAGCGTCAGCAGCACCGCACGTGGCAACCAGACCAGCAGCGCCAGCGCGATCATGCTCAGGCCGATCGCCCAGATCACTTGCAGGTAGATCACGCTGGGCGGCAACTGGAACGTCCAGGCGAAGTTGACCAAAGTGAATTCCAGCGCCACGAGGAACAATCCGCGCTTGAACAGAAACGCGCTGACATCGGCTTTGCCAGCGTATTTTTCGCCGTAGAGCCATGCCGACAAACCGGTCAGCAAGACAAACACCGGCGCACACAAATGCGCCAATGTGCGGCTGAAAAACAGCGCCGGCTCGGTGCTGGCGATGTCCATCGGATCGGAGACCTGTCGGTGCAAGAGAAAGGTTTCGCGCACGTGATCGAGCAGCATAAACAGGATCACCAGGCCTCGGAGCGCATCAATAGACAGCAGCCGGCCAGTCGTCAATGGGGCAGAACGGGGAAGCACAGGGGTCATGGATCTTTCGCAATCGAGAGGGATAACACCGGACGGCCGCAACGCCGCCCGCAAATTAGCGTTACCTTATAACATCAAAAAAGCAAAACCCAAACAAGTCAGGATCAAGGTTGCCCATCGGCCCCGGGCTTCTATAGTGAACAGGTCTGCCCTGCTGTCGCGGCCCTCCTCGAGCGTTGTCCATGGTCAACACCGAACATCTGATCATCTGCGAGCACTGTGATTGTGTGTACGAGAAAGTCGTGCTCGCCAAACACCAGAAAACCCTGTGCGTGCGCTGCGGTGGCGTGCTGCAGCGCTTCAACGGCCTGACCATCGAGCAGCGTCTGGCGCTGACGTTCACGGCGGCGATGCTGTGGCTGTTCGCCAATTTCTACCCGGTGATGAGCATCAGCCTCAAAGGCATGAAAAACAGCGCGACCCTATGGGATTCGGTGCTCGCGCTGAGCCAGGGGCCGATCACCTTTATCGCCATGGTCGCGGCGATCGCGATCATCATCGCCCCGGCATTTCAGCTGGTGTTGCTGGTCTGGGTGTTGAGTTTTGCCCTCGGCCTGCGTCGGGCACCGGGATTCAACCTGTGCATGCGCTGGCTGGAAACCCTGCGCCCGTGGAGCATGCTCGAAGTGTGTCTGCTGGGGGCGATGGTCGCGGTGTTCAAACTCGCCGGCTTGCTCGATGTGCTGCCCGGGATCGGCCTGTTCGCCCTGGCGGTGCTGAGCCTGATGATGATCCGCATTGCCGGCCGGGACATTCGTGAACTGTGGGACATTTTATGAAGCGTCCACCGACCGCCAGCGAACTCAACCTGTGCCTGTGCCACAGCTGTGGCCTGGCCTGTGACATGACCGACGAGCCACACCAGTGCCCGCGCTGTGATGCGCCGTTGCACCGGCGCAAGACCAATTCGCTGGCGCGCACCTGGGCGTACATGCTCGCCGCGCTGGCGTTTTATGTTCCTGCCAATCTGCTGCCGGTGATGAATACGGTGATGCTTGGCAACGGTGCCGACAGCACGATCATGAGTGGCGTGCTGGAGTTCTGGGAGGCCGGGGCGTGGGACATTGCCCTGATCATTTTCATCGCCAGCATCGCGGTGCCGGGAATCAAATTCGTCGCCCTGACCTTGCTGCTCGTCACCGTGCAGCGCAACAGCGACTGGGCGCGCAAGGAGCGTTCCAAGCTGTATCGCTTCGTCGAGCTGATCGGTTACTGGTCGATGCTCGATGTGCTGGTGGTCGCGCTGGTCGCGGCGCTGGTGAAATTCCAGGCGCTGGGCGATATCGAACCACGACCGGGCATCCTGTTCTTCGGCCTGGTCGTGGTGTTCACCATGCTCGCGGCGATGAGTTTCGACCCGCGCCTGATCTGGGACAAGGACACCAGCGACACGATCAGCGACGCAGAGTCTCCAGCAGCACCTGCAACGGATGGCGCAGCGCCTGATCCGACTGGCGCTTGACCTGGCTGCGGCAGGAATAGCCGGTCGCCAACGCCTCGCCCTGCTCCGCCGAAGCCTGCACCTGACGCGCCCACGATTGCTCATAAATGACTGCCGAGGTCTGCCGATTACGCGCTTCGTGGCCGTAGGTACCGGACATGCCGCAGCAACCGGTGGCTTGTGTGGCCAGCTTCAGTCCGGCACGTTCGAAGACCTGTTCCCACTGGCGGGTCGCGGCCGGCGCGTTGGTTTTCTCCGTGCAATGGGCGAGCAGACGGAACGCTTTCGGCTGAGCATCAGGCGTCCGTTCTGGCATGACCTTGAGCAACCATTCCTGCACCAGCGCCACTTCAGGACATTCATTCAGGCCCGGTACTTTCAGGTATTCCTGGCGATAGACCAGAGTCATCGCCGGATCCAGCCCCAGCAAGGGCACCCCGGTCTGCGCCAGCGCCTGCAACTGCTCAGCATTACGCAACGCCGCGCGATTGAACGCCGAGAGAAAGCCCTGCACATGCAGCGGTTTGCCATTGGCGCTGAATGGCGCGAGATAGGCCTGATAACCCAGGCGTGAAATCAGCTCGACCAGATCAGCCAGCAGCGGCGCTTCGAAGTAGCGGGTGAAGGCGTCCTGCACGATAACCACGCTGCGTTCGCGTTGCTCTGGGGTCAGCGCCGACAGCGTTGCAACCGTTGCTGGCTGCACCTGCCAACGGCGCATCGCTGCGTGGAAATCGAAACGGCTGAGCAACGGCACATCGACCATGCCACCGATCCGCGCCAGTGCGCCACGCACCCAGCCAGCGCCCATCAGACCGTTGTACAGCGCCGGAATCCGCGCCATATAGGGAATGGTGTATTCCAGCGAGGCAATCAGGTAATCCCGTGCCGGCCGCAGATAACGACTGTGATACAGCTCGAGAAAACGCGAGCGGAATTCCGGCACGTTGACCTTGACCGGGCACTGCCCCGCGCAGGATTTGCAGGCCAGGCAACCGGCCATGGCGTCATACACTTCATGGGAGAAGTCCGCCGACGGATCGCGGCTGTTGCGCCAGCGCTGCCACAGCGAGCGGAAAAAAGCCGGTTTGCGAATCGCATCCGAGAGCACGTCGACGCCCGCCTCGCCCTGCAACCGCAGCCATTCACGAATCAGCGAAGCGCGGCCCTTGGGCGACTGCGCGCGTTCGCGGGTGGCTTTCCACGACGGGCACATGGCGTCATCGGGATCGAAGTTGTAGCAGGCGCCGTTGCCATTGCAGTGCATGGCCGCGCCGTAGCTTTGCCAGACTTTCTCGTCGATCTGCCGATCCAGCTCGCCGCGCAGGGTCACTTCGTCGATCTTCAGCAATGCCGCGCCGCCGTTGGCCGGCGTGGCGATTTTGCCAGGGTTGAACTGATTGAGCGGGTCGAACGCGGCTTTCAAGGCTTGCAGCGCCGGGTACAACTCGCCGAAGAATGCCGGCGCGTACTCCGAACGCAGGCCCTTTCCATGCTCGCCCCAGAGCAGGCCGCCGTAGCGCTGGGTCAACGCGGCGACGCCATCAGACACCGGGCGTACCAGCGCCGCTTGCTGCGGGTCTTTCATGTCGAGAATCGGCCGCACGTGCAGTACGCCGGCGTCAACATGGCCGAACATACCGTACTGCAAACCGTGGCTGTCGAGCAGCTCGCGCAGCTCGGCGATGTATTCGGCCAAATGCTGCGGCGGCACTGCGGTGTCTTCGACGAAAGGCTGCGGGCGGGCTTCGCCGGCGACGTTGCCGAGCAGGCCCACCGCCCGTTTGCGCATGCCATAGACCTTGTTCACCGCTGCCTGACCGATCGCCAGTGTATGTCCGAGGCGCTCCACGGTGCGGTCGCTTTGCAGATGTTCGAGGAACGCTTCGACGCGGCGCTGCAGGTCTTCGGGATCGTCACCGCAGAACTCGACCAGGTTGATGCCCAGAGTCGGTCGCTCAGGGTTTTCGGGAAAATATTCGGCAACGCCGTGCCAGACGATGTCCTGCATCGCCAGCAGCAAGACTTTCGAATCGACGGTTTCGATCGACAACGGCTTGAGCGCCATCAACGCCCGTGCATCGCGCAAGGCATCCATGAACCCGGCGTAGCGGATATTCACCAGCATCGTGTGCTTGGGAATCGGCAGCACGTTGAGCCGCGCTTCGACGACGAAGCCCAGCGAGCCCTCCGCGCCACAGAGCACGCTGTTGAGGTTGAAGCGCTGATCGGCCTCACGCAGGTGCGCCAGGTCATAACCGGTCAAGCAGCGGTTGAGATCCGGAAAGCGTGCCTTGATCAGCTCGCCCTGTTCATCAATGATCTGCCGCGCACAACGATAGACTTCGCCGACCCGGTCGTCACGGGCGCACTGCGCTGCAAGCTCATCCTCGGTCAGCGGCAGACCGCGCAAACGCTCGCCGCCGCGCAGGATCATCTCCAGTTCCAGCACATGGTCGCGGGTCTTGCCGTAGGTGCAACTGCCCTGGCCGCTGGCGTCGGTGTTGATCATGCCGCCGACCGTGGCGCGGTTCGAGGTCGACAGTTCCGGAGCAAAAAACAGCCCGGCGGATTTCAGCGCGGCGTTGAGCTGATCCTTGACCACCCCGGCCTGCACCCGCACCCAGCGCTGTTCGACGTTGATCTCCAGAATGCGGTTCATGTGCCGCGACAGATCGACGACGATGCCATCCGTCAGCGATTGGCCGTTGGTGCCGGTGCCACCGCCACGCGGGGTGATCACCACTTTCTCGTACGCCGGTTCGGCAATCAGCCGTGCGACACGTGCCACATCGTCCGCATCCAGCGGAAACACAGCGGCTTGCGGCAGGCGCTGATAGATCGAGTTGTCGGTCGCGAGCACCACACGGCTGGCGTAATCGGCGCTGATTTCCCCGCGAAAACCGCTGATTTTCAGGGCGGCGAGGAATTGTTGGTAATCGCCGGTCAAGGCTTTGGCGGGCGACAGCTGGGCAATCATCGGTCGGGTTATCTCGGTCAAATCGGGCTGTGTGGCGGTGGACAGTTGTGCGCAACGAATGATTGCGTCAGGCTCCGCCATCTGATTGCGCCCATGTTCATTGCTGGCGAACCCAGGAACAAGCGTAATTTCGACCCGCTATCGATGAGTTTTACGAATGAATCCGCGCACCCTCACACCGTCCATGTCGCTGCTGCTGGCTTTCGAGGCCGCCGCTCGACACGAGAGCTACACCCGCGCCGCCCATGAACTGTCACTGACGCAGAGCGCGGTCAGCCGCCAGGTACAGATTCTCGAGAAGATGCTCGGCATGCGCTTGTTCAGCCGCGAAGGCCGGCAGGTGGTGCTGACGGATGTCGGGCGCATGTATCAGCGCGAACTCAGCGAAGCCCTCGGGCAGATTCGCAGCGCAACCTTGCAGGCAATGGCGTTTGGTTCGGGCATCCACAGCCTGCGCCTGGCGACGCTGCCGACCTTCGGCTCGAAATGGCTGCTGCCACGGTTGAAGGATTTCTACACGGCGCACCCGGGCATGACCGTGCACCTGCACTCGCGGATCGAAACCATCGACTTCGATACCAGCGAAATCGACGCGGCGATCTGCGTCGGCGGCGGTGAATGGCCAGGCCTGACCGCCCTGCCCCTGCACACCGAAGAACTGGTGGCCATTGCCAGCGCGCAGTTGTCGGCAACGGAACGCGAGGAGGCCGAACGGCACATTGCCGGGCAGTTGCTGCTCAACGTCAGCAGCAATGCCCAGGCATGGGCGGAATGGTTCAGCCATCACCAACTTGCGCATCGCAGCATGCGGATCGGACCGAGCTTTGAAATGACCTCGCACTTGATCCAGGCGGTACGCGCCAATATCGGTGTTGGCCTGGTGCCGCGAATTCTGGTCGAAGACGAATTGCTCAAGGGCGAATTGCTGCAACTGGGCGAGCCGATTACCAGCCGACGCAGCTATTACCTGGTGTACCCGCCGCGTAATGAGAATCTGCCTTCGTTGAAGGCGTTCAGGGATTGGCTGATTGATACCCTCTGAAGGATCGAGTCGCGGCCATTCGCGAGCAGGCTCGCTCCCACAGGGAAACGTATGTCAAGTGTGGGAGCGAGCCTGCTCGCGAAGAAGCCAGTCGCAACGAACTTAAAACCTCGGCTTGACCGCCCGCCAATCCGCCTTGTACCGCTGCATCTGCCGCACATCATCGCGCTGGCGAATCCCGCACGTCAGGTACTGGTCATGCAGCTTGGCCAGTTGCTCATGGTCCAGTTCCAGCCCCAACCCCGGCGCACGGCTGATCTTCACACAGCCATCGACAATCGGCAGCTTGCCGCCCTTGATCACTTCCTCGTCCGGCTCCTGCCACGGGTAGTGGGTGTCGCAGGCGTAATCCAGATTCGGCACCGCCGCCGCAACGTGCGCCATGGCCATCAGGCTGATGCCCAGGTGCGAGTTGGAATGCATCGACACGCCGAGGCCAAACACATCGCACATTTTTGCCAGCGTCTGCGTATCCCGCAGGCCACCCCAATAATGGTGGTCGGCGAGGACGATTTGCACGCTGTTCTGCGCAACGCTGCGGCGGAACTCGTCGAAATCGGTGACGACCATATTGGTCGCCAAGGGCAGACCGGTGCGCTTGTGCAGTTCGGCCATGCCATCAAGGCCCGGCGTCGGGTCTTCGTAATACTGCAGATCATCGCCGAGCAGTTCGGCCATGCGAATCGCTGTCTCCAGCGACCAGTTGCCGTTCGGATCGATGCGCAGCGGAAAACCCGGAAAGGCTTTCTTCAGTGCCTTGATGCATGCCACCTCATGCTCCGGCGGCAAGGTGCCGGCCTTGAGCTTGATGCTCTTGAAACCGTACGCCTCGATCATCCGCGCTGCCTGCGCGACGATCTGTTGCTCGCTCAGCGCCTCGCCCCAGTTGTCCGGCTTGTAGGGGGACTCGATATGTTCGGCGTATTTGAAAAACAGGTAGGCGCTGAACGGCACTTCATCGCGGATCGCGCCGCCGAGCAGGTCCACCAGCGGCACGTTCAGGTAGTGCGCCTGCAAATCGAGAAACGCCACTTCGAATGCCGAGTAGGCATTGCTCTCCGCTTTGCTGGCGTGGGAACCGGGGGCCAGTTCGGCACCAGCGACGCCGGCGGGTTTATTCGCCGCCACGGTGGCCTGCACGATCGCGCGCAATTGATTGAGGTTGAACGGATCGAGGCCGATCAACTGGCTCTGCAATTGTTGCTGGATCGCCAGCGCCGGGGCATCGCCGTAGCTTTCGCCGAGGCCGATGTAGCCGTTGTCACTTTCAATCTCGATGATCGAGCGCAGGGCAAAGGGTTCGTGGATGCCGCTGGCGTTTAGCAGTGGCGGATCGCGAAAGGCAATCGGGGTGACGCTGACACGGGTGATTTTCAAGATAACGCTCCTGACAGATCAACAATCGATTCAGTGGCTCGCAGCCGGACGAGCCGGCGCCACAACGGCGGCTTCGTCACTTGGCTTTGCCGGGGTTTTATCTTTGGCGCCAGGCGCCGTGCGGGCGAAGAAGATCACCACGGCAGCGATCAGCGATGTCGCCGCCAGGCCATACAGGCCGCCCTCGATGGAGCCGGTGGTTTGTTCAAGGATGCCGAACGCGGTCGGCGCGACGAAGCCGCCAAGGTTGCCGATGGAGTTGATCAGCGCGATCACCGCCGCAGCAATGCGCGCATCCAGATAGCTCTGCGGAATCGGCCAGAACAGCGCCGACGCCGCTTTGAAACCGATGGCGGCGAAGCAGATCGCGACAAAGGCAAACACCGGCCCGCCGGTGGTCGACATGAACATACCGATGGCGGCGATCACCAGGGTCAGCGCGACCCAGGCCTGCTGGAATTTCCACTTGCCGGCCAGCGCCGCGAAGCCGTACATGGCGACAATCGAAATGATCCACGGAATGGAGTTGAGCAGCCCGACCTGGAAATCACCGAGGTTGCCCATCTTCTTGATCATGCTCGGTAGCCAGAAGGTTGCGCCGTAGATGGTCAGGGCAATGGAAAAGTAGATGAAGCAGAACAGCACGATCTGTCGGTCAGCCAGCAGCTTGAACATCGACGGCTTGGCGACTTGTACCGCTTCGCGAGCGCGCTGCTCCTCGGCAATCGCCGCGACCAGCGCTTCACGCTCCTCCTCGCTCAGCCACTTGGCTTGGCGCGGGTGCGATTGCAGCCAGAACCAGACGAAAGCACACAGCACCACCGACGCTGCGCCTTCGATCAGAAACATCCACTGCCAGCCGTGCATGCCCAATCCGCTGATATGCAACAGCGCACCGGACACCGGGCCGGAAATGACCGAGGCAATCGCCGAGCCGCTAAGGAACACCGCCATGGTTTTGCCGCGCTCGGACGCTGGCAGCCATTGGGTGAAGTAGTAAATGATTCCCGGGAAGAACCCGGCCTCAGCCGCGCCAAGAATAAAGCGCAGTACGTAGAAACTGGTTTCGCCCTGAACAAAGGCCATGGCCATGGCCGCAGCGCCCCAGGTGAACATGATCCGCGTCAGCCAGACCCGCGCGCCGTAGCGCTGCAACAGCATGTTCGACGGCACTTCGAACAGCGCATAACCGATGAAAAACAATCCGGCGCCAAGTCCATAAGCCGCTGCGCCAATGCCCAGATCGGTCTCCAGATGACTGCGCACGAAACCGATATTGACCCGGTCGATGTAGTTGACGATGAACATCACCACGAACAGCGGCAGTACGTGGCGTTTGACCTTGGCGGCGGCGCGGGCGAGCACCGTGATGTCCGGCGGACTCTGGAGGGTTTTCAAGGGGCGACTCCCGATCTTGTTTTTTTAGGGATGACTTGAAGCAATGAGCCGATCATGGACGTCGTGCATTGATCCCGTCTAATCTAAACAGGCATTCGATTGATACCTGGATTAGATCAATGTTCGAACTCACCCAACTGCGCTGCTTTACCACGGTCGCCACCGAACTCAACTTCCGCCGCGCCGCCGAGCGTCTGAACATGACGCAGCCGCCGCTGAGTCGGCAGATCCAGTTGCTGGAGCATCACCTTGGCGTCGAGCTGTTCACCCGCAGCACACGCAGCGTTGCGCTGACGGCGGCAGGCCGGGCATTTTTCGTTGAAGCGCAGAATCTGCTGGAGCGCGCCCAGCAAGCAGCGATCACCGCACGCCGGTTTGCCGAGGGCGATATTGGTTCGGTGAACATCGCGTTTGTCGGCAGCGCGGTGTATGAGTTTCTGCCCAAGGTGATCGCCGAAGCGCGACTTAAACAGCCCCAGGTGAAAATCGATCTGGCAGAGATGAACACCTATCAACAGCACGAGGCGTTGCGAGCTCGCCGTATCGACCTGGGCATCGCACGGGCGCCATTGCAGGAACCGGGCTATGCCACCGAATGCCTGGTGCGCGAACCATTTGTGCTGGCAGTGCCCAGCGGGCACAAGTTGGCAAACGCGACTGAAGTGTCTGTCGCCGATCTGGATAAACAACCGTTCCTGATGTACTCCCATGAAGCCTATCCGCCGTTCAACGAACTGTTGACCGGCACGCTACGCTCAGCGCGGGTGGCGCCGGATTACGTGCAGTGGCTGGGCTCGTCGCTGACGATTCTGGCGCTGGTCAACGCTGGCATGGGTCTGGCGCTGGTACCGCGTTGCGCTACCAGCGTGGTGTTCAGGAATGTGGTGTTTCGCGAGATCGATCTGGGCGAAGGGGTGCAAAGCGAACTGCATCTGATCTGGCGGGAGAACAATGACAACCCGGCGTTCGCGATGTTGCTGGAGGCGATTCGCCGGGCGGTGGTGCAGGGTTGGGGCTGAAGAAGTTTATCGTCTAGACCGTGGTTTCAGAGGCGGCGGCGCACTGGGTCCCTTGATCAAGGGCACGTCGAGCATTTTTCCGTCCGGCCCGACAAAGAGTCGCTCTAAATGCTTTGGCATGGGTTGTGGTGCTCTGGCAGTTGGCATGTTGATCCCTCTGATACTGGGCTGAACTCGACCCATTTGACTTTCGCGGAATCTATCAACAAAAACTCCGCGCCAATAGATGCAGGTTGGCCATCATCCGTGAGCCAACGCGGATATTTCATGACGAACTGACCATTTGATGATTCCCGTGGCCACTCGACCGGCCAGCCAAATACGCGCCTTTCGTCGCTTAAATGCAGGGTTATAAAGCGCTCATGTTGGGCAAAGGCGCAGAACCATTCACTGGGGAAAGAAGATTGTTTCGTGACGTTTCGCTCACGTAACCAGCCGTGCAATTTGTCACTCGTAGCCAGGTAACAGGCAAACAATCCCAGCATCAGCGAAAACATAAATGCCCAGAGCGTTTGCGCCCGATCATCCCAGTTTCCTAATGAAAAACCCTTCGAGCCAATCCACAAACAGAGGTTGCCCACCGCCAACACCGCGCCCTGAATCACAAAAGTAAATATCAGCGCCTGCACGATCTGGCCGAACGTATCCGGTCGCTTGAATGCCGTAAGTGAATAGAAGATCCAGGTCGATAGAAACCCGGGGATGAGGTACTGCAACAGCGGAATGATGTCCTTGACCAGATCATCCATGATCCGAGGCTCCTTTTAGTCATGCCGAACCCGTCACGGGCCGACATTCAAAGCCTAGTCCAGGATTCGGCAGCGCCTCTCGGCAACTGTCACAGACCATTGCGGCGCTTGCCCAGTGCCTCACCCCATGAAAAAAGGCAGACACTGAACTTCGGTGTCTGCCTTTTTTTGGGCGAATCGGGCGCCTGTTCTACAGGCAGTCACGCACCGATTGGCGCAGCGACCCGGACTTGGCCCACGGCGGCCCCTGGTAGAGGGACACTTTGCTGCCATCCTTGTATTTGACGATATCGAGAATCTCATCCGCCGTGATAATGCTCGGCGCGGTAATCCGGTAGCCGTTGGAAATCGACGTCTGCGAAGTCTTGGCCACGTCTTTCTGCCACAACGGTAACAAACACGCAGCATATTCCTTGGGTGGCTTGTCACTGGTCTTGCTGAGGTTTGGCTCGCCCGGCACCAGCGACGCCGGTAACGAGCACCCCGTCAACAGAGCAAGTGCCAGACTGCCGATCCATACGCGCATGTTGTTTACCTGTGCGGAAAAAAGCTGAATGTACCGTTTAACCGCTTGCACATCCATCGTGGCAACCCGCCGTTACCGGCGTTTGGACAATTTTTCACATCGGTTCAGCCGGGCGTCAGATGACTTGGCCGCATCCGGGAAAATGCGACTACTCTTTTCTTCCGAGAACGTTCAGGAGGTGATCATGCGGCTCAATGAATACGAACACGAACTTCAACGGGATTTGCAAAGCGTGGCGTCGGACCTGAGATGGTCGGCGGTCGATCTCAAGCGCATCGCTGAACAACTGCGTAAATCCGGCAACGAGGCAGACGCCCAGACCGTGCTGCGCTCCTGCGAAATCCTGCAAAGCGACGAAGAGAGATTGCAGATCTACGCCAAGGAGGTAAAAGCCCGGACCATCAGCCGGATCAAGGTGCACTGACAAGCGTTCCAAAGCCACAAACAAGAAGCCCCGGTCGAAACCGGGGCTCTTTCGTTACACAGCCTCAACCGCTGTTGTGGCTTTGCCCCTGCCGGGAGCGCTTTTTGTAACCGGGAAGCGCCGCCGCATAGGCCATCGCTTCCTCCCTGCTGGTGAATGACGCCAATCGGTCGCCCTGGGTGCAGACCCGCCACGGGCCGCTGTTCACACTGAGCACATCGTAACCATTCATGTGCAGCTTGTTCAGCATTGGAATGCTCATAAGCACCTCCCTTTTGCCAACGGTGTTTTCGGTGTACAGGCCCACCTTACACCCGGTACCTGCTTCGTTGTAGACCCGCACTCACCCTGCATTCGTCAATCCACTGGCACTTTTTGCTGGGCAAGTAGCTCCCAATCAACGGGGAACCTTTAAATCTGCTTGCGGCTCGAATATTGCAGTTTAATTACAGTTTTATGACAAGCAACAGCAGGGCATTCATGAAAGTACGCGCTACCGTCATTTGCGAACAGGATCGGCATATCCTCCTGGTGCGCAAACCCCGCCATCACTGGTCGCTGCCCGGGGGCAAGATCGAGCCCGGGGAAACCCGCGCGGCGGCTGCCGTTCGCGAGCTGGAAGAAGAAACCGGGCTGAATGCCGAGGACGTCCTGTATCTGATGGATCTGCAGGCGGGCAGTACGCGACATCACGTTTATGAGGCGTCGGTGGTCAACCTCGACGATGTGCGCCCGCAGAATGAAATCGTCGATTGCATCTGGTATCCGCTCGATGACCTGCACAATCTTGAAACCAACGACGCGACACGGCGCATCGTGCAGGCCTTCCAACGGCGTTTATAACGATCAGCCGGCGAACGCCCGGCGACCGGCGCTGATTTCCGTGCGCAACTCACCGATGAAATTGGAAATATCGCGAATCGTCACCAGATGCTCGGGAGATACGCCGTCAAGCAACAGCTCGACGCGCCCACTGCCCGGCTCATACACCTTGATCCGCAACAGACCTTGTCCAGTCGGGGTGCAATCACACTTGAACGTGGGGAAGCCTGACTCGACGATCCGGCAAATATCGGCAATGGCAAGCATGGACGGGCGCCTCGCAGGCGGAGAATCGATCCATCGAGCATAGACCCACGGTCTGTTAATTGCCCGCTCGGGAATGCCTAGCCGATCACAACTCACTCACGCAATTCAATGCGCGTCGTGATCCCAGATCCAGTTCCACATACCGGGCAGATTCACCGGCTCAGCGCTTTGCTGAACCGTACGCGCCAACGCGGCTTTTTCCAGTGCGGCCTGATCGTCGTAGAACGGCTCGTCCGCCAGTCTGACCCCGGTCGCCGCCGCGCTATCGAGCAGAATCTGCAGATATTCGCGAGTGTGGCGCGCGGTGTAGCGATTGAGATCATGGAACGTCACCACGACCGGAATCACGCCATCCACGGTCGGCAATTGACCCACCGCGATGCGCTCGCGCACTTCCGATAACTGCCGCAGCATGTTCGCCCGACGCCGAGGGCTGGCGTTGAAGCCCCAGATCTTGCCGTCGTTGGCACTCAGGTCCGTGAGCAAGACGTGCAAGCCGTGTTTTTGATAGGCCGCAAATGTGCGCTTGTCGTAGTTCCAGAACGGTGGGCGCAACAGCTTGGGCAGCGCTCCGGTGATGGCGGCAATGTCAGCGCTGCCATCGGTCAGCGATTGCTCCAGCTCTTGCGGATCGAGTGAGCGATGGTTGGTGTGCCAGTGGGTTGCAGTGTGAAAGGCGAGAATATGCCCCTCGGCGTGTTCACGACGCATCAGGCTGCGACCGATCTCGCTGTCGCCTGCCCTGGGTGCTCGGGTCTGCACGAAAAACACGGCTTTGATGTCTGCCTGCAGCGGATTGCTTTTGAGGCTGTCGAGCACCGTCGCCGTGGGATTCCACCATCCTGAAGCGCTGGGGCCATCGTCAAACGTCAGCAGAAAACGTACGGGGGCCTGTGCCTTCAGGCGCGTTTCGGTTTGCGTGGTCATTTCAATCGGCGCGGCGATGCAACCGGCCAGACCGAGCGCGATGAGCGCAACACAAAGAAGTTTGCATCCGGATGTCATGTCTTGCCCCGAGGCCGCGGCCGTGGTGTTGTCGAATGGCAAACCTCCCTCGCCTTTGTCCATCCCTGCGCGGCTATCCGCGAGCGCAGGTTGGATAAGGTACACAGGGTTTGGTTCCGGTGCTGGTTCCAGTGCGTCATCGGCCAGGCACGTCGGCATGTCCGACTAGACTCAAATTTCCTCAAGGAGATTTCAGCCATGTGCGGAAGACTCACGCAGTACCGTGGGATTCACGATTTCGTCGCGGTGCTCAGCATCCCCGATGCGTTGATCAATCACGTTGGCGATGCGCCGCTCAATCGCTACAACGCAGCGCCCACCACTGCGCTGGCGGTTCTGCACCAGCACGAACAGGCCATTCATGCCGACAATCTGCGCTGGGGCTGGCGGCCGCATTGGGCCAAGGATCGTGCCGCGCCCATCAACGCACGGGTGGAAAAAGTCGCCCACGGCGCGTTCTTCCGGGCGATCTGGCGGCAGCGGCTGATTGTGCCGGTCGACAACTGGTTTGAATGGGTTGATACCGGGGAAAAATCCCGCCAGCCCTGGTTGATTCGTCGGGCGGATCAGGCTCCGGTTTTCTGTGCTGGTATCGGCCAGTTTCCGGCACCGGGGGTTGCGCCGAGGGAGGACGACGGATTCGTCATCATCACCGCTGACAGCCTGGGCGGCCTGCTCGATATTCACGACCGCCGCCCAGTGGTCTTCGATTCGGCACGAGCTATGGAATGGCTTGATCCGGCTACGCCGCTGGAACGCGCCGAGCAGATGCTGCTGTTTGAAGGCGAGCCCAGTGATGCCTTCGAATGGTACAAAGTCGGCAAAGCGGTCGGTAATACGCGTAATCAAGGTGCGCAATTGATAGAACGAGTCGACTAAATAATTACTTCACTGCTGCGTTAATCAAGCGAGCCCGTCACTGAATCCCGCGCGTTACAAAAAGTGTTTCAACCGCGATACAACCCCCATAAAACAGCCGTTTGAGCGAATCAACCGCCTGTCAGACATTTCGACAGTCATACATACATTTCCCCGCGCTGCGGATAGCATGCGCGCCGCCTTTCCGATTGGTATACCAGTTGACCAAAGAGTCAAAGAAATCAGGAATCCATCAACAACTTTCAAGCCTTGCAGAGAAATAAGTGAGCGACGATTTTGCAATCAAACAGGTCAGCGGCCTGAAGTGTGTCCATCTGTCCAAGACAGAACGCCTGGAACTCGACTGTTTTATCGGCCATTACATCAAGACCCGAAACCTGCACAGCGTGCCCGATATCGAACGCATCCTGCGCAGCACCCTCGAGGGATATCCCGGCCATCCGCCGGTGATGGTCAATGAGCTCAATGCGTGGATCGATCGAACGTTGGGGTATCGAGCGACCTACCCGGATTTCACGCAGCTGGAAGACTTCTGAAACGCGAAGAGCCCCGCTGATGCGGGGCTCTTCGTATGCGCTGTTCAAGGTTTCAGAGGACGCTCCTGGTCGCGGTCCGACAGCTCGCGGCTGTCATCATGCTTCCAGGTTTTTTCCTGCCTCTTCTGCTGCTCGATTTCTTCTTCCGTTGGCTCATCATCTTCCGCACGCGTTTGCTCAGTTGCCATGTGCACCTCACCTCAGAACAGTTGATGATCGTTAAAGGGTAGAACACTTTTGCGCGCCCAGATTCACCAACGCATTTTGTCCCGCGCGGCGTACCATAGCGCCATCTCCCCTTACGTCAGGAAGACGCCATGCTGTACCGAATCGCCGCCGACGGGCTGGTGCTGTTTCACTTGTGTTTCATCTTGTTCGTACTGTTCGGCGGGCTGCTGGTGCTGCGCTGGCCACGATTGATGTGGCTGCACTTGCCGGCGGCTGCCTGGGGCGTAGCGGTCGAGGTGCTGCACCTGACCTGTCCGTTGACCTACTGGGAAAATCTCATGCGCCACGCGGCCGGGCAGACCGAATACGCCGGCGGTTTCATTGAGCATTACATCTGGCCGATCATCTACCCCGCCGGTCTGACGCCGCAGATTCAACTGGCACTTGGCAGCGTGGTGCTGGCGGTCAACCTGTTGGTGTACGCACGACTGCTGCGCTCGTGGAAACTGCGTCGCGCCCGGCGCATTCCGTTTTAACGCGAGGCGGGTTTCAACGTTTCCAGCCACTGCGGATCGAAGCGTGGCTGGTCAGGATCAAGGCCCAGCGCCTGCATCCGCGCCTTGTGCTGTGCGACTTCGTCACGCAGTTGTCCATGATCGCTGGAGTTGCCGTCCAGCTCATGCATTTGCAGCAGTCCCAAGTGGTAGAAACGCAACACCTTCATCGCCGTCGGATCGTTGTTCTGCGCCGCCGCTGTTACCTGATGCATCACATTGGTGATGCTCATCAGATTGCGCTTGAGGCGCCAGCTGTACACCGCCGGGGCCATCCAGGTCTGATGCCAGAAACGTCCGCGCAACAGCGCCGCCGTCAGCAGAAACGCCACAAATACCCCGCCCACGTTGAATCGCAGATTATCCCCATCGGGCTCGCCAAATACCGCCACCGCGACAGACGAAAACAGCATGGCCAGCAGCAGAAACAGCACGGCGATGATGATCGTGCTGCGGCGGGTCTGCTGACGAAAGGTAGCGGGGTCCATCGGCTGAATCTCGAACATCGAAAATGACTTCCTTGAGTGACAAAACGCGCAACGGAAAAAACTCGCCGGCGCATTATCGCATCGCACCGGGTTTTAGCTATGCTGAGGCTCCTTTTCATCTTTTCAAAGTCCAACGGGACATGGCGGTATAGCGCAGATCGTGCCATCTTCATTCATGGATACACACTATTCGGATGCCATCCGCTGCGTTGTGGATGACATCGTTTTAAGGATCACTGCATGACCCAACGACACGTAATCAATGCCTCGGTCAGCCCGAAAGGCAGTCTGGAAACCCTTTCTCAACGTGAAGTCCAGCAACTGAGCGAAGCCGGATCCGGCAGCACTTATACCCTCTTCCGCCAGTGCGCCCTGGCCATCCTCAACACCGGCGCGCATGTCGACAATGCCAAGACCATCCTCGAAGCCTACAAGGACTTCGAAATCCGTATTCACCAACAGGATCGCGGCGTACGCCTGGAGCTGCTGAACGCTCCGGCCGACGCGTTCGTCGACGGCGAGATGATCGCCAGCACCCGCGAAATGCTCTTCAGCGCCCTGCGCGACATCGTCTACACCGAGAACGAACTCGACAGCCAGCGCATCGACCTGAGCAATTCCCAAGGCATCAGCGACTACGTGTTCCACCTGCTGCGCAACGCGCGCACCCTGCGCCCGGGCGTCGAGCCGAAGATCGTGGTGTGCTGGGGCGGCCACTCGATCAATACCGAAGAATACAAATACACCAAGAAAGTCGGCCACGAACTGGGCCTGCGCAGCCTCGACATCTGCACTGGTTGCGGCCCTGGCGTGATGAAAGGCCCGATGAAGGGCGCGACCATTGCCCATGCCAAACAACGCATTCACGGCGGTCGCTACCTCGGCCTGACCGAGCCAGGCATCATCGCCGCCGAAGCGCCGAACCCGATCGTCAATGAGCTGGTGATCCTGCCGGACATCGAAAAACGTCTGGAAGCCTTCGTCCGTGTTGGCCACGGCATCATCATTTTCCCGGGCGGCGCCGGTACGGCCGAAGAGTTCCTGTACCTGCTCGGCATCCTGATGCACCCGGACAACGCAGGCCTGCCCTTCCCGGTCATCCTCACCGGGCCGAAGCATGCCGCGCCGTATCTGGAACAGCTGGATGCGTTCGTCATCGCGACCCTCGGCGAAGCGGCGAAGCAGCATTACGAGATCATCATCGACGACCCGGCCGAAGTAGCGCGGCAGATGACTCAAGGCTTGAAAGCGGTGAAGCAGTTCCGCCGCGAGCGTAACGATGCGTTCCATTTCAACTGGCTGTTGAAGATCGATGAGGGCTTTCAGCGTCCGTTCGATCCGACCCACGAAAACATGGCCAACCTGAAACTGCACCGCGACCAGCCACCGCATGAACTGGCCGCCAACCTGCGCCGGGCGTTTTCCGGGATCGTCGCCGGTAACGTCAAGGACAAGGGCATTCGCCTGATCGAAGAGCACGGGCCGTATCAGATCCGTGGCGATGCGGCGATCATGCAGCCGCTTGATGCACTGCTCAAAGCCTTCGTCGCCCAGCACCGGATGAAACTTCCGGGTGGCGCGGCGTATGTGCCTTGCTACCGGGTCGTCGCATAATCTCAAGCCGTCACAAAAGCCCAATGTGGGAGCTGGCTTGCCAGCGATAGCGGTCTTTCATTCAACAGAGACGTTGAATCAGATGACGCTTTCGCGAGCAAGCTCGCTCCCACAGGATTTATGGTGTGCCGCAAATTGTAGTCACAACCTGAATCCCATTGTGGGAGCGAGCCTGCTCGCGAAGAGGCCCAAGAAAAACACATCAGTCTCTCAGGCTATCCACCAACCGCCGAGCCAACGCTTTGGCCTGCGCAGCGACGTCCGTCACTGCCGTACTCTCCCACCACATCCCGCGCAACGGCGGTCCCATGGCAAACAGCTGACTACTCACGCGCCCTTCGGCACCCACCACTGCGCCGTCCTTTGCCGAGATCCCCAGCGCCAACGGCCCCGGCCGCACCAGCCCCCGCGCCAGCAACTGCTGTGGCAACGGTCGTGCGACTCGCCGCCAGTCGTATTCAATACCGCTGGAGTTGATCAGCGCCGCACCACTCACAGTAGATGTTTCAGCCTCACCCCGAGGACGGATGCGAATGGTCACAGCATCGCCAGAGCCGGGCTCAATGCCCTTGAATGACGCGGCGTGAATGCGCAAGCGTCCTTCCTTGTGCAGCCGTTCGATCAACTCGGCACTCAGTGGCGGCGAACGATGGTGGTGACTCTCCCACCATGGCCGTACATGCCGTACGAATTGTCGACGCTGCACGTCAGTCGCCTGACTCCACAACCGCGCGATATGCGCGCGAACCGTATCCAGCGGCGCCTGCCAGTCGATGCCTTGGGCGATTGCGTCGCGACAATGTCGGCGCAATTCGCGCACCAACTGGCGTGGCGTGCGGATGCTGTGATCTGCTGCCAGAAAATCCACCCAGGCCGGCGGTTGACGGCGCACGTGCGGCAGCAGGCCATGCCGGGAGAATACCTCGATCGGCCCGCGATGCCCGGCCTGCTCCAGCGACACCACGGCATCGACCATGGTCAGACCGGAGCCGATGATCACCACGGTGGACTGCGGGTCGAGTTCGCGCATGGCCGCCACATCCCAGGGATCAAGCGCGGCGGCATTAAGGCCACTGGAGTGCGTCTGCGGCGTGCGGGCGGCGGGAAACATGCCAGTGGCCAGCACTGCCAGCGATCCACGCAAAATCCGGCCATCGCTCAAGGTGAGCTGCATTGAGCCGGTCCCGCTTTGCAAGTCGACGGCTTCAGCACAAATATGTTCAACGGTCGAACCTTGCAGCGCGCCCACCGCCCGGGCCTCAGCCAGACGCTGTTGCACATAGACCCCGAACAGGCCGCGCGGCGGAAACAGTTCACTGACCGGCACGTCCTGCTCGGCAGATTCCGGCCAGCCGCCATCGGCAATATGCGCGGTCAACCACTGCGTCAGATCATCAGGATTATCCGGATCGACGCTCATCCGCGCCGCGTTGCCGTTCAGCGTATGTCCCAACTCGACTGCGCTGTAAGCCTCGCCCCGGCCCAGTTCAGGACGAGGCTCGATGATCACAGTTCTCCGTTGTCCAGGCAGACGTAGCAACTGCACCGCCAGCATCGTGCCGCTAAGGCCGCCGCCGATGATCAGAATGTCCGCAGGCTGCTCCATTCAGATCACCACATTACGCACGAACCGCGCAGCCACATCGCCATCGTTGCGGTAGGCATGCGGTTGATTGCTGGCGAACATGAAAAACTCTCCTTTATTGATGTGCTGCGCCTGATCGCCGAGCATCAGCGTCAGGCAACCCTCAAATACGTAGATCTGCTCGCTCCAGCCATCGGCGTCCGGTTGTGATGGATAAACTTCGCCCGGTTGCAGGCACCACTCCCATTGCTCGACTTCGCGGCTCGCGGTGGCTTTGGACAGTAGCACGGCTCTGCTGCCGGGAATCGTGCCCGCCCAGGCAACCTCATTGATCCGGCTCGGGTCGCGCGCATCGTGCGCCTGGATCAGATCACTGAACGCAACGTCGAGCGCTTCGGCGACGCGATCAAGCGTGGTCAGGCTGACATTCTTTTCCCCCGCCTCGATCGCCACCAGCATCCGTCGGCTGACCCCGGACTTTTCCGCCAGTGCGGTCTGGCTCATATCCGCCGCATGGCGCAGGCGTCGAACGTTCTGGCTGACGTGTTGCAGGACGGAGGCTCGCTGGGTCGAATCTTTGTGCACTATATTGCTCACTCGGTGGAGTTGGGCAGTATACTGCGCAACGTTGGCGGCATTGTGCGGCCTCCCTTTTAATGTGCGCAAGGTCATGATGCCGCCAAACAATTCTGCGTCCCGAATCCGCTTTTCCCGCTTCAGCAAAGCCGAGTGCGTGCTGGTGCTGATCACCATGATCTGGGGCGGCACGTTTCTGATTGTGCAACATGCCATGACGGTCAGCGGCCCGATGTTTTTTGTCGGCCTGCGCTTTGCGGCCGCGGCGGCGATCGTGGCGATGTTCTCCTGGCGTCATCTGCGCGAACTGACCTTGTTCGAAGTGAAGGCCGGGTCGTTCATCGGCGTGGCGATCATGCTCGGTTACGGCCTTCAGACGGTCGGGCTGCAAAGTATTCCGAGCAGCCAGTCGGCGTTCATTACCGCGCTGTATGTGCCGTTTGTGCCGCTGCTGCAATGGCTGGTTCTGGGACGGCGTCCGGGGTTGATGCCAAGTATCGGGATCATGATGGCGTTTGCCGGACTGATGTTGTTGTCCGGCCCCTCGGGGGCGGCGTTGAATTTCAGTCCGGGAGAAATCGCGACCTTGATCAGCGCCGTTGCGATTGCTGCTGAAATCATTTTGATCAGCACTTTCGCCGGGCAGGTTGATGTGCGGCGGGTGACGGTGGTGCAACTGGCGGTGACGGCGGTGTTGTCGTTCTTGCTTGTGGTCCCGACCGGTGAAGTGATTCCGGAATTTTCCTGGTTGTTGCTGGTGACCGCTTTGGGTCTGGGCGCAGCAAGTGCGGCGATTCAGGTGGCGATGAACTGGGCGCAGAAGAGTGTTTCGCCGACTCGGGCGACGTTGATCTATGCCGGTGAACCGGTGTGGGCCGGGATTGTCGGACGGATTGCCGGAGAGCGCTTGCCGGCGATTGCACTGGTGGGCGCCGGGCTGATTGTGGCGGCGGTGATTGTCAGTGAGTTGAAGACCAAGGGAAGGACCACCGAGGCAGAAGCTGAGCTGGAGCGGGAAACGCAGGCGTGACCCGCAATCTTTTCTGGCTGCTCGCGAAAGCGCCGCACCATTGTTGCCTCTGAAACAACGCCAAACACAAAATTCCAGACTACTTTGTAGGATTCTGAGACATCCTCGCGTTTGGTGATCAGGGAGCTGGCACGTATGATGCTTCACAAACTTCCGCAGATTAGAAGCCTATGTCCCTGATAGTTCTACTGCTTCTGCCGTTCATCGGCAGCTGTCTGGCAGCGGTGCTGCCGCACAATGCGCGCAATGCCGAATCGCTGCTGGCGGGTCTGGTCGCTTTGATCGGCACCGTTCAGGTCGCAATGCTGTACCCGCAAATCGCCCACGGTGGCGTGATCCGCGAAGAATTCATGTGGTTGCCCAGCCTCGGGCTGAACTTCATTTTGCGCATGGACGGCTTCGCCTGGCTGTTCTCGATGCTGGTGCTCGGCATCGGCACACTTGTCTCCTTATATGCCCGTTATTACATGTCGCCGGACGATCCGGTGCCGCGTTTTTTCGCATTTTTTCTGGCGTTCATGGGCGCCATGCTCGGGCTGGTGATCTCCGGCAACCTGATTCAGATCGTGTTCTTCTGGGAGCTGACCAGCCTCTTTTCGTTTCTGCTGATCGGCTACTGGCACCACCGCGCCGATGCACGGCGCGGGGCTTATATGGCGCTGATGGTCACCGGTGCCGGCGGGTTATGTCTGCTGGCGGGGGTCATGATTCTCGGCCATGTCGTCGGCAGCTATGACCTGGACAAGGTCCTGGCCGCCGGCGATCTGATTCGTGCACATGCCCTCTACCCTGTTCTTTTGCCACTCATCCTGATCGGCGCGCTGAGCAAAAGCGCGCAATTCCCGTTTCACTTCTGGCTGCCCCACGCGATGGCGGCACCGACGCCCGTCTCGGCCTATCTGCACTCGGCGACCATGGTCAAGGCCGGGGTTTTCCTTTTGGCACGTCTGTGGCCGTCGCTGTCCGGCAGTGAGGAATGGTTCTACATCGTCAGCGGAGCGGGCGCCTGTACACTGTTGCTTGGCGCGTACTGCGCGATGTTCCAGAACGATCTCAAAGGTTTGCTGGCCTATTCGACCATCAGCCATCTCGGTCTGATCACTTTGCTCCTGGGCCTCAATAGTTCACTGGCCGCAGTGGCAGCAGTTTTTCACATTCTCAACCACGCGACGTTCAAAGCTTCGCTGTTCATGGCCGCCGGCATCATCGACCACGAAAGCGGCACCCGTGATATCCGCAAGCTCAGCGGTCTGATCAAACTGATTCCCTATACGGCGACGCTGGCCATGGTCGCCAGTGCCTCAATGGCCGGCGTGCCGCTGCTCAACGGTTTCCTGTCGAAAGAAATGTTCTTCGCCGAAACCGTGTTCATCAACGCCACCGCGTGGGTCGAGACCAGTCTGCCAATCGTCGCGACCATCGCCGGCATGTTCAGCGTCGCCTACTCCCTGCGATTCACCGTCGACGTGTTCTTCGGCCCCACCGCCACTGACCTGCCACACACGCCGCACGAGCCGCCGCGCTGGATGCGCGCCCCGGTCGAGTTGCTGGTCTTCACCTGTCTGCTGGTGGGGATTTTCCCGGCGCAGATCGTCGGGCCATTACTCGCCGCTGCGGCACTGCCGGTGGTCGGTGGTGAGTTGCCGGAATACAGCCTGGCCATTTGGCACGGTTTGAACGCACCGATGATCATGAGCCTGATCGCCATGTCCGGCGGCATCATCCTCTATCTGCTGCTGCGCAAGCAGTTCAAGCTCGGCCATTTCAAGTATCCGCCGCTGGTCGGCCGCTTCAACGGCAAGCGTTTGTTCGAGCGCAGTCTGGTCGTGATGATGCGCATCGCCCGGCGCGTCGAGCGGCGCCTGGGTACCAAGCGCTTGCAGATGCAGCTGTTCCTGATGGTTTCGGCCGCCGTGCTCGCCGGTCTGATCCCGATGCTGCACAGCACGCTGACCTGGGGCGACCGGCCGAAAATACCTGGTTCCATCGTCTTCGTGACCCTGTGGCTGTTGGCGATCGCCTGTGCGCTCGGCGCCGCATGGCAGGCGAAATATCACCGTCTCGCTGCACTGACCATGGTCAGCGTCTGTGGCCTGATGACCTGCGTGACCTTCGTCTGGTTCTCCGCGCCTGATCTGGCGCTGACGCAACTGGCGGTCGAAGTGGTGACCACGGTGTTGATCCTGCTTGGTCTGCGCTGGTTGCCGAGACGCATCGAAGAAGTCTCACCACTGCCAGGCAGCCTGCGCAAGGCGCGTATCCGTCGTCTGCGCGACTTGCTGCTGTCGATTGCGGTCGGTGCGGGGATGGCGCTGTTGTCCTACGCCATGCTCACCCGGCAGACGCCGAACCATATTTCCTCTTTCTACCTCAGTCGCGCCCTGCCCGAGGGCGGCGGCAGCAACGTGGTCAACGTGATGCTGGTGGACTTCCGTGGCTTCGACACCCTCGGCGAAATCACCGTGCTGGTCGCCGTGGCGCTCACCGTGTTCGCCCTGCTGCGCCGCTTCCGCCCGCCGAAGGAAAGCCTGCAGTTGCCGGCGCAGCAACGCCTGCTCGCGCCCGACGTGGTCACCGATCTGGTCAACCCGCGTTCGGCCAGCGACACCGCGCTCGGCTTCATGATGGTGCCGGCGGTGCTAGTGCGCCTGCTGCTGCCTGTCGCGCTGGTGGTGTCGTTTTACCTGTTCATGCGCGGGCACAATCAGCCGGGCGGCGGTTTTGTCGCCGGGCTGGTGATGTCGGTGGCTTTTATCCTGCAATACATGGTTGCCGGCACGCAGTGGGTCGAGGCGCAAATGAGCCTGCGCCCATTGCGCTGGATGGGCACCGGTCTGCTGTTCGCCACCGCCACCGGTCTCGGTGCGATGCTGGTCGGCTATCCGTTCCTCACCACTCACACCTGGCACATCAGCGTGCCGGTGCTGGGCGACATCCATATCGCCAGTGCGCTGTTCTTCGACATCGGCGTGTACGCCGTGGTGGTCGGGTCGACGCTGCTGATTCTCACCGCCCTCGCCCACCAATCGGTGCGCGGCCACAAGACGGCCTCGCTGCCCAAGTCAGTCGCCAGCAAAGGAGCCGTCTGATGGAAGAAGTCATCGCAATCGCCATCGGCATTCTCGCCGCGTCCGGGGTCTGGCTGATCCTGCGCCCGCGTACCTTTCAGGTGGTCATGGGCCTGTGTCTGTTGTCGTATGCGGTCAACCTGTTCATTTTCAGCATGGGCAGCCTGTTCATCGGCAAGGAGCCGGTGATCAAGGACGGCGTGACCCAGGACTTGCTGCATTACACCGACCCGCTGCCCCAGGCGCTGGTGCTGACGGCGATCGTCATCAGCTTCGCCATGACCGCACTGTTCCTCGTCGTATTGCTCGCCTCGCGCGGCTTGACCGGCACCGACCATGTCGACGGCCGGGAGCCTAAAGAATGATGGCGATGACTCACCTGATCGCTGCACCGATCCTGCTGCCGCTGCTGACCGCCGCAATCATGCTGATGCTCGGCGAGAAACACCGGCCGCTGAAGGCGAAAATCAACCTGTTCTCCAGCCTCCTCGGCTTGTTCATTTCAGTGATGCTGCTGCAATGGACGCAGACCACCGGGGTGCCCGGCTCCATCGGTGTGTACCTGCCGGGCAACTGGCAGGCACCGTTCGGCATCGTCCTGGTGGTTGATCGCCTGTCGGCACTGATGCTGGTGCTGACCGGCGTTATCGGCGTCAGTGCGTTGCTGTTTGCCATGGCCCGCTGGGACGGCGCCGGCTCAAGCTTTCACGCTCTGTTCCAGATCCAGCTGATGGGCCTGTATGGCGCGTTCCTGACGGCGGATCTGTTCAACCTGTTCGTATTCTTCGAAGTGTTGCTCGCCGCATCCTACGGCTTGTTGCTCCACGGCTCGGGCCGGGCGCGGGTGTCGTCGGGGTTGCATTACATTTCGATCAACCTGTTGGCATCGTCACTGTTTTTGATCGGCGCTGCATTGATCTACGGGGTGACCGGCACGCTGAACATGGCTGATCTGGCGATGAAGATTCCGCTGGTGCCGGAAGCCGATCGTGGCCTGCTGCATGCTGGCGCGGGGATTCTTGCGGTAGCGTTTCTGGCCAAGGCCGGGATGTGGCCGCTGAACTTCTGGCTGGTGCCGGCCTATTCCTCGGCCAGCGCGCCAGTGGCGGCGATGTTTGCGATCATGACCAAGGTCGGCGTCTACACCCTGCTGCGCCTGTGGACGCTGCTGTTTTCCGGTCAGGCCGGCGCCTCGGCATTCTTCGGCGGCGACTGGCTCATCTACGGCGGCATGGCGACCATGGCTTGCGCAGGGCTGGCGATTATCGCCGCGCAACGCCTGGAGCGCATGGCCAGCCTGAGCATTCTGGTGTCGGCAGGCATCCTGCTCTCGGCGATCGGCTTCGCCCAGCCGAACCTGATCGGCGCTGCGCTGTTCTATCTGGTCAGCTCGACCCTGGCGCTGAGCGCGCTGTTCCTCTTGGCCGAACTGATCGAGCGCTCGCGCTCGGCCAACGAAATTCCGCTGGAGGACGAAAGCGAACTGCTGCCGCGCCCGCAGGAATCGCTGCAACCGCCCAAGGGCATCAACCTCGACGACGAACAGAAAGCCGTGGTCGGTCAGGTCATCCCGTGGACCATGGCCTTTCTCGGTTTGAGCTTCATTGCCTGCGCGCTGTTGATTATCGGCATGCCACCGCTCTCCGGATTTATCGGCAAGCTCAGCCTGATCGGGGCATTGCTCAACCCGTCGGGACTTGGCACTGCGGCGCCGCTGCCTCCCGGCGCATGGGGATTGCTGGCCCTGTTGATCCTGACCGGTCTGGCCTCCCTCATGGCCTTCTCTCGCCTGGGTATCCAGCGCTTCTGGACGCCGGAGGAGCGCCCGTCACCACTGCTGCGCAAACTCGAATGCGCGCCGATTTTTCTGCTTCTCGGGCTGAGCATTGTTCTGACGTTCAAGGCTGAACCGCTGTTGCGCTACACCCAGGCTACGGCCGATGCGCTGAACAATCCGCAGCAATATGTGCTCGCAGTTCTCGGTACACGTGCGGTGCCGAGTCCGCAAGCCAGAGCTGACATGCTCGAGGTGCAGCCATGAATCGACTGTTTCCGGCTCCGTGGTTATCGCTGGCGCTGTGGGTCTTGTGGCTGACCCTGAACCTGTCCGTCAGCCCGGGCAATCTGCTGCTCGGTGCCGCGCTGGGCTTCGCCGCGCCGCTGATGATGCGCAAATTGCGGCCGAAACGTGCGCGCATTCGCAATCCGATGGCCGTGCTGCGCCTGTTTCTCCTGGTCGGTCGTGACGTGATCATGTCCAACCTGATCGTCGCCTGGGGCGTACTCAACGCCGGACGGCGCCCGCCCAACTCATGCTTTATCAAGGTGCCTCTGGATCTGCGCGATGCTCATGGTCTGGCGGCACTGGCGATGATCTGCACCGTGGTGCCCGGCACCGTATGGTCGGAGCTGGCGCTGGACCGCAGCGTTCTGTTGCTGCACGTCTGGGACCTGCACGACGAGGCGCAGTTTATCGAGCACTTCAAAAGCACCTACGAGCGACCGTTGATGGAGATTTTCGAATGAGCCCATTGCTGTCGAATGCCATTCTGCTCACGCTTTTTCTGTACTGCGTGGCGATGACGCTGACGCTGGTGCGTCTGTTCAAAGGCCCGTCAGCTCAGGATCGGGTACTGGCGCTGGATTACCTGTACATCGTCGCCATGCTGATGATGCTGACCCTGGGCATTCGTTACGCCAGTGATACCTACTTTGAGGCGGCGCTGTTGATTGCGCTGTTCGGCTTCGTCGGCTCGTTTGCCCTGGCGAAATTCCTGCTGCGTGGCGAGGTGATCGAATGAACGCCGAATTGTCTTTGTGGGTCGAGATTCCGGTGGCGGTGCTGCTGGTACTCAGCGGCGTGTTTACCCTGCTGGGCGCAACCGGATTGCTGCGCATGAAGGATTACTTCCAGCGTATGCACCCGCCAGCGCTGGCCTCGACAATCGGTGCCTGGTGTGTGGCACTGGCGTCGATCATCTGCTTTTCAGCGCTGAAGTCCGGGCCAGTGGTGCATGCCTGGCTGATTCCGGTTCTGTTGGCGATCACCGTGCCAGTGACCACCCTGCTGCTGGCGCGGGCGGCGTTGTTCCGCAAGCGGATGGCCGGGGATGATGTGCCGGCAGAGGTGAGCAGTCGTCAGACTCAAAGTGGTAACTGATGATCATGTGGCGCCTGTGATGGCGCCATCGCTACACCAGGAATCCGCTCTCCCATGTGGGAGCGAGCCTGCTCGCGAAGAGGCCAGTCGGGGCGTCGCCAATTCCGGATCAGCTCAAACCCAAGCCACCGCCAACAACCCCGCCCCCAGCAGCGCACACAACGGCGAATACACCCAGGTATCCAGCCGCGCAAATCGCGAACCTTTCACTTCCTTGAAAAATCCGACCAGATTCGAGTCACCGATCGCTCGGGCGAACATCAACAACGCTATTGCGCTGATCACCCATTGCAGTGCCTTGTGCTGCACCGCCGGCACGCCCCAACCGACCCGCATGCAAACCAGCGCGGCAATTATCAGCAGCGCAGCGGCGACTGCCAGCGTCAGCCAGCCTGAGGGCTTGAAGGCCGGGCGTACCGAGGCCACGAAGCCCGACACCGGCACCTGCGGCACCACCACCGCAGCCGCCCATTGCCCACCCAACGCCCAATACACGTGCATCAGGCCGATTGCCGCGAAGACAGTCACCAGCCATTGAGCCAACACAAAGGTCATGGTTGAAATCCTTCAAAGGGATTTGAACAAACCATCCTAGTCGGATTTTTTGGCCGTGCACGACCGGTCGGCGGTGCGCTGCGTTGACCGCGTTATTTCAGATCAGCCGTCACCTTGTCAGCCACATCCTTGGGTAACCAGGCCTGCCACACGTCCGGATGCGCTTTCATGAACGCGACCGCCGCCTCACGAGGTGCGGTGTGCTTGTCACTCATATCCGCCAGTGCCTTGTTCAGCGGCTCGATGGGAAAATCGACCTTGCTGAAGAATTCGGCAATTTGCGGGTTCTGCTTTTGAAACGGCGTAGACACGCCAATCGACAGCTTCGATGCCAGCGAGCGGGTTGGTTTCGGATTGGGATTATCGGCATCTGTCAGCGTCTTCCACGCCTCGGCATCGAACGGCGGCTCTTCCAGCTGCACCAGTTTGAATTTGCCAAGCAGCGGCGTCGGCGACCAGTAATAGAACAACACCGGTTTGCCGCGACGAATCGAAGAGCTGATCTCGGCATCCAGCGCAGCGCCGGAGCCGCTGCGGAAGTTGGTGTAGTCGTCCTGCAAGCCATACGCCGTGAGCTTCTGCTTGTTGACCACTTCCGAAGTCCAGCCGATCGGGCTGTTGAGGAAACGCCCTTTGCCCGGGCTTTCCGGGTCTTTGAACACGTCCTTGTATTTCTTCAGATCAGTGACACTGCGCAGATCCGGCGCCAGCGGCTTGATGCCTTTGGCCGGATCGCCCTTGATCACGTACTCCGGCACCCACCAGCCTTCAGTGGCGCCTTTTACCGTATCGCCCAGGCCGACCACTTTGCCCTCGGCTTCGGCCTTGACCCAGACCGGACTGCGTCCGGCCCACTCCTCGCCAATCACCTGGATGTCATTGTTGGCCAGCGCGGTCTCAAGCGTGATGGTGGTCCCGGGCAAAGTGTCGGTCGGCAGGCCATAGCCTTTCTCGACGATAACCCGCAGCACCTCGGTAATCAGGCTGCCGCTTTCCCAGTTCAGGTCGGCAAAGTGCACCGGCGCCTGTGCCGCCTGCAGCGATTGCGCTGACGTCAGCAAACCAAAGGTGGCCACGCTGGCGGCCAATAACCGTCGAAATCCGTTCATGCATCGCACCTCGTGCTGTTCACAGCAATGGCAGTTGGCCTGACAGAAACGCAAGCCTCTGAATGACTCAGTCAACTGACTTTAGCCGAGGTTCCTGCTTTTTTCGGGGTCTGCTGCGCGCGGTGTTACGTTTCAGACTTTTCCTGCAGGCTTTGCAGCTCACGTCTGACCATGCTGGCGTATGCCGCCGGTTGCAATGCATAGAGCTGCGACGCTACCCAACTCAGCCAGGCACCTTGCAGTTCGGCCTTGCGGGCGAACAAGCGCTGAGCTTCTTCGCGTGCGCTGTCGAGATTATGCGCATGGAAATCCGCGCGCTTCACTCGCTGGCCTTGAAGGTCACCAGCTCGCCCTTGCGCCATTTGGCGGCTTTGGCAGTGACGGCTTTGAGGGTTTTGGTCAAACCTTCCTGCAGCTGCTCATTGGCGGCGAACACGGTGACGACGCTATGGCCTTCCCTGAACAGGATCGCGTGACCGTCGGCCGTGCTGACAAAGGCGTAATCGCCCAAGCCGTAGACCGTCAGTTTGATGTCGCGAAAACGAATGTCCATCTTGCCGCCTTCACGGCTGGGCAAAACTGACGCGATGAAATGGTCGCCAACCTTGAGTTTGAGTCCCGGTTTGTCATCGACTACCAATGCACTTTCGGTGTCGATTTCGGCGATGTAAATGCCTTCGGCGTTTTGCTCGGTGATGTAAACAAAACGTGATTGGAATTGCTTGACCAGCTTTGCACGCAAATCACCCAGCACGAACAAAGCATGCATATCGAGGTTACTGACTGCCAAAGAAACATCCCCACATTTGAAAAACCGCGCAGCGAAAAACGCCCACGGCAAAGAAACGGCCAGGCCGATGAAAACTGCAAATACATTCAAACACCCGAAGCGAGCAAAGCACTCTTGAATCGCGAGGTTCGTAGACTACTGGATTGTCATTAGTGAAACCTGCTCTGAAATCGCCAAAGCTTGAAGGAAAACGCCTCAAGTGCGACTAGAGCAATTCTGACTACGAACTTCAGGGAAATTTCTCACGAAAAAAAGCACTTTTCCGACATATCGCTGGCGAAAAATTGCTTTAGATAAGCCCGGTCGTCAACAGGTACTGGCGATTCTAGAGCAGCGATGCTCATTACGACTACCCGCAACGGCCGTTAAATCCCGGCCGACTGATGAAAAGGACTTCATATGTGCACTTTGACTCATTTTGCCACGTCGGCTGACGCGCGAATCACCCCATCTCTGACGATGAAGGTTGCCGACCTCGACAACCTTCCGACATCTTCTAACAATCATCGAACCCCGCACTTTCAAGTGGTGCCGGCAGGTATTGCGTTCTTTCACATCAAGGAGATATCCACGGGACGTGTCAGAGGTTTCCGCGGCAATCACAACGAAGCCTGCGCCCTCGCCCGCTCGCTTGAATCAAAAATCGAACTCCGCGCCAGCGCCTGCCTCTGATAAGGGAGTGAACGAACAAGCCGTACCGGCACCAACCCAGGAGTAGATGATGGAACTGCCAACCGAGCTTAACCTGACCACCCTTTTCGAACAGCTGGGCCTACCAGCCGATGAAGCGTCGATCAATAATTTTGTCGAAGCCCACCCTTTGAAATCTGATATCAAATTGATCGATGCCGATTTCTGGACGCCCCAACAGGCGCAACTACTAAAAGAGTGGCTGCGTGAGGACGGCGAAGAAGCGGTAATTGTCGATGAGCTGAACGTGCGCCTGCATCGCGGTAAATAAGGTCGATCAGTGCAGGCTGTCGCCGGGCTCGATGTTCAGTTGTTCGAGCCAGGCAGCCTTGCACTCCTCCGCTTCATCGCGACTGGCGAAGGCTGTGCCGCGTCGCTCCCCGTTGAGCAAAACCACCCAGCACACACTGCGCCCCATCGCGCGTAAGCCGGCCGGAACGCCGCTGCCGATCATCACTGCCACATCCACCCTGCACTGCATGTGCCCTCCGAAATAATTAGCTACCTAACTAAGTCGTCAGGTTAAAGCTTTCCTTCGAGAGGAAACAGCAACCGCCGTGCACAGATTCATTGCGTCAACGGTAACAATCTCAGCGTGGATTCTCCGGTTTGTAGCCCAGCCGCAATCCGCCCCAATGCCGGCCCTTGATCATGATCGGCACCGAAAGATCATGCATCAGCTCACCCGTATCGCGCGTGTAAGTCTGCAGCAAAACTGGTTGTTGATGGCTGCCGCAACGGATGCCCGTGCGGTCAGCGAATTTGCGTTTGGTGCGGTTATTTACCGTGTCGACCTGCACATCACCGGTCAACGGCTGGCTGAATGCCTGGTTATGCGTCGGCACATAACCCTGCTGCGTGCAGGCGATCGCGAAAACCAAACCTTCATGACGCGCTAACAGAGGCTCTTGAATCGCGGGCAAGACCTGATCTGTGTACTGATCAAACCTGGTCTGAAATTTGGCTGGTTCGGTACCCGGAATCGGCTGGTAGCTGCGATCGAACAAATCATCCAGGCTGATCCGCCCCTGCTCGACATCAGCTTCGAAGCGCGCTGCGATCAGGCTCGCACCTTCGCGCGCCAGGTCATAAATGCGCTGGTGATAGTCGTCCAGACCGACTTCGGCCAAGCGTTCGCTGATGGTTTCCGCCTGCCCTTCCATCTGCACCGCCGCCTCGGCGAGGCGGCGGGTCTGCTGATCGCTGATCGCCAGATCGCTACGCATTTGCTCAATCGCGCTGAACAGCGCATCAAGCTGCTCGCGATTGGTTTGCGCGCCACGGGCGATTTCGCTGACCTGGGTTTCCACTCCGGCGGCAAGTCGCGCGATGTTCTCCAGATGCTGACCGGTGTGCTCGACCTGTTCGACGCCGGTATGCAGATCACTCGACAACTCGCGAATCTGCGCCACCACTTGCGCGGTGCGCTGCTGAATGTCTGCAACCATCTCACCGACTTCGCCCGTGGCCGCCGCCGTCCGTGCCGCCAATCCGCGTACTTCATCGGCGACCACGGCGAAACCGCGACCATGTTCGCCCGCCCTGGCCGCTTCAATAGCTGCGTTCAAGGCCAGCAGATTGGTCTGGCTGGCGATCGACTGAATCACCAGCGTCACCCGCTGAATGTCGTCGCTGCGCACACTCAGGGCCTCGATCAGCTCGCGACTGGCGTTGGCGCGCTGACTGAGTTGCTGCATGCGCGAAATCGAGTCGAGCAGTTCGCTGCGCCCCGCCGCGCTGCTGTGATGCGCTTCGCTGGCGGCGTCCAGCGCGTCGCGACTGAGCTGTGAAGTCGCCTGCTCGGTGGCGATCATCACTTCGGCGTTGCTGACGATCTGCGCCGCCGCGTCGAGTTGCGATTCAAGTTTGCTGGCTAGCGCTTTGACCGAAAACGCCACGCCGGCGGCAGACAGTGCGTTGTGACTGGTGGTGTAGGAAAGATCGCGGGTCAGTGCGGACAATTCGCTCGCACTATCGACCGGGACAGCAACAGGAGCGCTGCGCGAACGCAGGCGCGGCAGCCAGACAATCAGTATCGCCAGCGGCATGCCGAGGTAGAGCGACCACTCGGCCATGGCCATGCCGGCCAGCAACAGCATCAGGGCGATGCTTTGCAGGGTCGGTGCGATCCAGCGGTTTTTCGGCAAAAGCACTGGTGCAGGCAGCGCCGCAACCAGAGATCCATCTCTCGTCATCTTGATCACCCCACGTTTGTTCTCATTGTTGTGACTGCATTAAACGCCACTACAACGCCATTATCCATGGTCCGTTAGTCGTGGGGTCTGTGGCAGGTCAATGGAACGACGGGGAAATATCGCAGACGAGCAAAAACAAAGATCGCAGCCTCGCGCAACTCCGTGTAGAAGCTGCCGAAGGCTGCGATCTTTTCAAGGCGCCCCTGTTGAAAGGGTCACCCCACAGAATCAGGCCTGACGCTGGTGCTTGTCGATCTGCTCGTGACGCTCTTGAGCTTCGATGCAGTACTTCGTGGTCGGGCTGATCAGCAGACGCTTCAGGCCAATGGCCTCGCCGCTGTCGTCGCACCAGCCAAAGCTGTCGTCCTTGATGCGCTCAAGAGCTTGTTCCAACTGCGGCAGCATGCGCTGGTCGCGATCGATCGCGTTGACCAGCCAGGTGCGCTCTTCTTCAACCGAAGCCGCGTCCGCCGGGTCAGCCGGGGTGTCCAGGCTTTCGATGGCGATACGGTTTTGCTCAATGCGCTCGTGGGTTTCGACTTTCATGTTCTGCAACAGCTCAGTGAAGAAAGCGTGTTGCTCTGCATTCATGTAGTCATCTGCCGGCATAGCCAGCAACTTGTCCTTTGTCATTGATATCTCTATAAAAAAACGTGCATTAAGGCGAATAAGGGAGCGTTTCGGCGAACCGTGTCGGCCGTCGAAAAGGCATCGTTTTATTGCAAACGCCACCCGGCACTCAATTTACGAGGGGCGGCAGTCTAAGGCCCGATCAAGGCCTCAGCAACTGTAAATACAGGGAATTTGTCCGACAGGACCAGGAAACTGCTCTGACACAGGCTTCACACGGCCATCGGAGTGCGTTTATAGCAAGAAATTCACTCCAGCGGCTGTATATAGAAGACAAACGGCTAACCATGCCGCCATCGACAGCGGAAATTATTCTCGCAAGGTGCATCGTTTCAGCCCGGCAGAGCCCGCGCAGCCCTTCTATGATCAGGCTTACCGCGTGATCAACCCGCCCGAAGGATGTCCTATGCCCCGCCCCGATCTGCCGGCCGCCGACGAACTTTCGCTCGCCAGCCCCCCGATCACTGCCGAGCGTCTGCTGCAAACGATTAGCGACGAATATGACGCCCTTCCGCGTCAGCTTAAACGTATCGCCAGTTACATTAGCCAGCAGAGCGAGCGAATCATGGTCGACCGCATCAGCGACATCGCTCGTGAATGCGAGGTGCATCCGTCCGCCATCGTGCGTTTTTCGCAGCGCTTCGGGTTCAGCGGCTTCAGCGAAATGCAGGCGCTGTTCCGCCAGGCCTGGACGCACAAGGCCACGCCGGCGCAGAACTATCAACAACGCATCCGCAGCCTGATCGCCAGCAAATCGCAGACCGCCAACAGCGGCGAGCTTGTCCGCGAGTGTATCGACGCAACGCTATCGGGCATCGAACGTTTGGGCCGCGAACTGGATGGGGCTGCGTTCGACAAAGCTGTCGATCTCATCGTCAATGCCGACGACATCTATGTGGTCGGGGTCCGCCGTTCGTTCGCCGTCGCCGATTATCTGGTTTACAACCTGCAGCACACCCAGAAGCGCATTCATCTCGTCTCCGGCATCGGCGGCAGCTATCGCGAGCAAATGCGCAGCGTGCGCGCCAACGACCTGGTCATCGCCATCAGTTTTGTGCCCTACGCCAAGGAAACCCAGCACTGCCTGCGATTCGCGCAGCGTCAGGACGCCAATACCCTGATCATCACCGACAGCCCTCTGTCGCCACTGGCGAAACTTGCCAATAGCGTGTTGCTGGTCAATGAAGGCAGTGCGCTGGCCTTTCGTTCGCTAAGCGCGACACTGTGTTTATGTCAGGCGCTGTTTGTGGCGGTGGCCTATCGGCTGGAACTGAATGTCGATGAGATTCACGAACAACCCGGATTCGACGACTGACAATTGTCTCAGGCTCGGCTAGGTTATGCGTTCCCACCGGTTCGACTTGAAGGAACGCGTCATGAAACTGATCGGCATGCTCGACTCCCCTTACGTGCGCCGCGTAGCAATCTCCGCCAAATGCCTGGGGATTGACCTCGAACACGAGTCGGTCTCGGTGTTCCGCCACTTCGAGCAATTCCAGCAGATCAACCCGGTGGTCAAGGCGCCCACGCTGATCCTCGACGACGGCGTGGTCCTGATGGACTCGACCCTCATCCTCGACTACCTCGAAGCCAGTTCCGGCAAGAGCCTGCTGCCCAGCGATCTCACACAACGCGCCCACGCCCTGCGTCTGATCGGCCTCAGCCTCGCCGCTTGCGAAAAAGCCGTGCAGCTGTATTACGAACGCAACTTGCGCCCGGCCGACATTCAGTATCAACCTTGGGTTGAACGCGTTGAAGGCCAACTCGCCGCCGCGTTTACCGCCCTGGAAAAAGAACTTGAGCACAGTGACTTGCCGGTCGACGGCTCCCTCGCCCAGACCGGCATCAGCCTGGCGGTTGCCTGGAGCTTCACCAACCTCGTCGTGCCCGATCAGGTCGACTCCGCGCGCTATGCGCGCATCGCCGAATACACCGCCTACGCAGAAGGCACCGACGCGTTCATCAGCACACCGATGACCTGACCATGAGCACCACCGACACCGCCGCCCCGGCGCTAAAGGAAATCTTCAACGCCGAGCGCTTGCAGCACATCGCTGACGAAATGAGCGCGGTGTACCCGGCATTCAAGGCCAAGGCGTTTCTCAAACACGCCCAGGACGGACTCGCTGAATTATCAGTGATGCAACGCATGGCGCGTGTCAGCGAAAGCCTGCACGCCGTGCTGCCGCTGGACTACGAAGATTCCCTCGAAGTGCTGTTCGAACTCGCGCCACGGCTGAACAGCGGGTTCGTCAGCATGTGCCTGCCGCATTACGTCGCGAGCTATGGCGGGCACGCCTTCGATACCTCCATGGATGCCCTGAAATACTTCACCACTTTCGGCTCCTCCGAATTCGCCATCCGTTACTTTCTGCGCAGCGACCTCGAGCGCTCGCTGGAACGAATGCATGACTGGACCCGCGAAGAAAACCATCACGTCCGCCGACTAGCCAGCGAAGGCAGCCGCCCTCGCCTGCCGTGGTCCTTTCGGTTGGAAGCGGTACAAGCGGATCCGCTGCTGGCCGCCGGGATACTGAATCGGTTGAAGGCGGATGAGAGCTTGTACGTGCGCAAGTCCGTGGCGAATCATTTGAATGATGTGACGAAAGTGCATCCGGAGTGGGTGTTGGACACGATTGAAGGTTGGTCGCTGGATAACAAGCACACCGCCTGGATTGCCAAGCATGCGCTGCGCAGCTTGATCAAACAGGGCAACGTGCGCGCGCTGACGGTGATTGGCGCGGGGGCGAAGGCTGAGGTTGAGTTGTCGGATGCCCGGGTTGAGCCGGCGATGGTGAGTTTGGGGGACGCGATTACGTTGTCGTTTACGGTGAAGTCGACGGTGGCGCATGAACAGCGGCTGGTGATCGACTATGCGATTGAGTATGTGAAGGCGAATGGCGGGGTTTCGAGGAAGGTATTCAAGTTGAAGACGGTGGAATTGCCGGGGTTTGGGGTGGCGCTTGTGCAGCGCAGACAGGTCATCAAGGATTTCACGACACGCAAGCATTTTGCCGGCCGGCATGGAGTGCAGGTGATGATTAACGGAAAGGTGGTGGGTAGTGCAGGGTTTGAGGTTTTGATTTGAGAAATGAGTCATTGATTGGTCTTGAAGACCGGTCGCGAATCAGTGCACTGGCAGCCGTGCATCGATAATGAGCGCGGCAGCACAATGGACAAACTCCCGCCTTCAGTAGTTACCAACTTCCGTATGGGACGCCGAATTAAGCCCTGAGGGAGCACCCGTTGTCACAAGCACTTTCAACAGCGTATGGCGACTCCACGGGCCGCAGTACTCAGGCACGTGCGCGATCAATCGGTATCCGCAGCGGGTGTACCAACGGGCGACGTCGTCATCCAGTGTTTCGATCAACGCATCTACGCATGCTCTTTCAACCGCTAATGCCTCAAGCTTGTGCAACACCTGAGTACCCAGCCTGGTTCCACGCCATTGCGCGTTGATCCACAGGTAATTGACAAACAGACGCCTGAATTCGGTTCTACCGGAAGCGCCGCCGATTAGTGCCCCGTTCTCCATCAGCGAACAGGCGATGGCCTCAGCTTGTCCGCCGCGAGCCTCGGACAAGGCTCGGCCATGCTGTAAGACGCCGTCACTGATGGCCTTCATGGTGTCCGGATTGATGTCGCGAACGGTAAGCCATTCCCTCATTGCTGCTATCCATTGCTAAAAGTCCTTGGCGCTTTCAAGCAAAAGAGGAGCCAACCTGAGATCTTCCCAGCAACAACCCCTGCTCCGCCTCACACAACCCCACCACATAATCCCAGACCACCCGCAGCCGCACCGATTTGTGCAACTCCCGCCGCGTGCTGATCCAGTAGCTGCGTTCGATGCTTTCATCCGGCAGCAGCGCCACCAGATCCGGGTCGGACGCGGCCATGTAACACGGCAGCACGGCGATGCCCAACCCCGAGCGCGCCGCTTCCTGCTGGGCGATGACGCTGGTGCTGTGAAAGACCACGCGCGGGCTGCGGCAGAAGCTGTTGAGGAACATCAGTTCCTGACTGAACAGCAGATCGTCGACGTAACCGATCCACGCATGTCGGCCCAGGTCCTCGCGGCTATGCAGCGGTGGCGCTTTGTCGAGGTAGGTCTGGCTGGCGTAAAGCGCGAGTCGATAGTCAGTGAGCTTGCGCGTGACCAGCATGTCGGCGGATGGCCGTTCGAGGTGGATGCTGATCTCCGCTTCACGGTTGAGGATGCTGACAAAGCGCGGCACTGCAACCAGTTCCACCTCCAATCCCGGATAACGCTCGAACAAGCCAATCATGCGACTGGCGAGAAACTTGATGCCAAGGCCTTCGGTGACGCCGACGCGGATCTTGCCCAGCGGCGCGGTGGACTGGGTGATTTCTTCCTGCGCCAGCAGCGCGACGTTTTCCATCGCTTCGGCGTGCTTTAGCAAGGCCTCCCCCGCCGGGGTCATTTCATAGCCTTGGGCGTGCTGGACGAACAGCGCAGTGCCGAGGCTTTTCTCGATCGATTCAATATGCCGCGCCACTGTCGCGTGGGTGGTGTTGAGCCGGCGCGCGGCAGTGAGCAAGCGGCCGCTGCGTTGCAGCTCGAGAAAAAAGCGCAGGTCGTTCCAGTCGAACATGGCGGGTCCTTGTCGGCTATCGTCGTTACACGCTGTTTGAAAACGCACAGCGGCTGCGCAAAAACTAACATTCTTTTAACGAAAGCTAACAACTAGAGTGTCCGACAATAAAAACAAAAAGCGAGGTCAGGGCATGCAGACGTCCCTGGATGAATTCGACTACATCGTGGTCGGCGCCGGCCCCGCCGGTTGCTTGCTGGCCAACCGGCTCTCAGCGGATCCACAGCAACGGGTATTGCTGCTCGAAGCCGGCGGACGCGACAACTACGCCTGGATTCACATTCCTGTGGGTTACCTGTTCTGCATCGGTAATCCGCGCACCGACTGGTGCTTCAAAACCGAACAACAACCGGGCCTCAATGGCCGCGCGCTGAGTTATCCGCGCGGCAAGGTGCTGGGCGGCTGTTCGTCGATCAACGGCATGATCTACATGCGCGGCCAGGCCGGCGACTATGACGGCTGGGCGGCCGCAGGCAATCCGGGCTGGGCCTGGAAGGATGTGCTGCCGCTGTTCAAACAGAGCGAAAACCACTTTGCCGGCGGCGCCGAGTTTCATGGCGATCAGGGTGAATGGCGGGTCGAACAGCAGCGCCTGTCGTGGCCGATTCTGGATGCCTTTCGCAGCGCTGCCGAGCAAAGCGGCATCGCCAGCATCAATGACTTCAACCAGGGCGACAACGAGGGCTGCGGTTACTTTCAGGTCAACCAGAAAGCCGGGGTACGCTGGAACGCGGCCAAGGCCTTTTTGAAACCACTGCGCAGTCGGGCGAACCTGACTGTGCTGACCGGCGTCGAGGTTGATCGTGTGTTGCTGGAGAACGGCCGCGCGGCGAAAGTCAGCGCGCAGCATGAAGGTCAGATCAAACAGTTCAAGGCGCGCAAGGAGATTGTTTTGTGCGCCGGTTCAGTCGGCTCGCCGAGCATTCTGCAGCGCTCCGGCATCGGTCCGCGGCCGCTGCTCGAACGCGTAGGGATAGGCGTGATTCATGAGCTGCCCGGCGTCGGCGGCAACCTGCAGGATCACCTGCAACTGCGCCTGATCTACAAACTGGAAAACGCCCGCACCCTGAACCAGATCGCCGGCAGCGTGTGGGGCAAGATGGGCATGGGCTTGCGTTATCTGTATGACCGTAGCGGGCCGTTGTCGATGGCGCCGAGTCAGTTGGGCGCATTCGCCCGCTCCGGTCCCGAGCAAACCTCGGCGAACCTGCAATATCACGTGCAACCGCTGTCGCTGGAGCGTTTTGGTGAGCCGCTGCACAGCTTCCCGGCGTTCACCGCCTCGGTGTGCGACCTGCGCCCGCAGAGCCGTGGACGCATCGAGATTCGTTCGGCCGATCCGCAAGCGGCGCCGCTGATCCAGCCCGATTACCTCAGCCATCCAGAAGATCTGCGCGTCGCCGCCGATGCCATTCGTCTGACCCGGCGCATCGTCAGCGCCCCTGCCCTGCAAGCGTTCAAACCGGTCGAATACCTGCCCGGCGACAGCTTGCAAAGCGAAGAACAATTGCATGAAGCGGCGGCGAAGATCGGCACGACGATTTTCCATCCGGTCGGCACCTGTCGCATGGGCAATGACGGTGACGCGGTGGTCGATGCGCAATTGCGCGTGCATGGTGTGCCGGGTCTGCGCGTTGCCGATGCGTCGATCATGCCGCGCATCACCTCGGGCAACACCTGTTCGCCTACGCTGATGATTGCCGAGAAGGCGGCACAACTGATTTTGTCCAGATCTGCAGATATCTCCCCTGTGGGAGCGAGCCTGCTCGCGAATGCGGTAGCTCACTCAGCCTAGGAGTTAACTGACAAAAAGCTTTCGCGAGCAGGCTCGCTCCCACAGCAATCATCACCAGACTCAGGCATCGCGCATTACCGGACACGCAACACCAGTGGAACAACAAAAACAATCACTGTGAGGGATACCGATATGTCAGAACACGTTCAGCCGCTGGACGCTGCGGGCAGCGCCGAGACCAGCAACGCCACGCAGAAAGTCATCTTCGCTTCATCACTCGGGACGGTGTTCGAGTGGTATGACTTCTTCCTCTACGGCGCCCTAGCGGCAGTGATCAGCAAGCAGTTTTTTGCCGGGGTCAATGACACCACGGCGTTCATCTTCGCGCTCATGGCGTTCGCCGCCGGCTTCATCGTACGGCCGTTCGGTGCGTTGGTATTCGGCCGTCTGGGTGACATGATCGGGCGCAAATACACCTTTCTGGCGACGATCATTCTGATGGGCGTGGCGACGTTCTGCGTCGGCCTGCTGCCGACCTACGCCAGCATCGGCATCGCCGCGCCGATCATTCTGGTGGTGCTGCGCATGCTTCAGGGCCTGGCGCTCGGTGGCGAATACGGCGGTGCGGCGACCTACGTGGCCGAACATGCGCCTATCGGCAAACGTGGCTTCCACACCAGCTGGATTCAATCCACCGCGACCCTCGGCCTGTTGCTCTCGCTGCTGGTAGTGCTCGGTTGCCGCTACTTCACCGGCGACCAGTTTGAAGTCTGGGGCTGGCGCATTCCGTTCCTGCTGTCGATCGTCCTGTTGGGCATTTCCACCTGGATTCGCCTGAGCCTGCACGAGTCGCCGGCCTACCTGAAAATGAAGGAAGAAGGCAAAACCTCGAAGGCGCCGATCCGCGAATCCTTCGGCAAATGGGAAAACCTCAAAGTCGTGCTGATCGCCCTGTTCAGCATCAATGCCGGGCAAGCAGTGACCTTCTACGCCGCGCAGTTCTATGTGCTGTTCTTCCTCACCCAGTTCCTGAAAATGGACCCGGCGGTGGCCAACAGCCTGTTGATCATCAGCGTGGTGATCGGCGCGCCATTCTTCATCTTTTTCGGCTGGCTCTCGGACAAGGTCGGGCGCAAACCGGTGCTGATGCTCGGCCTGCTGCTGGCCACCGCGCTGTACTTCCCGATCTTCAAATCCCTGGCCCACTACGCCAACCCGGCGATCGATCAGGCCAGCCGTCAGGCACCGATCACCGTCCTCGCCGATCCCGCCACTTGCACCTTCCAGTTCGATCCGGTGGGCAAGGCCAAATTCGACAGCCCGTGCGACAAGGTCAAGACCTTCCTGGTCAAGCAAGGCCTGCCCTACTCCAGCGTCGCTGCACCTGCGGGCAGCGCCGTGCAAGTGAGTGTCGGCGACGTGAAGCTGGATGGTTTCGATGAGGCGGCACTGCGCGGCGCGATCACCCTCGCCGGCTACCCGCAACAAGCCGATATGCAGCAGATCAACAAACCGATGATCGTCGCCCTGATCGTCGCGCTGATCATCATCTCGGCCATGTGCTACGGCCCGCTGGCCGCGTTGATGGTCGAACTGTTCCCGACCCGCATTCGCTACACCTCGATGTCGCTGCCCTATCACATCGGCAACGGCTGGTTCGGCGGATTCCTGCCCACCGTGTCGTTTGCGCTGGTGGTGTACACCGGGGATATTTTCTACGGGCTGTGGTATCCGGTGCTGATCACCGGGGTGAGCCTGGTGGTGGGGATGATCTGTCTGCGTGAGACGAAGAATATCGATCTCGATAAAAACTGAAAAACCCGCTGACAACAATGGCGAGGGAAGCGATTCTCTCGCCATTTTTTGCTTCAGGCGTCCGCTTTGATCACTTCGAATTTCACCTGGTCCGGATAAAACGCCACATAGTTGCGGATCGGTTCAACCGAGATCTTGGGTTTTTCGTAAGTCCACACCGCATTGGCGCCCTCATGCCCTGGCACCTGCAGGCTGAAGTAATTGGCGTCACCTTTGTATGGGCAATAGCTGGTGTGGTCGGTGCGGGCGAAGTATTTTTCGTCGATGTCTTCGCGCGGGATGTAGTACACCGGCGGATAGTTGGCTTCGTTGAGGATCATCGCGTGAGAGGACGCGGCGACCTGGATGCCGTGGAACTTCACCAGCAGGCAGCCGGCAAGTTGTTCCAGGCTGATCACGGGACTGGGGCTTTTCATGAGGTTCTCCTGAGCACAGCGAAGAGACCGGTTCAGGTATAGCTGATGGTTGCGCAGCTCGACTGGATTACGGCCGAACGGCTAAACCTCCTGCAACGCTTTTATCTGTATATCCATACAGATAAAAGTTGCTCCCGCCGCGAACTCCCGCCATCCTGTGCCCTCTCCACACACCAACCAGCGATGGTAGCTATGCGGCTGTACCTCTGTGAAAAACCCTCTCAGGCCAAAGATATTGCGGCGGTGCTCGGCGCCAAGCGTCGCGGCGACGGCTGCTGGTTGGGGACGGACGTCACAGTGACCTGGTGCATCGGCCATTTGCTCGAAACCGCGCCGCCGGACGCCTACGACGCGCGCTACAAACGCTGGGTGCTGGCCGATCTGCCGATCATCCCGGACAAGTGGAAAATGACCGTCAAGCCGCGCACTGCCAGCCAGTACAAAGCGGTGAAGCGTCTGCTCGGCGAAGCCAGCGAACTGATCATCGCCACCGACGCCGACCGTGAGGGCGAGATGATCGCCCGGGAACTGGTCGAGCACTGCCGCTATCGCGGGCCGATCCGCCGTTTGTGGCTGTCGGCACTGGACGAGGCATCGATTCGCAAGGCGCTGGCAGCGCTGAAACCGGGCGCAGAGACGTTCAGCCTGTATCACTCGGCGCTGGGCCGTTCGCGGGCGGACTGGTTGATCGGCATGAACATGAGTCGACTGTTCACCTTGCTGGGCCGGCAGTCGGGTTATCAGGGCGTGTTGCCGGTAGGACGAGTACAAACGCCCACCCTGCGACTGGTGGTCGACCGCGACCGCAGCATCGCCGATTTCGTCCCCGTACCGTTCTGGGCAATCGACGTGGATTTGCTGCACAACGGAACGGCGTTTACCGCGCAATGGCGCGCGCCGTCGGACATTTGTGATGATCAGGATCGCTGCCTTAATCAGCCGTTGGCGCAACAAGCGGCGGCGGCGATCAGCAGTGCTGACAGCGCACGGGTGATCAAGCTGAAGACCGAGCGCATGCGCGAAGTGGCGCCGCTGCCCTTCGATCTTGGCACCTTGCAGGAAGTCTGCTCGAAAAAGCTTGGCCTTGGCGCGCAGGAAACCCTCGACATCGCCCAGGCCCTTTACGAAACCTACAAAGTCATCACCTATCCGCGCAGTGATTGCGGCTTTCTGCCGTTGAGCCAACACAGTGAGGCGCCATCGATCCTCACAGCGTTGCGCCAGGCCGATCCGAGCCTTGAAGCCTTGCAGGGTTATCTCGAACCGCAACGGCGCTCGCGGGCGTGGAATGACGCCAAGGTCAGCGCTCACCACGGCATCATTCCCACCATCGCCGCGAAGAATCTTGAACGTCTGACCGGCAAACATCGCGCGGTGTACACGCTGATTCGCGCGCGCTACCTGGCGCAGTTCCTGCCCAACCACGAATACGATCGCACCCAGGCCGATTTCGATTGCAACGGGCAGGCCCTGCGCGCGGTGGGCAAGCAGATCATCGAAGCGGGCTGGAAGCGCGCATTGCCCGAAGCACTGGCACCGGCCAGGGGCCGCGAAGCCCCCGCGCCACAAACCTTGCCGACCCTCAGCCAGGGCGTCGAATGCGCTGTGGCGAAAGTGAATCTCAAGGATCTTTGGACGCAGCCACCAAAACCCTACACCGAAGGCGATCTGATCAAGGCGATGAAGAACGTCGCCAAACTGGTCGAGGATCCGCTGCTCAAACAGAAACTCAAGGACACCACCGGCATCGGCACCGAAGCCACCCGCGCGTCGATCATTCAGGGTTTGCTTGATCGCGGTTATCTGGTCAAGAACGGCAAGGCACTGGCGGCGACACCTGCCGCGTTCAGCCTGATCGACGCAGTGCCTCGCGCGATCGCCGACCCTGGCACCACGGCGATCTGGGAACAGGCCCTGGACATGGTGCAGAGCGGCGAGATGAGTCTGGAAGAATTCGTTACCAAACAGGCCGCGTGGATGAGCAAGCAGGTCACCCGCTGCTCCGCCCTCAGCCTGACCATCAGCGGCCCGCCGCCTGCCGGCAAAGCCGCAGCGCCGTGGAAGAAAAAGCGTAAGTCGACGCCCAGCAAAACCGCCGGTACGCGCAAACGCACGGCGCGTCCGACGACTCGCTGAATGCATCGCGGTTCCCTTCTCGACGTTGTTGAAACGGATCTTTTCTCATTCCAAAACAGCTTTGTCCGACAATATGTAGTGCTTGAAAATAATCACTACAAAACCGTTGACGGCATCGTTTTGCTTTTGCATGATGAAGACGTTCCCCGATCGGGAACACTGGTAACACGCTTGAGCAAACTCGTCTGACCGCCGAGTTGTTTTTTCCGGATACACGCTGCCCACAAGGCAGATTGAAGAAGCTGACCTGGCCTGAACGTCCAGTACAAGGACGAGAAGCGCTGGCGAAAATTCTCAAGACGCTTGTGGCCGACACTGGATTGTCGTCAAGGAGCCTCCCGGTTTTCGCTGCTTCTCCTCGTTGTGACGCTATTGCGTAGCAGTTATTCAACACGACTACATGCAACAGATGCACGACCCCGTACTTCACACGGGCGAACGCTGACGTCCTGGTTTCGGTGCCAGGGATCAACTAACCGATGGGCTACCTGTATTAGCGAATCAACTTTGAAAGATCACCAGACTGGTCAAGGGGCATAACAATGAATCTGAACAATCAACCCACCATCGAAGAACTGGCTCGTATGTTCGCGGCGCAAAAAGACAGCCACGACAGCCATATTCTCTGGATCAGCAAGTCGGGGCAGGTACACATTGACTGCCTGTCGCCTCACGCTGGCGAAGAAGAATTCGACCGCAACCACCAGAACCTGCTGGCCCGCCTGAAGATGTACCGCCGCGGCCACGGTTATGTCGGCAAGAAAGCTGCGGCCGACAAGGACTTTATTGGGAACGTGCTGCAAACGCTGAAACAGGCGTGGGATTCGATGCAGAACAAAAATGAAGCTCGGGTGATTGATCGGTTTTATTGAGTTGTAGATTATTTGACTAAGGGCCTGCTTCCGATTGGGAGCAGGCCCTTTGTTGTTCTTTTGAGTTATGCGGCGTGCGTGCCCCCGTCGCCCCTCACCCCAGCCCTCTCCCGAGGGAGAGGGAGCCGACCGAGTTGCCTCAGCTCAACCGTAGACCTTAATGACCGTGGCGATTATGAGTCAACTAAGCTCGTTCAGGTCGGCGTGACTTGACCAAACACCTCGGTCCCCTCTCCCGCTGGGAGAGGGTGAGGGGCTTTTCATGCCGAGCACCAGTTCCACAAACGCCAACGCCGCCGCACTGTGATAATTATTCCTGCGCCGCAACAACGCCGCTCCCCGCTGCGGCGCCTCCCCTTCAACACGCAAGCGGCGCAACGCGCGGTCTTCGCTGGCAATCGCCTCGGGCAGCATGGTCGCCAGCGGCGCATGCCGCACCACTTCCAGCAGCGTACTCACCGAATTCACCTCGATGCGCACCTGCGGCGTAATCCCCTGCTCACGGAAATACTCATCCACCGACAACCGCGTAATGAAGCCCGGCGTCAGCAAGGCGAAATCCAGGGAAACAACCTCCGCCGGCGTCAACACCGAAGGGCTGCCATAGAGCGGATGCCCAGGGCCGACCATGATCCCCAGCGTCTCGGTAAACGCCGGTATGCATTCGATATCGGCATTACGCACCGGCGTAAACGCGATCGCGACATCCAGCGAATCATCCGCCAGCCCGGCCTCGATGTCGTCCATCGACAACTCGAAGATTTCCAGATGAATCCCGGGAAACCGTGCCCTGTAATCACGCACCAACGGCCCGACCAGATACGCCATGAACGTCGGCGTCATCGCCAGGCGCAGGGTTCCGCGCGACAAATCCTTCACATCGTGCAAGGCGCGCTGTCCGGCCTCCAGCTCCACCAGCACGCGCCGTGCGCATTCAATGTATGCCGCGCCGGCATCGGTCGGTTTCACCGTGCGGGAGGTGCGATCGAACAGGCTGACGCCGAGGGTTTCTTCCAGCTGCCGGATCTGCTGCGACAACGTCGGCTGCGACACATGCAGCGCTTCGGCGGCGCGGGTGAAGCCACCGTGATCGGCAACGGCGAGCAAATAACGCAAATGTCGCAACAGCATGAGTACACCATCTATAGGCAGGGCTTATGCGCAGCATTGTATATCGGTCTTGGACGCTATGAATCGTCCGGCGCAACATTGCTTCCACACACAGCAAGCCAACCCCTGAAAGGAGTGACACCATGCAACAGTCCCACGCCTACAACGACAACAGCCTGGCCCTGACTACCCGCGTTCTCGACGCCAAGGCGAAAAAAGATCTGTCGTGGCAGGATCTCGCTGACGGCACCGGCCTCAGCCTGGCTTATGTCACCGCCGCCCTGCTCGGCCAGCATCCGTTGCCGGAAAACGCTGCTCAAGTGGTCGGCGACAAGCTTGACCTCAGCGCAGATGACGTCGCCGCACTGCAGATCATTCCTTTGCGTGGCAGCCTCAGCGGCGTGCCGACCGATCCGACCATCTACCGCTTTTATGAAATGATCCAGATCTACGGCACCACGCTGAAAGCGCTGGTTCATGAACAGTTCGGTGACGGCATCATCAGTGCGATCAACTTCAAACTGGACATCAAAAAAGTCGAAGACCCGGAAGGCGGCTCCCGCGCCGTGGTGACCCTCGACGGCAAGTTCCTGCCGCTGCGTCCGTTCTGATACGCCCGGCCCGCACCCTGCGTGCGGGCCATCTCATTTCTGTCACGAGGACATGCCATGAAAGCCCTGATCGACGGCTTCCTGAAATTCCAGAACGAAGCCTTCCCGCAACGCAGCGAACTGTTCAAACATCTGGCCACGACTCAGCAACCCGGCACGCTGTTCATCACCTGTTCCGACAGTCGCGTGGTGCCTGAGCTGCTGACCCAGCAAGAGCCCGGCGAACTGTTCGTGATCCGTAACGCCGGCAATATCGTGCCCTCCTACAGCCCGCATCCGGGCGGGGTGTCGGCGACGGTGGAGTATGCGGTGGCGGTACTGGGGGTGACCGATATCGTGATTTGCGGCCACTCCGATTGCGGCGCGATGACCGCGATTGCCCAGTGCAAATGCATGGATCACCTGCCCGCTGTCAGTGGCTGGCTGCAGCATGCCGAGTCGGCGAAGGTGATGAACGAAGCGCGCGTGCATGGCAGCGACGCGGCGAAATTGAGCTCGATGGTGCGCGAGAACGTGATTGCGCAACTGGCGAATATTCAGACCCACCCGAGTGTGCGCCTGGCGCAGGAGCAAGGCCGGTTGAATCTGCATGGCTGGGTGTATGACATCGAGACCGGCTCGATCGATGCGCTGTCGGCCGACCGCCGCACGTTTGTGCCGCTGGCCGAGCAACCTGAGACTTGCGCGATCAGCGCGCAAGCCAGCCACGCTGCCTGATTCCCCACCGTGATCGTTCCCACGCTCTGCGTGGGAACGATCAACAGATCAGCGTTTCACCCTGAGATCAACCTGAGTCATCCGGCTACGCACGGTAAACACGCCATCACCGGAAAGAATCGCACTGCGCGCGAACAGGCGCCCGCTCTCCCAATTGGAAAGGCCCAGTTCCGGCTTGTTCAACGCGTACTGACCATCGACCCAACGGGTGATGCCGTTGCCTACGAACGGCGCATTCACCGCGTTGTAGAAGCGTTCCTGAACCGCCGCATCCTCGCTGATCAACGACACGGTGAATTGCGGGCTGTGACGATTGAACAGCGCAATCGCCTGCTCCAGATCGTCGACAATCATCAGGCTGACTTCCGGGGTTTCTTCCCATTCCCACTCGCGGCCCAGCTCCGACTCGGGCAAAGACTCGGCCAGCGCTTCGGTCTGGTAACCCTCGGCGCGATAAACCTCGACCGTTGCGTTCCGCCATTCGCTTGGCAGGCAATTTTCACTGCCCGCGACGATGTGCAATTTGCAGCCTTGGCCGCGCGCAGTACCGGCGTCTTTCAAGGCATCGAGGAACAGCGGCACCAGCTCATCGGCGCGTTCGCGCTGAATCAGGCAGACGTTCAGGGTGTTGCAGACCTTGCGGTCCAGCGAGTTGCGCACCACTGCCGCGAAGCGAGTGGCGTCGGCGTCACGGTCGGCGATCAGCCACGCGCCGCCGGTGCCGTGCAGGCTGACGGCAGTGCCGGCCTGCTGAGCAATGCTGCCCAACTGACTGACCGCACGGCCCGAGCCGCGCGCCACCGCCAGCGACAGACGCCGATCGGCGAACATCGCCCAACCGGCGGCGTGATTGACACTTTCGACCAACGACACTGCGCCAACCGGCAAGCCGGCTTCGGCCAGTGCTGGATTCAGCGCGTGAGTGACAATGGCTTGCGCAGTGCCCAACGCATCGCTGCCGATGCGCAGCACAGCCGTATTACCGGTGCGCAACACGCCGGCGGCGTCGGCAAATACGTTGGGCCGGCCTTCGAAGACAAACGCGACGATGCCCAGCGGCGAGACGACTTGCTCAACCTTCCAGCCGTCGTGCTCGACACTGCTGATCACTTTGCCACGCGTGGGCGGCGCATCACGCCAGGCGCGCAGCCCGGCGATCATGTCGCGGCGCATGCGTTCATCGGCGAGCAAGCGTGTGGTCGAGCGACCGCGCGCCTTGGCCCGCTCGATGTCGGCGCGGTTGGCGGCTTCGATCTGCGTCCAGCACTGAGGATTTTCCAGGCGCTGGGCAAACAGGTCGAAGAATTGGCTGATGGCTTCATCGGACACCGCCGACAACGCGGTGAATGCCGCAGCCGCACGCTCGATTGCCACCGAGGCGGCCTGTTGATCGGCCACGGGGATCAGCAACAACTCGCCACTGACCTGCTCGACCAGCAAATGGTCACCGGGCTGAAACCGCGCGGCCAGTTCGGGGCTGACCACGGTGACGCGGTTACCAGCGAAAGGGATCGGCGTGCCAGCGACTAGACGTTCGAGCGCAAGAGACATGAAGCGGATTCACCATGCAGAGGGCGGCCGGAAAATGTAGCGGATTACTGGCTGAAATACACCTCCTCAAACACTAAAGAAACCTGTGGGAGCTGGCTTGCCAGCGATAGCGGTGGTTCAGGCAAATTTATAGTGACTGACAGGGCCTCATCGCTGGCAAGCCAGCTCCCACAGGGTCATGTGGTGTTCAGGTGGGTCAGAACACCGACCAGCCAATCCTTGAGCTCAGCAACTCCAGCGCTGCCATCCCCGCCAGCGAGTTGCCGGCGGCATTCAGCTCGGGCGACCACACGCACACGCTGAACTGCCCCGGCACCACCGCAACGATGCCGCCGCCGACCCCGCTCTTGCCCGGCAGGCCGACGCGATAGGCGAAATTGCCCGCCTCGTCGTACAAACCGCTGGTGGCCATGATCGAATTGACCTGCTGGGTCTGGCGGCGCGTCAGGATCTGCTCGCCGCTGTGCTTGCAGAACCCGTCATTGGCCAGAAAGCAGAACGCCCGGGCCAGATCGATGCAATTCATGCGCAGTGCGCAATGGCTGAAATAGCTGCGCAACACCGCTTCGACATCGTTGTGAAAGTTGCCGAAAGACTGCATCAGATAGGCCATCGCGGCATTGCGCGCGCGATGCTGGTATTCGGAGTCGGCGACCTTGCCGTCGATCATGATCTGCGGGTTGCCCGACAGGCGTCGGACGAAGTCGCGCATCGACAATGTCGGCGCGGCGAAGCGCGACTGGTTGATGTCGCAGATCACCAGCGCCCCAGCATTGATGAACGGATTGCGCGGGCGGCCGCGCTCGAATTCCAGTTGCACCAGCGAATTGAACGGCTGGCCGGACGGCTCGTGGCCTAGCCGTTCCCAGATCGCTTCGCCGGAGTGATCGATGGCCTGCACCAGGCTGAACACCTTGGAAATACTCTGCACCGAGAACGGCGTTTCAGCGTCGCCGGCGCAATACATTTCGCCGTCGTTACTGTACACGGCGATGCCCAACTGGTTGGCCGGCACCGTGCCGAGGGCGGGAATATAGTCAGCAACTTTGCCCTGCCCGATCAGGGGCCGGACGGCGTCAAGGATCTCGTTCAACAGCGCTTGCATGCCGGGTTCCGAAAGTCTCGCCCCATGGGATCGCGGGGACACTGGGGCTAGACGCTGCGCCCGCCGGTCGCATCACACCGGCAAGCGCCAGGCAAAATGTTCTAGGCTGAAGCGGACCATTCAGACACGGGAGAGCACCATGCACCTCGAAGGCTCCTGCCATTGTGGCGAAGTCACGTTCAGCCTCGACAGCGCCCATCCTTATCCCTATCAACGCTGCTATTGCTCGATCTGCCGCAAGACCCAGGGCGGTGGCGGTTATGCGATCAACCTTGGCGGCGACGCGACCACTCTCAAGGTTCGCGGACGCAAAAACATCAGCATCTATCACGCGAAGATGAAAGCTGAAGGCGATAAACGCGCCCATCGCAGCAGCGCCGAACGCCACTTCTGCTCGCTGTGCGGCAGCGGCCTGTGGCTGTTCAGCCCGGAGTGGCCGGAGCTGATTCACCCATTCGCCTCGGCGATCGACACGCCACTGCCGGTGCCGCCGGAACACACGCACCTGATGCTTGGCTCGAAAGCGCCGTGGGTCGAGGTGGAGGCCAAGCCGAAGGATCAGCAGTTTGATGAATATCCCGAAGAATCGATCGCCCAGTGGCATGAGCGACTCGGTGTAACTCGCTGAACACCGCGCCCTTCGCGAGCAGGCTCGCTCCCACATTTGGAATGCGATCCCCTGCTCGCGAAGGGACCGGGTCACGCAATATCAATCAGTCCAGATGCGCCCAGGTCATCCTGAACAGCGCCCCGCCCCACACCGAGTCGCCAACCTCAACCTGCCCGCCATGGGACTGCGACACCCGCCGCACCAGCGCCAGGCCCAGTCCGAAACCACCGGTGCGCCGATCACGGCTGGCATCCAGTCGGGAAAACGGTTCGAAGATTTTTTCCCGTCCCTCCAGCGGCACACCCGGCCCGTCATCGCTGACCCGCACTTCATAGTCATCGCCATTGCGCAGCAGCGACACCTCGACGCGCTGCTCGGCGTAGCGAATGGCGTTGCGCAGAAGGTTGATCACCGCGCGCGCCATGAAGCGCGGTTCGATGCTTACAGTGTCGACCTGGCAATCGGTGATCGACAGCTGCACGCCCACTGCTTCGGCCTCAAGCGCCACACTGCCGACGACGCTGTCGAGCCAATCGGCTGCGTGAATATTCTCCCGTTTGATCACTGTCGCGCCGTGCTCGAGGCTGGCGTAGGTCAGCAATTCCGAGACCATCTCCTCCAGCTCACCGAGGTCGGCGTACATGTCGGCGATCAGCTCGCGATTCTGGCTCGCGTCGGGTTGCTGTTTGAGCTGATCAAGTTCGAACGACAGCCGCGCGATCGGTGTGCGCAATTCGTGCGACACCGCATTGGTCAGCTCGCGCTGATTGGCGATCAAGCCCTCGATGCGCGCCGCCATCAGATTGAAGTGCTCGGCCAGATCGCGGATGTTCGAGCGCCGCGACAACTGAATGCGCACCGACAGATCGTTGTCGCCGAAACGCTCGGCCGCCAGCCGCAGCTTTTCCAGATCGCGCCAGTGCGGGCGCACCCAGAAAAACAGAACGATGCCGATCAGCACTGCGAGCATCATGTACGCCGCGGTGATGTAGAACGGCATCAGGCTAGGCTCCGGCGGCAGCTTGATGCTGAGCAATTGCGAGCCACCATCGATGTTGCTGATGAACTGCGTGTAATCGTCGCGGATCACCAACAGGTTCCGCGCGAGCTCGGCATTTTCCTGCGGTGTCAGGGCCAGTTGATCGGCCTCGACCAGACTCAGCGACAGACCGTAGTGCGCACGCAATGAATCGAGTTTCTGTTCACGCTCGGCGCCCTGGCGGCCTTGCAGATGATCGACCAGCGACCACGCCTGACCACGCACGGCTTCACGGTTGTAATCCTGCGTCTGGCTGTCGAGCAAGGCGTTGAAGGTGTGCTCGACCGCCTGCAAGGCCAGCACCAGACCCACCGTCATCACCAGAAACAGCCCGAGGAACAAACGCAGCATTTACAACTCCCACGCGAACGGATTGAACAGATAGCCCTTGCCCCACACGGTCTTGATGCACACCGGCTCGCGGGGATTGTCCTTGAGTTTGTTGCGCAATTTGCTGATGTAGACGTCGACGCTGCGGTTGAGGCCGTCGAAAGCGATGCCGCGCATGCGATTGAGAATGTCATCGCGGGAAAGAATCTTGCCTGCCGCGCTGGCGAGCAACCAGAGCAATTCGAACTCCATGGTGGTCAGCTCGATCAGCTCACCGGCCAAGCGCACTTCCCGGCAACTGCGGTCGATGCTCAATTGCCCGAACTCAAGAAAACTCACCACGCTGGTGTCCGGCGTCTGCCGCCGTTGCAGCGCCCGTAGCCGCGCAAGCAATACCGGCGGTTTGATCGGTTTGATCACGTAATCGTCAGCGCCGGACTCCAGACCGAGGATGTGATCGAGATCGTCTTCCTTGGCGGTGAGGATCACGATCGGCGTGTCCGAGACACTGCGAATTTCCCGACAGACCTGCAAACCGCTCTGCCCCGGCAACATCAGGTCGAGCACCAGCACTTTCGGCTTGAATTCCAGGAATGCAGCCATGGCGAGATCGCCGCGATGCACCGTGCGCACCTCGTAGCCGTGTTGTTCAAGAAAGTATGCGATCAGTGCGGCGAGACGCTCATCGTCTTCGACCAGCAGGACTTTGCCAAAACCCAGGTTATCCATAACAACCGTTGCCAAGCCAAACGTGAAAGGGCCGATATTATGCTGGCATTCATCGAACAGGCGATGACGGCAGACAGCAAAAACCGGCCACTTGGGCCGGTTTTCGGTGATGTTTCATACTCCTAAGAGTTTTTTACAATCCGACAATGATGTCCGATTGAATTGCGGACCTCTGTAGGAGCTGCCGAAGGCTGCGATATTTTGATTTTCGATTTGTAACAACAAGATCAAAAGATCGCAGCCTGCGGCAGCTCCTACCCGATCATGCGGCGACCGGCACGCCGCTGTGGAAGCGGAACTCCTCGTCCGGCGACTCGATCAGTTCCTGCTCGGCCACACGGACGCGCTCGATCACCTGCGCGACATCCTTGGCATCACCATACTGATAGGCCAGTTTCAGATAACCCTGAAAGTGCCGCGCCTCGCTTTTCAGCAGGCCGAAATAGAACTTGCCCAGCTCTTCATCCAGATGCGGCACCAGTGCTTCGAATCGTTCGCAACTGCGTGCTTCGATGAACGCGCCAACCACCAGCGTGTCGACCAGTTTTACCGGTTCGTGGCTGCGCACCACTTTGCGCAGGCCGGAGGCGTAGCGGCCGGCGTGCAGCTGACGCAGTTCGATCTTGCGCCGCTTCATGATGCGCATGACTTGCTCGTGGTGCACCAGTTCTTCCCGGGCCAGGCGCGACATCATGTTGATCAGGTCGACGTGGGCGTGGTACTTGGCAATCAGGCTCAGCGCCGTGCTGGCAGCCTTGAACTCGCAGTTCTTGTGGTCGATCAGCAGGGTTTCCTGGTCGGCCAATGCCGCCTGGACCCAGGCGTCGGGGGTGCGGCAGCCAAGGAATTCGTGGATTTCGGGAAGGATCATGGGGCTCACGGTAAAAGGTGTTCGAGCGAAGAGCGCCGATTATACCGGCCTGCCCGCAGACCACCAGCGGGGGCTGTTGATATGCATCAAGTCGCAGACGTTCGGGTAGCAACTATAGTTGTGCAACGCCGTGCCTTTTCTTTGCTGGAGACTCCGCTCATGCAAGCCATTCGCAGCATTCTGGTGGTCATCGAACCTGAACATGCAGAAAGCCTGGCGCTCAAACGCGCCAAGCTGATCGCCGGTGTCACCCAGGCCCATCTGCATCTGCTGGTGTGCGACAAGAAGCATGACCACGCCGGCCTGCTCAGTGTGCTCAAGGCGGCGTTGCTTGCCGAAGGGTACAGCGTGACCACCGAACAGGCATGGAACGAGAGCCTGCACGAAACCATCATCGATGTGCAGCAGGCCGAGGGTTGCGGCCTGGTGATCAAACAGCATTTCCCCGACAGCTCGCTGAAAAAGGCCCTGCTGACCCCGGCCGACTGGAAGCTGCTGCGCCACTGCCCTACCCCGGTGCTGCTGGTCAAAACCGCCGGTTCGTGGAAAGACAAAGTGATTCTCGCCGCCGTCGATGTCGGCAATGCCGATGGTGAGCATCGGCATCTGCACAGCACCATCATTGATCACGGCTACGACATCGCCAGTCTGGCCAAGGCGCATCTGCATGTGATCACCGCGCATCCGTCGCCGATGCTCTCGGCGGCAGACCCGACGTTTCAGCTCAAATCGACCATAGAAGCCAAATACCGCGAGCAGTGCCGGGCGTTTCAGGCGGAGTTCGATGTCGATGACGAGCACCTGCACATCGAGGAAGGCCCGGCAGATGTGCTGATCCCGTTCATGGCGCACAAGCTCCAGGCGGCGGTAACGGTAATTGGCACGGTAGCGCGCAGTGGTTTGTCAGGCGCGTTGATCGGCAATACCGCTGAAGCGGTGCTGGATACCCTGGAAAGCGATGTGCTGGTGCTCAAGCCGCAGGAGGTTGAGGATCATCTGGTGGAACTGACGGCAAAACACTGAGGATTGCCATGTCTGACTGGCGCTTTCGCGAGCAGGCTCGCTCCCACATCTCGAATGCATTTCCCTGTGGGAGCGAGCCTGCTCGCGATGCTTCTAGGCGCCGAAGGCGTCTTTCAGAAAGCCCGGGGCAATGTAACGCTGATAATGCGCTTCCGACAGCAGGAAGAATTCCCGATCAATGGCATCGCGCAGTTCCGGCAGGTTCCAGTCGCGGAATTCCGGCAGCAACACCATCCCGTACGCCTCGAGATTAATGATCACCCGCGCCCCCCTGGCGATCAGCTGGTAGGCCCAGCAATATTCCGACTGATGCGGTACGAAACGGATCTTGCGCTGTTCGAGCTGCTCGCGCAGGCGCGCCGGATCGAAGATCTCGACTTTGCTCGCCATCACTTGTGACAGCAATTGCTCCAGACGCAGCCACACCGCACGTTTTTCCTCCTCGTTGTATCCGTTCCAATGGATCACTTCGTGATGGAAACGCTTGCAGCCACGGCACACCAGGTCACCGTAAACGGTGGAGCAGAGGCCGACGCAGGGGGTCTTGATGGTCTGATTGGGCATAAATGGGCAGAACACTGAAACGCGGAACAGGCCGGCATGTTAGCCCTTTGTCGGGCATTGATCACCCCTCAAACAACAGGGTCTCGCCAGCGTCGCAGGTTTGCTCCGGCCGCGCTGATTGCCACGAAAGTCCAATAGAGCGCGACTTACCTTTAAATTTTTTTTGCCGTAGAATCAGCCAGCCTTTTAAGGCGCCAATGTCCGTTAGAAGCTGTTTTCAAAGCGTCACGAGCACAGTCGTTCCTTCAGAGCGGTGTTGGCGAAGGGTTTTTCCAGCGGGGAAAAGCCCAACGCCAACCCTCATCAGCTCCCCGTTCTGCAGGCGTAAAACTTTGAAAGCAGCTTCTGTAAGGAATTGCCGGTAATTCTGGCCGAACGACCCACAACGTCGTGAGGCGCATGAGTACGGCAATTTCGGGATGAGCGTCCCGGACACCCATTTGGGACCACTGATGAGGGTAATAACTGTGCTTGAAGCCTACCGCAAACATATCGAAGAGCGTGCAGCCCTGGGTATCGTTCCCCAGCCGCTTAACGCCGAACAAACAGCAGGCCTGATCGAGCTGCTGAAGAACCCTCCGGCTGGCGAAGAAGCTTTCCTCGTTGACCTGATCACCAATCGCGTACCGCCTGGAGTGGACGAAGCCGCTTACGTCAAGGCCGGTTTCCTGTCTGCCCTGGCCAAGGGCGAAGCCACCTCCCCTCTGCTGGACAAGAAACGCGCTGTAGAACTGCTCGGCACCATGCAGGGCGGCTACAACATCGTCACCCTCGTTGAACTGCTGGACGACGCCGAGCTGGCGCCAGTCGCCGCCGAAGAACTCAAGCACACCCTGCTGATGTTCGACGCCTTCCACGACGTCGCCGAAAAAGCCAAGAACGGCAACGTTCACGCCAAGGCCGTGCTGCAATCCTGGGCTGACGGCGAGTGGTTCAAGAAGCGCCCGGTGCTGGCCGACAAGATCAGCCTGCGCGTATTCAAGGTCACCGGCGAAACCAACACCGACGACCTCTCCCCTGCGCCAGACGCCTGGTCGCGTCCTGATATCCCGCTGCACGCCCTGGCCATGCTGAAAATGGCCCGTGACGGCATCGTTCCGGACGAGCAAGGCAAGACCGGCCCGATGAAGCAGATCGAAGAAATGCGCGGCCAGGGCTTCCCGATCGCCTACGTCGGTGACGTGGTCGGTACCGGTTCCTCGCGTAAATCGGCCACCAACTCGGTGCTGTGGTTCTTCGGCGACGACATCCCGTACGTGCCGAACAAGCGCGCTGGCGGTTTCTGCTTCGGCAGCAAGATCGCTCCGATCTTCTACAACACCATGGAAGATGCCGGCGCCCTGCCGATCGAGTTCGACGTGTCGAACATGAACATGGGCGACGTGATCGATCTGTACCCGCACGCTGGCAAAGTCTGCAAGCACGGTACCGACGAAGTCATCACCACTTTCGAAATGAAAACCCCGGTGCTGCTGGACGAAGTCCGTGCCGGCGGTCGTATCCCGCTGATCATCGGCCGTGGCCTGACCGAGAAGGCTCGCGCCGAATTGGGTCTGCCGCCGTTCGACCTGTTCAAGAAGCCGGAAGCTCCGGCTGAAAGCACCAAGGGTTTCACCCTGGCGCAGAAAATGGTCGGCAAGGCTTGCGGTCTGGCAGAAGGCCAAGGCGTGCGTCCTGGCACCTACTGCGAACCGAAGATGACCACCGTGGGTTCTCAGGACACCACCGGTCCAATGACCCGTGACGAACTGAAAGACCTGGCGTGCCTGGGCTTCTCCGCTGATCTGGTGATGCAGTCGTTCTGCCACACCGCGGCTTATCCAAAGCCGATCGACGTGACCACCCACCACACCCTGCCTGACTTCATCATGACCCGCGGCGGCGTTTCCCTGCGTCCGGGCGACGGCATCATCCACTCGTGGCTGAACCGCATGCTGCTGCCGGACACCGTCGGTACCGGTGGTGACTCGCACACCCGTTTCCCGATGGGCATCTCGTTCCCGGCCGGTTCCGGTCTGGTCGCGTTCGCCGCTGCCACTGGCGTCATGCCGCTGGACATGCCGGAATCGATCCTGGTGCGCTTCAAAGGCAAGATGAAACCTGGCATCACCCTGCGTGACCTGGTTCATGCCATTCCGTACTTCGCTATCCAGAACGGTCTGCTGACCGTCGAGAAGAAAGGCAAGAAAAACGCCTTCTCCGGCCGCATCCTGGAAATCGAAGGTCTGGAAGGTCTGACCCTCGAGCAGGCGTTCGAACTGTCCGACGCCTCGGCCGAACGTTCGGCTGCCGGCTGCACCATCAAGCTGTCGAAAGAGTCGATCACCGAGTACCTGCAGTCCAACATCACCCTGCTGCGCTGGATGATCGGCGAAGGCTACGGCGATGCGCGTACTCTGGAACGTCGCGCCCAAGCGATGGAAGCCTGGATCGCCAACCCGGAACTGATGGAAGCCGATGCCGACGCCGAATACGCCGAAATCATCGAAATCGATCTGGCCGACATCAACGAGCCTGTGCTGTGTGCGCCGAACGATCCGGACGACGCCCGTCTGCTGTCCAGCGTTGCTGGCGAGAAGATCGACGAAGTGTTCATCGGTTCGTGCATGACCAACATCGGTCACTTCCGCGCTGCCGGTAAACTGCTGGATCAGGTCAAGGGTCAGCTGCCAACCCGTCTGTGGCTGTCGCCGCCGACCAAGATGGACGCTCACCAACTGACCGAAGAAGGCTACTACGGCATCTACGGTAAGGCCGGCGCACGCATGGAAATGCCAGGCTGCTCGCTGTGCATGGGTAACCAGGCACGCGTTGAGCCGAACAGCACCGTGGTCTCGACGTCGACCCGTAACTTCCCGAACCGTCTGGGCGACGGCGCGAACGTCTACCTGGCCTCGGCCGAGCTGGCGTCCGTTGCTTCGATCCTGGGTCGCCTGCCGACCGTCGAGGAGTACATGGAATACGCTGGCAAGATCGACAGCATGGCGGCCGATGTCTACCGCTACCTGTCCTTCGACCAGATCGCCGAGTTCCGTGAAGCTGCTGCGAACGCCAAGATCCCGGTCGTTCAAGCCTAACGCTGCAAGGCCATAAAAAACGCCGCCCATCGTGAGATGAGCGGCGTTTTTTTATGCCTGCCGGGCAAGCATTCTGATCGTTCCCACGCTCTGCGTTGGAACGCAGCCCCGGACGCTCTGCGTCCCCAAGCGTGACGCAGAGCGTCACAAGAGGCATTCCCACGCAGAGCGTGGGAACGATCAGTCATCAGTGACAGGTCAGACAGCCAGCTTGTAAACCAGCGCCGAAATCGCCACCAGTCCCACCGCGGTAACAAACACATTCGACGCCTGACCGCGATAGCGCGCCATCGCTGGCACCTTGCGAATCGCGTACATCGGCATCAGGAACAGAATCGCCGCAATCACCGGCCCACCGACGGTTTCGATCATGCCCAGGATGCTCGGATCAAGCGTCGCGACGATCCAGCAGATCACCAGCATGAACGCCGCCACGATGCGATCCAGCGTTTTGGCACCCGGACGTCTGCCGCTCTTGACGATCAGGCCCTTGAGGCCTTCGCTGGCCCCGATGTAATGACCGAGGAACGACTTGGAGATCGCCACAAACGCAATCAACGGCGCCGCAAACTCGATGGTCGGGTTGCTGAAGTGGTTGGCCAGGTACGACAGGATCGACAGATTCTGCTCTTTTGCCTCAGCCAGTTGCTCTGGCGACAGGGTCAGCACGCAACTGAATACGAAGAACAGCACCAAAATGACCATCAATGCATGAGCGCGCGCGAGGATCTGTGAGCTGCGCTCATCGGCGTGCACACCGTAACGACGCTTCTGATCCATCGCGAACGCCGAGATAATCGGCGAATGGTTGAACGAGAACACCATCACCGTAATCGCCAGCCACAGCGTGTGCAGCAGCGCTGACGGCGCCGGCACTTGCGCGGCGGTGGCGAGGATGCCGCCGTTCCAGTGCGGAATCAGGTACACGGCGAGGAACAGCAGCGCAACGATGAACGGATAGACCATCAGGCTCATGGCCTTGACGATCGCCTGCTCGCCGCAACGCACGACGGCCAGCAGGCCGAGAATCAGCACGAACGAGAGCAGCGCGCGCGGTGGCGGCGTGATGTGCAGTTGGTGTTCGAGGAAACTGGCGACCGTGTTGGTCAGGCCGACGCTGTAGATCAGCAGGATCGGGAAGATGGCAAAGAAGTACAGCAGCGTGATCAAGGCACCGGCCTTGATACCGAAATGCTGCTCGACCACTTCGGTGATATCGGCGCCTTCGCGACCGGACAGCACAAAACGGGTCAGGCCACGGTGCGCGTAAAACGTCATCGGGAAGGCCAGCAGCGCGAGGATCACCAGCGGCCAGAAGCCACCCAATCCTGCGTTGATCGGCAAAAACAGGGTGCCGGCGCCAATGGCCGTCCCAAACAGTCCCAGCATCCAGGTGGTGTCCTGGCGATTCCAGCTCGAAAGTTCAGCGGGTGCTGCTGCGTCGAAGCGCTTTTCGAGGCTATTGGCCTGATCATTCATCCGGTCGGATCTCCGCATTCCGGTCACTTGCCACTCGGTCAGGACGCGTCGGAAAAAACCGACAGACATGCTCCGGCCGAAACAGGGGCGCGATTCTCCGTGATAAATCAATGCAAGCAAAGACTTAGCTGAGGAATGGTTGTGCGGAGCAGATCCAAGGATGGTCGTTTATAGAAAAAACAAGGTCGTTTATGGATACGTCGGATGCCGCAAACGGATACGTTTTGCACCCACCCATGCGTCATCGAATGCGCCTAGAGCGATATGCCGAGCATGAAACCCAATAAAACGCAGTACAGCCCGAAGCCGAAAAGCAACCAGAGCTTGCCATTTTCGCGCTTGTCTCTATTGCGCAACGCTTCGTCATATTCTGCGAACTCTCGCTCAATTTGCTCCAGTCGTGCCTTACGGTCATATGTGCTCATACTGATTAACCTTTGAATAATGCGCCTGACGGTCGTGAAGCATGAAGACTCACAACTTGAAGAAAAACCCTGCCACTGCGGTGATTGCAGTCAAGACTCCACCAAACACTGCAATTGGATAGAGCTTCGTCTCCCTTGATAACTTTTTCTCTTCAGCCTGAAGCTTTTTCCATTCAGCCACGAGTTTCCTTGATTCGTTTTCCAGCCTGTCTAGCTCCAGATTTTCGCGATCGTTATGGAACATTTGCCCTCCTTGGCTGCTGGCGGATCGGTGTCAGCATTTGCATGCACATCGACGGCTATCGTCATGCCCTTATCATCAAACTGTTCCATTCACGCTGACCAGCAGACGCATCTGCCATCCCCGTAGGCAAAATCCGCGATTCACGTAAGCCTCCTCATACGAGTGGTCCGCAATATTCCAGACCAACTACCTGCCAGAACTCCGCCATTGATCTAGCGTGAGAGAAGCCATAACCCAAGGAGCCTCCCATGCCACTGGTCCGCGTCGACATCCAGCAAAACCCAGACCCCACTTTCGCCAGGCGCATCGGCGAACAGATCTACGCCGCCCTGCGCAGCTGTATCGATGTGCCCGAGCACGACAACTTCCAGATTCTCAACGAGCACGACGGCCAGCACTTCGTGTACGACCCGCAATACCTCGGCATCGAGCGCAGCGACGGCGTGGTGTTCATCCAGATCACCATCAGCGAAGGGCGCAGCGTGGAAAAGAAGCAGTTGCTGTTCAAGACCATTGCCGAGAGCCTGCATGCGCAACTGGGTATTCGCCTGGAGGATGTGTTCATCAATCTGCTGGAGGTAAAGAAAGAGAACTGGTCGTTTGGCAACGGCATTGCGCAATACGTCAGCTGATTCGCAGCGCCCATGCCTGCGTACTTGCTTGTTCCACGAACCCGTCCAGAATCAAAGCACCACTGCGTGAATGCAACGATTGCCAAGCCGCTGCGGATTCAGCACTCTGAGTCGACTTTCGCGACCCACCCGCCGCCAATCACAGGAGCCGCGCAATGCCCGCAACCGTTCTGGTACTGGTTGAAACGATCAATGACTATCTGCCGATTCTTGAGCATCAGGGATTCCACCTGATCCTCGCACCAACGCCAGCCGAACGTGCGCAAGCCATCGCCACCCATGGCAGTCGCATTGATGCCGTGCTCACTCGCGGCCCACTGGGCCTGACTGCGCAAGAGATCAGCGCCCTGCCCGCCCTGAAAATCATCACGGTGATCGGCGCCGGTTATGAACAGGTCGATCTGCAAGCGGCCAGTGACCGTGGGATCACCGTCACCAATGGCGCCGGAGTCAACGCCTCGTCAGTGGCCGATCATGCGATGGCGTTGCTGCTGGCATTGGTCCGCGATATCCCGCGCTGCGATGCAGCCGTGCGCCGCGGTGAATGGCCGAAAATCATGCGCCCGTCGCTGGCCGGCAAGCGTCTGGGCATCCTCGGGCTGGGCGCCGTGGGCATGGCGATTGCCAAACGTGCGGAGCTCGGGTTCGACATGCAGATCAGCTACCACAGCCGCCAGGTGCGCAGCGAAGTCGCTTATGCGTTCTGCTCGACACCCACCGATCTGGCGCGAGCCTCGGACTTTCTGGTCGTTGCCACGCCCGGTGGCATTGCTACACAACATCTGGTGACGCGAGCAGTGCTCGATGCGCTCGGCCCCAAGGGTTTTATCGTCAACATCGCCCGCGCCAGCGTTATCGCAACGGCAGACCTGATCACCGCACTTGAGCAACGTCGTATCGCCGGCGCAGCGCTGGACGTGTTCGATCACGAACCGGAAGTGCCCGACGCCCTGAAACACCTCAGCAACGTTGTGCTAACCCCACACGTCGCCGGGTTGTCCCCTGAAGCCACGCAAGGCACCGTTGAACTGGTGGGGAAAAACCTGATGGCGTTTTTCTCCGGGCAACCGGTGCTGACTCCCGTCGCCTTGCCGCCCAAGTTGAACAACCAGCGCGTGCATTAACGCGCGTGGCATCGTCGAACCGCGCCGATCTTTGCCCCATTCTCAAAGTTGATTATCCAGCAACACGCTAACCTATAAGACCGACCCGCGCTTGTGAGCACCCGAGCGCGCCATTAGATTAGCCAATGATGTCTGGCCTCCAAAATAAGCAGAAGGGATAAGCATGGCGCTTACTGACCAGTCCACCCGGATCCGCGCGGGCGAAGAACTCGATGCCAGCCTGATCGATCCGTACCTCAAGGCGCACATTCCCGGCCTGACCGGCACGCCGCAGATCAGCCAGTTTCCCGGCGGCGCGTCGAACCTGACCTACCTGCTGGAATACCCCGAGCAAGAATTCGTTCTGCGCCGTCCGCCGTTTGGCCACAAAGCCAAATCCGCCCACGACATGGGCCGTGAGTTCCGCATTCTCAACCAACTGCGCGAGGGCTTTCCGTATTGCCCGAAGGCCTACGTGCATTGCACCGACGAAGCCGTTATCGGCGCCGAGTTCTATGTGATGGAACGGGTCAAGGGCATCATCCTGCGCGCTGAGTTGCCGCCGGAGTTGGGCCTCGATTCGGCGAAAACCGAAGCGCTGTGCAAAAGCTTCATCGACCGATTCGTCGAACTGCATCGGGTCGATTACAACGCCTGCGGCCTCGGCGATCTGGGCAAGCCTGAAGGCTACGTCGCCCGGCAGATCAAGGGCTGGAGCGAGCGCTACGAAAAAGCCCTGACCCCGGACGCGCCGCACTGGGAAGCGGTCAAAGCCTGGCTCAACGACAAGATGCCGGCCGACCACCCGACGTCGAGCATCGTCCACAACGACTACCGCTTCGACAACGTCATTCTCGACCCGGCCAATCCGATGCAAATTATCGGCGTGCTCGACTGGGAACTGACCACCCTCGGCGACCCGCTGATGGACCTGGGCAACACCCTCGCCTACTGGATCGAAGCCGGCGACCCGGCACCGGTGCAACTGATGCGCCGCCAGCCAAGCCACGCGCCGGGCATGCTGACCCGCCGCGAATTCGTCGACTACTACGCCGAGCGCTCGGGCATCCGCATCGACAATTTCGACTTCTACTACACCTACGGCCTGTTCCGCCTGGCCGGCATCGTGCAGCAGATCTACTACCGCTTCTACCATGGCCAGACGCAGGACAAACGCTTCGCGCAGTTCATTCACATGAACAAACTGCTGGAGCAGATGAGCCTGCAGGTCATCCAGAAATCCAGCCTCTGATCCGGGCCAATAACAAGACTTTCAACAAGGGAAACCCATGTCCAAGACTCAGTTGTTCGACCTCGACGGCAAAATCGCTTTCGTCTCCGGCGCCAGCCGTGGCATCGGTGAAGCCATCGCCAAACTGCTGGCCCAGCAAGGCGCCCACGTGATCGTCTCGAGCCGCAAGCTCGAAGGCTGCCAACACGTCGCCGACGCCATCATCGCCGCCGGCGGCAAGGCGACAGCCGTGGCCTGCCACATCGGTGAGATGGAGCAGATCAGCCAGGTCTTCGCCGGGATCAAGGAACAATTCGGCCGCCTCGACATCCTGGTCAACAACGCCGCGACCAACCCGCAATTCTGCAACGTGCTGGACACCGATCTGGGGGCGTTCCAGAAGACCGTCGATGTGAACATTCGCGGCTACTTCTTCATGTCGGTCGAAGCCGGCAAGCTCATGCGCGAAAACGGTGGCGGCAGCATCATCAACGTCGCGTCGATCAACGGCATCTCGCCGGGAATCTTCCAAGGCATCTATTCGGTAACCAAAGCGGCGGTCATCAACATGACCAAAGTCTTCGCTAAGGAATGCGCGCAATTCGGCATCCGCTGCAACGCCCTGCTCCCCGGCCTGACCGACACCAAATTCGCCTCGGCGCTGGTCAAGAACGATGCGATTCTGAAACAGGCACTGACCCAGATCCCGCTCAAACGCGTAGCCGATCCAAGCGAAATGGCCGGCGCGGTGCTGTACCTGGCCAGCGATGCGTCGAGCTACACCACTGGCGTGGCGCTGAATGTGGATGGCGGGTTCCTGTCCTGATATCCAGGGCAAATTGCTAACCCGTGTGGGAGCGAGCCTGCTCGCGAAGGCGTTGTGTCAGTCAGCTATGTTTTGACTGATACCACGCATTCGCGAGCAGGCTCGCTCCCACAGGGGCGGTGCCGAAATCCAGAACTCCTGCATCCGCGGGATTGGCCGGCTTATTGGGTTATGCAACGCGTAGTGGTGATGTGACGCGTCACCTGCCCATCCACATACACATCCCCGGCAACCTCAGTATTTTCCAGCACCTCACACCGACGTTCCGGCGGTGGCGGCGGCGCGACAGGCGCAGGGGGTGGAGGACTGGCACAACCGGCCAACAGCACAGCAAGAAAAGCCAACGGCAATACGCGTTTCCCAGGATTATTCATAGGACGACCCGCGGTAAAGAGAGACAAACTCCCGCAACCCAACCGGCCGCGGAAGACCTGACCACTCATTCTTTATAGCTGAGCGCCTTGTTAGCGCCAGTGGATTGGGGAGATTGGGTGGGATTGGCTGTCGGTTTTGCGGGGATTGTCCGGCAGAGGGCTGGATTGGGATGATGGTTGTCGGCGAGGGCCTCATCGCGAGCAGGCTCACTCCCACAGGTTTGATCGAGTGAGTTCAGTAACAACCAGGTCGGCTGTCAGGCCGCCTTCGCGAGCAGGCTCGCTCCCACAGAAAATCAAAATCAAAATCAAAAGATCGCAGCCTTCGGCAGCTCCTACACACGATGAGCGTTAGCTCGAGTACCGCTTTTGATCTTGGAGCCCGTCGGCAGGCTGAGTGGAGGGATTGATCCGGGCGTGGGAGCGCAGCGACCGTACGACGCAGTCGTACACAGCGAGTGTAGGTGCAGCGAAGCAAACCGGAGCCGCTGCGCCAGGATCGATTCCGCAGCGAAGGAACCCCGAGCCTAAGCGAGCGGGCCGAACGTCAGGGCGAAGACCTTTTGGTTCCTTTTGGGGCGTTTGCCAAAAGGGACTCGCCGTAAGGGCGAAACCGCCAGCCGCAACACCCAAAAAAACGGATATACACCCAACCCCCCCAGAGCATGGCCGGCCCAAAGGCCGCCAAGACCCAAAGCGCGCTTAAGCCAAATCCGGATCCCGCGAAGAACGCAAGGAATTGCTCTCAAGCTCATACCGCAACTCCCCCACCAACGCCTCGACCGCCCCAGGCGTACGCAGCGAAGCCAGATCCAGCCCGCTGATCACCAGATCCACCTGCCCCGAATCCCGGTGATACAACTTGACCGTCAGCGAATGATCACCATCCACCGAACACTCACAAGCCAGCGGCGCAAAACTGTGCTCAAGCCGAGCGCGCAACTGCGCAAGATTCATCATTGACGTTGTTCCTATGACTGTTTCAAAAGGGGCACGATCGCAGGCCCGAAATGGCCCACACCGCACCCCACCAGCCTAAGAACACAACGTCTTGGCCAATACATGAATTTGCACCCTTGTAACTAGTGCATTTGCACCCCTCAGCGCTGGCCTTTGGTGCCCCACTCTCCCGAAAACAAACCGCGCTCTCGAGCCCAGACGATCGCCTCGCTGCGGCTATGCACATCGATTTTCGAGTACACGGTGGCCACATGATTGCGCACGGTATTGGGCGCCAGTTTCAACCGCGCGGCGATCTCCTTGTCCGCCAGACCTTCACAGATCAAACCCAGCACATCACGCTCACGGGCCGTCAGGTCGGTGAACGAGGCGCTGGGCAGCTGCGGCGAGTTGATTTTCTTCACGTTGGCCAGCTTCTCGATCAGCGTTCGGCTGAACCACGACGCATCCTTCATCACCTCTTCGATCGCCGCGACCAGCTCAAGCTCAGTGCGCTTGCGCTCGGTCATGTCCATCAACACCAGCAGATAGCAGGACGTGTCGTGAATGTTCACGGTGTCAGCCGAGACCGCACACTCCAGCAACTCCTCGTCCTTCTTGCGCACGGGCACGTCGACCCGATCCACACGACCGTTCTTCGCCAGCGCCGACAGCAGGCGCGTGCGCGCGCTGTCATCGTGGATGAAGCTCAGCTGCGTCACGGTTTTGCCGAGTACGTCATCGCTGTCATAGGCCAGGGTATCGAGGAACGCCTGATTGACGTCGATGACCTCCTGCTTGTCAGCGGTGCAGATCAAAATCGGTACCGGCGTCAGACGAAAAGCCTTGGCAAAGCGCTCCTCGCTCTGACGCAAGGCCACTTCGACCCGGCGCCGAGGCTCCATGTCGACGAAGGAGAACAGCATGCAATTCTCGTCATTGAGCAGCAGCGGCTGACCGGCAACGATCACCTGTTTACTGCCACCGTCGGGAAGGCGCAACTCCGCCTGCATTTGCGGAATGGTCGCGACATCGCGCAAGCGCTGGACAGCCAGATCGCGCTGATCCGCCTGCTCGAAGATATCGATTTCGTAAGCCGAAGTGCCGATCACCTGATCGCGGGTATAGCCGGTCATTTCCAGAAAGCCCGGGTTGACCTTGATGTAGCGCAAATCGCTGAGTCGGCAGATCACTGCCGGTGCAGGGTTGGCATTGAAGGTTTTTTCGAAACGCAGCTCAGCATTGGCCCAATCGGTGACGTCGCTCATGATCAGCACCAGCGACTCGGGCTGGCCGACGCGGTCGGTCAGGACCATGCTGCGCACACTGTGCACCCAGACCCGCTCCGGGTCGTCCACGGACGAAACTTCGATCAGCACATCATTGAACGCCTCGCAGCGGGCGACGCGGCTGATCGGGTAGTTGTCCGGCGGCAAGACATGATTATTGCGATAGCGCAGCGTGAAGCGTCTGGCGTACTCGTCGGCGTTACTGCCCAGATCACCGATGGTGCTGACACCGTGCATGGTCAGCGCCGCTTCGTTGGCCCAGAGAATGCTTTTGTCGAGTTCCAGCAGAATCACCCCGTCCGACAGCCCGGCAATGATCTGCTGCAACTGGCGACGGTTGGTTTCGGTGGTCAGGACTTCCTGGCTCATTGGATCTCCACACTGTGATGCGGCTAGGTGAAGAGTACGACCGCGGCGGCTCGGGATCGTGCCACAACCCCAAAATCGCCAAAAAACCCCTGTGGGAGCGAGCCTGCTCGCGAAAGCGCTGGGTCAGACAGACCATTCGGTGACTGACCCGGCGCATTCGCGAGCACGCTCGCTCCCACAGGTTTACTGGGTGTGTTTACCTTAGGCGGCACGCTCGCTGGCCGCCACCATCGCCGACGCCGCGAGCATCGCCCGCAACAACACCGCGCACCCCGCTGCCAGATCATCCGGCGCGGCATTCTCGATTTCGTTGTGGCTGATCCCGCCCTCGCATGGCACAAAAATCATTCCCGCCGGGCCGAGCTCGGCGAGGAAAATCGCGTCATGCCCGGCACCACTGACGATGTCCATGTGCGACAGACCCAGCCCTTTCGCAGCACCGCGCACCGCTTCCACGCAGCCTTTTTCGAAGTACAGCGGCGGGAAGTCGGCGGTCGGGGTCAGTTCGTAGGTAAGGCCGTGCTCTTCGCAGGTCGCCTCGATCACTTGTTTCACTTCGGCAATCATCGAATCCAGCCGCGCCGGCTCCAGGTGGCGAAAATCCAGAGTCATGCGCACTTCGCCGGGAATCACGTTGCGCGAGCCGGGATAGGCTTGCAGGCAGCCGACCGTGCCACAGGCGTGGGGCTGATGGCCGAGGGCGGCGCGGTTGACGGCGCCGACGATCACCGAGGCACCGACCAGGGCGTCCTTGCGCAGGTGCATCGGCGTCGGGCCGGCGTGGGCTTCGACGCCGCGCAATTTCAGGTCGAACCACTTCTGCCCGAGCGCGCCGAGTACCACGCCGATGGTTTTCTCTTCGTCCTCGAGAATCGGGCCTTGTTCGATGTGCGCTTCGAAATACGCGCCAACCGCGTGCCCGCTAACCTTGCGCGGGCCGGCGTAGCCGATCGCATCCAGTGCTTCGCCGACGGTGACGCCGTCGGCATCGACCTTGGCGAGGGTTTCTTCGAGGGTGAATTTCTCGGCGAAGACCCCTGAGCCCATCATGCACGGGGCGAAGCGTGAGCCCTCTTCGTTGGTCCAGACCACCACTTCCAGCGGCGCTTCGGTTTCCACGCCGAGGTCGTTGAGGGTGCGCAGCACTTCGACGCCGGCGAGCACGCCGAAGCAGCCGTCGAACTTGCCGCCGGTGGGCTGGGTGTCGATGTGGCTGCCGGTCATGACCGGCGGCAGGTTCGGGTTGCGCCCGGCACGCCGGGCGAAAATGTTGCCGACGGCATCGACCGTGACGTTGCAACCGGCGTCCTTGCACCACTGCACGAACAGGTCGCGCGCCTGGCGGTCGAGGTCGGTCAGGGCCAGGCGACAGACGCCGCCCTTGACCGTGGCGCCGAGTTTCGCCAGTTCCATGAGCGAGGCCCAGAGGCGATCACGGTTGATGTGCTGATGGGTGGATTGCAGAACGTCTACGGCTGCGTTCATGGGGATCTCCTCAATGCTGATGCCGATAGTGCCCATGCTCTGCGTGGGCATTCATCCATGGACGCTCTGCGTCCGCTGTTGGGACGCGGAGCGTCCCGGGCTGCATTCCCACGCAGAGCGTGGGAACGATCAGTTTCGGCGGTGTATGGAGCATCGCCTTCGCGAGCAGGCTCGCTCCCACAGTGAGAATGCATTTCCAATGTGGGAGCGAGCCTGCTCGCGAAAAGGCCTTGCTCACACCGCTGTTTTCACGGCAGAAGGCTGCGCCCGCATCACGCACAGCCCGTAATAAATCACCCCGCCCAACGCCGAGCCGGTGAACCAGCCATAGCTGTAGAACCAGCTGAACGCGTCGCTGCCCAGCGACAGCAAGGTCAGCGCCACCGGCACGCCAAAGGCGAGAAAACCGGCCCAGTTCCACGCCGGATACACGTCATCGCGGTACAGCCCGGCGAGGTCCAGTCGCTGTTTCTTGATCAGGAAATAATCCACCACCATGATCCCGGCGATCGGCCCGAGCAGGCTCGAGTAGCCCAGCAGCCAGTTTGAGTACACGGTTTCCAGGCTGATGTCGGAAACGATCAGGCCAAGCTTTTTCAGCAGTTCATGGCCCATCAGCACCAGCCCGACCAGACCGGTGAGCAACACCGCTTTGGTGCGGTTGATCACCTTCGGCGCGATGTTCTGAAAGTCATTGGTCGGCGAGACGATATTGGCGGCGGTGTTGGTCGACAGTGTGGCAACGATGATCAGCGCCATGGCCACAGCGACCCACACCGGGCTCTGGATATGGCCTATCAGCGTGACCGGGTCGGACACGGTGACGCCGACCAGTTTCACCGATGCGGCGGTCATCACCACGCCCAGCGCAGCGAAGAGGAACATGGTCAGCGGCAGACCGAAAATCTGCCCGAGGATCTGATCCTTCTGGCTCTTGGCGTAGCGACTGAAGTCGGGAATGTTCAGCGACAGCGTGGCCCAGAAGCCGACCATTGCCGTCAGCCCTGCCGCGAAATAACTGACCACGCTGGCGCCTTCCGGACGCTTGGGCGGGATCGCCAGCAATTCAGTCATCGACACATTGGGCATCGCCCACACCAGCAGGCCGATGCCCACCGCCACCAACAACGGCGCCGACAAGGTTTCCAGCCATTTGATCGACTCGGCGCCGCGAATCACCACCCACAGATTCAGCGCCCAGAACACCATGAAACCGATCACCTCGCCGGTTCCGCCGAGGGATTTCCAGCCCTCGAACACCGAGCCGAGGAACAGGTGAATCGCCAGTCCGCCGAACATGGTCTGGATGCCGAACCAGCCACACGCCACCAACGCGCGGATCAGGCACGGCACATTGGAACCGAGAATGCCGAACGACGAGCGCAGCAGCACCGGAAACGGAATGCCGTACTTGGTGCCCGGGAAGGCGTTGAGGGTCAGTGGAATCAACACAATGACGTTGGCAAACAGAATCGCCAGCAGCGCTTCGCCGACGCTCAAGCCGAAATACGCGGTGAGCACGCCGCCGAGGGTGTAGGTCGGCACGCAAATCGACATCCCGACCCACAGCGCGGTGATGTGCCATTTGTTCCAGGTGCGTTCACGCACCTTGGTCGGTGCCATGTCGTGGTTGTAACGGGGGCTGTCGAGGACGTCACTGCCGGCTTCGAGCTCGAACAAGCCGTCGCGCTCGGTCACTTGTGATCTGATCTGTTGCATGGCCGCTCCACTGTTCTTCTGATTATTTTTTGCTCATCAGGCGGTTGGCGCGCACGACGCCAGCCGGACGATGGCCGGAGGAACTGACAACTTTCATGCACCGGCCATGGTGTCAGCGGCGGCATCAATAAACGTGCCGATTCTCGCGCTGAACGCTTGGGCGGTGCACTGGACGCTTTGCAACTTTCTGATATTCATCAGTTTTAATTGAATATTCGATGAGTCCGGGAAAACTTGTCTGAACGCTCAGGCTAAACGTCGGGCAAGTTGTCCGAAGTGTCAGGACTCAAACTGGTGCACTGCATTTATTTTTGTCGGTGAACCCGCAACCGCAGCACAACTTCAAGCGGCTGATTTCACATAGGAAATCTTGCTCATATTTCCATCCTGTCAAGTGCGTCAAAATGGTGAGCGCCCTACCCATTTTGGTGATTTATCGTTTTTATCTTTATTTATCAATAGCTTGAAACAGCTATAAGCTTATAAAAAATATTCTTGATCATTCTTGAAATCGCGACTAGTTTCTATTCCTGACAGCGATGACAGGAATACGAACTGCGCCGCTGTACTTCAATAAAACATTTAGAACCGGCACAAGTCGGTCATGCCTGCGAGGAATCCGGAATGTCTCTGTTGATCCGTGGCGCCACCGTTGTTACCCATGATGAAAGTTACCGCGCCGACGTCTATTGCGCTGACGGCGTGATCAAAGCCATTGGTGAAAACCTCGACATTCCCGCCGGCGCAGAAGTGCTCGACGGCAGTGGCCAGTACCTGATGCCCGGCGGCATCGATCCGCATACGCACATGCAGTTGCCGTTCATGGGCACCGTTGCCAGTGAGGACTTCTACAGCGGCACTGCAGCCGGTCTGGCCGGCGGCACTACCTCGATCATTGACTTCGTCATTCCCAATCCGCAGCAATCGCTGATGGAAGCGTTTCATCAGTGGCGCGGCTGGGCGCAAAAGTCTGCGTCGGACTATGGCTTCCACGTCGCGATCACTTGGTGGAGCGAGCAGGTGCGCGAGGAAATGGCCGAGCTGGTCAGCCACCACGGCATCAACAGCTTCAAGCACTTCATGGCCTACAAGAACGCGATCATGGCCGCCGACGACACTCTGGTGGCGAGTTTCGAGCGCTGCCTGGAACTCGGTGCGGTGCCGACCGTGCACGCGGAAAATGGCGAGCTGGTCTATCACCTGCAACGCAAGCTGATGGCTCAGGGCATTACCGGGCCGGAAGCGCATCCGCTGTCGCGACCTTCGCAGGTCGAAGGTGAAGCCGCGAGCCGGGCGATCCGTATCGCCGAAACCATCGGCACGCCGTTGTACCTGGTGCACGTTTCCACCAAGGAAGCTCTGGACGAAATCACCTATGCCCGCAGCAAGGGCCAGCCGGTGTACGGCGAGGTGCTGGCCGGGCACTTGCTGCTCGACGACAGCGTCTATCAACACCCGGACTGGCAGACCGCCGCCGGCTACGTGATGAGCCCGCCGTTCCGTCCGCGCGGCCATCAGGAGGCGCTGTGGCACGGGCTGCAGAACGGCAATCTGCACACCACCGCCACCGACCACTGCTGCTTTTGCGCCGAGCAGAAAGCCGCCGGGCGCGACGACTTCAGCAAGATTCCCAACGGCACCGCCGGCATCGAAGACCGCATGGCAGTGTTGTGGGATGAAGGCGTCAACTCCGGACGATTGTCGATGCAGGATTTCGTCGCGCTGACCTCCACCAACACCGCGAAGATTTTCAATCTCTATCCACGCAAAGGTGCGATCCGCGTGGGCGCCGATGCCGATTTGGTGCTGTGGGATCCGCAAGGCACACGGACCATTTCCGCCAAGACCCACCATCAGCAGGTGGACTTCAACATCTTCGAAGGCAAGACCGTGCGCGGCGTGCCGAGCCACACCGTCAGCCAGGGCCGCGTGGTCTGGGCCGACGGCGACCTGCGCGCCGAACGCGGCGCCGGACGCTACATCGAACGGCCGGCCTATCCGGCGGTGTTTGATTTGTTGAGCAAGCGGGCGGAGTTGCATAAACCGACTGCCGTTAAACGCTGACCCCTAGTGATCGTTCCCATGCTCTGCGTGGGAATGCAGCCCGGGACGCTCTGCGTCCCATTGGAACGCAGAGCGTCCCTTGAGGCATTCCCACGCAGAGCGTGGGAACGATCAACCACTGCCCACCAGAGGCAGCACCTCAATTAGCCATGAGGCCATGAACCGTGATCGAGACCCTGAACCACCTCCCCCACCCGCACGAAAGCGCGGCCGCTCTCGCCGGCCATTTCACTGATCTGGCGCCGCCGCTCAATGCCCGGCAGGCGCATCTGGAAGCCTCGCGCTGCCTGTATTGCTACGACGCGCCTTGCGTCAATGCATGCCCCAGCGAAATCGATATCCCGTCGTTCATCCGCAACATCCATCAAGACAACGTCCAAGGCGCGGCGCAGAAAATCCTGTCGGCAAACATCCTCGGCGGCAGTTGCGCGCGGGTCTGTCCGACGGAAATCCTCTGCCAGCAGGCCTGCGTGCGCAACAACGCGCAGGAATGCGCGCCGGTGCTGATTGGTTTGCTGCAACGCTATGCCGTGGACAACGCGCATTTCGCCGAACACCCGTTCCAGCGCGCCCCGGCCACGGGCAAACGGATCGCCGTGGTGGGCGCCGGGCCGGCCGGGTTGTCTTGCGCTCATCGCAGCGCAATGCACGGGCATGACGTGGTGATTTTCGAAGCACGGGAAAAGGCCGGCGGGCTCAACGAGTACGGCATCGCCAAGTACAAACTGGTCGACGATTACGCGCAGAAGGAGCTGGACTTTCTCCTGCAGATTGGCGGGATAGAAATCCGCCACGGCCAGAAACTCGGTGCAAACCTGACCCTGAGCGAACTGCATCAGCAGTTTGACGCGGTATTCCTCGGCCTCGGCCTGAATGCCAGCAAGCGACTCGGTCTGGCCCACGAAGACGCGCCGGGCCTGCTCGCCGCCACCGATTACATCCGCGAACTGCGCCAGGCCGATGACCTCACGCAGTTGCCCTTGGCTGAACGCTGCATCGTTCTCGGCGCTGGCAACACCGCGATCGACATGGCCGTGCAAATGGCCCGCCTCGGCGCGCGCGACGTCAATCTGGTGTATCGCCGTGGTGCGGCAGACATGGGCGCCACCCACCATGAGCAGGACATCGCCAAAGCCAATCAGGTGCGATTGCTGACCTGGGCGCAGCCGGAGCAAGTGTTGCTTGATGATCAGGGCCGCGTGCGCGGCATGCGTTTCGCCCGCACCGATCTGGTTGAAGGCCGTCTGCAAACCACCGGAGAAACCTTCGAGCTGGCTGCCGATGCGATCTTCAAAGCGATCGGCCAGAGCTTCGATGACAGCGCTCTCAGCGATCCGTTGGCGCGCGAACTCAAGCGTCAGGGCGAACGCATCGCGGTCGATGAACACCTGCGCACCAGCATCCCCGGCGTGTATGCCGGCGGCGACTGCACCAGCCTCGATCAGGACCTCACCGTGCAAGCAGTGCAGCACGGCAAACGCGCCGCCGAGGCGATCAACGCTCAACTGATGCTCAACGTGGAGGCTGCGTAAATGGCCGATCTCTCGATAGTCTTCGCCGGTATCAAAGCGCCCAACCCGTTCTGGCTGGCTTCCGCGCCGCCCACCGACAAGGCCTACAACGTGGTCCGCGCGTTCGAAGCGGGCTGGGGTGGCGTGGTCTGGAAAACCCTGGGTGAGGATCCGGCGGCGGTCAACGTTTCCTCGCGTTATTCGGCGCATTACGGTGCCAATCGCGAAGTGCTGGGCATCAACAACATCGAACTGATCACCGACCGCTCGCTGGAAATCAACCTGCGCGAAATCACCCAGGTGAAGAAGGACTGGCCGGATCGCGCGCTGATCGTGTCGCTGATGGTGCCGTGTGTCGAGGAGTCGTGGAAACACATTCTGCCGCTGGTCGAAGCCACCGGCGCCGACGGCATCGAACTCAACTTCGGCTGCCCCCACGGCATGCCCGAACGCGGCATGGGCGCGGCGGTCGGCCAAGTGCCGGAGTATGTCGAACAGGTGACGCGCTGGTGCAAGACGTACTGCTCGCTGCCGGTGATCGTCAAACTTACCCCGAACATCACCGACATCCGCGTCGCTGCCCGGGCGGCGCATCGTGGTGGCGCCGATGCGGTGTCGCTGATCAACACGATCAACTCGATCACCAGCGTCGACCTGGACCATATGGTCGCCCTGCCCACCGTCGGCAGCAAAAGCACCCACGGCGGTTATTGCGGTTCGGCGGTCAAGCCGATTGCGCTGAACATGGTCGCGGAAATCGCCCGTGATCCGCAGACCCAGGGCTTGCCGATCTGCGGCATCGGCGGCATCGGCAGCTGGCGCGACGCGGCGGAGTTCATGGCGCTGGGCAGCGGCGCGGTGCAGGTGTGCACGGCGGCGATGCTGCATGGTTTCCGCATTGTCGACGAGATGAAGGACGGCTTGTCGCGGTGGATGGACAGCCAGGGCTACGCCAATATCGCCGAGTTTTCCGGGCGCGCCGTGGGCAACACCACGGATTGGAAGTACCTCGATATCAACTACCAGGTCATCGCAAAGATTGACCAGGAGGCGTGCATTGGTTGCGGGCGTTGCCACATTGCTTGCGAAGACACGTCACACCAGGCGATCGACAGTTTGAAACAGGCCGACGGTACGCATAAATATGAAGTGATCGATGAGGAATGTGTGGGCTGCAATCTGTGCCAGATCACCTGCCCCGTGGCCGACTGCATCGAGATGGTACCGATGGACACGGGCAAGCCGTTTCTGGACTGGAATCATGATCCGCGCAACCCCTATCACGTTGCAGTCTGAAAAAAACCCTCACCCTAGCCCTCTCCCAAAGGGAGAGGGGACTGATTGGGGGATGCTGACAAACTTCGCCGACCTGAAAGAGTTGTTGTGAATCCATAATCGACACGGTCTTTCAGGTCGATGTACCTCTCAATACACCTCGGTCGGCCCCCTCTCCCTCTGGGAGAGGGCTGGGGTGAGGGTAAGCCCTTGATGGTGCTCTTCAAGGCTCCAGCCCGATCCCGCGCAAAATCACACCTGTCACGGTCTGCACCGCCCGCTCGAACTGCATATCCGACAACGGCTGGTGATCATTGAGAATGTTCACCTGATGATCAAAGTCGGCGTAATGCTGGGTCGACGCCCAGATCATGTACAGCAAACCCGACGGCTCCACCGGCAGGATCCGCTTGTCCTCGACCCACTGGCGAATCTTCGCCTCCTTCATCTTCGCCCAGTCATACAGGCTCGCATCCAGCGCTTCGCCCAGGGTCGGCGCGCCGTGGATGATCTCGTTGGCCCAGATTTTCGAGCCATAGGGCCGGCTGCGCGAATGATTCATCTTGGCGCGGATGTAACTGCTCAGCACCACGCGCGGGTCGTCGAACATCTCGAAGCACAGCGCGTCCTGCTTCCACACTTCCAGCAGATCGAACAGCACTGCGCTGTACAGCTCGCTCTTGGTGCTGAAGTAGTAATGCAGATTGGAACGCGGCAACTGCACTTCGGCAGCGATGTCCGCCATGGCGGTGCTGCCGAAGCCTTTTTCGGCGAAAACCTTTTCCGCCGCCAGCAGGATTTTCTCGACGTTACTGCGGCGAATCTCGATCTTGTGATTGCCCATGTGGGCTCCCTGACAACAGCGTTGCGCAAGACTAGCATCCGCTCTGATCCGGGCGCGACCGCCACCAACAAAACTTCACAGGTGCAGGCGCTATGGCACAGCGCTCACACCGATAGGCGTTTGCTCACTCACGCCCAAATTGCCTTCGACCTGCCCGGCCATGTGCAACGTGCCGGCCATCACGCCCGTGGTCGGATTTTGCAGCAGCTTCTGCCAGGCCTTGTCGAAGGTGTTGCCGAGGCTGCTGCGAATCAGCGCTTCACTGTCAGGGCGGTCGTTGGCCTGGATGATTGCGCGTATGCCGGCCACGCCGACCGAAATCATCGCCCCGGCCAGTTTCCCCGCCGCTGCCGCCACCGCACTGGCGGCGCCGCGCGGGGCCATTTCGGCTTCGATGCGCTGGCTGGCGCGCTTGGCCACCGGGGCCATGGCTGCTTCGGTGGAAGAGATGCCCTTGGCGCCGCCGTCGGTGTGGATCTTGTCGATCAGCGCGGCGTACGCCGGGAGGGTGTTCAGCGGCTCGGTGCTGATGACTTTGAACAGCGAAGCATCCCGCGCCGGCGGCGGGCCGAGGGCGATGGCCGGGATCTTCCGCAAGCGGCCGTTGAGCTGCGCAATCGGCACACCGTGACGCTGGGCGATGAGCGGCATCTGCTGCGCCATCAACTGCGCGTAGAACGCCGTGGCCTGCGCCAGAATCGCATCCGGATCAATCTCCACTGCTACCGGCGCGAGGACTTTTTCCTGATATTGCTCAAGCAGATACGCCGCCAGCCGTTTCGCCGAAGCATCCTGCTCACCGCCGGCGCTGATCGTGTACCAACTGACCTTCATCGACAGCCATTCCTGGGTCCAGTAGCTGCTGAACCAGGGGATGAAATTTTCTTCAGTTTGCTGATAGACCCGAGTGCGCCAATGTTCCATCGAGCCACGGGCGAACAGCTTGACCTGCTCGGTGGCCTGTTGCGATGCGCTGAGGATCTCGCGGTCGATCTGCTGCCAGGTTTGCGCCGACACCACCACCGCCTGCGGCGCACTCACTGGCGCCCGGGCCGAAGTGGCGCAGCCGGCCAGCAGAAACAGTGCGGCAACGACCAGCGCGCGCGTGTTCACGGTGGCGGTGTCCTTTGGCTTGGGGAGGTGCTGGTTTGAGTATAGGCAGGTCAGTCGATTTCGATGCTGAAGGTTCCGGCCTCTTCGCGAGCAGGCTCGCTCCCACATTTGAAATGTGTTGCACCTGTGGGAGCGAGCCTGCTCGCGAAGGCGCCAACAGCAGCACCACAAACCTCAACCATCACCACCATCGATATCCACCATCGCCACGATTGCCTTCCGCCCTCCCATGATGAAAGGCACGATTGACTCATCCGAAACACAACGAGGCGTTCACATCATGATCCACACCCAAGTCACCCTCTCCGTGAGTTTCCCGGTGTTCGGCAGCAACTACTACCAACAGCACGTCGTGCCGCGCAAGGCGCAGACACTGGTGTTCAACGAAGATTTCGACGATCTGCTGATGCCCGCCGCCAGCAATCATTTCAGCAATGAAGTGGTCGGCCTCAACGATCAGTTCCGTTTTCTGAGCGACATACTCGCCACCCATCTGCTCGATCACGAGGCCTCGGTGCCTGCGCGATCCCGCGTCCAGGCGAACGCTCGTTTTTTCAACTGAAGGCTGATGCACAGAGGGCGTTCCTTTAACGGGAACGCCCTCTTCATTCAATCAGTCATCATCGCGATCACGGTGATAACGATGGCCATCGCGGCGGTCGTCATCGCGGTCGTCCCAACGCCGATCATGGTCGTAATAGCGGCCGTGGTCGCGGTCGTAGTGCCGGCCATGGCGGTGGTCATCATCAAAATCCGCAATACAGCCGCTCAGCAATACGGCGGCGGTCACAGTGAGCAGCATCGTTGTCGCTTGCTTCATTCAACACTTCCCTAAAACCCAAGGTCTTGACGACGGAAATCGCCACGCTGCCCGCGTCTTCGGGACGCAGTGCGCGCAGCCGCAGATACGACCGGGCAAAAGCACGTTGATTCAGTGGCCACTATCGACCGTTGGTCGGCCCGTTCGCCATGCCCGAACGGCGGCGGAATGCCACCTATACTGCTTGCAACCAACCCCCATGCAATGGATCTGCGCCCTCAATAACAATAAGCAGAGGTGGACCATGGTCTGGCAGCAAATCTACGACCCGTTCGGCAACCCGGTGCTCTCCACGCTGATGGCCGCGGTGCCGGTGGTGGTGATGCTCGCGGCGCTGGCGTTCTTTCACGTCAAGGCACATCTGGCAGCCTTGCTGGCGCTCGCGTCCGCCCTGCTGATCTCGATCTTCGCCTTCGACATGCCAGCGGGCATGGCCGGCTCGGCCGCGCTGTTCGGCGCGGCGAATGGCTTGCTGCCGATCGGCTGGATCGTCCTCAACATCATCTTTCTGCATCGCCTGACCACCGAAAACGGTTCGTTCAAAGTGTTGCAGGATTCCCTCGCGCGCATCACCGATGATCGACGTCTGCAATTGCTGCTGATCGCCTTCTGTTTCGGTGCGTTCTTCGAAGGCGCGGCAGGCTTTGGCACGCCGGTGGCGGTGACCGGTGCGATTCTGATCGGCCTGGGTTTTTCGCCATTGGCCGCATCGGGCCTGGCGCTGATCGCCAACACTGCGCCAGTGGCTTTCGGTGCGCTGGGCACGCCGATCATCACCCTGGCCAAAGTCACCGGGCTGGACGAGATGGAGCTGTCGATGATGGTCGGGCGGCAGTTGCCGTTCTTCTCGGTGCTGGTGCCGTTCTGGTTGATCTGGGCCTTTGCCGGGTGGCGCAAGATGCTCGAGGTGTGGCCGGCGATTCTGGTGGCCGGGGTGAGTTTCGCCATCCCGCAATTTCTCGTGTCCAACTACCACGGGCCGATGCTGGTGGACGTCATCGCTGCGCTGATTTCCATGGCCTGTCTGACGCTGTTCCTCAAGGTGTGGAAACCAGCGACCATCCACACCTCGGCAGCGCTGTCCGGGCGCGTCGACAACTCCAAGGTCGACGAAGAAACAGTCACCGCCAGCGCCGCGTTCAGCGATCAGGCGCGCCCGGCGGTGATGCGCGCGTGGATGCCGTGGATCATTCTCACGGTGTTCGTGTTTGCCTGGGGCACCCAGGGCTTCAAGAACATGTTCGATACGCGCCCAGTGATCGACCCGGTCACGCAATCGGCCAAGCTCGACCCGCAAGGCAAACCGGTGCGCGAGGCCAACCCGATCTTCGCCCCGGCGGTGACCTTCACCGGTCTGCACCTGCAAATCGAGAAAGTACCGCCCGTGGTCGCGGCGCCGAAAGCCGAGGAAGCGATTTACAAGTTCACTTGGCTGACCGCGACCGGCAGCGGGATCTTGCTGGCGGCGATCGTTGGCGGCTTGCTGATGGGTTATTCGATCCCGCAATTGATCAAGCAGTACCTGCGCACATTGTGGGTGGTGCGGTTTTCACTGATCACGATTGCGGCGATGCTCGCGCTGGGCTTCCTTACCCGCTATTCGGGACTGGATGCGACCATGGGCCTGGCGTTTGCAGCGACGGGGATTTTCTACCCGATGTTCGGCACGCTGCTCGGCTGGCTGGGGGTGGCGCTGACTGGTTCCGATACCGCGTCAAACGTGCTGTTTGGCGGATTGCAACGGGTCACCTCGGAACAGTTGGGTATCAGTCCGGTGCTGATGGCGGCAGCGAACAGTTCCGGTGGGGTGATGGGCAAGATGGTCGACGCGCAGTCGATCGTCGTCGCCTCCACCGCGACCCGTTGGTACGGGCATGAGGGCGAGATCCTGCGTTACGTGTTCTTCCACTCGATCGTGCTGGCGATTCTGGTCGGCGGGCTGGTGACGTTGCAGGCGTATGTCGCACCGTTTACCTCGATGGTGGTGGGTGGGCCATAACTGCAAAACACAACTCCACTGTGGGAGCGAGCCTGCTCGCGAAGAGGTCGGCACATCCAGCAGCGGCTGGGTCTGACCCGACGCTTTCGCGAGCAGGCTCGCTCCCACAGGCCAATTGATGAGTTCAGCACATAACTCTTTAGCGCAAATCCGACAAAACCTTTTCCCTCCCGCTGCGGTCACTCCTTTTACGAGACTGGCATGCATGCCGGCGCGCCCGTTTGGGCCTTTTGCAATCCTGCCGCCCGATGAGAGACAAGGAATCGAACCATGCCGATTTCCCGACGCAACTTCATGATCCTCGGCGCCGTAACCGCGACGGCGTTCGCTATGCCCCCCTTTATCAGCCTCAAGGCCTACGCGGCCAGTCTGGAGCAACCGGCCATGAGTCAAGTTACCCTGCGAGTCAACGGTAAACCGCAAACCCTCGAAGTCGACACCCGCACCACCCTGCTCGACGCCCTGCGCGAACACCTGCACCTGACCGGCACCAAGAAAGGCTGCGACCACGGCCAGTGCGGCGCCTGCACGGTGATCGCCGACGGTCGGCGGATCAACTCCTGTCTGACCCTGGCGGTGATGCACGACGGCAGTGAGGTGACCACCATCGAAGGCCTCGGCATGCCGGACAAGCTGCACCCGATGCAGGCCGCGTTCATCAAGCACGACGGTTATCAGTGCGGCTATTGCACGCCGGGGCAGATCTGCTCGGCGGTCGCCGTGCTCAAGGAAATCCGCGATGGCATTCCCAGCCACGTCAGCCCGAGCCTGACCGAGCCGCCGAAACTGATCGCCGCCGAACTGCAGGAGCGCATGAGCGGCAATATCTGCCGTTGCGGCGCTTACTCGAACATCATCGAAGCCATCACTGAAGTTGCGGAGGTGCCGGCATGAGAGCCTTCAATTACAGCCGCGCCGACTCACCTGCGGCAGCCGCTTCCCAGGCTGCGCACGTCGAAGGCGCCAAGTTCATCGCCGGCGGCACCAACCTGCTCGACCTGATGAAACTCGACATCGAAACCCCGGTGCACCTGATCGACATCAACCACCTCGGCCTGGACCAGATCGAAGCCACACCCGAAGGCGGACTGCGCATCGGCGCGCTGGTGCGCAACACCGATCTGGCCGCCGACGCGCGCGTGCGCAAGGACTACGCCCTGCTCTCCCGCGCCTTGCTCGCCGGGGCTTCCGGACAGTTGCGCAACATGGCGACCACCGCCGGCAACCTGCTGCAACGCACCCGCTGTCCGTACTTCTACGACACCCACCAGGCGTGCAACAAACGCAATCCAGGCAGCGGTTGCGCGGCGATCGGCGGGGTCACCCGGCAGTTGGGGATCATCGGCGTCAGCGACGCTTGCATCGCCACCCACCCGAGCGACATGGCCATCGCCATGCGCGCGCTGGATGCGCAGATCGAAACGGTCAAGCCTGACGGCAGCACGCGCAGCATTGCCATGGCCGATTTCCATCAATTGCCGGGCAGCACGCCGCACATCGAAACCAGCCTCACGCCCGGCGAATTCATTACCGCCGTGAGCCTGCCGGCGCCGGTTGGCGGCACGCACATTTATCACAAGGTGCGGGATCGCTCGTCTTATGCGTTTGCCCTGGTCTCGGTCGGTCTGATCCTGCAAAAGGACGGTACCGGCAGCGTGGCCGTCGGCGGTATCGCGCCGAAACCGTGGCGGGTCGAAGCCGCTGAAGCGTTGCTGCCCAAGGGTGCCAAAGCAGTCAGCGAACGCCTGCTTGAAGGCGCGACGCCCACCGATGACAACCAATTCAAACTGACACTGGTCGAGCGCACGCTGGCCTCGGTGTTGGCGCAAGCGAGGGAAACCGCATGAAATTCGACACGCCCGCCACCACCAATCCCATCGACCGCCTGAAGGTCGTCGGCCAGCCCACCAAGCGCATCGAAGGCCCGTTGAAAACCAGCGGCCAGGCCACTTACGCCTACGAACAACATGAAGCGGCGGCCAATCAGGCCTACGGCTTCATGGTCGATTCGGCGATCGCCAAAGGCCGGATCAAAGCCATTCATCTGGGCGAGGCCAAAGCGGCGCCCGGCGTGCTGGCGATCGTCACTGCCGAGAATGCCGGCAAGCTCGACAAGGGTGATTACAACGCTGCGCATCTGCTCGCTGGTCCCGAAGTGCAGCATTACCAGCAAGCCGTTGCATTGGTGGTTGCCGAGACCTTCGAACAGGCCCGCGCCGCCGCGCAATTGGTCAAGGTCGATTACGAAACCACCGAGGGCAAGTTCGATCTGGCCAGCGTCAAAGACCTCGGCGTCGAGCCGAAAGACGAGCTGCCCGACGTCAATCACGGCGACTTCGACAAGGCCTTCACCGCCGCACCGGTGCAATTCGATCAGACCTACACCACGCCAGACCAGTCCCACGCGATGATGGAACCGCACGCCACACTGGCCGCGTGGAAAGGCGATCAACTGACCGTGTGGACATCGAACCAGATGGTCGCCTGGAGTGTCGGCGACATTGCGAAAACCCTCGGCCTGCCGAAGGAAAAAGTCCGCTTGATCTCGCCGTACATCGGCGGTGGTTTCGGCGGCAAGCTGTTCATCCGCGCCGACGTGATCCTCGCCGCTCTCGGCGCGCGCATGGCGGGGCGGCCGGTGAAAGTCGCCCTCGCCCGCCCGCAAATGGCCAACAACACCACCCATCGCCCGGCAACGATTCAGCGCATCCGCATGGCCGCCACGGCGGACGGCAAACTGACCGCCATTGCCCATGAAGGCTGGTCGGGCAACCTTGCTGACGGCAAGGTCGAACTGGCCGCGCAACCGAGCCAGTTGCTCTATGCCGCAGAAAACCGCCGCGTCAGCATGCGCCTCGCGCCGCTCGACCTGCCTGAAGGCAACGCCATGCGCGCGCCGGGTGAAGCGCCGGGGCTGATGGTGCTGGAAATTGCCATGGACGAAATGGCCGAACAGCTGAAGATGGACCCGGTGCTGTTCCGCATCGCTAACGACACTCAAGTCGACCCGGTGAAAACCGAGCGGCCGTTCTCCCAGCGTCAACTGGTCAAATGCCTGCAGATCGGCGCGGAGAAATTCGGCTGGGATCAGCGCAAGGCGCAACCGGGCAGCCGTCGTGAAGGCCGTTGGCTGATCGGCATGGGTGTGGCGGCGGCGTTTCGCAACAACCTGCTGGTCAAGTCCGGCGCCCGTGTGCGCCTGGAGCGTGACGGCAAAGTCGTCGTCGAAACCGACATGACCGATATCGGCACCGGCAGCTACACGATCATCGCGCAGACCGCTGCCGAGATGATGGGCGTTGGTCTCGATGATGTGGTGGTGCGTCTGGGTGATTCGAACTTCCCGGTTTCGGCTGGTTCTGGCGGTCAGTTTGGTGGGAACTGCTCGACCTCGGGCGTCTATGCCGCCTGTGTGAAACTGCGTGAAGCGGTGGCGCAGAAGCTGGGGCTAGCGGCGGATCAGGCGGAGTTCGCCGATGGTCAGGTGCGCGTCGGCAGCAAGAGCCTGCCGCTGCGCAACGCGGCTGAAGGCGGCGCACTGGTCGGCGAGGACAGCATCGAGTTCGGTGATCTGGCCGAGAAGTATCAGCAATCGACGTTCGGCGCGCATTTCGTCGAAGTCGCCGTCGATGCTGCCACTGGCGAAGTTCGCGTACGGCGCATGTTGGCGGTGTGCGCTGCGGGGCGGATCCTCAACCCGACGTCGGCGCGCAGTCAGGTCATCGGCGCGATGACCATGGGCGTCGGCGCGGCATTGATGGAAGAACTGGCGGTGGACAAGCGCCTGGGCTTTTTCGTCAACCATGACCTCGCCGGGTATGAGGTGCCGGTGCACGCCGACATTCCGCATCAGGAAGTGATCTTCCTCGAAGAAACCGACCCGATTTCGTCGCCGATGAAGGCCAAGGGCGTAGGTGAATTGGGGATTTGCGGCGTGAGCGCGGCGGTGGCGAATGCGATCTACAACGCCACTGGCGCGAGGGTGCGGGAGTATCCGATTACGCTGGACAAGATTCTTGATTCGTTGCCGGAGATGATCTGAAGCGAAAAGCCCCTCACCCTAGCCCTCTCCCAAAGGGAGAGGGGGACCGATCCGGGTATATTCAGGATGTGCAGCGACGTGAAAGTCTTTCTGTGTATCCATAATCGCAACGGCAAGTTCAAGTCGATGCACATCGCAAGACACCTCGGTCGGCTCCCACTCCCCCGGGAGACGCCTGGGGTGAGCATGCTGTTAGCGCACCTGCATGGGGTGCTAGGGGTCGAGTGGATTCACCACCACGCTTGCAGAATGCCGAACGTCTCGAGCATCCCCCAATCGGCTCCCTCTCCCTCGGGAGAGGGCTGGGGTGAGGGGCGCGGTTTCACTCGGTCTTCGGATATTGCTCATCACCGACCTGCTCCATCCAGTCCACCACCTTGCCATCCAGCACTTCGGCAATCGCGATATGACTCATCGCCGTCGTCGGTGCTGCGCCGTGCCAATGCTTGGCGCCCGGAGCAATCCACACGGTATCGCCCGGCCGGATTTCCCGCACTGGCTGCCCCCACTCCTGCACGAACCCTGCCCCCGAGGTGACGATCAATGTCTGCCCCAGCGGATGGGTATGCCACGCCGTTCGCGCGCCCGGCTCAAACGTTACGGTCGCACCACTGACCCGCGCCTCGTCGGTACCTTTGAACGGCGCATCCACCCGCACCGTGCCGGTAAACCAGTCCGCCGGGCCTTTGGCCGACGGTTGCGAGCCATTCGGTGTGACCGTGACACGCGGATTTTCAGTGGCATACACCTCGCCAGCCAGCAGCGAGAGCGTCAGTGCAGAAGCAGCAATCGGGTTCATGGCTTTTCCTCCAATAAATGATGCAACCACTGTAGCGATCCGCACTCTTTGGATAATCGACTAGAATCCGAAAAAACTTATGCAGGACGATCATCAATGCTCCGGGAAAACGCCACCGACCTGCTCGCCTTTCTCGCCGTCGCCCGTGAACGCAGTTTCACCAAGGCCGCAGCCAAACTCGGCGTGTCGCAATCGGCGCTCAGCCACACCATTCGCAGTCTCGAGGCGCGACTCGGCCTGCGCCTGCTGACCCGCACCACGCGCAGCGTGTCGCCGACCGAGGCCGGCGAACACTTGCTGCAAACCATCGGCCCGCGCTTCGACGAAATCGAAGTGGAACTGGCCGCCCTGAGCAACCTGCGCGAAACCCCGGCGGGAAAGATCCGCATCAGCGCCACCGACCATTCGCTGAACTGGATCCTGCGTCCGGTGTTGCAGGATTTCCTGCCGCAGTACCCGGATGTGTCCGTCGAGGTTTGCTGTGACTATGGCTTCGTCGACATCGCCGGCCAAGGCTTCGATGCCGGTGTGCGCCTGGGCGAAGACGTCGCCCAAGGCATGATCGCCACCCGTATCGGTCCGGACATGCGCATGGCGGTGGTCGGCTCACCCGCCTACTTCGCCCGGCGCCCTGCGCCGCAAACCCCGCGCGACCTGACCGACCACGCCTGTAACAACCTGCGCCTGCCAACCAATGGCGGACTGTATTCGTGGGAGTTCGAAAAGGATGGTGAAAGCCTCAAAGTGCGCGTCTCCGGCCAGGTCACCCTGAATGGCGTGTACCCATTGCTCGACGCCGCGCTGGACGGTTTCGGTTTGAGCTACATCCCGGAAAACGTCGTTGCGCCGTTTCTGGCGGACGGTCGCCTGGTCCAGGTGCTGGGAGACTGGTGCCCGGCATTTTCCGGTTATCACCTGTACTACCCGAGCCGACGCCAGGCAGCGCCGGCGTTTGCGTTGTTGCTGGAGGCGTTGCGCTATCGCAGTTGAGTCACTTTTTATAGCAGCCGGCAGCCCCCCACGCTGCCTTGGCTATCTGGTTCGCCTCCAATAAAGAATTTGCCCGCACGATTGCGATTTGGCCTCGCTGGCTGCCCATGCACACGTACTCTGCGGTTTCGCCGATTACCTCAAGGGACGTCAATATCAGGCAGACGCCTGCCAAACCAAGAAATCTCTGGTGTTTCAAATTCATGACTGATCTGCCGTTTGGCTGGAACTGCATGATTGGCATCGGGCACAGCTCAGCCAACTGTCAGGTTTGACAGTTTTTCAGAACAATTTGCAATTAACCGGGAGGGCTTTGCGAAGCTTAAGGACTGATCAGCCCAGCAACGCAATCAACTGATGCCGCTGCGCATCGGTCAGCATCGGCCCAAAACCGGCTCCGGCGTTGTCAGCCATGTAGCGCGGATTGCTGGTCCCGGGAATCACACAGGTCACCGCCGGGTGCGCCAGGAGAAATTTCAGTGCCAGTTGCGGCCAGCTGTTGACCTGTACATCCGAGACCCAGGCCGGCAGCGGCTTGCCCTTGAGCCGGGCGAGCAGATCACCGCCGCCAAACGGCCGATTACAAATCACCGCCACCCCACGCTCGCGGCACAGCGGCAGGATGCGTTTCTCGACCGCGCGATCATCGAGGGCGTAGTTGATCTGCAGAAAATCCAGCTTTTCGGCTTTCAGCACGGCCTCGACCTCGTCATAGGCCGACGAGGTGTAATGGGTGATGCCGATGTAGCGAATCCGCCCCTGCTCCTGCCATTCGCGCAGGGTCGGCAAGTGGGTTTGCCAGTCGAGCAGATTGTGAATCTGCATCAGGTCGATGCGTTCGGTTTGCAGCAGACTGAAGGACTGCTCCATCTGCGCGATGCCCTCCTTGCGCCCGCGCGTCCACACCTTGGTGGCGAGAAAAGCCGGCGAACGTGGTTCGTGGATCGACAGCAGTTCACCGGTGGTCTGCTCGGCGCGGCCATACATGGGCGAGCTGTCGATCAGCGTGCCGCCCTTTCTGAACAGCGCTTCGAGGACGGCGGGCAACTGCCGGTAAACCGGATCGCCCGGCGCGACGTCGAAACCGCGATAGGTGCCCAACCCGACCATGGGCAGTGCCTCGGAGCTCGAAGGGATGGCGCGGGTCTGCATGGTCTGGTCTCCTGCCGTGGGCGGCGCAGTGACGGTCGGCGGTACGCTGCTGGCCAACGCCCGATCAATGGTGAACAGCGCCGCAGCCTGGGCAGCCAGGGTGAGCAAGCGGCGGCGGGAATAACCCTCAGTGTGGCGCATGCGAGTCCTCCTGCTGCGCGGATCTGTTGCATGGTGTGTGCGCCGGCTGTCAGGCCTAGGCGCTGAACTACACTGCCACAGCCAACCTCTCTCCCCGTTAAAAGTAGCCGAATGTCCCGAACCCTGATGTCACTCGTCGTTTTCATCGTTGCCGTTTACCTGGTGCTGTGCGCCGCGCTGTTCGTGTTTCAGCGCTCGCTGATCTGGTTTCCCCAGCCTGCCGCCGTGGTTGCAGCGGATTCGCGCTTGAAACTGTCGATGCCGGATGCCGAGGTCTGGGTGACTGACCGAGAGCGCAGCGGAACGCGGGCGCTGATCTATTTCGGCGGCAATGCCGAGGACGTCTCGCGAAATCTGCCGGAATTCGCCGAGGCGTTTCCCGACTACGCGCTGTATTTCCTGCACTATCGGGGCTTTGGTGGCAGCACCGGCTCGCCATCGGAAGCCGCGATTGCCGAAGATGCGCTGGCGCTGTTCGATCAGGTCTATGCCAGCCACCCGCAGATTGCAGTCATCGGACGCAGCCTCGGTTCGGGGGTGGCGGTGCGCCTGGCCAGTCAGCGGCCGGTGCAGAATCTGATCCTGGTGACGCCGTTCAACAGCCTCGAGGAAATCGCCGAACGGCAATACCCGTGGGTGCCGGTGAAGTGGTTGCTCAAGGATCGTTTCGAATCGGGCAAATACGCGACGCATATTCGCGCACCGACGTTGCTCTTGGCGGCCAGTGATGACGAAGTGATTGGACGCAGCAGCACGCAGCGCTTGTTCGAGAGTTTTCCCGCGGGCGTGGCGACGCTGAAGGTGGTGCCGGACTCGGGGCATAACTCGATTTCCGAGCGCGAGCAATATTTGCAGTGGATTGTGGATGTGTTGAATCGCTGAAGGATGTAGCGATCAGACGGATCGCCATCGCGAGCAGGCTCACTCCTACAGGGGGAACGCATTTCAAATGTAGGAGTGAGCCTGCTCGCGATGACGCCGGTACAGACAACACCATTTCCAGCTACTGTCCAAAGCTAAGGCTGACTGCCGCTCCGGGCATTTTCATCGCCAGAGGTGGCCGAGCGCGGCGTGACGTGCTGATGCCCGGTCGGGTCGTTGAGCTGCACGGCGTTGCCCTTCTGCCACGCGTCAGCCCCCGATGCGACAGGTGCCGGTTTGATCCCGGCGCGAGCGTTCTTCTTCTCGGCACTGTCGATGCCCAGGCGCTGATCGCGCTGGCGGACCATTTGTGCATCGGCCTGACCGTCAGCGGTAAAGCCCATCATCAACTGCGGCACGCCCAGCGGCAGTTGCTTGTCCTGATCGGTGTGCCAGGTGTGCCAAGTCTTGCCGTAAGTATTGGCGAGTTTTTCCATCAGGCGCTTTTCCGCCACTTGCGGGATGCCCGGCGCGACCAACTGGCCGGAAGTCACCTCGTGAGCATGGCTGTGCCACAAGGCTTTTTCTTTTGCCGGCAATTGCGTAAACAGGCGCTGACTGATGATGTATTCCACGCCCATCAACTTCGCTTCAGCCGTGTTGCCGTCGTAGATCACGCACTGGAACACTTCCTCATTGAGCGCCGAGCAGTAATGGTGCGCTTCCATCTGCGCGCCGGGATGACCGTTGTAAAAATGAAAGCCATCAAGGTACATGTTCAACGCGCGGATCGGCGGTTTGTCCTGCAACCACTGCGCGCCGACTTCGAGCATTTCAGTATCGGAAGCCTTGGCCTGACCCGGTGTCTGCACCGGTGACTCGGTATTGCTCATCGCGCAACCAGTCAGCGCGGCGACCATCAAACCAATGGGAACCCAACGTCCCTGCGAGGTTGTCGTACGCATGTTTCACTCCTCGAACTGTCAGTGACGGGCGCGTGCTGGCCCTGTTCTGCAACTGAAAGCAGGAGATCGGCAGAGTTCGAAAAAGCTGCGTGCGGATCAGACTGGGGAGATCGTCGCCAGCACGCCAATCAGAATGGTCAAGGTCAGAAAACCGCCGAGAAAAATTGCCATCTTGTACATGTTGCGCTCCTTGATGCGGGGTGTGCGGTGCACCGGACGCTTCGGAATGAGGTCGGAGGGTGATTGGCCGCACTGCCGGGGCATTCTGAGACTGTGGCTGTACTGAATACAGAGGCAGATGAAACAGAAAAATACGGATCAGATGCGCATCTGATCCGCTTCGGGCATGAAGCGGTATTCAGGCTGAGACTTGGGGATTCACTTTCGGTCCGGTTGATCTACAGTCATTGCCGACCGACAACAATAAAAACCGGAGTGACCATGCCCGACCTTGCCTTGCAGCCCAACGTCGCCGCATCCCTCGCGCGCTGGCACGAGATGATCCGCAGCGGCAATCTCAAAGCCCTGCCCGAACTGCTCGATCCGCAAGCTGTGTTCCGCTCGCCCATGGCCCACACGCCCTACCCCGGCGCACCGGTGGTGGCGATGATCCTCAACACCGTGTTTGAAGTCTTCGAAGATTTCGCCTATCACCGCGAGTTGGCGACGGCGGATGGCCTGAATGTGATTCTCGAATTCAGCGCCAGGGTCGGCAGCAAGGAACTCAAAGGCATCGACATGATTCGCTTCGATGAGCACGGCAAGATTGTCGAGTTTGAAGTGATGGTACGGCCGCTGAGCGGGTTGCAGGCACTGGGCGAAGAAATGGGTCGGCGCCTGGGGGCCTACCTGGCGAACGCGAAAGCCTGACCCTACCGAATGTAGGAGCTGACGAGTGCAACGAGGCTGCGATCTTTTGATCCTGATCTTGATCTTCAAACGTCAAAGTCAAAGTCAAAGTCAAAGTCAAAGTCAAAGTCAAAGTCAAAGTCAAAGTCAAAGTCAAAGTCAAAAGATCGCAGCCTCGTTGCACTCGTCAGCGCCTACAGGTCCGGCGTATAAAAAAACCCACTGACCGTCGCCGGTTCAGTGGGTTTTGTGTGTCAGGGTTCTGCTTACAGAGCCATGTCACGTGCAGCGTTTTCCTTCGGCGCTACGGCTTTGTCAGCCGCAGGTGCCGCCGGAGCAGCTACCTGACCGATCGCTGGAGGCGTCGGCAGTTCGAGGATTTTCGCGGTGTAAGCCCACTCAGCAGCCACTTTGGCCGGATCGCTGTTCAGCTGGGTGCCGTAGCTCGGCACGATCTGGTGCAGCTTGGTCTGCCACTCAGGGGTTGCGACTTTGTCTTTGAAGACTTTCTGCAGCACGCTCAGCATGATCGGTGCAGCAGTCGACGCGCCTGGCGATGCGCCCAGCAGGCCGGCGATCGAGCCGTCTTGCGAAGCAACGATCTCGGTGCCCAGTTTCAGCACGCCGCCAGCGGCTTCATCACGCTTGATGATTTGTACGCGCTGGCCGGCTTGCCACAGACGCCAGTCTTCGGCCTTGGCGTTCGGGAAGTATTCCTTCAGCGCGTTCAGGCGGTCTTCATCCGACAGCATCAACTGCCCGGCAAGGTACTCGACCAGCGGGTATTCCTTGATGCCGACCTTGGTCATTGGCCAGATGTTGTGGGTGGTGGTGCTGGTCAGCAGGTCGAAGTACGAACCTTCCTTGAGGAACTTGGTGCTGAAGGTCGCGAACGGGCCAAACAGAATGACGCGCTTGCCATCCAGAACACGGGTGTCCAGGTGCGGAACCGACATCGGTGGCGCGCCAACCGAAGCTTTACCGTAGGCCTTGGCCAGGTGCTGCTCGGCAATCGTCGGGTTCTCGGTCACCAGGAACGAGCCGCCAACCGGGAAGCCTGCGTATTCCTTGGCTTCAGGAATGCCCGACTTCTGCAGCAGGTGCAGAGCACCGCCGCCAGCGCCAATGAACACGAACTTGGCGTCGGTTTCGGTCTTGGTACCGTCCTTGAGGTTTTTGTAGCTCACACGCCAGGTGCCATCGGCGTTCTTGGTGATGTCTTCAACTTCGCTCGACAGTTTCAGATCGAAGTTGGGTTTGGTTTGCAGGTGAGCGGCGAACTGGCGGGTGATTTCGCCGAAGTTCATGTCCGTACCCAGCGGGCTCCAGGTGGCCGCGATTTTCTGGTTCGGGTCACGCCCTTCCATCATCAGCGGTACCCACTTCTTGATCACAGCCGGATCTTCGGAATACTGCATGCCAGCGAACAGCGGGCTCGCCTGCAGCGCTTCGTAGCGCTTTTTCAGGAACTTGATGTTGTCATCGCCCCACACGAAGCTCATGTGCGGAGTGGTGTTGATGAACGAGCGAGGGTTCTTCAGCACGCCCTGCTGAACCTGCCACGCCCAGAACTGACGGGAAACCTGGAACGCTTCGTTGATCTCGACGGCTTTCGGGATCGTCACGTTGCCCTTGTCGTCTTCCGGGGTGTAGTTCAGCTCGGCGAGGGCGGAGTGACCGGTACCGGCGTTGTTCCAGCCGTTGGAGCTTTCCAGGGCGACGCCATCGAGGCGCTCGACCATTTCCATCGACCAGGTCGGTTCCAGCTCATTGATCCACACACCCAGGGTGGTGCTCATGATGCCGCCGCCGATCAGCAGGACATCAACTTTCTTGGCTTCGGCAGCATTGGCAGACGACATCCCCATCGCCAAAGCCAGACCGAGCAAGGCTGTGTTCACTTTCTTAAACATCTGTTGCACCTATGATAAAACGCCTTCCGCCCGTCGTTGTTATCAGTCTGCGTTGCGCTTTGTTGACGCTCAGGCTGGCGTCGCGCAATCCGGCACACTTCAATATTGACGGGTGGGCACACAAGGCCGACATGTGGCATCGACCTCAGTTAATGTCCCTTCTGAACTGACTTCTTATCGTTATTGGCTTCAGCTGCTTGAGCGACAGGGATCCCGTCGGCCCGCCGAAAAGGCCAGCCAACCGAATTAAGTCAAAGCAAATTTGGCGCGGAGAATATCACGTCAGGGCGAACCCGCGCGTCTGTTCCCGACTTGAAAGTCTTTTTCCGCTCTGGGGCTTATCGGCCATGGGCCACCAAACATGACCGTGATCAGGCATTGGCCTGCAAAGTTTTTTGCGCGATACGCATCGCAACTTGATAAATCAGCGCCAACGGCTCGTTGTTCATGGAGAAAATAACCTGCTAAGTTGTACGATGACTGACGAACAAAGCCAGTCATCCCAACCCAATAACAACAAGGAAACAACATGACCAAATCCCGCCTCCTCATCGGTTTCTTCTGCGCCTTCAGCGCCTGCGCCATGGCCGCCCCTGCCCCGGCGGAAAGAGAAGTCGCCCAAGCAGTTGATCACCTGACTCAGGCGATGCTGCATAAAGACATCGCCGAGTTGAACGCTCTGACCGCGCCGAACCTGACCTACGGCCACTCCAGCGGCAAGATTCAGGACAAGCAGGAATTCATCGCCGACATCGAAACCGGCCGCAGCGCATTCAAGACCCTGGAGATGCAGAAGCAGACCATCACGATGTCCGGCGATACCGCATTGGTGCGCCACCACTTCTCCGCGCAGGCGTTGAAGGGGACTGAGGTGATTCCGACCGAGATCGAAAATTTCCAGATCTGGCAGAAACAGGGTGGGAAATGGTTGTTGGTGGGACGACAGGCGTTCAGGTTCTGATTAAGGGCACATAGGCTTGATTCAGTGTTGCCCGAGCTGGCCTAATCGCGGGCAAGCCCGCTCCCACAGTGGATGATGGTGTGCACACCGTTGCATTCACAACATCAGACCCTGTGGGAGCTGGCTTGCCAGCGATAAGGCCGTGATAGACACCAGTCCTACCGCTATCACAACCGAAACCGATCCACCGACTGCGCCAACTGTCCCGCCAGATTCGATAATTCATCGGTAGTCGTCGCCGTCTGCCCGATCACCCGGCTATTGCCCTCGCTCATCCCCGCAATCATTTCCACCTGATGGGCGATTTCGTTGCTGGCCATACTCTGTTCGCCAATCGTGCGGGTGATGTCGTTGACCAGTTGCGTGGTGTTCAGCGTGGCGTCGAGGATCTCGCGAATCGCCCGCTCGACTTCCGCCGTCACTGCCATGCCCTTGTCGACCTGCGCCACGCCCGCCTCCATGCTGCTGACCGCCTCGCGCGTGCTGTTCTGGATGCGCGCGACCATTGCGGCAATTTCCTGGGTCGAGGCGCTGGTGCGTGCGGCCAGACTGCGCACTTCATCGGCGACCACGGCAAAGCCACGGCCCTGTTCACCTGCCCGCGCCGCCTCGATCGCGGCGTTGAGGGCCAGCAGGTTGGTCTGGTCGGCGATGCTCTTGATCACCTGAATGATGTTGAAGATCGCCTCGGATTCCTGATCCAGCGTGCGGATCACCTGCGCCGACTGCTGTGCCGAGCGGGCGATGTCGTCCATGTCGCTGACCACTTGATGAATCACCCCGCCGCCCTCCTTCGCTAGAGTTTCCGCCTGATTGGCCATGCTCAGGGCACGTTCGGCGTGGCGGGTGATTTCCTCGATGCTGGCGGTCATCTGACTGGCGGCGGCCGCCATGGTCCCGGCGGCAACGCTTTGCTGCTGGCTGCTGTCGGCGACCTGATGGCAGCCCTGACTGAGCTGCTCGCTCATGCCGCTGACACCGTGGGCGTTGCGCCGGACCACGTCGATCATGTTGCGCAAGTCACGTTGCATGGTCGCCAATGTGCGGATCAGCACACTGGCTTCGTCCTTGCCGGCGGGTTCGACAATCGGTTCGCTGAGATTGCCATGGGCAATGCTTTCAGCGATGCGGCTGGCGGATTTGAGCGGCCCCATGATACTCAGGATCACCCAGCGCCCCTGAATCAGCAGCAGCAACAGACTGGCGATCAGCACCACACCAAGGGCCAGATTGGCATTGCTAATGGCCGCTTCGGTGCCTTCGCTGGTTTGCCGAGTGTTGCTTTCAATCAATTCGCTGAGCGTCGCCATTTGCTCTTCGAGCTGGCTGAACGCGGCATTGAACGTGCCGAGCTGCTGCTGGGCGGCATCCGGATTGTCCAGCGCCACGCCGACGATCTGCTCGGCGGATTTGATGTAGGTATCGAGGCTCGGCTTGATCTGCTCCAGCGCCGTGCGCAACTGCGGGTTGATCGGCAGCTTCAGGTTGTCATCCAGCACTTCACGAAAATGCCCGGCGTGCTCGGTGAGCGAATCGCGCACCTCGGTGGCGGTGGCGGTGCTTTTGCCCAGGCCGACCAGCATCGCCGAATAGACATCGGCGCGCAGGGCGTCGTGCATCATGTCGGCTTCCATGTGATTGCGCAGCGCGCTCATGCTCACAGTGTTATCGCCGACAGCCGTGGCCATCCGCAGGTTGCCGACGTAACTGACCAAGCTCACGATCAGCGCCGTCAGCAGGCTGGTCGCAATCAGCAACACCAAACGCAGTTTGATCGACACCGTGGAATCTCCCGTGGGCACGCTGGATTGCGCTTGTCGGATTTCAGTTAAGCCTATGTGCAGGGAACTGCCGACACAGAGCGTATCGGCTGATGTCAGCGGCGACTTGAATCCGGCAAAACTTTTCAAACGCGAACCCGGTCACACGTTGCAGCGCCGCTGGATAATGCCTTCATCGCCGGTTAACCCCGGCAGGCTATCAATCCAGCGCTTCGAACATTCATGCAGCTGAAGGAAACGCTTATGAAACGCGCACTGTGGTTTGGTCTGCTCGGCACCTTGGCAATCGGCACCGCACAGGCAGCAACGGAGAAAGTCGCAATCAACCTGGTCAGCGCCGACGGCGCGCCGCAGGCGATCGGCTCTGTCACTGTCAGCGAGACGCCGTACGGCCTGCTGTTCACACCCGAGCTGAAATCATTGCCGGCCGGCATCCACGGTTTTCATGTCCATGAAAACGGCAGCTGCGAAGCAGGCACGAAGGATGGCGTGAAAGGCGCGGCACTGGCCGCTGGCGGACACTTCGATCCGGCGAAAACCGGCAAGCATCTCGGCCCTTACGCCGACGGGCATCTGGGTGATCTGCCAGCGGTGTATGTGACGGCTGACGGGGTCGCCAACTATCCGGTGCTGGCACCGCGCCTGAAGAAGATTTCCGAGATCAAGGGCCACGCCCTGATGATTCACGCCGGCGGCGATAACCATTCCGACATGCCCAAGCCACTGGGCGGTGGCGGTGATCGCATGGCCTGTGGGGTGATCTGAACCGACTGAGCGGTGAAAACTCTGACTCACGGCTTTTCACCGCTCACGGAACTCCCGCGCGCCGTTCACCTCTGACGTTATGTAGTCCCTTCCCTTTTTGCTTAGCGCTTGTGGAGGAACACGTCATGCGCAAGTTAGTCCTGATTTCTTCTTTAATGCTTTGCCTGCCGGTCGGATCGGCGCTGGCCCGCGTTGACGCGGGTGACGTCGCCACTTCGGCAGGTGTCTCCGCGTCGCTGTACTCGACCTTCAAGGACGACAAAATGGTGATTCCGGCCCGTGACGACGTGTCTGCGTTTGTCGCCAGTGGCGGGGCCATCCGTGGGGTTTATCTTGAGTCGGTACTGCAACAGGTGCGCCAGGCCAACCCTGGCTTGAACGCCAGTGATGAAGACCTGGCCAACGCCATTCTGGTGCAATACGAAGGCGTGCAGCAGTAGTCACGAGGGAAGCAGCGGCCGATGGACGGCCGCTGAGTGCACATAGGCAAACATGTCCGACGGCCTCTATGATGGAGGCCATGACGACGACCGTGCCCTTGCGCTCACCCTGCCCTCCCGGCGCCTGCATCTGCGGGCGCGATCCGTTGCTGGAAACGCCCGGAGCCGATCTGCGCATCCTGCGCTTGACCCGCGCTGAAGAAAAAATTCTTCTGGCGCGCCTGGAACAACTCAAAGACCTCGCCGACCTCAAACGCCTGCAACAGCGTATGTACGAGCAACTCGGCATCCGTGTCGATGTCGCCCCCGGTTTCAACGAGGTACGCACCATGCGCGGCATCGCCATTCAGATCGACGAGCTGCCAGGCCTGTGTCGCAAGACTCGCGCGGCAATCCCGGCAGCGATTCGCAAGGGCCTGGAAAACCACCCGCAAATCGCCTTCGAACTGCTCAACGCCCACGACTTGCTGCGCGACACCTGATCACTTTTTCATGCCGACGCGCTTGCGCATCTCGGCGGTGATGGTCTGACGGGTTTTCTTCATGTCCGCCCAAGGCTCATCGCCGACTTCGGTCAGACGCTCGTGAACGTTGTAGATGTTCCAGTGATTCCCACCCTTGATTTCAGCGACTTCCTCTCGGTACAGCGGCACCGACACCGGCATGCCTTCCCGCGCGCGTGCGGCGTAGGCGCAAATGGTGGTGGCACCGAGGCCGTTGCGCAGGTAATCAATGAAGATCCGCCCGACGCGGTTTTTCGGCCCGGACACCGCTGAAATCCGGTCCGGCAGCAACTTGGCCATGTGGCTGACGATGGCGTGGCTGAAGTCCTTCACTTCGTCCCAGCCATGCTTGCGCGTCAATGGCACCACCAGGTGAATACCTTTGCCGCCGCTGGTTTTCAGGAAGGCTTTGAGGCCCAGCTCATCGAGCACAGTCAGGGTCAGCGCGGTGGCTTCAACCATGCTTTTCCATGGCAGCGCAGGATCCGGGTCGAGGTCGAGGACGAAGCGATCAGGCTTGTCCAGATCCACCTTCGTCGCGTTCCAGGTGTGCAGTTCGACTGTGCTCATCTGCACCGCGCCGACCAGCGCTTCGGGATTGTTGATCATCATCACTGGCTGGCCGGTGACGTCCTTGTCCAGGGCGGTGATGCCGGGAATGGCCAAGCGATCGGCGTTCTTCTGGAAGAACAATTCGCCGGCGATGCCGTCCGGTGCACGCACTAAGGCCACGGGACGATCCTTAAGTTGCGGCAGGATGTGTTCGGCAACGCTGGCGTAATACTGCGCCAGTTGCATTTTGGTCGTGCCGCTGACGGCGTCGATCACCCGATCCGGGTGGGTGATGCGTACCTTGCCGCCGGCCAGTCCTGCTTGCGAAGGCGCGGTTTCGGCTTTTTTGCTGGCGGCGGTTTTCTTTGCCGGCTGCTTGTCGGCGGTTTTGGTCTTTTCGGTCTTTTCGGTCTTTTCGGACTTGGCAGCTTTCACAGGCTTCGCTCGCTCCTCGGTAATGTCCTTGGCCGGTTTGTCATCGCGCAAACCATGGAATACGGCGTGGCGCACCGAGCCGTCCTTGGTCATCTCGGCGAATGCCACTTCGGCCAGCAGTTTGGGTTTGAGCCAGTGCACACCTTTGGCCTCGAAACCGCTGGGCGGATTGACCACTGCGGCGGTTTTGGTCTGCAACGGCTTGAGTTGGGCGAGGATGCTTTTCAATGTGGTTTCGTTGAACCCGGTGCCGACCTTGCCGGCGTAACGCAACTCGCCACTGTCAGCATCGTGCAAGCCGAGCAGCAAGGCACCGAAGGCACTGCGCGCGCCTTTCGGATCGGTGTAGCCGACGATGACGAATTCCTGGCGATGTTTGCACTTGAGCTTGATCCAGTCGCCGCTGCGCCGCGACACATAAGGCGAGCCGAGCCGCTTGCCGATCAGGCCTTCCATCTGCATCTGGCAGGCGCTGTTGAGCAGCGCGTCCGGGGTTTCTTCGAAGGCTTCGGAGAAGCGCAGCGTCGAAGACTCCTTCTGCGCGCCGAGGATGGTGCTCAGCGCGGCGCGGCGTTCTTCCACCGGCACATCGCGCAGGTCGACGCCATTCAGATACGGCACGTCGAACAGGTAATAAACAATGTTGCCGCTGCGCCCGGCATCGAAGGCATTCTGTAACGCCTGAAAATCCGGCACTCCTTGCTCATTAGCCACGACCATTTCACCGTCGAGCCATGCCGATTCCAGACCCAACGCCGCCAGTGCCTTGGCCTGCTGCGGGAGTTTGTGCGTCCAGTCGTGGCCATTGCGGGTGAACAGCTGCACCTCATCGTGATCGATCCGCGCCATGATCCGGTAGCCGTCAAACTTGATCTCGTAGCTCCACTGCCCTTCGGGCGCGCTGTCGACCAGCGTCGCCAGTTCCGGCTTGATCAGCGCTGGGAGCTTGGCCTTGCGTGCGCCGGTAAGCTGCCCGGACGCCTGCTTGCGCGGTTTGGCCGGGGCCTTCTTTACCGGTTTGGCCTTATCGGCGGCAGCCGCCGGTTTACCGACAATCGTGCGCTCGCTGAGCACGCTGTCGGGCTCGGCGACCAGCACGTCGAAATCATCCTGCGGTCGCGCGGCGTTGTCCTGATGCTTGATCAGGAACCATTGTTCCTTCTTGCCCGGCATGTGCGTGCGCACCAGATTCCACACGCCGCCGAGCTTCTCGCCTTGCAACTCAAACTTGAGCCGGCCCTTGGCATAGGCCTTGTGCGGATCTTCCAGCGGAATCCACACACCGCGATCCCAGACGATCACATCACCGGCACCGTAATGCCCCTCGGGAATGCTGCCTTCGAACGTCGCGTAATCGAGCGGATGATCCTCAACATGAATCGCCAGACGCTTGACCGACGGGTCCAGCGACGGCCCCTTCGGCACCGCCCAGCTTTTCAGCGCGCCATCGAGTTCCAGGCGAAAGTCGTAATGCAGGTGCGAAGCATCGTGCTTCTGGATGCAGAACTGCAAAGCATGATCCTTGGCCGACTTACGACCCGAGCGCTTGACTGCGGCCGGTTCCGACGTCGCGGAAAAATCACGCATGCGGTTGTAATCGTCGAGGTTCCTGTTCATGAGCACACCGATGGCAGACGGGTTCTGTTATGCAGAAGAGCGACACGGCGGCGGAAAAATTCAATCGAGGTAAAAAAGCCCCAGACGGATGGAACGGCCGGGGCTGGCAGTGTCAGGGATTTTTACAGCGGGTCAGGCTTGCCCTTTCGCCTGCTGTTCCAGATGCACCTGCAGATCCGGATCGATCTGTAAGGCTGCGGCCAGCTCATCGAGATAGCTGCGTTCGGCGTCCTGTTGATCGTCTACCAGCATGACGCTGGCCAGGTACATTTCGGCGGCTACGGCCGGGTCGCCGTCAGCGGATTGCGCCACTTCGCGGGCATCCAGCGGCTTGGCGACTTCGGCGTCGAGCCATTGCTGCAACTGCGGGTCGGCGGTGTGTTTGCCGATCTCGCTGCTGATAAGGTGCTTTTCTGCGTCGTCGATGCGGCCGTCAGCCTTGGCGGCGGCGATAAGGGCGCGCAGCACCGCGTGGCTGTGGGTTTCGATTTGCGGGCCGGCGAGCAGGTCGGCGGTTTGTGGCAGCTCCTGCGGCGCGGTGCTGGCCTGGCTGCGTTGCCAGGCTTGATACGCTTGGTAAGCCATCATGCCCAGCGATGCGAGCGCCGCGTAACTGGTCCCGCCGCTACGGCTTCTGCTACCGCCACCGAGGGCGCTTCCCAAGCCACCGCCGCCGAGCAAGCCACCGAGCAAACCACCCAGGCCGCCGAGGCCACCCGAAGCAGCCGCGCCACCCGCTCCGGACTGACTGCCGCCGCCCAACAGTCCACCAAGTAAACCGCCCAGGCCGTCACCGGCCGAAGCTCCGCGTTGTTGTCCCGCCGAGGCCTGGCCTCGCAGCAGTTGTTCAAGCAAATCGCTGGTGTTCATGACGTTATCCTCCGAGGCCACGGCCCGATCGCGTCAGGCAACGATAGACCGACGCAGCCATAGCGCCAGCACCGTTGGGCTGACGCCCGATCACTGTTGAATCGCCACGCGAGAAAATTTTCGCCAGCCAGCTAAGATTCAGGGGTGGTGAACCTTATCCCGGCCAAACCGGTCGATAGCTGCAACCCGACCCGGTTTGCCGACGCCCTTTCTGATGATGGGCGATAACCGGCTTGCTTCACTTTCTGGAGAACGCCCCCGTGATATCAACCGTACACATCGCCAGGCTGAAAGCATGGGGCGCCCATGGTTTTACCGCGACCGGCGTGGTGACCGCCTTCCTTGCCACCCTCGCGCTGCTGGAAAACCAGCCGATTCATTGCCTGATGTGGCTGGGCGTGGCGCTGATCGTCGACGGCCTCGATGGCGCACTGGCGCGCAAGGTCAATGTGCAATCGGTGCTGCCGAGTTTCGACGGTTCGATCCTCGATCTGGTCATCGATTACCTGACTTATGTATTCATCCCGGCACTGTTTATCTACCGCTACATTCCCCTGCCCGATTACACCCTGTTGCTGACGGTGTCGGTGATTCTGGTGTCGTCGCTGTTCTGCTTCTGCAACGTCAACATGAAGAGCAAGGACAACTATTTTGTCGGCTTCCCGGCGGCCTGGAACGTGGTTGCGCTGTGCCTGTACATCATTGGCCCGGGGCCGTGGATTACCTTTCTCACCGTGATCGGGCTGGCGCTGCTGACGGTGACGCGGATGAAGTTCCTGCACCCGTTTCGCGTGCGGCGTTTCATGCCAATCAATATTGCGGTGACGGCGATCTGGCTGTTGTGCAGCCTGTCGCTGGTGCTCAATCACCCGGTGATCAACCCGCTGGTGATGGGCTTGTGGCTGCTGATGTCGGCTTATTTCCTGGGGATCTGCATCTGGCGCACGGCGCTGGAGTGGTTTGATCGCGGCCATTTGAAATAAGCACATTCCCTGTGGGAGCGAGCCTGCTCGCGAATGCGGTCGTTCCATCAACATCAAGGTTGGCTGGCACACCGCTTTCGCGAGCAGGCTCGCTCCCACAGAGATCTTCATCGATCAGGAGATCCGATGGGGACTAGCGCTTGGTAATAACCACCTCCAGATACTCACTCGGCACCACCAGCGACGCCTCCCCGGCGCGATTCGATCGGTTGAGCAACTCGGTCAGATCATCCTCCAGCGCCTGCCCGGCCTCCGCCGGCAACACCGCAAAAGCCTTGTGCACCGGCCCATACCAGTGCCGAAAGATGTCAATGAAATGCGCCGCCGAGCGGTAGCGGAAGTTGAAGTGGCTGCGGGTCACGCGCACGACAAAATCGCGGTCATCGAAATGCTTGTGCAGCCACGCATCCGAGCCCCAGTTCGACGGTGGCTGGGCCACTGCTGGCGGTGGCAGATGCTGGCCGAGAGTCTTGAACATCTGGCCGACGAAGCCCTCCGGCGTCCAGTTCGCCATACCGATCCGTCCGCCGCGACGACAGACCCGCCCCAGTTCAGCAGCGGCGGTGACCTGGTCAGGCGCGAACATCACGCCGAACGTCGACAACACGGCGTCGTAGCTTTCATCGGGAAAAGGCAAAGCCTCGGCATCGGCCACCTGAAAAATCACCTCCAGATGCTCGGCCCGGGCGCGATCCTGACCACGCTCCAGCAGTGCCGCGACGTAATCGGTCGAGGTCACCACACAACCGCGCCGCGCCGCTGCCAGGGTTGCATTGCCGTTGCCGGCGGCGACATCCAACACCTGTTCATCACAGCGCAGATCGCAAGCCTCGGCGAGGTTTTCCCCAACGATTTGCAAGGTGGTGCCGATCACGGCGTAGTCGCCACTGGCCCAAGCGACTTTCTGACGTTCCTTCAGGGCAGTGAGATCAAGCGGGGTACTCATGACAGCGAGCTCCGTGGCAGAGAGAATGCACAGTCGGCGGCGCAGACTGTGCTTGGTCACTATCGCGCCGAGGCTGCACGGCGTCCCTGTCAATCGTCCGCCAGCCCCATAAACCCGGCACTTTGCCGATGAGTGGCGCAAATCTGTCAAGCACCTGATACACCTTGCGCATTGTCAGCGTCGCGGGATTGGTTTCTGATGCGGGCTCGCCCACGCAAAGGACTCCACCGATGTCACTGCACCTCGACTGGCTCGCCGCGCACATGCAACACAGCGATCGCTACGCGGCGTGGATTCACCAACAATTCCACTACGAATACGCCGACCAGCCCCTGGCTCAATGGCAGCGCGAATTTGCCGAGGGCCAAAGCAATGGTGAATGGTCGTGCCTGATTGCCATGGACGGTGAACGCCTGCTCGGTGGTGCCGCACTGGCCCGCAACGACTTGGCTGATCGCGCCGATCTCGGCCCATGGCTCGCCTGCGTATTCGTTGATCCCGAGGCGCGCGGGCAAGGCTTGGCGGAGCAGCTGATTGAAGGGATTTGCGAGGCAGCAAAGCAGCGTGGGGTGTCGCGCTTGTACTTGCACACGCAAGACAAACACGACTACTACGGTAAACGCGGCTGGCAGCTATTGGAGGGTTTCCAGGCGTGGGAAAAACAACAATGGCTCATGGTCCGCGACCTGTGAGCCATTGGTTTTTTTGATCAGGCTGCCGGAGCTTTCGCCTCTTCCAGCAACTGCTTGATCATCTGCTCCTGCTCCGCATAGCGACCTTCACCAAAGTGGCTGTAACGCATCTGGCCCTTGGCGTCGATCAGGTAATGCGCCGGCCAGTACTGATTGTCGAAGTTGCGCCAGATTGCGTAGTCGTTGTCGATCGCCACCGGGTAGGTGATACCGAGTTTTTTCACCTGATCCTTGACGCTGTTGATGATGCGCTCGTAGCCATACTCGGGTGTGTGCACGCCGATCACCACCAGGCCGTCCTTCTCGTATTTCTTCGCCCAGTCTTTGACGTACGGCAGGGTGTGCTGGCAGTTGATGCAGTCGTAGGTCCAGAAGTCCACCAGCACCACTTTGCCGCGCAGGGATTCGGCACTGAGCTCTGGTGAATTGAGCCATTGCACAGCGCCCGACAGCGACGGCATCGCGCCCCGCGCCTCGTCCATCATCGAATCGGCGCGGACCTTGCTGACAAAGTAGTCGACCACTTTCGGCACGTTTTCCAGGACGTTTTTCTCGACGCTGGCCACGCCTTCGGAAGAGGTGTTGGCAAGCAGAGTCTTATCGGCGCCCGTGGAAATCACCGCGACTGTCGCAAGCACCGCAACCCCGGCACCACGACGCAACCAGCCGCTGAACGGGATCGACGGTTTCAGCCGATTGACCAGACCGCGCCCGGCGAAGATCAACGTGCCCAGCGACAAGGCACTGCCGACGCCGTAAGCCAGCAGCAACAGGCTGGTCTGGGCATTGGCGCCTTGCAACATTGCGCCGGTCAGAATCACCCCAAGGATCGGCCCGGCACAGGGCGCCCACAACAGGCCGGTGGCGACGCCGAGCATGATCGAACCCATCGGTCCGGCTCTTTTACGGGTGTCCTGATCGAGACGATTGCCCAAGGCGACGAAGGGCCTGGTCAGCCAGTCACCGACGCGGGCCGAGATCAGCGACAGGGCGAACAGCGCCATGACCAACAAGGCAACGTGGCGGCCGGTGTTGCTGGCCTGAATCACCCACTCGCTGCTGACCACCGCGAGGCTTGAGATCAGCGCAAAGGTCAGCGCCATGCCGGCGAGGGTCAGCAAGATCGAGGAACGGGTACGGTTGGCGCCAGCGAACAGAAACGGCACCACCGGCAGGATGCACGGACTGAGGACGGTCAGCAGACCGCCGAGAAATGCGATGAGGTACATAACGGGGTCACCTTGAATGTGGGGGCTGGGCACGCAACCGGGCAGCGAGGGAAACGCCCCTCGCTAGCCTGCTTTATTCACGCCATGGCTCATGCGGTCTGGCCGTCGAGCAACTGCCCTTGAGGCGTGCGACTGGTACCGTTTTCCGCGACCAGTTGGCCTTGCGGCGTGCGGCTGGAACCATCAGCAGCAACCATCTGGCCTTGCGGTGTACGGCTCGATCCATCAGCGGCAACCATCTGGCCCTGCGGCGTGCGGCTGGAACCATCAGCGGCAACCATCTGCCCCTGCGGCGTGCGGCTGGAGCCGTCAGCGGCGATCAAGGCATCGCTGCCCTCCCTCGCCACGGTGGTCAGCTGGAAGCAGGTGCTGCTGGCGCAACTGCTCTGCTCCACAGCACTGTTGGCGTGGGCGGCGGCACCGGTGAAGGCGAAGGCTGCTGCGGTCAAAAAGCGCGAGACGTTGTTCATGGCAAAACTCCTTGCAGAAAAAGTAGGGATGACTCAGTTCTGGTTGTTGCAGCCGTCAGCGAATTTGCTGTAATCCAGCTCGCGGGTTTTGCCGGCGGAATCGAGGTAGGTCATGCGCGCCTCGGTGATGCCGCAGGTCACTGAAGTGTCTTCAGTCATCGACAGCACTTTCTGGATATCCAGATGGGTGCCGTAGGTGTAGGTTTGCCGGCTGACGTCAGCTTCGGCGTGGGCCGACAGGGTGCAGATGTTCAGAGCGGCGAACAGGCAGGCGGCGAATACGGATTTGTTGTTCATGGTGTAGTCCTCAAGGCTTCAGTGGGTTTGAGCCGAGGCGGTCTGTGTGTGCCTCGATGGAGCCTATTTGAGGCGCTTGAGGTATCGCGTCTGTGTCAGGAAAGGACGAGAATCACTCGTTGTGTATCCACGCCATGTGTAGATACACAGCGATACAAACCACGGTAAAAATCGCGTTTTTGCGTCGGTGTGTATCCGCCGTCGCGACAGATACACTGCAATACAAAGGCAGGCAGGCGTGCGGTCAGCGGCGCTATAGACTGCACGGCATTCCCCCTTTGACAGAGGCTTGAACCGATGGAACATGTCGATCACATTCTCATCGTCGACGACGACCGCGAGATCCGTGAACTGGTAGGCAACTACCTGAAGAAGAACGGCCTGCGCACGACAGTGGTCGCCGATGGCCGACAGATGCGCAGCTTCCTTGACGCCAACACCGTCGACCTGATCGTGCTCGACATCATGATGCCCGGTGACGATGGCCTGCAGCTGTGCCGCGAATTGCGCGTGGGCAAACACAAGGCGACGCCGGTGCTGATGCTCACCGCGCGCAACGATGAAACCGACCGCATCATCGGTCTGGAAATGGGCGCCGACGATTACCTGACCAAACCTTTCGCCGCCCGCGAGCTGCTGGCGCGGATCAACGCCGTGTTGCGCCGCACACGCATGTTGCCGCCGAACCTGGTGGTCACCGAAGCCGGACGCCTGCTGGCGTTCGGTCGTTGGCAGCTGGACACCTCGGCCCGCCACCTGCTCGACAGCGACGGCACCATGGTTGCCCTCAGCGGTGCCGAATACCGCTTGCTGCGGGTGTTCCTCGACCATCCGCAACGGGTGCTCAGCCGCGATCAACTGCTCAATCTGACCCAGGGCCGCGAGGCCGATCTGTTCGACCGTTCCATCGATCTGCTGGTCAGCCGCTTGCGCCAACGCCTGCTGGATGATGCCCGCGAGCCGGCCTATATCAAGACCGTGCGCAGTGAAGGTTATGTGTTTTCGCTGCCGGTCGAACTGCTTGGGGCTTCGGCATGAAACTCAAGCTGCAATGGCCGCGCACCCTCGCCTCGCGCCTGTCGCTGATTTTCCTGATCGGACTGATTCTGGCGCAGGGCCTGTCGTTCGGCGCGCAATATTACGAGCGTTACCAGAGCGCGAAAAGCACCATGCTCGGCAACCTCGAAACCGACGTCTCGACTTCGATGGCGATCCTCGATCGCCTGCCCGCCGCCGAACGCGAGGCCTGGCTGCCGCGACTAGCCCGGCGCAATTACGGCTACCTGCTCAACGAGGGCGAACCGGGCATGCCGGTGACCTCGGCTGAAAAGTCCGTCGCGATCGCCTCGATTACGGCGGCCATCGGCGACACTTATCCAATCGTGTTTACCGAAGTTCCGGGCGGTCCGAGACAACACTTCCAGGGCCACCTGCGCCTGAGCGACGGCAGCCCGGTGACCATCGATATCCGTCCGGCGATGGTGCCGCTGTCACCGTGGTTGCCGGTGGTGCTGCTGGGCCAACTGGCATTGCTGATCCTCTGCACCTGGCTCGCCGTGCGCATCGCCATTCGCCCCCTCACCCGCCTCGCCAATGCGGTGGAAACCCTCGACCCCAACGCCCATCCGATCAAACTCGACGAGCAAGGGCCGACCGAAGTGGTCCACGCCGCGCGGGCGTTCAACGCCATGCAGACCCGCATCGCCGCCTACCTGAAAGAACGCATGCAACTGCTCGCGGCGATTTCCCACGACCTGCAAACGCCGATCACCCGGATGAAATTGCGCGCAGAGTTCATGGACGACTCGGTCGAAAAAGACAAACTGAGCAGCGATCTCGGCGAAATCGAGCATCTGGTGCGCGAAGGCGTGGCCTACGCCCGCAGCGTTCACGGCGCCACCGAAGAGAGCCGGCGTACTGATCTCGACTCGTTCCTCGACAGCCTGGTCTTCGACTATCAGGACATGGGCAAGGACGTGCAGCTCGGCGGCAAGAGCAAGGCGGTAATCGAAACCCGCCCGCAGGCCCTGCGCCGGGTCCTGGTGAACCTGACCGACAACGCCCTGAAATTCGCCGGCGCCGCGCAATTGCAGGTCGAAGCGCAGGGCAACAGCCTGTCGGTGAAAGTCCTCGATCGCGGCCCGGGCATCGCCGAGGCCGAACTGGCGCAAGTAATGGAACCGTTCTACCGCGTGGAAAACTCGCGCAATCGTGACACCGGCGGCACCGGGCTCGGGCTGGCGATCGCCCAGCAATTGGCGATGGCGCTGGGAGGCTCGCTGCTGTTGAGCAATCGTGAAGGTGGCGGGTTGTGCGCTGAACTGAAGTTGCCGCTGCCACGCTGAGAAAAACACCGGCTAGACTCATTCATTACCCAGTCGAGGGGGCCGCAGGACGTCTGCTGTGCCCTGCCCCAATCCGTGACCACCGCCCGGTGGCGCCTGCCTCGACATTCAACGCCGCCGGACGGTGATCCTGTTTCAGGAGCACACGTGATGAATGAGGCGAAGCTCAACGAATTCATGGGCAAACTGGTCAACGACATGGGCGGCGCGGCGATGCTGGCCAATGTCATCGTCGGCGAAGAACTCGGCCTGTACCGGGCAATGGCCGACAGCCAACCGATCAGCCCCGAAGCCCTAGCTGCGAAAACCACCTGCAATCCGCGCCTGGTACGCGAATGGCTCAGCGCCCATGCCGCGTCCGGTTACATGGAACACTCTGACGGTCAGTTTCGTTTGCCCGAAGAGCAGGCCTTGGCACTGGCCGTGGAGGAATCGCCCGTGTACGTCGCCGGCGGTCTCGGCGTGGTGGCGTCGTTTTTCCATGACAAGGACAAACTGGTCAAGGCCATGCGCGGCAATGGCGCGCTGTCCTGGGGCGATCACCACCCGTGCATGTTCAGCGGCACCGAACGTTTCTTCCGCCCCGGGTACAAAGGTCACCTGATTGCCGAATGGCTTCCGGCCCTGGACGGTGTGGTGGCCAAACTCGAACGCGGCGCCAAGGTTGCCGACATCGGCTGCGGTCACGGCGCCTCGACGGTGATCATGGCCCAGGCGTTTCCCAAATCGCAATTTGTCGGCTTCGACTTCCACGCGCCCTCAGTCACCGTGGCCACGCAACGGGCCGAAGAAGGCGGCGTGGGCAATCGCGCCAGATTTTTCGAGGGCACGGCGAAAAACTATCCCGGCGGCGACTACGACCTGATCTGCTTTTTCGACTGCCTGCACGACATGGGCGACCCGGTCGGCGCCGCTCGCCACGCTTATGAGTCGCTGAAGGACGATGGCACGGTGTTGCTGGTGGAACCGTTCGCCAACGACAAACTGGACGACAATCTCAACGCGGTCGGGCGCCTGTTCTACGCCGCCTCGACGTTTATCTGCACACCCAATTCGCTGTCCCAGGAAGTCGGCCTTGGGCTCGGTGCGCAGGCCGGGGAAATGCGCCTGCGCAAAGTCTTTGTCGAGGCCGGGTTCAAGCAGTTCCGTCGCGCCACGCAGACACCGTTCAACCTGATACTGGAGGCGCGCAAGTAACCCGAGCGGATCGCATGCTAACCTGCGGGCACTGCCCATTCTGGAGTGCTGAGCATGCTCGATAGCCCGATCCGCGAACATCTCGATACGCTGTTGCAGGCCATGGCCGACGATAACTTGCTGATATTGACCGGCGCCGGCATCAGCACGCCATCGGGCATTCCGGACTATCGCGACAGCGACGGCGTGCGTCGCGGGCGGCAGCCGATGATGTATCAGGAATTTCTCGCCGCCCCGGAATCACGCCGGCGCTATTGGGCGCGGGCCATGCTCGGTTGGCCGCGCGTCCGTCAGGCCCGACCGAATGCGGCGCATGAGGCGCTGGCGACGTTGCAACAGCGCGGCCGGATCAGCGATTTGATCACGCAGAATGTCGATACCTTGCACGATCAGGCCGGCAGCCAGGATGTGATCGAGCTGCATGGCAGTCTGCATCGGGTGCTGTGCCTGGATTGCGGGCAACGCAGCGAGCGCGATGCGATCCAGCAGCAGATGGAGGCACAGAATCCCTACCTGAGTGGTGTTGATGCGGTGCAGGCGCCGGATGGCGATACCTTGCTCGACCCGGCATTTGAAGCGCGCTTTCAGGTACCGCAGTGCCCGCATTGCGCGGGTGAGCGGATGAAACCGGATGTGGTGTTTTTCGGCGAGAACGTGGCGCAACCGACGGCCGCGCGGGCCTTGGCCGCTGCCGAGAATGCGGCGGGGTTGCTGGTGGTGGGATCGTCGTTGATGGCGTATTCGGCGTTTCGCTTGTGTCGGGTGATTGCCGAGCATGGCAAGCCGTTGATGGCGATCAATCTGGGCAAGACCCGGGCGGATGATCTGCTCGATTTGAAGATTGAAGGCTCGTGTGAGGAGCTTTTGCCGTGGTTGGTGGAGGAGCTGGGGCGGTGAGATTTTGAGTAATGGGTTCGGCTTGAAATCGGCCCCTCACCCTAGCCCTCTCCCGAGGGAGAGGGGACTGACCGAGGTGTTTGTACGGGATTCGTCGACCTGAAATCACTCATCGAACTCAGATCTTTGACTGCCGTGCTGGTGCCGGACTCAATGCGCCCGATCCAGCCCCGCCAGCAATGCGCTGTCGTGGCTGTAGATATCCGGCGCATAACGCACCTGGCCGCTGCTGTCGACTTGCGCCGTCCAGTAAGTCATCAGGATCGGCACTGGCGCCGACAGGCGAAATTCATGGGTGCTACCGGTTGCCAGCAAAGTATCGGTGCGGGCTTTTTCTGCCGGGGACAGCAGCAGATCGCGCAGTTGCAGCGGGTGCTCGACGCGCACGCAACCGGAGCTGAACGCCCGTGGGCCTTTGTCGAACAGCGCCTTGCTCGGCGTGTCGTGCAGGTACACCGAGAACGGGTTGGGGAAACGGATGACCATTTGCCCCAGCGGATTGCGCGGGCCGGCGTCCTGGCGCAGGAGGATGTTGCCGGGGTTGTCCCAATCGATATCCGCCGCTGCCAGAGGCTGACCATTGGCGTCGAGCACTTGCAGATTCTGGCGGCTGAGGAAGGTCTGATCCTTGCGGATTTCCGGCAGCTTGTCTTCCTTCCAGATGGTCGGCGGCACCGTCCAGGTCGGGTTCAGCGTCAGGCGGGTGACGCGGGATTTGAGCAGTGGAGTCTGGCGCTCGGCGCGGCCGACCTGGGTGCGGGTCTGCCACACCGGTTGACCGCCCTGATACAGCGTCAGCTCAGCGGCCGCGACATTGACCACCAGACCACTGGGCTCCATGTCCTGGGCCATCCAGCGGAAACGTTCGAGATTGACGCGCAGCTGATCGCGGCGGGTCAGCGGACTGATGTTCAGCTCGGCAATGGTGCCCGGCCCGACCACGCCGTCAGCCTGCAACGAATGGCTGGCCTGAAAGTGTTTCACTGCCTCCACCAGCACGTCATCGTAGGCGTTGTCCGGTGTCACCAGTGCGTGTGCCAGATAACCTTCGCTGTACAAGCGTCGGGCCAGTTCCGGCACGCGCGGGTCTTCCATCGCCGGGCGCAGCAACGGGCCGCTGCCGACCGGCTGCCATTGCGGCAAGGCTTGCAAGCGTTGCGCGGCATACAGCTGACGCAGGCTCTGATATTGCGGCAGATGCGGACGCGCCAGGTTGAACGCCGCAGCGATATCGTTCATGCCCGGCACGGCAATGCTGAGCAATTGCGCCTGACGATCGGTCGGCGAGCCGTCGACACGCCACAGCGGTTCGAAATGCGACTGCAACAGACGGCCGTAATGCAGATCCTGCAAGGCCTGCAAGTAGTTGCGGCTGATGTCGATGTCGGCGCACAACTCGCCGTCCTGCGGCGGCGTAGTGGCCACGGCGTAGCGATTCGGATTCAACCCATCATCGGCCAACAGCTGCAATTGCGCGCGCAATGCCGGCAAGCGTGCGGACTCACTCGCCCACACCGGCATCCAGTCCTGCTGTTCATAAAACGCCTGCAACTGGCTCAACGCCGGGCCATTGAGGCGCGGAGCGATCGCCGGGCACGACTGCGCCAGGCTGATCAAAACTGCCTGCAACGGGCTGCGCGGCTCGACCGGCAATTGCATTTCAGGCGTCGGCAGGGTTTCGAGCGGGGGCAGCGGCTCATCGGCGCAAGCGACAAACGGCGCAGCGAGCAAACAAATGCTCAAGTAGCATGCGTACTTTTTGAACAACTGCTTTACTCCAATCCATGGCCGTCCAGATGACGGTCAACCTTACATCAGGTGCGCTGAACAGTCAGGCTCGAACCGCGAGCCTGCGGGTATTGACTGGGAGTCAGGAGCCAAAGTGCCGTTTATGTAGCAAGTTGAGGACACTTTATAAAATGTTGACGTTTTTGCGCCGACTTCTGTTGAGCACCGCGACCCTTGTCGCCGTGACCAGCCCAGTATTTGCCGCCGGCAAGCCATCGCCGGTTCTCTACAACAGCCTCGCCCACGCCGCGCCGGAACTCAATCCCCAAGCGCTCAAAGGTGCATTGAACGCCATGCAATGCGCGGTCAACAACGGCGCGAAACCCTCGCGACATCTGGCGATCATCGATTATTCGCAACCGTCCACCGAACGCCGCCTGTGGATCTTCGACCTGAGCAAAAAGAAGCTGGTGCTGCGCGATCTGGTTGCCCACGGTTCGAACTCCGGGGAAAACTTCGCCACGCAGTTTTCCAACCGCGAAGGCAGTTACCAGTCCAGTCTCGGCCTGTTCCGGACCCAGGAAAGCTACGAAGGCACCCACGGCTACTCGCTGCGCATGGATGGTCTGGAACCCGGTTTCAATGATCTGGCCCGCGATCGCGCGATCGTGATTCATGCCGCCAGTTACGTGAACCCGCTGTGGAGCAAGCGTCAGGGGCGAATCGGCCGCAGTCAGGGTTGCCCCGCCGTGCGGCCGCAGATTGCCAAACAGGTGATCGATCGCCTGAAGAACGGCCAGTTCATGTTTTCCTGGTATCCGGATCAACGCTGGCTGCAAAAATCACCGTACCTGAACTGCCAGCCGCAGCAGGTGGCGAGCATTCTCAACACCCACGCCAGTTAACGCGCGTCGCCTCCGGCGGGTTTGTAGAACAGGAACCTGCCGGTCTGCGCCGTGTTGCGATAGGCCTTGGCCCAACTCGGGTGCACGCCGCGATCGTGAAAATACAGGGCACCGCGCGTGCGGTCCTTGAGCTGACGGTTCAACGCCTTGCCGGCGATTTCCTTGGCCAGCGCGTATTCGGCGTCTTCCTTGACCTGATCGGGCCTGCCATCGCACCACCAGGAAAACTGGCAATTGCCGCTTTCCGAACCTTGCTTGACCACCGCGCATACCGTGTCGGGAAAGCCGTCGTGGCCGAGGCGATTCATCACCACACTGGCGACGGCTTCCATTTCCGGGGTGTCCTTGCCCTTGGCTTCCCAGTAAATACTGCGCGCCAGACAGGTCAGCGGATCGTCCAGCGGCGCGGCGCCGGCCGGGTCCACCGCCTGCGCTTCGGTCGGGGTGATGGCCTCGGATTTCGGCGCCGGAGCAGCGCTGACTTTATCCGCCGCTTTCTCTTCAAGCGCCTCGGCTTTCTGTTCGGCCTTGGCCTCGATCGGCGCCTGCGCCCCGGCCCATGCTGCACCGGTCAAAAAGATCCACAACAAACCGCCCGCCAAGCCTTTCGATCCCATGTCGATTCTTCCGTCAGCGCCCGCCCGGGGCAAGATGTTTCGTCGGTGAGACGCCCGGTTTGCGGGGTCTTCGCAGAGTGTAGCGAGCAAATGCGCGGCCACACCAGCGCAGAAAAAATCCGCCGCAAAGAAAAACACATTCACTCACCGGGGGCCTTTCGCGCATCATGGGCGCATTCAGCTCAAGGGAGATTTCCATGCGCTTCATGCCGTCCGTTTTGCGTAGTGCCGCATTGCCGCTGGGCGTGGTGTTCGCCACCTCGGCGCTGGCCGCCGATGAACTGCAATTGATCGAGTCGATCAACAGCTATCGCAGCCAGCCCCAGCGTTGCGGCACGCAGGCGTCAAACGAGTTGCCACCGCTGTCGGCCGATCCACGGCTGCGCCTGCCGGCCAGCGGCGCGGTTGATCTGCAGCAGGCCATGACCAGCGCCCACTACCCGATGGTCAACGTGCAGGCGATCACCCTCAACGGCCCGCGCGATGCGGCGTCAGCAATGAAGGCGATTCAGGAAAGCTTCTGTCAGGTGGTGCTCGATCCGCAGTTTGTCGATATCGGTGTCAACCGCGTTGACCGCGACTGGCGCATCGTCCTCGCGCGGCCGTTGCTGACGGCGAAACTCGGCGATGCACAAAGCGAAGGGCAAAAGCTGCTGGCGCAACTCAATACCGCGCGCAGCCAGGCGCGCCAGTGCGGCGGCCAGTCCTTCGCGGCGGCAGCACCGCTGGCGTGGAATGCCACGCTGGGCACGGTCGCTCAGGACCACAGCCGCGACATGGCCAACAACAATTACCTCGACCACAAGGACCGCGACGGCCGCACGCCGGGCGACCGCGCCGAACTGTCCGGTTACAGCGGACAACTGGTCGGTGAAAACATCGCCGCCGGGCAAGACACCGTCGGCAAGGTCGTTGACGGCTGGCTCGCCAGCCCAGGCCATTGCGCCAATCTGATGAATCCGCAATATCAGGAACTGGGCGCCGCTTACGCGACCGATCCGAAAAGCAACGCCGGCATTTACTGGACGGCAATGTTTGGCGCACCGTAAGGCATCATCGACGCCGTCAATCACTCGGTCAGCCAGAGTGATTGGACGGCGTGGCGAGCGCAGCCTACCCTGCGCGATCTGCGCCCGCTGACGGCGTTCCACATCCACGAGGCGAGCCCATGACACAGCGTGAATTGATCGATGGTCACAACCGCCGCGTGGATTATCTGCGCCTGTCGGTGACCGACCGCTGCGATTTTCGCTGCGTCTATTGCATGGCCGAGGACATGCAGTTCCTGCCGCGCCAGCAGATCCTCACCCTCGAAGAGCTGTTCCAGGTGGCGCAAAGCTTCGTCGCCCTCGGCACGCGCAAGATCCGCCTCACGGGTGGCGAGCCGCTGATCCGCCCCGGTGTCGTGCAACTCTGCGAACAGATCGCCGCCCTGCCCGGCCTGCGCGAGCTGTGCCTGACCACCAATGGATCGCAGCTGGGCCGACTGGCCAGGCCGCTGTTCGACGCCGGGGTCAAGCGCCTCAACATCAGCCTCGACAGCCTCGATCCGCAGCGCTTCAAAGAGCTGACCCGTACCGGCGATCTGGCGCAGGTCATCGACGGCATCGATGCCGCACGTGCCGCCGGTTTCACCCGTACCAAACTCAATTGCGTGGTGATGCAGGGCCGCAACGATCACGAAATCAACGATCTGGTAAGTTTCGCCATCGAGCGTGATCTGGATATTTCCTTCATCGAAGAGATGCCGCTGGGTGCGATCGCCGAACATAGCCGCGCCGAATCCTTCTACTCCAGCGCGCAAGTGCGCGAACGCATCGCCGAACGCTTTACCCTGATCGACTCGACCGAATCGACGCAAGGGCCGTCGCGCTACTGGCGTGTGGCCGAGGCGCCGAACATTCGCCTGGGCTTCATTTCGCCGCACAGCCACAACTTCTGCGGTACCTGCAACCGCGTGCGCCTGACCGTCGAAGGTCGCTTGCTGCTGTGTCTGGGCAACGAGCATTCGATGGACCTCAAAGCGGTGTTGCGCGCCCATCCCGGCCACCCGGAACGCCTGGAAAACGCGATCATCGAGGCGATGAAACTCAAGCCGTATCGACACAATTTCGAAGTCAACGACGACGTGCAAGTGGTGCGTTTCATGAACATGACCGGCGGCTGATTCGCCGCGCAACCGGGACCGCGAGATGATCGTCAGACCGAGACCCAATCAGTTCGCCGTGCTGTTCACCCTTAGAGGCTCGATCGCCAAACGCATCGCCGTGCGCACTTTGATGCTGACACTGCTGGCGGCAGCGATTGTGCTGATCGAACTACTGGTGCCGAGCTACTTCGCCCAGATCAATTCGACGCCGTTCACCCTGCTCGGCCTGTCGCTGTCGATTTTCCTGAGCTTTCGCAACAACGCTTGTTACGACCGTTGGTACGAGGGGCGCAAGGCCTGGGGCGAGGTGCTGTTGCGGGTGCGCGCGGTGATGCGCGAAACCCAAGGCCTCGATGACACCCGCCTGCGTGGACAACTGTTGCGCAACCTGTGCGGTTTCGCCCACGCGTTGAATGCACGGCTGCGTGGAGACAGCGAGGAGCAGGCCAGCACCGACTGGGTCAGCCCACCGATCGATGGGGCTGCGCCGGATCACTGCGGACAGATCCTTCATCAGCTCGGGCGCCAGTGCTCAGCGCTGGAAACGGCCGGTGTGCTGTCGCCATGGCGTTATCAGTTGCTGGCCAATCACCTGACCTGCCTGAGCCAGGCCCAGGCGGTGTGCGACCGGATCAAGAACACGCCACTGCCCTTCCCTTACACCCTGCTGCTGCACCGCACCATCTACCTGTTCTGCCTGCTGCTGCCGTTCGCCATGGCGCAATCGCTGGGTTGGTTGACGCCGCTGTTCACGGCAATTGTCAGCTACACCTTTTTCGGCTTTGACGCGATTGCCGATGAACTCGAAGATCCGTTCGGGCGCGATGAAAACGATCTGCCGACCGATGCACTGGTGCGCACCCTGGAGCGCGATGTGCTGTACGAACTGGGCGTCTCGCCATTGCCCCCCGCGCCGGAGCCGGACGACTACGTGCTGCGCTGAATGGCTCAGCGGCAAACAACGAGATGGCCCGGCGCGTCCGCTCGGGACCGAGATGCGGCCATTCGCGAGCAGGCTCGCTCCCACAGTTGAAATGCATTCTCCTGTGGGAGCGAGCCTGCTCGCGAAAAAGGCAACTCGGTCAATCAGCCCAAACGCCGGAAAGCGCCACCGACGAATCTTCCGTTTACACGCGCGCGAATTCCCCCTTACTATCCGGGCACACCGGTCGCCGGGCCTGCCCTGCCGCCGACGCTTTCCGCCAACGGAAACACGCGTTATGAGTACGTCACCACAACAACCCCAAAGGTTGCACGTCTCTGCTGTACGCGCCCACTGCAACAGGGGCCGCGTATGAACCGCATCGTCAATCTGCCCATGGCCCTGCGCCGCTCCAAGCTGCGTCACTCCGCACGCCCGCCGGATATCGCCATTCCTGCCTGATCGCGTGAGCTGAAACCGCGACAGTCAATTTCCCGATTTTCCTGATATCCCTGCCGGGACACTTACGCCTTTTTGTCGCGTCGTGTCCGGCCGAATCTGCGCGCCTGTGCGGCGCCATCGTGAGTGATTTGCCATGAAATTCGCAGCCATCGAAGACGCACGCATGTTCCTCGAACAGAACCCCGATATCGACATGATCGAACTGTTCATCCTCGATGCCAACGGCGTGCCGCGCGGCAAGCTGTTGCACCGCGAAGAACTGCTCGCCGTATACGAAAGCGGTCGACCGCTGCCGAGCACCATCCTTGGCCTGACCGTACAAGGCGAGGACGTCGAGAACTCCGGACTGGTCTGGGATGTGGGCGACATCGACTGCCGCGCCTATCCGCTGCAAGGCAGTCTGGTGCGCCTGCCGTGGCGACAGATTCCGACCGCCGCCGTGCAGGTCAGCATGCACCCGAGCGAGGGCCTGCCGGCGAGCATCGCTGACCCTCGGCACCTGCTGATCAAAGTCATCGACGGGCTCAAGGCCGAGGGCTATCACCCGATCATGGCCTGCGAGCTGGAGTTCTATCTGCTCGATGCCAAACGCGACCACAACGGCCGCCCGCAACCGGCGCTGGACGCCGACGGCGGGCGACCGCGACACACGCAAGTCTACGGTTTGCGCGAGCTGGAACAGATCGAGCCGTTTCTCGCCGACCTTTACAGCGCGTGCAAACTGCACGGCATTCCGGCGCGCACAGCGATCTCCGAGTACGCCCCGGGGCAAGTGGAAATCACCCTCGAACACGGCGATGCGCTGGAGGCGATGGATCAGGCGGTGCGCTACAAACGTCTGGTCAAAGGCGTGGCGCACAGGCACGGCATGCAGGCGACGTTCATGGCCAAGCCGTTCGATGATCTGGCCGGCACCGGCATGCACATGCACGTCAGTCTCGCCGATGCCGAGGGGCGTAATCTGTTCGCCTCTGAAGACCCAGCCGGCACGCCACTGTTGCGCACGGCGATTGGCGGCATGCTCGCCTCGCTGCTCGATTCGCTGCTGCTGTTCTGCCCCAACGCCAACTCTTACCGGCGTTTCCAGGCCAACAGCTACGCGCCACTGGCGCCGACCTGGGGCGTCGACAACCGCACGGTCAGCCTGCGCGTACCCGGTGGCCCGGCCCCTACGCGACACATCGAACACCGCATCTGCGGCGCCGACGCCAACCCGTATCTGGCAGCGGCAGCGATCCTCGCCGGCATTCATCGTGGCATTCGTGAAGAGCTGGATCCGGCGGCGCCGGTCGAGGGCAATGGTTATGCCCAGGCGAAAGAACTGCTGCCGACCGATTGGCTGACGTCGTTACAGGCGCTGGAAAATTCCACGTGGGCACGGGAGGCGTTGGGGCAGGAATTCCTTGGGGTGTATCTGGCGGTGAAGCGTGCCGAGTATCGGCAGTTCATGGCTGAAGTGGGTGAGCAGGATTGGCGGTGGTACCTGACCGAGGCTTAACGATCCGACACCGAACCTGTGGGAGCGAGCCTGCTCGCGAAGGCGTCATCACATTCAACATTTTGGGTGACTGACACACCGCTTTCGCGAGCAGGCTCGCTCCCACACGGAATGCACTTCGAACCTGAATTTTTTGTGGACCCCGACATGACCATTCGCTGCAATTCCTACTACACCGCCACCCTCAACCAGGACACCGACTACCCGACCCTGCAAGGCCGGCACAAGGTCGATGTGGTGATCATCGGCGGCGGTTTCACTGGCGTCGCCACTGCCGTCGAACTGGCGGAAAAAGGCCTGAAAGTCGCCATCGTCGAAAGCCACAAGATCGGCTGGGGCGCCACCGGGCGCAATGGCGGGCAAGTTACCGGGAGCCTTTCCGGCGACGGCGCGATGCGCAAGCAGATGCGTGCAAAACTAGGCGATGACGTGGACGATTTCATCTGGCATCTGCGCTGGCGCGGGCATGAAATCATCCGCGAGCGCGTCGAGAAATATGCGATCCAGTGCGACCTCAAACACGGCCACTTGCACGCGGCGTACAAGCCGAGCCACATGGTCGATCTGCGCAAGGACTACGACGAAGCCGTGCGTCGCGGATTAGGCGATGAAGTGAGCCTGCTCGACCGCAGCCAGGTTCGCGACCTGCTGCAAAGCGAGCTTTACCACGGCGCAATCAAGAACACCCGCAACATGCACCTGCACCCACTCAACCTGTGCATTGGCGAAGCACGCGCAGCCGAAAGCCTGGGCGCGCTGATCTTCGAAAACAGTGAAGTGCTGGAGATCATCCACGGCGACACACCTGGCGTGCGCACCGCTCACGGCCAGATCGACGCCAGTCAGGTGATGCTCGCCGGTGACGTCTATCACAAGCTCGAACCGGGCCAGCTCAAGGGCAAGATTTTCCCGGCCATGGGCGGCATCGTCACCACCGCGCCGCTCGGTGATCTGGCGCAACAGATCAACCCCGAAGACCTCGCCGTGTACGACTGCCGCTTCGTCCTCGATTACTACCGGCTGACCGCCGACGGCCGTTTGCTGTTCGGCGGCGGCGCCAACTACAGCGGCAAGGATTCGCGCGACATCACTGCGGAACTGCGCCCGTGTATCGAACGCACGTTCCCGGCGCTAAAAGGTGTGGCGATCGATTACCAGTGGAGCTGCGCGATGGGCATCGTCATCAACCGCATCCCGCAACTGGGCAAGCTCTCGGACAACGTCTGGTATTGCCAGGGCTACTCGGGACACGGCATCGCCACCACACACATCATGGGCGAGATCATGAGCCGCGCGATCACCGGGCAGATGGAACAGTTCGACACCTTCGCCGCGTGCCAGCACATCCGCGTGCCAATGGGCGACCTGCTAGGCAATCCGTTGCTGGCGGCGGGGATGTGGTATTACCAGATGCTCGAGCGGTTGCGCTGAATTCACTGGCCCTATCGCGAGCAGGCTCGCTCCCACATTGGATTTGTGCACGACACAACACCCTGTGGGAGCGAGCCTGCTCGCGAAGAGGCCCTCAAACCCCACACAAAATTCAATCCGGCAACTGCTCCACCACAATCCCCAACCGCCGATAATCCTCGACATTCCCCGACCCGGGATGCCGCTCGGTAATCAACCTATGCAGGCGCGTGCACGGCGCGACCACAAACGGCTCCACCGCACCCAGCTTGTCTGCCGTAGTCACCGCAATCACCCGCGTCGCGCTGTCGAGCATCGCCTGTTTGATCGGCACTTCATCGAAATGCAGCGAGGTGATCCCGACCTCGGGATGAATCGCACACACCCCGGTAATTGCCAGATCCGCCTTGATTCCCGCCAGCAGTCGCAGCGCTTCCTGACCACTGGCCGACATCGAATGCGGATTCAATTCACCGCCCGCCAGAATCACTTTCACGCCCTTGTATTCGGACAAGGCAATCGCCGTCAGTGGGGAAGCGGTCACGGCGGTGATGCGGATATCGGACGGTAACGCGCGCGCCACCTGCAAGGTGGTCGAGCCGGAATCGAACAGCACAATCTGCCCATCCTCGATGTGCTGCGCCGCCAATTGCGCCAGGCGCACCTTGACCTCGTCGGTCTCATCCAGACGGGTGAAGTAATCCTTGCCCGAGTCCTTCGGTCGCGGCAACGCCCCGCCATGCACGCGCTGCACCAGCCCGGCGTTGTCCAGTTCGGCAAGGTCGCGGCGGATAGTGTCTTCGGACACCGCGAAATGCTGGCTCAGCTCGGAGGCCATGACCTTGCCGTCACGCTCGAGAAGCAAAAGGATTTTCTGCCGACGCAGGGACGGCAATTCAGCGATGGAGTGATCGTGCATGGTTGTGCCTGTTTGTGCTTGTAGTTGCAGGTTTCAGCCACACTAGCGAAAGTCTCAAGCAAACACAAACGCAGCGGCTATCAATGCTTTCGATCATTGGAATCAACAAGGCGAATTTTTTCTTTGCGCTGCGCCTGTTCACAATGGCGCCAATCTCAAAAGCTCAGGATGAACAGCCCATGAATCTCAATTTTGCCTTCGCCTGCATGATCGTCGTGTCGTTCGCGATTGCCTTGGGCCACGCCTGACAGCGCGTCAAACCGAGCCCAGCAATTGCTCACGAAGCCGCTTATGCGCCGCAGCCGCCCTGGGGGAAAGGGCTGGGCTGAGGGGGATGGATCTGAATGACACGCCGCAATCGCCAGGCAGCACTGGCTTGCTTCAAGTTTCCTGGCGCACCCGCCTGACCTGCACCAACAACGCCGGAGCAAAATGCAGCAACACCATCCGGCTCAAGTGATGCGTCAGGATAAACACCACGTTCAGCCCGCCGCCAAACGCGACAATCGCAATCGTCTCGATCGCGCCCGGCATGTACGCCAGCCACAGCGCCAGCGGATCACTGCCCAGCCAGCGCGCAGCCACCTCGGCAAACGCCGCTGCAACGATGATCATCAAGCCGACCGAAACCAGAGCGGTGCGCCCATGCCGCGCCAGTTCTGCGATGCCGAGTCCCTGAAAACGTGAGCCGATGCGCACGCCGAGAATCAGTGCGGCCAGGTTCAGGCTCCACTCCGGCATGTGAAAGCCGTGCAGCCATCCCGACTTCACAAATACAGCGGTGATGATGATCGCGGTAAGCATGAACGGCGCCGGGACGCCGACCAGCAACAGCAAGCGTCCGAGCAATACGCTCAGCGCGATGACAGAGAACGCGGTCAGCGCCATGCCTGTGGTCAACGGATCGCTGGCGACTTCAGCCACCGCTGCTTGCCCGGGAATGAGCAAACTCACCAGCACGGTGATCAACAGCAGTCGCATCAGATGCACGATGATGACTTTGCTCGAAGCCTTTTCCGACTCGAGCAAATCGAACACTGCGGCCAATGCGCCGGGATACACCGCCAGCAGTGCATCGGTGCGATTCCATCCGGCACCGCGTGTCAGCCACCATCCGGCGAGTGCAATTTGTACGGTCAGGCAGATCAGCAATACGCCAAGGCTGGGCAACATCGTCGCGGCCGTTTCGCTGTCCCATGCTTCGAACATCAACCCGGTGGCGATGCCCAGCGTGACCTGGATGTAGCCCAGTCCATAAGGAGTTGCCGGGGCGATGCCGGTTTTACTGGCGAACAACGCAGTAACGACAATCGAGCCCAGCAGCAAGCCGTGGGGTACGCCTTCAAACTGCAATAACGCGCCGAAACCGGCCGCAATCAACAAGCACACAATGGATTTCATAGTTCGCCTTCCTGGCTATTTATCTGACACACCACCATTCCACTTGTGGGAGCGAGCCTGCTCGCGAAAGCGTCCTGCCAGTCACAGATAAATAACTGATCTATCGCCTTCGCGAGCAGGCTCGCTCCCACAAGAATCCAATACGTCTTACATACGCAAGCGTGCAATCGCCCGCCGATATTTCTCGATCCGCTCCAGATCCTCCCAACTCGGCGAGGCAATCCGCGAGATATCGCTGTTCTCTTCCAGATCCGCCAGCTTCACCACCCGGCCGATGGGGTTTTGCGCGGCACGGTCGACAAAATCCTCGTAGGACTCGCCGGGCACTTTGGTCACCGCCGCAATCGCCGCCAGCACCTCTTCGCTGAATCCTTCCCCGCGCAAATCATCCAGACTCACCCCGCAATCCTCGACCACATCGTGCAGCACAGCGACGATGCGTTCTTCCAGCGTGTGCATGCGCAACATGACTTTCAGCGGATGCAGAATGTACGGCGCCCCGCCCTTGTCCACCTGCCCGCTGTGGGCCGTGGCGGCAATGGCGATAGCGCGTTCGAGGGTTTGGGCCATGGGAATCGAATCCTGCGCTGAATGTTTCTGATTGTTGCGCAGTGTACGCGAAGATCGCGCAGCGCAAAGCCGATTGAACCTTGCCCGCCCTCGCCGCCTCGAAACCAGACAAGCGCCAAATCACCGATCAGACGCGGCGCCATTGGAGAGGAATTGCCGATGAAAACCCGACTGCTGCTCCTGATCGCCACGTTCGCCATCATCCCCACCTGCGTCATGGCCGAAGGCTGCGACGTGCAGACCCGCTCCTCCAGCGCCTCGGTGCCGGCGGTGGAAACCCATAGCTGTTACGAATACGAAGGCATGCCGGTGGACTCCATCAACTGGTCATGCAGCAACGAAACCAAGGACACCCTCAACGCCACCAAGAAAAAAGTCGATCGCTGCGACGACCACTACCAGGCCACCTGCACCGCCCGCCTCACCCAGGAGTCCCTGGCCAACCCGCACTCGACCAGCAAAGACAAAAGTGCCAAACCGCTGAACATGCCCGACAACGCCAAAGTCACCACGTATTACTACAACGGTGAGCACTTGGCGCAGGCGAAGATTGATTGCGAAAACAGTGGCGGGAACTGGAAGGCTAAGTAACCTCGGTCATCGAGGATTGCCTGATAGAGAGCCCGGCTTGATGCCGGGCTTGCTGCATCTGCAAACAGCTTCAACCTTCACCTGCACCGCTGCTCGTGCCGCTGTCGTTCGATTGCTTCGAACCACTGGGCTTGGAACCCGAAGGTGTAGAGCCGTCATTGTTGGTGGTGTTGCCCTGTGTGCCTTTGGGCACGGTGGCGCCATTGGAATGAATGTCTTCCGGCGCACTCGGGTTGGTCTGGCTGTTGCCGTCGTTAGCGGTGGGTGCCGGGGTATCGCTGGCGGCTGTTGCATAGAGCGAAGTGGCGGATAACAGCGTGGCCAGGGTCAGTGCTGCGAGGTTGGATTTGCGCATGTGGGCGGTTCCTTTGCTGGGATAAGGTATGCATTGGAAGCAGGCGAGCGGCGAAAATGCGGAGGGGCTGACGAATGGCAATGTCCACAAATTTCAAATTCTGAAAAATGCGTAGGAAAACGCATCGTCCGGGGAGGGAGTTTGAGACTTGGGAGATGGGAAGCAGGCGTGCAATCAAATAATCCGTTTCGTGAGTTGGCCGCCGGAACCGCTAAATCCGCCAAATGGCCGTCAATCAAGGTCAAGCACAGCACGCCGTATGGTGCCCTCTCCGTCCTACAGGCCAGTTGCGACGATCGAAATCGCTACCTACAGTGACGCCATCGCTGACCGCAGTCGGCGACGGGTTTCGCAGCCCTAATGAGAATATGACTGACACAGCCAACCGACAATTCTGGCAAAATCCGCCGGCGTTACGTTTTATGGTGGCTGTGCGCGGGAGACCCTTGGGTCTGCCGAGTCTTAGTCTTCTCCTCGGTCTGCGAACCCGCTCACAGCCGCCACCCATTTGTTTCGCAGCAAAGAGGTGGCTCTTCTACCCGAGAGGACTTTTTTGATGACCGCCAACAAACCGCTCCACCATTACGCCCACATGTCCCACCCTGCCACCGATGCACCAGTTCTCCTGATCGATACAGACGTCCCCTTACGCGACCTCCACGCCTGCCTCGCCGAACGCCTGAACGCCGTGCTGAAGTACCTAGATCTCATCGCTTGCACGAGCCTCCCAGATTACGCCGAGCACGACATCAATACCGTAACGAATATCGCAAGGATCATGGTGCAGGATGTGAGTGATGTGTTTCGGGTAATCGAGCGGCGGGGATTTGACTGCATCGCCTAGATAAATTGGATTAACGCTGAGACCGCGCAAAGCGGTTTTAGCGTGACTTTAAAGTGCTTTATCTACAGCAAAACCATTAAGAACTTAATTCCCAGCCACTCCTTATACCGCCCTTAAAAAACAGCACTACCAAACAAAAAACTTACTGCTATAAAAATCACGACCATGATAGCGCTAAAGAATCAAAACATATCAGCAACAACTAATCTCGCGCCAAGCTTCTCACGCAACGATGAGTACTGCGAAGGTAACGAGTCCAGAATCATGTTCAACCGAGTTATTTCGCCTGGCGTAAACTTACCTCCTTTATCAATTTTTTTAAGCATGAAATGAATAATCTCTGGGGCTTGATGATGACTACGTGCAACGCATATACCTAGCAAATTCAAGGCGTCCGTAAGCGCCATACTTTCACTATCGTTTGTAGTCATTTTCTCGTGAAGACGGAAGAACTCAAGATCAAACAATCGAGCATCTAGAGGTGTGAGAGAAGACTTTATGGCAGTCTCGATTTTTTTTGCATTCTCGGAGTTTTGAGAAGCTAACTCTGCAGAGATCTTTGTAAACTGTGAAGAGGTCTTCTTTTCAAGCTCATCACCCTTCGAACGAACCACGAGTTCTAGATCCGCCTTGAGCGTTTCCTTGTCTCTTTCATAGATCCTGAAGTTTGAGAACCACCCGAACCCTAAAAGCAAGCCAACTATCAAAAAAACCCCACCCAAAGCCCAATAAACTGTATCGAGCAATGAACCTTGATACTCTTTCATTAACTCGATTTGAGTTTCCAACAACTTGATTTGTTGCTTAGCGTCTCGAAGCTCCTCGGACAGCACTTCAGCCTTTTCTACTTTTCCACTAGATACGGCAGTGTAACCGGGCGCCGCCATTATAAGCATCACAAAAACGAGAATTGCTCTAATGGCACCTTGCATTTACGATTCCTTTCTATTCAAAAATTAGCAAATACGAAACTCAAAGACAGCACGATAGCTTGCTGTCATCCCATTCGCACCGACAAAAACTTTCAACCACCCTAAAAATTCGCCGGCGTATTCGCACTGATTATCTCCGCCTCATCCGCGCCGATATTCCGGAATTTATGCGGCAGCGTCGTCGGAAAGTAATACCCATCCCCCGCACTCAGCACACTCACCTGCCCGTCCACGGTCAATTCCACCGTGCCACGCGTGACCAGCCCGCACTCTTCGCCTTCGGCATGCACGATCGGCTCTTCGCCGGAGCTGGCGCCGGGGGCGTATTGTTCGCGGAGCAGGCGCATCTGCCGGCTGGGCACCGAGGCGCCGATGAGCAGCAGGCGCAGGCCGTGGCGGCCGAGGTCGGGTTGTTCGTTGGCGCGGAACACGTATTGGTGTTCGCGCGGGGGCTGGTCGAAGGTGAAGAAGTCGGCCAGGGACATCGGTATGCCTTCGAGCAGCTTTTTCAGCGAGCTGACGGAGGGGCTGACGCGGTTCTGTTCGATCAGCGAGATGGTCGCGTTGGTCACGCCGCTACGCCGGGCGAGTTCGCGCTGGGAGAGTTTGTAGCTTTCGCGTACTAGTTTGAGTCGAGAACCCGTATCCATGACTGCCTTATGTAAAAGGGGCGATGGGGGTGGGTGGCGGGTGACGCGCAGGTCGCGCGGATCACGTTGCTCCCGTGTCCCGGAACCGTGAAAGGCGGCTATTAAATCACGTTTGCCAGCGTTGCTCAGCAGGTTCGATGGATGGTGATCGAAATGAGCTGGCTGGCGATTATTGCGGATAAATAAAAAACTTGTGGGAGCTGGCTTGCCAGCGATTGGATGGCACATTCAACATCCCTTTTGCTGAAAGACCGCAATCGCTGGCAAGCCAGCTCCCACAGGTTCTGTGTGCTGTGTAGGGAAAAACCGGCGAGGTCTTTCGGACCGTCGCCGGTGAGGTCAATCAGACGCCGAACCGGTCGCGCAGGGAGTAGTAGACCGCGCCCAGAGCGGTGAGCGGTGCGGAGAAGGTGCGGCCGCCGAGCATTGGTATGTGCGGCAGTGAGGCGAAGGCGTTGAAGCGTTCGGCGTCGCCGCGGATCATTTCCGAGATCAGTTTGCCGGCCAGGTGCGAGCAGGTGACGCCGTGGCCGCTGTAGCCCTGCATGTAGTAGGCGTTCTTTTCGATGCGGCCGAATTGCGGCATGCGCGACATGGTCAGCAGGAAGTTGCCGGTCCAGCGGTAGTCGATCTTCACGTCCTTGAGCTGCGGAAAGGTCTTGAGGATCTTCGGCCGGATCAGCTGCTCGATATCGTCCGGCTCCCGCGCGCCGTAGACCACACCACCACCGTAAAGCAGGCGGTTGTCAGCGGTGAGGCGGTAGTAATCCAGCAGATAGTTGCAGTCCTCGACGCAGTAATTATTGGTGATCAGGCTGCGCGCCTGCTGCTCGGTCAGCGGTTCGGTGACGACGATCTGCGAACCACACGGCATGCTTTTCGCGGTGACGCGATTGTCGAGGCCTTGCGGCAGATAAGCGTTGCCGGCGATCAGCAAATATTTGGCGCGGACCAGACCTTTGGCAGTGCGCACGGTGATCGGCTCGCCGTAGGTGATTTCCACCGCCGCCGATTGCTCGTAGATCTTGCCGCCCAAACGCACGATGGCAGCGGCCTCCCCTAACGCCAGATTCAATGGATGAACGTGGCCGCCCTGCATGTCCAGCAAGCCGCCAACGTAAGCGTCGGAGCCGACTTCGCGACGAATATCCGCTGCATCGAGCATCTTCAGATTGCGGTTGCCGTAGCGCTCCCAATTGCGCTTCTGCTCGGCCAGGCCATTGAGTTGTTTCTTGTTCATCGCCGCGAAAATACCGCCCGGGCGGTAGTCGCACTTGATGTCGTAATCCTTGATGCGCGAACGAATGATGTCGGCGCCTTCAAAGATCATGCTGCCGAGGATTTCTGCAGTCTTGTCGCCGTAGCGCTCTTCGATGACATCGACGTCGCGGCTATAGGAATTGACCAGTTGCCCGCCGTTGCGCCCGCTGGCGCCGTAGCCGACTTTCGCCGCTTCCAGCACCGTGACTTTGTAGCCGGCTTCGCTGAGGAACAGCGCCGAGGACAGGCCGGTATAACCGGCGCCGATGATGCAGACGTCGCAGTCCAGCGCTTCTTCGAGAATCGGGAAGTCGATGACTTCGTTGCGGGTGGCGGCGTAGTAGCTGTTTACGTGTTGCTGTTTCATAGGTTTCTCCGAGGGCCGCCAACCAGGGGCGGCCGCCGCTGTAAAAGAGTCAGAGCTTGATCCAGGTCGCTTTCAGTTCGGTGTACTTGTCGAACGCATGCAGCGATTTGTCGCGACCGTTGCCCGATTGCTTGAAGCCACCGAATGGCGCGGTCATGTCGCCGCCGTCGTACTGGTTGACCCAGACGCTGCCGGCGCGCAGGCCGCGGGCGAAGGTGTGCGCCTTGCTCAGGTTGCTGGTCCACACCCCGGCGGCGAGGCCGAAGATGCTGTCGTTGGCGATCTGCAGGGCTTCTTCGGCAGTGTCGAAGGTGATCAGCGACAGCACCGGGCCGAAGATTTCTTCTTGGGCGATAGTCATCGCATTGGTCACGCCGTCGAAAATCGCTGGCTGCACGTAGAGGCCGCCGGTTTCTTCGAGGGTGCGTTGGCCGCCGGCAATCAACTCGGCGCCCTGCTCGCGGCCGATGCTGATGTAGCGCAGCACGTTGTCCAGTTGACGCTGGTCGACCACGGCGCCGACGGTGGTCGCCGGATCAAGCGCGTGCCCCGGTTTCCACGCTTGCAGCGCTTCCACCAGCAGCGGAATGAACTGCTCGCGAATCGAGCGCTCGACCAGCAGACGCGAGCCGGCAGTGCAGACTTCGCCCTGGTTGAAGGCGATGGCACTGGCTGCTGCCTGGGCTGCCGCGCGCAGGTCCGGTGCGTCGGCGAACACCACGTTCGGGCTCTTGCCGCCGGCCTCGAGCCAGACGCGTTTCATGTTGCTCTGGCCGGCATAGATCATCAGCTGCTTGGCGATCGCCGTGGAGCCGGTGAAGGCCAGCACGTCGACGTCCATGTGCAACGCCAGCGCCTTGCCGACGGTGTGGCCGTAGCCCGGCAGCACGTTGAACACGCCCTTCGGAATACCCGCCTCCAGCGCCAGTTGCGCGATGCGGATAGCGGTCAGCGGTGATTTTTCCGAAGGTTTGAGGATGAACGAGTTACCCGCCGCCAGCGCCGGGGCGAACTTCCAGCTGGCCATGATCAGCGGGAAATTCCACGGCACGATCGCCGCGACCACGCCGGATGGCTCGCGAGTCACGAGGCCGAGTTGATCGTGCGGCGTGGCGGCAACTTCGTCGTAGATCTTGTCGATCGCTTCGGCGCTCCAGCGGATCGCGTTGGCGGTCGCCGGGATGTCGATGCTCATCGAATCGCTGATCGGTTTGCCCATGTCGAGGGTTTCAAGCAGCGCCAGTTCTTCCTGGTGCTGCAGGATCAGATCGGCGAAGCGGATCAGCACGCGCTTGCGCTCGGCGGGGGCTTTTTTCGCCCAGATGCCGGAGTTGAAGGACTGGCGCGCGGCTTCGACGGCGAGGTTGGCGTCGGCTTCATCGGTGCTGGCGACGGCAGCAAGAAAGCGGCCGTCGACCGGGCTCAGGCATTCGAAGGTATCGCCGCTGATCGCCGGGCGATATTCACCGTTGATGAAGGCGCGGGATTCGATGGACAGAGACTGGAAGCGTTGTTCCCAGTCGTTGCGGGTTGTGGTCATTGTTTTGAGCTCGACAAGGGGGAATTTGGGGGTTGGTCTGGTTGCTTTGTCTGGCCGGGAATCGCTGCCCTCACCCTAGCCCTCTCCCAGAGGGAGAGGGGACCGATCGGGGGATGCCTGGTAACTGCGCCGACCTGAAAAATCTTTGCCGAATCCATCATCGACTGGATCGTTCAGGTCGCCGGATATCTCCAGACGACGCGGTCAGTCCCCTCTCCCTCCGGGAGAGGGTTAGGGTGAGGGGCTTTTGATCTTCAGACCGTATGCAGATACCAGTTGTACTCAAGGTCAGAAATCGAGTTCTCGAACTCGGCCAGCTCGCTTTCCTTGCACGCAACGAACACGTCGATGTACATCGGGTCGATGTAGCGCGCCATGACTTCGCTGTCGTCGAGCTCGCGCAAGGCGTCGCGCAGGTTGTTCGGCAGACTCTGCTCGTTCTGCTCGTAGCTGTTGCCTTCGACCGGCGCGCCGGGCTCGATCTGGTTGGTAAGCCCGTGGTGGATACCGGCCAGCACCGACGCCATCAGCAGGTACGGGTTGGCATCAGCACCGGCGACGCGGTGCTCGATGCGCACGGCGTCCGCTGAACCGGTCGGCACGCGCACGGCCACGGTGCGGTTGTCGATGCCCCAGCTCGGCGAGTTCGGCACATAGAATTGCGCGCCGAAGCGGCGGTACGAGTTGACGTTCGGGCAGAGGAACGCCATTTGCGCCGGCAGGGTCTCGAGCACACCGCCGATCGCGTGACGCAGTGCGGCGTTCTGCTCGGGATCCTCGCTGGCGAAGATGTTGTTGCCTTCTTTGTCCAGAATCGAAATGTGCACGTGCAAACCATTGCCGGCCTGGCCCGGATAAGGCTTGGCCATGAAAGTCGTGTCCATCTCGTGGTCGTAGGCGATGTTCTTCACCAGACGCTTGAGCAGGACCGCGTAATCGCACGCCTTGATCGGGTCGGAGACGTGATGCAGGTTGACTTCGAACTGCGCCGGGGCGCTTTCCTTGACGATGGCATCCGCCGGGATGCCCTGCTCTTTCGCGCCTTCAAGGATGTCTTGCAGGCAATCGACGTATTCGTCGAGATCGTCGATCAGGTAAACCTGGGTCGACACCGGACGCTTACCGGATACCGGTGAACGCGGCGATTGCGGACGACCATTCACGTTGTCCTGGTCGATCAGGTAGAACTCGAGTTCGAACGCCGCGCAAATAGTCAGGCCGAGGTCATCGAATTTGCGCACGACGTTGGCCAGCACTTCACGCGGGTCGGCGAAGAACGGCTGGCCTTCGATCTCGTGCATGGTCATCAACAGTTGAGCGGTCGGGCGTTTTTGCCACGGCTCGATGCTCAGGGTGCCGGGGATCGGGTAGCAGATGCGATCGGCATCGCCGATATCCAGGCCCAGACCGGTGCTTTCCACCGTCGAGCCGTTGATGTCCAGCGCGAACAGCGACGCCGGCAGGTTGATGCCTTTTTCGTACACCTTATGAAGACTGGTGCGTTCGATGCGCTTGCCGCGCACCACACCGTTCATATCCGCAATCAGAAGGTCGACGTACAAAACCTCAGGATATTTCTTAAGGAATGCGTTGGCTTCGTTGAGTTGAACGGTACGCAGAGGGACCGACATGATGCACCTATTTAGCTGTTAATTATTATGTTCACCACCGTGTTGCGCAGCCAGTCAATCCGAAAGGCAAAGTGAAGTCAATAGCGAACACCCTGCCCTGCAGCCTTTATTTTTCGGGCTTTTCTTAACACTCTCGTGCCATATCCGCCGGCAAACCCCGGTAAACCTGAGTGATTTGATGAATGGCGTTTAGAATTTTTTACATGGCAGTTGTTAATTAAAATCAACGAGGCTAAGCTCCGGAAAAGCTCGTTCAAGTGACAGACTTCGAGGTGAATAAAAATGGCATTCAAGCCATTGATCGGCGTTACTGCGTGCGTCAAACAGATTGGCCTGCACCCCTATCACATCAGCGGCGACAAGTACGTACGTGCTGTCAGCGTTGGCGCTCAAGGGTTGCCAGTGGTCATTCCTTCCCTCGGCAATCTGACTGAGATCGAAGACCTGCTCGGTCAACTCGACGGTCTGTTGCTTACCGGCTCTCCCTCGAACGTGGAGCCCTTCCACTATCAAGGCCCGGCCAGCGCCCCCGGCACGGATCATGATCCGGCCCGCGACGCCACCACCCTTCCTTTATTGCGTGCAGCCATCGCGGCGGGCGTTCCGGTGCTCGGCATCTGCCGTGGCTTCCAGGAAATGAACGTGGCCTTCGGCGGCAGCCTGCATCAAAAGGTGCACGAGCTGCCCGGCATGCTCGACCACCGTGAAGCCGACAGCCCGGATGTGGCCGTGCAATACGCACCAGCCCATGCGGTCAGCGTGATCGCTGGCGGCGTGTTCGAAGCGCTGGAGCTGCCCGACGAATTTCAGGTCAATTCGATTCACAGCCAGGGCATCGACCGCCTCGCTCCCGGCCTGCGTGCTGAAGCCGTGGCACCGGACGGTTTGATCGAAGCGATCTCGGTCGAGCACAGCCTGACCTTCGCCCTCGGCGTGCAATGGCATCCGGAATGGCAGGTGCTGGACAACCCGAACTACCTGAGGATTTTCCAGGCGTTCGGCGCAGCGTGCCGGCAACGGGCGGCGAAGCGCAGTCAGCGCTGACGCAATCCCAGACTCGATAACAATTTACTGCCCCCACGGCTGACGGATGTGCATCTGCACATCCGTCAGCCGTGAACCGCAACACCCGTGATAACAACAAGTACGACCCAGGCAGCCAGGACGGCGGCGCCGAACAAGCCGGATCGGTACGGACAAAGGCCACTCAGGTCAACGCATATCCCCTGTGGGAGCTGACAGGCATTCCGGACCGTTCCGCAATCCACTTAAGCCCGGCCACATTGGCCAGGCACACGACACCTGTTGGGAGTTTCACATGGCAAACGCCTCCAGCACTTACCGCAAGGCACTCGAAGGTCATCAGCAACCGAAAAAGGTGTTGGTGAAAGTCGATCGTGTCACCAAGAAGTTCGACGAAACCGTGGCCGTGGACGATGTGTCCCTGGAGATCCATCAGGGCGAAATCTTCGCGCTGCTGGGCGGTTCCGGTTCGGGCAAATCGACGCTGCTGCGCATGCTCGCCGGTTTCGAGCGGCCGACCGAGGGGCGGATTCTGCTCGATGGCGTGGACATCACCGACATGCCGCCTTACGAGCGGCCGATCAACATGATGTTCCAGTCCTACGCGCTGTTCCCGCACATGACCGTGGCACAGAACATCGCCTTCGGCCTCAAACAGGACCGTTTGCCTGCCAGCGAAATCGATGCTCGCGTTGAAGAAATGCTGCGCCTTGTGCACATGACCCAATACGCCAAGCGCCGCCCGCACCAGTTGTCCGGCGGCCAGCGGCAGCGCGTCGCCCTCGCCCGCTCGTTGGCCAAACGGCCGAAACTGTTGCTGCTCGACGAGCCGATGGGCGCGCTGGATAAAAAGCTGCGTTCGCAGATGCAGCTTGAGCTGGTGGAAATCATCGAGCGCGTCGGCGTGACTTGCGTGATGGTCACCCACGACCAGGAAGAAGCCATGACCATGGCTCAGCGCATCGCGATCATGCACCTGGGCTGGATCGCGCAGATCGGCAGCCCGGTGGACATTTATGAAGCGCCGGTCAGCCGCATGGTCTGCGAATTCATCGGTAACGTGAACGCCTTTGACGGCACCGTGGTGGAAGATCTGGAAGGCCACGCAATCATTCACAGCCCCGACTTGCAGCAGAAGATCTATGTCGGTCACGGCGTCAGCACCTCGGTGCAGGACAAGTCGATCACCTACGCCATCCGCCCGGAAAAAATGCTCGTCAGCACTACCCAACCGGAGTTCCGCTACAACTGGTCCGAAGGCAAGGTCCACGACATCGCCTACCTCGGCGGCCATTCGGTGTTCTACGTCGAGCTGCCCGGCGGCAAGATCGTCCAGTCGTTCATGGCCAATGCCGAACGCCGTGGCGCGCGGCCGACCTGGGACGACAAGGTCTACGTCTGGTGGGAAGACGACAGCGGCGTGGTGCTGCGCTCATGAGAACTTTCAATCAGCAATTCTTGCGCCTGGTGCCCAGCGGACGAAAACTGGTGATCGGTATTCCGTTCATCTGGCTGTTCCTGTTCTTCATGCTGCCGTTCTTTCTGGTGATGAAGATCAGCTTCTCGGAAGCCGCGCTGTCGATCCCGCCGTACTCGGAGATCTACACCTTCGCCGAACAGAAATTCCAGCTGCTGCTGAACATCGGCAACTACACCCTGCTCGGCGAAGACGAGCTGTACCTGTCGGCGTATCTCGGCTCGCTGAAGGTCGCGGCATTGAGCACGCTGATGTGCCTGGTGATCGGTTTTCCGATGGCTTACGCGATCACCAAGACCGGCAAGGAAACGCAAAACGTCCTGCTGCTGTTGATCATGATGCCGACCTGGACGGCGATCCTGATCCGCGTGTATGCGTGGATGGGCATCCTCAGCAACAACGGTCTGCTCAACGGGTTCCTGATGTGGACCGGGCTCACCGACCACCCGATCGAGATCCTCAACACCAACACTGCCGTCTATATCGGTGTGGTTTACGCGTATCTGCCGTTCATGGTGCTGCCGCTCTACGCCAACCTGGTCAAGCACGACAACAGCCTGCTGGAAGCCGCGCAGGATCTGGGTTCGAGCAACTTCAACAACTTTTGGAAAATCACCGTGCCCCTGGCCAAGAACGGCATCATTGCCGGCTGCATGCTGGTGTTCATTCCGGTGGTTGGCGAGTTCGTGATCCCGGAACTGCTGGGTGGCCCGGAGACGCTGATGATCGGTCGCGTGCTGTGGCAGGAGTTCTTCAATAACCGCGACTGGCCGGTGGCTTCCGCGCTAGCGGTGGTGATGCTGTTGATCCTGATTGTGCCGATTCTGCTGTTCAACCGCAGCCAGGCCAAAGAGATGGAGGCACGGGGATGAAACGCTTCAATTTTTCCAAGTTCATGCTGATCTTCGGCTTGATGTTCATTTATCTGCCGATGCTGATTCTGGTGATCTACTCGTTCAACGCCTCGAAGCTGGTGACGGTGTGGGGTGGCTGGTCAGTGAAGTGGTATGTCGGCCTGCTCGACAACACGCAACTGATGGGCTCGGTGCTGCGTTCGCTGGAGATCGCCTGCTACACCGCGATTGCCGCTGTGGCACTGGGGACGCTGGCGGCGTTCGTGCTGACGCGGGTGACGCGCTTCAAGGGTCGCACGCTGTTTGGTGGTCTGGTGACCGCGCCGTTGGTGATGCCGGAAGTGATCACCGGTCTGTCGCTGTTGCTGCTGTTCGTGGCGATGGCGCAACTGATCGGCTGGCCGCAGGAGCGCGGCATCGTCACCATCTGGATCGCCCATACCACGTTTTGTGCAGCCTATGTCGCGGTGGTAGTCTCCGCGCGCCTTCGCGAGCTGGATCTGTCGATCGAAGAAGCGGCGATGGACCTCGGCGCGAAACCATTCAAAGTGTTTTTCCTGATCACCATCCCCATGATCGCGCCGTCGCTGGCCGCCGGCGGGATGATGTCGTTCGCCTTGTCGCTGGACGATCTGGTGCTGGCGAGTTTCGTTTCCGGGCCGGGCTCGACGACGCTGCCGATGGAAGTGTTCTCGGCGGTGCGCCTGGGCGTTAAACCCGAGATCAACGCCGTGGCCAGCCTGATTCTACTGGCGGTATCGCTGGTGACTTTCCTGGTCTGGTACTTCGGCCGCAAGGCCGAAGCCAATCGCAAACGGGCGATCCAGGAAGCGATGGATCAGACCGCAAACGAGTCGTGGCAACAGCCGGCAACGGCGACTGCCTGAGCAACACCGATGAACGACTGTGGCGAGGGGATTTATCCCCGTTGGGCTGCGAAGCGGCCCCTGCAGTTCTACCTGAAGACTCCGTATTCAGGTTTTGCGACTGCTACGCAGCCGAGCGGGGATAAATCCCCTCGCCACAAGGTTCAAGTGCACCGAGCTTTTGTGTTTTTGAATAAGAAGAAGGGAGTTGTACCGATGAAAATGTTTGGCAGGACTCTGCTGACACTGTCCTTAATGGGCGCAATGGTCATGGGCGCCCAGGCCAACGACAAGGTGCTGCGTGTTTACAACTGGTCCGATTACATCGCGCCGGACACCGTGAAAAAGTTCGAAGACGAGACCGGCATTCGCGTGACCTACGACGTCTTCGACAGCAACGAAACTCTGGAAGCGCGCCTGCTCGCGGGCAAATCCGGCTATGACATCGTCGTGCCGTCGAACAGTTTTCTGGCCAAGCAGATCAAAGCCGGCGTCTACCAGCCGCTGGACAAATCGAAGCTGCCGAACTGGAAGAATCTCAACCCGGTGCTGCTGAAAAACGCCGCCGCCAGTGATCCGGACAATGCCCATGCCTTTCCGTACATGTGGGGCTCGATCGGCATCGGTTTCAACCCGGCGAAGGTCAAGGAAGTGCTCGGCGCCAACGCCCCGACCAACTCCTGGGACTTGCTGTTCAAACCGGAGAACGCGGAAAAACTCAAAGCCTGTGGCATCAGTTTCCTCGATTCGCCAACCGAAATGCTCCCGGCCGCCCTGCACTACCTGGGCTATCCGGTGAACGACAAGGACAAGGCGCACATCGCCGAAGCCGAAGCGCTGTTCATGAAAATCCGCCCTTACGTGGCGTATTTCCATTCCTCGAAGTACATCTCCGATCTGGCCAACGGCAACATCTGCGTGGCGGTGGGTTACTCCGGCGACGTCCTGCAGGCCAAGGCCCGCGCGGTGGAATCGGGCAACAAGGTGGTGATCGACTACAGCATACCCAAGGAAGGCGCCGGCAGTTTCTACGACATGGTCGCCATCCCCCGTGATGCGGCGAACGTCGACAACGCCTACCTGTTCATGGATTTCCTGATGCGCCCGGACATCATCGCCGAAGTCACCAACAGCATCGGCTACAGCAACGCCAACGCAGCGGCCACGCCATTGGTGGACGAAGCGATCCGCAACGAACCGGGCTCGTATCCGTCGCAAGCGGTGATGGCGACGTTGTATGCAGTGCCGGATCAGCCGATTGCCACGCAGCGGATCATGACGCGCGGCTGGACGCGGGTGAAGCTTGGTAAATAAAAACACCGATGATCAAAATGTGGGAGCGAGCCTGCTCGCGAAGGCGTCGTGTCAGGCGATTGAGATGCCGCATGTGCCGACCCTTTCGCGAGCAGGCTCGCTCCCACAATGAAGCAATACAGTGCTGAAAATTTTCCGTTCACGCAGCGCCTTACCACCGCTGCACCCTGATCTGAACGGCCTCACCCGGCTCCCTCGGCTCGGGTGAATTTGCAGGCGCCTTCGGGCGCCTTTTTTTGTCCGTTCAGATCAGCGGCCAGTCCTGCAAAACCCGATAGCGACCCTTGTGCGATTCGAACAGAGCGAAGCGTTCAGCACGCAGAAAGAACTCCGGCGGCGTGCGCGATTCCGGCTCCGGCGCGCGGTACTCGCGGGCCAGCGTCAAGTGCGGACGGAACTCGTGGGTGGGTTGTTCAAAACCGAACGGCAGCATCGCCTGCTCCAGCGCGTAAACCAGGCGCAACAGCGCCGGCGGTGCCTGCTCGGGCGCCAGCGACAGCACACCGGCGCGATGCCAGACCTGCAAGCGATCCAGCTCAATACGCAACGTTTCGCCCGGAATACGCACACTGCCCGCTGCTTCGCAGACGCCGTGAATCTGCGCCAACGGCACCGCACCGAGGAACAGCAGAGTCAGATGAAAGTTATCCGCCGGCACCGGTTTGCCGCTGCGCAGGCCCAGCTCCGCGCGCCACTGGGCGATTGCCTTGCGCTGCGCCGGCGGGCAATCCAGGGCAAAGAACAGCCGCTTTGCAGGTTCATCCTTGCGCACCCCATCAATCATTGCCCTGCCCCCTTGTTCGTCATGATCGCGCCGATTCTACACAGCCTGTGCTGACGACTCGCGACAGGAAGCTATAGTTCAGGGATTGCCATCAACCGGAGGCTGCCATGCGCGAGATCCTCAGCAAAGAACCCTGGTGGGCCCGGCCACCGCATCCCGGACAGGAAGAAAGCGAACTGGAATGGGGCTGGCTGGTGCATTACAGCGAAGGCGAACCGCGCTTCGAATTCGTCCGCGAACGGCCCAGCGACGAGCAGATTCGCAACCGCAAAAGTTGCCGGGTCACCCCCTCGCCCGAATGAATAGAGCCCCGTGAGCACTAATCCTGTGGGAGCGAGCCTGCTCGCGAAAGCGGTGTGTCAGATAAAGAAATGTTACTGATACGACGCTTTCGCGAGCAGGCTCGCTCCCACAGGGTTATGCATTGATCAGTGGGGTTGGGTGTCGCCGGCGGCGGTGTCGATGCTGACAACAACTGACATCCCCGGCCGCAAGCGTTCTGCTTCCTGCTGATCGGGATCGATAGTGATGCGCACCGGCACCCGCTGGGCGATCTTGACGAAGTTGCCGGTGGCGTTGTCGGCCTGCAGCAAGGCAAATTCCGAGCCGGTGCCCGGCGAAATATGCTGCACATGGCCGGTGAATCTGCGGTGGTTCAAGGCGTCGACGGTGAAGCGCACCGGTTGCCCGACACGTACGTTGGCCATCTGGGTTTCCTTCATGTTGGCGATCACCCATTTCTGGTCCGGGACCAACGCCATCAATTGCGCGCCGGAGTTGACGTAGGCGCCCAAGCGCACGCCGATCTGCCCGAGCTGGCCGTCGCGCGGGGCGACAATCCGCGTGTTCGACAGATCGATCCGCGCCAGTTGCACCGCTGCTTCAGCACTGGCCACGGCGGCTTCCAGCGAGCCGCGATTGACGATGACCGTTTGCAGATCCTGCCGGGCGATTTCCAGATTGGCCTTGGCCTGCGCCACAGATGCCGTGCTCTGCGCGTTGGCAGCAAGGGTCACGTCGAACTCGCGTTTGGACACCGAGCCGTCGCGCACCAGTTCCTGATTACGCCGCAGATCGGCCTCGCTCTTGCGCAACTGCGCCTGGCTGTCGGCCAACACCGCCTGGCGCAATTTGATCGTCGCTTCAGCGCTGTTGCGTTGCTGCACGACGTTGGCCAGCCCGGCCTTCTGCACTGCCAGTTGTGCCAGGGACTGGTCGAGGCGTTGCTGATAAATGCGGTCGTCCAGACGCACCAGCAGATCCCCGGCCTTGACGTACTGGAAGTCCTGCACCGGCACCTCGAACACATAGCCGCTGAGCTGCGGGCCGATGATCGTCACCTGCCCGCGCACCAAGGCGTTTTCGGTGGTTTCGACCGCACTGCTGAACGGCGGCAGTTGCCACGCATACAGCACGATCAGGACACCGACGATGGCGATTGCGGCAAAGCCCAGCGAAGAAATGATCCGCACCCGCAGCGAACGCGGCGCGGTATTGGGTGACGATGGCGGCGCCTCACCTTCAGGCGTGGCGGCAATGGCATTGGTAGTTGTGGTGGTCGGTTCGGTCATGAAGAAGTGGCACCGCTGGGTGGTACGGAAGGTGTCGGTTCAATGGCTTTGGTGGTGCTCATCAGCCACAACGCGCGAATCGAAAGCCAGATCATGGTCAGGACGGCAATGACCGCGATCAGCATGAAGACATCGTTATAGGCCAGCACGTTCGCTTCGCGTGTCGCCGCATTGGCGAGACTGCGCATGCCGGCCAGATTGCGCAGGCTCGGGTCGGCGAGCAAACCGCCGTAGGCCGAACCGCCGCTCTGCACGCGCGCCGCCACCAACGGATCGGACATCACCAGATGATCGACGATGTGGCTGGAGTGGTACTTCTCCCGCACGATCTGAAAAGTGCCAAGCAACGCCGCGCCGAGCAGCCCGCCGAGGTTGTTGCAGATCCCGAACAGCACGGAAAAACTCACCAGGTTGCGCGGATTGGTCAGCACGTTGCGCGTGCCGAAGACCATGGTCGGGCCGAGAAAAAACGTACTGCCGAATGCCAGCAGGAACTGGCTGAAGTAGAGATTTTGCGGGCGGGTCAGGTTGTTGGAAAAACTGTCCATCACCGAACCGGTGGCCATCAGCGCCAGCGAGATGATCAAAGGCATCAGCAAGTGTTTGGGGTCGATGGTCAACGCGCTGGTGGCAAGCCCGGCGATACTGCCGATCAGCATCACCACGTACAGACTGTGCAACTGCTCATAGCCCATGTTGAGGTTCTGCATGAAACCGACCGCGCCGGTGGATTGCTCCGAGGTGACCATGCGAATCAGGGTCACCGCCAGCGCCAGGCGAATCATCGTTCCGCTGCCCAGCCAGCGGGTCATCAACATCGGGTTGCTGCGATTGTGCTCAATGGCCAGGCCCATAATGATCAGCGCGATCGAACAGGCCAGCGCCACGCCGATCCAGTCCGCCTCCAGCCACCAGTCGATGCGCCCCAGCGACAGCACCGCGCACAACAACGCCACACCGGTGGCGAGAATGGCGAAGGTCAGGAAGTCGAGTTTTTCGAAGGTCTTGAAGCGGTCACCGGGCGGCAGCTTCAGCAGCAACACACAGCCGAGTGACAGCAGGGCCATGCCCAATTCGAACAGGTACAGACCGCGCCATTCGGCGATCTGCAACAGGTCTTCGGAAAACAGCCGCGCCAGCGGTAACGCCAGTTGCGACGTGCCGAGGCCGAGTACCAACGCTTTGAGCCGCCACTTCGCCGGGAACGCCTGCACCATGTAATACAGACCCAGCGAGCTCAGCGCCGCACCGACCATGCCGTGCGCTGCTCGCACCGCCACTGCCGAGTTGAGATCGTTGACGAACAAATGGCCGAAGGTCACCAGCGCATACAGCACCAGAAACACTTCGGTGAACGCGCGCAAGCCGAACTGCTGGCGAAACTTCACCAACAGCAGGTTCATCGAGACGTTGGTCATCACATACGCCGCCGGCAGCCAGGCCATCTCCGCCGTGGTCGCGCCGAGCGAGCCTTGCAGGTAAGGCAGGTTGGCAACCACCAGCGAGTTTCCCAGCCCACCGGTCACCGCCACCAGCACGCCAACCGCCGCGTACGCCAGGCGCTTGGGCGTGGAGTGCAGCGGTGTCGACGGAGAACCGGGCAGGCTGGGCTTTTCGTGGGGTTGCCAGTTGCGCGGGGCGTATTTATCCATGAATCGGCCTGGTGCTGGGGGTGGAGGAAGTTTGCCGCAATTTGACGGGCAATACACGACTCGACAGACACCAAGGAACCCTGTGGGAGCGAGCCTGCTCGCGAAAGCGCTGTGTCAGTCGACAACTTCATTGATTGAAAGTCCGCATTCGCGAGCAGGCTCGCTCCCACATGGGTTCGGCGTCGCATGGGAGGTCATCGTATAACTTCCAGTTGACAATCCCTGAGAATCTGGGAAATATCCGCATCGATGTTGTACGACGACGTATGACAAATAATAAAAACAACAAACGATTCAGGGAGCGTCACAGTGAGCCCACTCGCCCGCAATTCCGTCCGCCCTTCACGTTTTGCCCATTTCAAACCGCGTTCGACCCTCAGCCTGATCGGTTGCAGCAGTCTAGTCCTGGCCCTGCCCATGAGCGCTGATGCCGAAGGCTTCCTCGACGACAGCAAAGCCACGCTGAACCTGCGCAACGCCTACTTCAACCGCAACTTCGTCAACCCGGCCTATCCGCAGGGCAAGGCTGAAGAGTGGACACAGAGCTTCATTCTCGACGCCAAATCCGGCTTCACCCAAGGCACCGTCGGCTTCGGCCTCGATGTGCTCGGGCTGTATTCGCAAAAGCTCGATGGCGGCAAAGGCACTGGCGGCACGCAACTGTTGCCGATTCATGATGACGGTCGCCCGGCCGACAATTTCGGTCGCCTCGGCGTGGCGCTGAAAGCCAAAGTCTCGAAGACAGAATTGAAAGTCGGTGAATGGATGCCGGTGCTGCCGATCCTGCGCTCCGACGATGGCCGCTCCCTGCCGCAGACCTTTCGCGGCGGCCAGATCACGTCCACTGAAATCAACGGCCTGACCGTCTACGGCGGCCAGTTCCGTGGCAACAGCCCGCGCAACGACGCGAGCATGGAAGACATGTCGATGAACGGCCGCGGTGCATTCACCTCCGATCGCTTCAACTTCGGCGGCGGCGAATACAGCTTCAACGAAAAACGCACCATGGTCGGCGTGTGGTACGCCGAGCTCACCGACATCTATCAGCAGCAGTATTTCAACCTCAGCCACAGCCAGCCGATGGGCGACTGGACGCTGGGCGCCAACCTCGGTTTCTTCACCGGCAAGGAAGACGGCAGCGCTCAGGCCGGCGACCTCGACAACAAGACCGCGTTCGCCCTGCTCTCGGCGAAATATGGTGGCAACACCTTCTACGTCGGCCTGCAGAAACTCACCGGCGACGATGCCTGGATGCGCGTCAACGGCACCAGCGGCGGCACCCTGGCCAACGACAGTTACAACGCCAGTTATGACAACGCCAAAGAGCGCTCCTGGCAGGTGCGTCACGACTACAACTTCGTTGCGCTGGGCGTGCCTGGCCTGACCCTGATGAACCGCTACATCAGCGGCGATAACGTGCACACCGCCACCACCAATGACGGCAAGGAATGGGGCCGCGAATCGGAACTGGCCTACACCGTGCAGAGCGGCCCGCTGAAGAACCTCAACGTGAAATGGCGCAACGCGACCATTCGCCGGGACTTCAGCACCAACGAATTTGACGAGAACCGGATCTTTATCAGCTATCCGATTTCGTTGTTGTAACGGTTGGCGGTTTGCCCTGTGGGAGCGAGCCTGCTCGCGAAAGCGCCGGACCAGTCGACTTGTTCTGACTGGCACAACGCCTTCGCGAGCAGGCTCGCTCCCACAAGGGGATTGCATTGCAAGGCAGGTATCGGGTGTTGAAAAAATGAATCGCCCCTTCCGTCATCTACACCAAAAGTCGCGTTGACAAGATCCGGAAACCCTACCGATACTTCAGCGCAGTCATACGACAACCTACAACAAACCTAATAACAATGTGTTCAGGGATTGCCATGACGTCTATTTCTACCCCCCGCGCTCCTTTCAACCGCCTGCTGCTGACCGGTGCCGCCGGAGGCCTGGGCAAAGTCCTGCGCGAACGCCTGCGCCCTTACGCCAATGTGCTGCGCCTGTCCGACATCGCCGCCCTCGCCCCGGCCGTCGATGATCACGAAGAAGTCGTGCTCTGCGACCTCGCCGACAAGCAAGCCGTGCATCAACTGGTCGAAGGAGTCGATGCGATCCTGCATTTCGGCGGCGTTTCGGTTGAGCGGCCGTTCGAAGAAATCCTCGGCGCCAACATCTGCGGCGTGTTCCACATTTACGAAGCGGCACGCAAGCACGGTGTGAAACGGGTGATCTTCGCCAGCTCCAACCACGTCATCGGTTTCTACAAACAGGACGAGAAACTCGACGCCATATCTCCACGCCGCCCCGACGGTTACTACGGCTTGTCCAAGTCCTACGGCGAAGACATGGCCAGTTTCTACTTCGATCGCTACGGCATCGAAACCGTCAGCATCCGCATCGGCTCCTCGTTCCCCGAACCGCAGAACCGCCGGATGATGCACACCTGGCTGAGCTTCGACGATCTCACGCAACTGCTCGAACGCTCGCTGTACACACCAAACGTCGGCCACACCGTGGTCTACGGCATGTCCGCCAACAAAGACGTCTGGTGGGACAACCGCTACGCCAGCCACCTCGGTTTCGAAGCCAAGGACACCTCGGAAGTGTTCCGCGACAAGGTCGAAGCGCAGCCGATGCCAGCCGACGATGATCCGGCGCGGATCTATCAGGGCGGCGCCTTCGTCGCAGCAGGCCCGTTTGGCGATTGATCGCTCGACTTGATCCCCCTCCAATAAAAACCAAGGGAATGAGTATGCAAGCCGAATTGATCGTCGACGCCCGCAACGCGGTCGGTGAAAGCCCGGTCTGGGTGCCGCAGGAAAACGCCCTGTACTGGGTCGATATTCCCAACGGCGGGCTGCAACGCTGGAGCGCTGACACCGGGCACGTCGCCTCGTGGAAAGCCCCGCAAATGCTCGCCTGCATCACCCGCCACCGCAGTGGCGGCTGGGTCGCCGGCATGGAAAGCGGTTTCTATCGCCTGCACCCGCACAGCGACGGCAGCCTCGACAGCGAATTGCTCGCCACCGTCGGGCACAGCCGCGCGGACATGCGCCTCAACGACGGTCGCTGCGATCGCCAAGGGCGTTTCTGGGCCGGCAGCATGGTGCTGAATATGGGCCTGAACGCGCCTGAAGGCCGGCTCTATCGCTACGGCGCCGGGCAGACTGGCGTGATCGAAGCGCAGCTGGATGGCTTCATCGTGCCCAACGGCCTCGCCTTCAGCCCCGACGGCAAAACCATGTACCTGTCGGACTCGCACCCCAACGTGCAACTGATCTGGGCCTTCGATTACGACACCGAGACCGGCACGCCATCGAATCGCCGAATCTTCGTCGACATGAATCACTTCCCCGGCCGCCCCGATGGCGCTGCCGTGGATGCCGAAGGCTGCTACTGGATCTGCGCCAACGACGCCGGCCTGATTCACCGCTTCGCCCCGGACGGTCGTCTGGATTTTTCACTGGAAGTACCGGTGAAGAAACCGACCATGTGTGCCTTCGGCGGCAGCAACCTGGACACCTTGTTTGTCGCCTCGATTCGCCCCGGCGATGACCACGATCCGCAATCCCTGGCCGGCGGCGTGTTCGCCCTGAAGCCAGGCGTCAAGGGCCTCGCCGAACCGCAATTCAACGATTTGCTTTAGACCCTCTGCTGCACCGCTGCGCCTTGAACACAAAAATAACAAGACTGGAGACTCACCCCCCATGAACTTCAAACGCACCTTGCTCGCCGCTGCACTCCCGCTGATGTTCACCTTTGCTGGTGGCGCTCAGGCAGATATGAAACTCAAATTCGCTGATATTCATCCAGACGGTTACCCAACTGTGGTGGCCGAAAAGAGCATGGGCAAAACGCTTGAAAAGGAAACCAACGGCGAGCTGACCTTCCAGTACTTCCCGGGCGGAGTGCTCGGTTCCGAGAAGGAAGTCATCGAGCAGATGCAAGTCGGCGCGATACAGATGTCCCGGGTCAGCCTGGGTATCGTCGGCCCCGTGGTGCCGGATGTGAACGTGTTCAACATGCCGTTCATTTTCCGGGACCAGCAACACATGCGTAACGTCATCGATGGCCCGGTGGGCGATGAGATTCTCGACAAGATCACCAACTCCGAATTCAAATTGGTGGCCCTGGCGTGGATGGACGGCGGCACGCGCAACATCTACACCAAGAAACCGGTGCGCAAGCTCGAAGACCTCAAGGGCATGAAAATCCGCGTACAAGGCAACCCGATGTTCATCGACATGATGAACGCCATGGGCGGTAACGGCATCGCCATGGACACCGGCGAAATCTTCAGCGCCCTGCAAACCGGCGTGATCGACGGCGCGGAAAACAACCCGCCGACCCTGCTCGAACACAACCACTTCCAGAACGCCAAGTTCTACAGCCTGACCGGTCACCTGATCCTGCCAGAGCCGATCGTGATGTCGAAAATCACCTGGGAAAGACTCACTCCGGATCAACAGAAGATGGTGAAAACGGCGGCCAAAGCTGCCCAGGCTGAAGAACGCGTGTTGTGGGACAAGAAGTCCGCCGCCAGTGAAGAAAAACTCAAGGCCGCCGGCGTCGAGTTCATCACCGTTGACAAGAAACCCTTCTACGACGCCACCGCTCCGGTACGTGAAAAGTACGGTGCGAAGTACGCAGATCTGATCAAAAAGATCGAAGCCGTTCAGTAACGCCCCCCGCTCCATACTCATGAACAAGGCCCGGCGCGCCAGCGGTTCAGGCGCGCCCGGTTACGGTGGAACCCGATGAAGAATCTGCTGCTGCGTATCAACGACAAGATCTACATGACGTGCATCTGGGTCGCCGGCCTTTCCGTCCTGGCGATTTCCCTGATGATTCCCTGGGGCGTCTTCGCCCGCTACGTGCTCGGCACCGGTTCGAGCTGGCCAGAGCCGACGGCGATCCTGCTGATGATGGTGTTCACCTTCATCGGCGCCGCCGCCAGTTACCGCGCCGGTGCGCACATGGCCGTGGCCATGCTCACCGACCGCATGCCACCGCAGCTGAAATCCGCAGCAGCGATTTTTTCGCAACTGCTGATGGCGGCCATCTGCATCTTCATGACCATCTGGGGCACCAAGCTGTGCATCTCCACCTGGAACCAGTTCATGGCCGCCCTGCCCGATCTGCGCGTTGGCGTAACGTATTTGCCGATCCCCGTGGGCGGCCTGCTGACGCTGATTTTTGTTCTGGAAAAACTCTTGCTCGGTGACCAGAGCAAACGGCGGGTCGTGCAGTTCGACCTGGTTGAAGAAAGTGAAGGTGCCGCTTAATGGACGCTCTGATTCTGCTGGGCAGTTTTATCGTATTGATCCTGATCGGCATGCCGGTCGCCTACGCGTTGGGCGCCGCTGCGCTGATCGGCGCATGGTGGATCGACATTCCCTTCCAGGCGGTGATGATCCAGGTCGCCTCAGGGGTGAACAAATTCTCGCTGCTGGCCATTCCGTTCTTCGTCCTGGCCGGCGCGATCATGGCCGAGGGCGGCATGTCCCGGCGGTTGGTGGCGTGTGCCGGCGTGCTGGTGGGATTCGTCCGCGGTGGCCTGTCGCTGGTCAACATCGTTGCCTCGACGTTCTTCGGTGCGATCTCCGGTTCGTCAGTGGCCGACACGGCATCGGTGGGTTCGGTGCTGATTCCGGAGATGGAGCGCAAGGGTTATCCGCGCGACTTCTCCACCGCTGTGACCGTCAGCGGTTCGGTGCAAGCCCTGCTGACTCCGCCAAGCCATAACTCGGTGCTCTACTCCCTGGCTGCAGGCGGTACGGTGTCGATCGCTTCGCTGTTCATGGCCGGCATCGTCCCGGGCCTGCTGATGAGCGCCTGCCTGATGGTGCTGTGCCTGATCTTCGCGAAAAAGCGCAACTACCCCAAGGGCGAAGTGATCCCGATGCGCCAGGCGCTGAAGATCGTCGGCGAAGCCCTGTGGGGCATGATGGCGATGGTGATCATCCTCGGCGGCATTCTCTCGGGTATTTTCACCGCCACTGAATCGGCGGCCATCGCGGTGCTGTGGTCATTCTTCGTGACCATGTTCATCTACCGCGACTACAAATGGAGCGAACTGCCCAAGCTGATGCACCGCACGGTGCGCACCATCTCCATTGTGATGATCCTGATCGGTTTCGCCGCCAGCTTCGGCTACATCATGACCCTGATGCAGATCCCGGCGAAGATCACCACGCTGTTCCTGACCCTGTCGGACAACCGCTACGTGATCCTGATGTGCATCAACGTGATGTTGCTGCTGTTGGGCACGGTGATGGACATGGCGCCGCTGATCCTGATCCTCACGCCGATCCTGATGCCAGTGATCATGGGCATCGGTGTCGATCCGGTGCAGTTCGGCATGATCATGCTGGTCAACCTGGGGATCGGATTGATAACACCGCCGGTGGGCGCTGTGCTCTTCGTCGGCTCGGCGGTGGGCAAGGTCAGTATCGAAAGCACCGTAAAAGCGCTGCTGCCGTTCTATGGCGTGCTGTTCCTGGTGCTGCTGCTGGTGACCTACGTTCCAGCGATTTCGCTGTGGCTGCCGCACCTGGTGTTGTAACCCGCTGAAAAGATCGCAGCTCCTGCAGGAATCGCATTCCCCTGTAGGAGCTGTCGAGTGCAACGAGGCTGCGATCTGTTGATCTTCACGCCCGCACCAGCATGTACCCCGCCACCACCAGACAGACACTGGCAAACCCCACCTGCAACGCCCGCGCCGGCACCTGCGCGCACAGCCTGCGACCGACGATCATGCCAACGATGCTGGCGACAATGAACGCCGCACCCTGACTGTCGATACGCACCCCCGCATGAAACGCGCCGATCACCCCGATCGCGGAAATCAGACTGATCACCATCAACGACGTCGCAACGATGCCGCGCATCTGCACATCGGTCAGTTGCTTGAACGCCGGCACAATCAGAAAGCCGCCGCCGACGCCAAGTAAACCCGAAACCACGCCGGTAATCGCGCCCAGTGCAGCAAGGGTGGCGGTGCATTTGGCGGTCCAGTCGAAGCGCCCGGTCTGCTCGTTGAGCATGCAGTTTTTCTGGCCCCAACTGGCGTGGCCGTGATCGCTCGGCCCCGCTTGCTGACGGTCCTTTCTGAACATTCGCCAGGCGACCAAGACCATCAGCAGACTGAACAGCATCATCAGAATCTTTTCCGGCAACTGATGCGCGAAGTAGATCCCCAGCGGCGAAAACACCGCACCCAACGCGGCGATCAACAGCGCCGCGCGGTAACGGACCAGGCCATGGCGCAAACCGTCGATCGCACCGACCGCTGCCGCGCTGCCGACCGCAAACAAGGCCACCGGCGCCGCTTGCGTCATCGTCCAGCCGAGCCCGAGCACCAGCGCCGGCACCGCGAGAATCCCGCCGCCCGCGCCGGTCAGGCCGAGGACCAAACCCATCACCACTCCAAACAGACTTGCCAGCAACATAGGAGTTTTCTCAGTCGACCCTGGACAGACGCGTCAGCCACTCGCGCCCCTTGAGCATGCCGTGCCAGTAGAACCACGGCAGCAGCGTCGCCTTCAGCCACCATGCCGAACGGCGGGCCACGGTCGGGTCCAGCGGGAAGGTCGGCAGCAGTTTGCCGCCATAGCCGAACTCGGCGAGGATCACCTTGCCCTTCTCCACCGTCAGCGGGCAGGAACCGTAGCCGTCGTACTTGAGCGGCAGCGGCTGTTGTTTGCGCGCGGCCAGCAGGTTTTGCGCAACGACGACAACCTGCTTGCGCACCGCTGCGGCAGTTTTCGCATTGCTGGTGCCGCAGATATCGCCCAGTGCGAACACGTCGGGATAACGCGGATGCTGCAAGCTGTGTGGATCGACTTCGCACCAACCGCCGGCATCGGCCAGCGGACTCTGTGCGATGAAATCCGGCGCGACTTGTGGCGGCACGACGTGCAGCAGGTCGAAGGTTTTCGCGACCCGGCTGACATTGCCATCGGCGCCCTTGACTTCAAACCACGCGGTTTTTGCCGGGCCGTCGACCTTGACCAGATTCGAGTTGAACGCCAGTTGCGCGTCGTACTGTTCGATGTACTTCATCAACGGCGGCACGAAGGTCGGCACGCCAAACAGCGCAGCGCCAGCGAGATTGAATTCAACGTTGATGTCTTTCAGCACGGCGGATTTGCGCCAGTGATCGCAAGACAGGTACAGGGCTTTTTGCGGCGCGCCGGCGCATTTGATCGGCATCGCCGGCTGGGTGAACAGCGCCCGGCCATCGCGCAGTTTCTGCACTTGATCCCAGGTGTACTGGGCGTGTTGATAGCTGTAGTTGGAGGTGACGCCGTGCTGGCCGAGGCTTTCCTGCAAGCCTTCGATTCTCTCCCAGGCCAGGCGCAGACCGGGGCAGACGATCAGGTTCTGATAGCTGACGGTGCGCTGGTCGTCGAGGGTGAGTTGGCGGCTTTGCGGGTCGATGGCGCTGACACTGGCCTGAATCCACGTCGCCTGACGCGGCATGACTTTGCTCATCGGCCTGACCGTGTCCTTCACGTCAAACGCGCCACCGCCGACCAGCGTCCACGCCGGTTGATAGTAGTGCTGTGAACTCGGTTCGATCACGGTGACTTTGAGCTGCGGGTCACGCTTGAGCAGACTGGCGACAAAACCGATGCCGGCCGTGCCACCGCCGATGACCACGATGTCCGCACTGATGGATAGGCCCCAGTGTTGATCGTTCATTGCTTGTTCCTTTTGCTGCACGCAAGGATTTATTGGCTCACCACAACAACCAATGTGGGAGCGAGCCTGCTCGCGAAAGCGGTGGCTCAGTCAACTATTCGTCGGCTGACACGCCGCCTTCGCGAGCAGGCTCGCTCCCACAGGAGATGTTTGTGAGGGCTGGCATTTATGGCTGTTCCCAGCTCTTGAGTACCGCTCCGCAATAGAGCCCCGAGAGGGTTTTCATCACCTGGATCACTTCGTGACTGGCCAGGCCATAGAAAATGTATTTGCCTTCGCGGCGGGTCGCGACCAGGCCTTCATCGCGCAAGATGCCCAGTTGCTGGGACAGCGTCGGCTGGCGTACGCCGGTCATTTTTTCCAGCTCGCCGACGTTGCGTTCGCCCTGGGTCAGTTGACAGAGAATCAACAGGCGATCCTCATTGGCCAAGGCTTTGAGCAAGGCGCAGGCTTTGGACGCCGAGGCGCGCAGTTGGGCGACTTCACATTCGGTCAGACTGGATTGCATTTGCACGAGGCCTTGAAGGTCACTTAAGCTGCGAACATTATGTTTTTACATAAAGTGTTGCAACCCGAAATTACCCAGCACAGGTTTTCGCCATGCCCGCCCTGATTGAAGCGTTCCTCGACCCCGCCTCCTCGACCTACAGCTACGTGGTCTACGAAGCCGACGGCGGCCAGTGCGCGATCGTCGACCCGGTGCTCGATTACGATGGCGCCGCCGGGCGCACCGGCACGGCGCAGGCGGACAAGATCATCGCTTTCGTGCGTGTGCACCGGCTGCAAGTGCAATGGCTACTGGAAACCCACGCCCACGCCGATCACCTCTCCGCCGCGCCGTACCTGCGTCGTGAACTGGGCGGCAAGATCGCCATCGGTGAATCGATCAGCAAAGTGCAGAATGTGTTCAAGGCGCTGTTCAATCTGGAGCCGGAATTTTGCGTCGATGGCTCGCAGTTCGATCACCTGTTCGCGCCGAACGAGTCGTTCATGATCGGCAACCTCAAGGCCACCGCCCTGCACGTCCCCGGCCATACGCCAGCGGACATGGCCTACCTGATCGACGGCGAACAGATCCTCGTCGGCGACACGCTGTTCATGCCCGATGTCGGCACCGCGCGCTGTGATTTCCCCGGTGGCAATGCGCAGCACTTGTTCAAGTCGATCCAGAAGCTGTTGGCTTTTCCGGCGAGCGTGAAGCTTTACGTTTGCCACGATTACCCACCCGAAGGCCGCGCCTCGCAGTGCCAGACCACTGTCGGCGAACAGCGCAAAAGCAATATTCATGTGCATGACGGGATCGATGAAGCGGCGTTCGTGGAGATGCGCACGACACGTGACGCTGGGTTAGGCATGCCGACGTTGCTGCTGCCGGCGATTCAGGTGAATGTACGGGCGGGGAATATGCCGGCGCCTGAGGACAATGGCGTGGTTTACCTGAAGATTCCGCTTAACAAACTCTGACCCCTAGTCAGGCGCCCTAAGTCTGATCGTTCCCACGCTCTGCGTGGGAATGCATCCCGTGACGCTCTGCGTCACTTCTTGAGGCGGAACGCGGAGCGTCCCTGGCGGCATTCCCACGCGGAGCGTGGGAACGATCGGCGTCGGCGGGTCGGGTCGGGTCGGGTCGGGTCGGGTCGGGTCGGGTCGGGTGCATCAGGTCAGGTTATGCGCCCAGGGTCAATCCATTAGCCGGCAACGGCAACGCGGTCTTATAACGCACCTGCTTCAGCGCAAAGCTGGAGCGGATGTTCGCCACCCCCGGCACCTTGGTCAGAAAATCCATCATGAAGCGTTCCAGCGACTGAATGCTCGGCACCAGCACACGGATCAGATAATCCGGGTCGCCGGCCATCAGATAGCACTCCATCACCTCCGGCCGATCAGAAATCGCCTCCTCGAAGTGCTGCAGCGCTTCCTCCACCTGCTTTTCCAGGCTGACGTGAATGAACACATTCACATGCAGCCCCAGCAGATCGGCATCCAGCAACGTGACCTGCTCGCGAATCAGACCCAATTCTTCCATGGCCTTGACCCGGTTGAAGCATGGCGTCGGCGACAGGTTCACCGAACGGGCGAGGTCGGCATTGGTGATCCGCGCGTTCTCTTGAAGGCTGTTGAGAATGCCGATGTCGGTACGGTCCAGTTTGCGCATGAGACAAAACCACCTGTTTTTTATGTTTATGCAGAATTTCTATCTGCAAATGGTCGCCAGCGCAACGAAACACAGAGAAATATTCTTCTTGGCCACGCCTATGATTGTTGTAGGACAAGACTTCCCCTACCCGGGAATGACTGCCAGCTCACTACAAGAAATTCACAAGATCGAGCGTAGAAGCCATGACCCAAGCGTATGAACCGCTGCGCCTGCACGTCCCTGAACCCTCGGGCCGTCCCGGCTGCAAAACCGATTTTTCCTACCTGCATCTGACCGATGCCGGTACGGTGCGCAAACCCCCTGTCGATGTAGAACCTGCCGATACCGCCGACCTCGCCCGTGGCCTGATTCGCGTGCTCGACGATCAGGGCAACGCCCTCGGCCCGTGGGCCGAAAACGTGCCGGTCGAGATCCTGCGCAAAGGCATGCGCGCGATGCTCAAGACGCGCATCTACGACAACCGCATGGTCGTCGCCCAGCGGCAGAAAAAGATGTCGTTCTACATGCAGAGCCTTGGCGAAGAAGCCATCGGCAGCGCCCAGGCGTTGGCGCTGAACATCGATGACATGTGCTTCCCGACCTATCGCCAGCAAAGCATCCTCATGGCCCGCGATGTACCGCTGGTAGACCTGATCTGCCAGTTGCTGTCCAACGAGCGCGATCCGCTCAAGGGCCGCCAGTTGCCGATCATGTACTCGGTCAAGGACGCTGGCTTCTTCACCATTTCCGGCAACCTCGCCACCCAATTCATTCAGGGCGTCGGCTGGGGCATGGCCTCGGCGATCAAGGGCGATACGAAAATCGCCTCTGCGTGGATTGGCGACGGCGCCACCGCCGAATCGGACTTCCACACCGCCCTCACCTTCGCCCACGTTTATCGCGCGCCGGTGATCCTTAACGTGGTCAACAACCAGTGGGCGATTTCCACCTTCCAGGCCATCGCCGGCGGTGAAGCCACGACTTTCGCCGGACGCGGCGTCGGCTGCGGCATCGCCTCGCTGCGGGTCGACGGCAACGATTTCTATGCGGTCTACGCCGCTTCCGCCTGGGCTGCCGAACGCGCCCGGCGTAACCTCGGCCCGACCATGATCGAATGGGTCACCTACCGCGCCGGCCCGCACTCGACCTCCGACGACCCATCGAAATACCGCCCTGCCGATGACTGGAGCCACTTCCCGCTCGGCGATCCGATCGCGCGTCTGAAACAGCACCTGATCAAGGTCGGTCACTGGTCGGAGGAAGAGCACACCGCCGTCAGCGCTGAACTCGAGGCCGAAGTGATTGCTGCGCAGAAACAGGCCGAACAGTACGGCACCCTCGCCGGCGGTCAGATTCCAAGCGCCGCGACCATGTTCGAAGACGTCTACAAAGAGATGCCGGAGCACTTGAAGCGCCAGCGTCAGCAGTTGGGGATCTGACATGAACGATCACAACAACAATATTCAGTTGGAAACCGCCATGACCACGACCACCATGACCATGATCCAGGCCCTGCGCTCGGCCATGGATGTGATGCTTGAGCGTGATGACAACGTCGTCGTCTTCGGCCAGGACGTCGGTTACTTCGGCGGTGTGTTCCGCTGCACCGAAGGCCTGCAGACCAAGTACGGCACCTCGCGGGTGTTCGACGCGCCGATTTCGGAAAGCGGCATCGTCGGCGTGGCTGTCGGCATGGGCGCTTACGGACTGCGCCCGGTCGCCGAAATCCAGTTCGCCGACTACGTCTACCCCGCCTCCGACCAGATCATCTCCGAAGCGGCGCGTCTGCGTTATCGCTCGGCCGGCGAGTTCACCGCACCGATGACCCTGCGCATGCCTTGCGGCGGCGGCATCTACGGCGGCCAGACCCACAGCCAGAGCATCGAGGCGATGTTCACTCAGGTCTGCGGTCTGCGTACGGTGATGCCGTCCAACCCGTACGACGCCAAAGGCTTGCTGATCGCCTCCATCGAAAACGATGACCCGGTGATCTTCCTCGAGCCGAAACGCCTGTACAACGGCCCGTTCGATGGCCATCACGACCGCCCGGTAACCCCGTGGTCGAAACATCCGCAAGCCCAGGTGCCGGACGGTTACTACACCGTGCCGCTGGACGTTGCCGCGATCACTCGCCCGGGCAAGGACGTGACCGTGCTGACCTACGGCACCACCGTCTACGTCTCGCAAGTCGCTGCCGAAGAATCCGGCGTCGATGCCGAAGTCATCGACCTGCGCAGCCTGTGGCCGCTGGACCTGGAAACCATCGTCAAGTCGGTGAAGAAAACCGGCCGCTGCGTGGTGGTACACGAAGCCACCCGCACCTGCGGTTTCGGCGCCGAGCTGGTATCGCTGGTGCAAGAGCACTGCTTCCATCACCTGGAAGCGCCGATCGAACGCGTCACCGGTTGGGACACTCCCTACCCGCACGCGCAGGAGTGGGCGTATTTCCCAGGGCCGTCCCGCGTGGGCGCGGCGTTGAAACGGGTCATGGAGGTCTGAATGGGCACGCACGTTATCAAGATGCCGGACATCGGCGAAGGCATCGCAGAAGTAGAACTGTCGCAGTGGCACGTCAAGGTTGGCGATCTGGTGGTTGAAGACCAGGTGCTGGCGGATGTGATGACCGACAAGGCGATGGTCGATATTCCGTCGCCGGTACACGGGAAAGTGATTGCGCTCGGTGGTCAGCCGGGTGAAGTGATGGCGGTCGGCAGTGTGTTGATCAGCATCGAGGTTGAAGGTGCTGGCAACCTTAAAGAGTCCGCCGCACCCGCGCATGTCAAAGAAGCACCGGTTGCGCCGAACGTTGAGACTGCTGTCGAAAGCAAGCCCGCCGCAGCCGCCGCACCACGTCCGGCTGCCGTTTGCCAGGGCCCGATGGTCGCTCGCGAAGCGGATGAACGCCCGCTAGCCTCGCCAGCCGTGCGCAAACATGCCCTGGATCTGGGTATTCAATTGCGTCTGGTTCGCGGCACCGGCCCGGCCGGTCGTGTGTTGCATGACGACCTGGAGGCCTATCTGGCGCAAGGTCAGTCGAACGCTTCGGCGCCGGCCGCTGCCGCTTATGCCCAGCGCCACGACGAAGAACAGATTCAAGTGATCGGCATGCGCCGCAAGATCGCTCAGCGCATGCAGGATGCTACTCAGCGTGCCGCGCACTTCAGTTATGTCGAGGAAATCGACGTCACCGCAATCGAAGAACTGCGCGCGCATCTGAATGAAAAACATGGCGCCAGCCGTGGCAAGTTGACCTTGTTGCCGTTCCTCGTTCGCGCGCTGGTCGTCGCCCTGCGCGACTTCCCGCAGATGAACGCCCGTTACGATGACGAAGCGCAAGTCATCACCCGCCTCGGTGCGGTGCATGTCGGCGTCGCCACGCAAAGCGATGTCGGCCTGATGGTGCCCGTGGTGCGTCACGCCGAAGCGCGCAGCCTGTGGGACAGCGCCGCCGAAATTTCGCGTTTGGCCAACGCCGCGCGCAATGGCAAGGCCAGCCGCGATGAGCTGTCCGGTTCGACCATCACTCTGACCAGCCTCGGCGCATTGGGCGGCATTGTCAGCACGCCGGTGCTGAATCTGCCGGAAGTGGCCATTGTCGGCGTGAACAAAATCGTCGAACGGCCAATGGTGGTCAAAGGCCAAGTGGTGATCCGCAAGATGATGAACCTCTCCAGCTCCTTCGATCACCGCGTGGTCGACGGCATGGATGCGGCGCTTTTCATTCAGGCCATCCGTGGCTTGCTCGAACAACCCGCTACCTTGTTTGTGGAGTAATGGAATGCAGACTTTGAACACCACGCTGCTGATTATCGGCGGCGGCCCCGGCGGTTACGTCACGGCGATCCGCGCCGGGCAATTGGGTATTCCGACCATTTTGGTCGAAGGCCAGTCGTTGGGCGGCACCTGCCTGAATATCGGCTGCATTCCGTCAAAAGCGCTGATTCATGTGGCTGAGCAGTTTCACCAGACACAACATCACAACCAGCATTCGGCGTTGGGCATCAGCGTTGCCGCGCCGACCCTGGATATCAGCAAAAGCGTCGAGTGGAAGGATGGCATCGTTGATCGCCTGACCACTGGCGTCGCCGCGCTGCTGAAGAAAAACAAGGTTCAGGTCATCAATGGCTGGGCGAAAATCATCGACGGCAAAACCGTGGAAGTCGGCGATACCCGCATCCAGTGCGAACATCTGGTGCTGGCCACCGGTTCGACCAGCGTCAATCTGCCGATCCTGCCGATTGGCGGGCCGATCATCTCCTCCACCGAAGCGCTGGCGCCAACGGCTGTGCCGAAACGCCTGGTGGTGGTCGGCGGTGGTTACATCGGGCTGGAGCTGGGCATCGCTTATCGCAAGCTCGGCGCCGAGGTCAGCGTGGTCGAAGCACAGGACCGTATCCTGCCGGCCTATGACGCAGAACTGACGCAACCAGTGCATGAGGCGCTCAAGCAACTGGGTGTGAAGCTGTACCTCAAGCACAGCGTGCTCGGTTTCGACGGCACGTTGCAGGTGCGCGATCCTGAAGGCGAAACCCTCAATCTGGAAACCGACCAGGTACTGGTTGCCGTTGGTCGCAAACCCAATACGCAGGGGTTTAATCTCGAAGCGCTGAATCTGGACATGAACGGTTCGGCGATCAGGATCGACAGCCGTTGCCAGACCAGCATGCGCAACGTCTACGCCATTGGCGATGTGAGCGGCGAACCGATGCTGGCCCACCGCGCCATGGCTCAGGGCGAAATGGTTGCCGAGTTGATCAGTGGCAAGAGCCGTGAGTTCAACCCGACCGCCATCGCCGCCGTGTGCTTTACCGACCCGGAACTGGTGGTGGTCGGCACAACCCCGGACGAGGCCAAGGCTGCGGGGCTGGACTGCATCGTTTCCAGCTTCCCGTTCGCCGCCAACGGCCGGGCGATGACCCTGGAATCGAAAAGCGGCTTCGTCCGCGTGGTCGCACGTCGCGACAATCATGTGATTGTCGGCTGGCAAGCGGTGGGCGTTGGGGTTTCCGAACTGTCGACGGCGTTTGCGCAAAGCCTGGAAATGGGCGCGCGACTGGAAGACATCGGCGGCACCATTCATGCGCACCCAACCTTGGGCGAAGCGGTGCAGGAAGCGGCGTTGCGGGCGCTGGGGCATGCGCTGCATCTGTAGGCCCCTTCGCGAGCAGGCTCGCTCCCACACTTGAAATGCATTCCCCCTGTGGGAGCGAGCCTGCTCGCGAATTCTTGAGGGCAACACTATTTATCTGAGTGTCATCCGATAGTCCGGGCTGCGAAACCGCTCAAGAATGAAGTATTGTTGTGCCCATCCAAAAAAACGTCAGAAGCCTTGAACCGTTTCGGCGGTTGTTCAGTGATAGAGGGTGTCATGGGTAACGAAAGCATCAATTGGGACAAGCTGGGTTTTGACTACATCAAGACCGACAAGCGCTATCTGTCGTACTTTCGCGATGGCGAGTGGGACAAAGGCACCCTGACCGAAGATAACGTCCTGCACATCAGCGAAGGCTCCACCGCCCTTCACTATGGTCAGCAGTGCTTCGAAGGCATGAAGGCCTATCGCTGCAAGGACGGCTCGATCAACCTGTTCCGCCCGGACCAGAACGCCCTGCGCATGCAACGCAGCTGCGCGCGTCTGCTGATGCCGACGGTCGACACCGAGCAGTTCATCGAAGCCTGCAAAGCCGTGGTCCGCGCCAACGAGCGTTTCATCCCGCCTTACGGCACTGGCGGCGCGCTGTACCTGCGTCCGTTCGTGATCGGCGTGGGTGACAACATCGGCGTGCGCACTGCGCCCGAGTTCATCTTCTCGATCTTCTGCATCCCGGTCGGCGCCTACTTCAAGGGCGGCCTGACCCCGCACAACTTCCAGATCTCCAGCTACGACCGCGCGGCCCCGCAAGGCACCGGTGCGGCCAAGGTCGGTGGCAACTACGCCGCCAGCCTGATGCCGGGCTCGAAAGCCAAGAAGGCCAACTTCGCCGACGCGATCTACCTCGATCCGATGACCCACACCAAGATCGAGGAAGTCGGTTCGGCCAACTTCTTCGGGATCACCCACGACAACAAGTTCGTCACCCCGAACTCGCCATCGGTCCTGCCAGGCATCACCCGCCTGTCGCTGATCGAACTGGCCAAATCGCGTCTGGGCCTGGAAGTGGTTGAAGGCGACGTGCTGATCGACAAGCTGTCGGACTTCAAGGAAGCCGGTGCCTGCGGTACCGCTGCGGTGATCACGCCGATTGGCGGCATCAGCTACAACGACCACCTGCATGTGTTCCACAGCGAAACCGAGGTAGGCCCGGTAACCCAGCAGCTCTACAAAGAGCTGACTGGCGTGCAGACCGGCGACATCGAAGCGCCAGCGGGCTGGATCGTCAAGGTTTGATCTGACGACTGCTGATGCTCAAAGCCCTCCACCGAGTGATTGGTGGGGGGCTTTTTTGATGGTGGTTGTTGGTTTTTTTTGTGTAGGGCTGGAGATCTTTTCCCCCTCACCCCAGCCCTCTCCCCCAAGGGGGCGAGGGGGAAAGGGAGCCGACTTGTGTGCTTTTCAAAAATCGCGTTCACCTCGGCCATTCAGGTCGATGGAGTTCGCAAGAACACCTCGGTCGGCTCCCTCTCCCTCCGGGAGAGGGCTGGGGTGAGGGTTTGCTTTTGATTTTTGGAGGCAATGCGCTTGCCCGTCCGATCCGAAATCCCGCTCGCCTGCCCATTCTGCTGCTTGCCCATCCGCGCCTGGGTGATCAATCCCGGTATCAACTCCCCCTCCGGCAGATTCTTCCAGAACCGCACCGGCAGATGCCCTTGCATGACCTTCGGGTTCAACCGCGCCGGGTTGAAGATGTGGCTGTAGTAGGTCAACCACAAATCGCCGTGGGGATCGTCGACGTTCTGCGCCAGTTGCTGCCACTCAATCGGGCACTGCCGCTCGTGAATCAATTGCTCACCGTCGTAATAAACGCCGTCACGCGGTGTGGCGATCAACCAGCGATGCTGGCCCATGCGCCCGATAAAGTGCTCGCTGGCGCTGTGCAGAATGTCATGGGCCGGCTCGTGCCACGCCACGTATTGTGGACCGGGCAGATCCTTCGACCGCTCGATGAAACGCACGAATGCATGCAGATGATGGGCCTCGCGACTGACCTGCTTGATGCGCCGCTGCAACTCGCTGCCGAGTTTGTCGCCTGCCATCATCGCCGTGCGGTCGCCGTGACTGACGCGCCAGAGCACTTCATACAACAGGCTCCAGCGTTGCTCGCCGCGATAGCGCGCCGCTTGTTCGAGGGTGTCGAGCAGCGCACGGGGAATACGCGCCTGAAACGGCCCCTGCCCTTCGGGCACGTGCTCATCACTGGCAAACAGATCGCCCACCCCTTCCGCCGCCCAGCTCACCAGACTCGGATCGATTTCATGGCTGAGCAACCAGCGCGCCTGCTGACGCCATGTGTCGAACAGGTCATCGCAATCAAGACTGATCATCCCCACAACCCCATCTGCTGCGGCATCGGTCGGTCGCGCAATTGCTGATAGAGCATGTGGCTGGTGACTTCCGCCTGTTGCGGGTGGTAATCGCTGGTGATGATGAAAGGCTTCGCCTTGGCCAGCACGCAGCGCATCCGCGCCACGTCTTCGTAACGGATGCGGCGCTGGCGACGCAACTCGACCAGGCGCTCGGTGGTGCGCAAGCCGATGCCGGGGATGCGCGCGATCAACGTCGCGTCGGCACGGTTCAGGTCCAGCGGAAACACTTCGCGATTTTCCAGCGCCCAGGCAAGCTTCGGGTCGATATCAAGCGCCAGATTGCCCGGGCCTTTAAGCAATTCGTCAGCGCTGTAGCCGTAGCTGCGCAGGAGGAAATCAGCTTGATACAAACGGTGCTCGCGCATCAGCGGCGGCGCGGCGAGCGGTACGCTTTTCGGGCTGTCGGGGATCGGGCTGAACGCCGAGTAATAGACCCGGCGCAAACGGAAGTTGCCGTACAGCGACTGGGCGCTGTGGAGGATGGTGCTGTCATCGGTGTCATCGGCACCGACGATCAACTGCGTGCTTTGCCCGGCCGGGGCGAATTTTGCCGAGCGCGGCTCGTTCAACACTGTTTGCACGCCGGTGTAGATGGTGTTCATCGCTTGCTTGATCGAGGTGATGTCCTTCTCCGGCGCCAGCGTCTGCAGGCTGGCGTCGGTGGGCAATTCAATGTTGACGCTGAGACGGTCGGCATAACGCCCGGCTTCTTCGATCAAAGCAGGATCGGCTTCGGGAATGGTCTTCAAATGGATGTAGCCGCGAAATTCGTGCTCTTCACGGAGCAACTTCGCCACCCGCACCAGTTGCTCCATGGTGTAGTCCGCCGAGCGAATGATCCCGGAGCTGAGAAACAGGCCGCTGACGCAGTTGCGGCGGTAGAAATCCATGGTCAGCGTCACGACTTCTTCCGGGGTGAAGCGCGCACGCGGCACATCGCTGGAACGGCGGTTGACGCAGTACTGGCAATCGTAAAGGCAGAAGTTAGTCAGCAGGATTTTCAGCAACGACACACAGCGCCCGTCCGGCGTGTAGCTGTGGCAAATGCCCATGCCGTCCGTCGAACCGAGCCCGCTCTTGCCCTCGGAGCTGCGCTTGGGCGCACCACTGCTGGCGCAGGAGGCGTCGTACTTGGCGGCGTCGGCGAGGATGCTGAGCTTGTCGATGATTTGCATGGCACGGACTCTTTACTGTGTGCATATACAGTATAGGCTCGCCCGCCGCGAAACAAGTTGATGGATGACCCCTCGTCGGCTGGCCAGCTGAATTGTGGCCGCCCGCGAAAACCTGTGGGAGCGAGCCTGCTCGCGAAGAGGCCCTGCCAGTCACCGCAACTCAGTGATCAAACCGCCCACTGCAATATCAACCAGCTGTTCGCCCCGCTGATCAACACAAACAGCCCCCAGGCCAGCACCCGCGTGGGCCAGCGGTTGACGAACGGCCCCATCAACTGCCGGTCGTTGGTCATGCGAATCAGCGGGTACAAGGCAAACGGCAGTTGCAGGCTGAGCACGACCTGGCTCAACACCAGCAACTTGCCGATCGCGTTATCGCCCATGAGCCAGACGCCGATGAACGCCGGAATCAGCGCCAGCCCGCGAGTGATCAAACGCCGCTGCCAGCACGGGATGCGCAGGTTCAGATAGCCCTCCATGATGACCTGCCCGGCGATGGTCCCGGTGAAGGTCGAACTTTGCCCCGACGCGAGCAGCGCCACGCCGAACAGCACACTCGCCAGCGCACCGCCAACCAGCGGGTCGAGCAGGTGATACGCGTCCTGAATGTCGACCACATCGGTGTGTCCGGACTGGTGAAACGCCGCCGCCGCGAGAATCAGGATCGCCGCGTTGACCAGCAGCGCCAGGGCCAGCGAACCAATGGTGTCGATACGCGCGAGTTTCACCGCGTCCTGCTTGCTCGCCAGGTCCTTGCCGATCATCCGTGTCTGCACGATCGAGGTGTGCAGGTAAAGGTTATGCGGCATTACTGTGGCGCCGAGGATGCCAATGGCCAGATACAGCGGCGCGGCATCGCCGATGGCCGCCAGCGAAGGTTTGAAGCCCAGCGCCACGTCTGGCCAGTACGGTTTGATCAACAACAACTCGACGAAGAAACACACGCCGATGGTCGCGACCAGCACCAGCATGATCGCTTCGAGACGGCGGAAGCCCCGGTTTTGCAGGGCCAGCACCAGCAACGTGTCGAACGCCGTCAGGGCGATGCCGAAGGTCAGCGAGCAACCGAGCAGCAAGTGAAACGCGAGAGCGCAGCCAAGCACTTCGGCGAGGTCGGTGGCGATGATCGAGATCTCCGCCAGTATCCATTGCAGGCGCGCTGTCGGGGTGCTGTAGCGCTCGCGGGACAACTGCGCCAGATCGCGCCCGGTGGCGATGCCCAGCCGCGAGCACAGACATTGCACGACCATGCCGGCCAGACTCGCCAGCAACACCACGAACAACAGGCTGTAGCCAAAACGCGAACCGGCCTCGATCGCGGTCGCCCAGTTGCCCGGATCCATGTAGCCGATCGACACCAGCAAACCGGGACCGGCGAAACGCAGCACACGTTTGAAGAACGAGGCAGTCGGATCAACCGCAACACTGCCAGCCACTTCCGGCGGGCAAAACGGCGCGGTGGCGATTTTGGGCAGACTGAATTTCACGCACACATCCAGAAACAAAAACGGGAGCCCGGCAGCTTAGTCGTTTCGCCTGATGCCTTGAAGCGCAAAGATCACTGAACCTATGGGTTCACCCCCAACAACTGCTCGCGCAACTCGGGACTGCGTGTTCGCGGATCCAGCCAGATATCGAAAAACGCCTTGGCAAACTGTGGGTCCTCAATCTCATGCTGCAGCTTCTGGCCGACAAAAAACCGCGCGCCCTGCCCCGGCAGATACACGCCGGTAATCCGCGTGCCGGCCTGAACGTCGACAAACGATTGCTGCATCTGCTTCTGCCAGCCGGCCAATTGCGCTGAAGTGACCCCGGGACCGGCCAGGCGTTTGATCTCATCGACGCTGGTGCTGACCAGATCGTCTCGCGAGATGTTGCGCCGGTAGATCAGCTCCAGGGCAAACGGCTGGCCGTCCGCCAGAGGCCGCGCGGCACTCCACAAGCGCGCGCTGTAAACATCGAAGCCGAACACGCTGAAATCGCCACTGCCGATGATTTGCGCCCCTGGCACTGCGTCCTGCCAATTGGCCCACGTCGGCGTAAGCAACAGTGCCCATAAACCGATGCCACAACAGCCACGTACGAGCTTGGGTGTTCTGTTCATCGCCGTATCGTCTCCGCTGCATTCTGATGATCAAAGCATAGCCGGATTCGCGCCTGAATTTTTGTATACAAAAATTGCGAACATAGGCAGCAATCTTCAATCGGCAGTGCTAACGTGGCTCATCCTGACCCGATGGAGACACCCGCGTGCTGATCCTGAAATTGCTGCTGATTCCCGGTTTTCTCCTGCTGATTTCCCTGGCGGGCAAACGCTGGGGGCCGAGCGTGGCCGGGTGGCTGTCGGGATTGCCGGTGGTGGTCGGGCCGATTCTGTTTTTTCTGGCGATCGAACAAGGGCCGCAGTTTGCCGCGCAATCAGCGGTCGCGGCGCTGTCGGCAATGTTCGCGATGATCGCTTTCTGCATCACCTATGCGCAGGTGGCGCAGCGGGCGAACTGGCCGTGGGCGTTGACCATTTCACTGGCGGTTTGGGCCGCGCTGGCGGCGGTCTTGTCGGTGATCCCGGCGTCCTTGCCGTTCTCGGTGATTGCGGCAGCGGTGGCACTGCTCGCTTCGCCTTATCTGTTCCCCGAGGTGCAGCCGGTGTTGAACGGGCCAGCACCGAAGTCGGACAAACTGATCTGGCGGATGATCGCCGGTGCGGCGCTGACGCTGGTGGTGACGATGCTCGCCAGCACCGTCGGCGAACGCTGGAGCGGCCTGCTCGCGGTGTTCCCGGTGCTCGGCAGTGTCATGGCGGTGTTCTCGCAACAAACCCGCGGCCCGGCGTTTACCGCTGCGTTATTGCGCGCAACGGCAACCGGCATGTATTCGTTCTCGGCGTTCTGCCTGGTGTCGGCCTTGACGCTGCCGACCATGGGCCTCAGCGGCTTCGCAGTGGGAGTGGCAGTGTCGGTGGCGATGCTCGGGGTGACCCGGCGTCTGCTGGCGCGGCCAGTGGCCAAGGCGCAAGCACAATAACCGCCTGGACGAATCGCGCTGGAACGCCCGGCACGCTCCGTGGGATGATCGCCCGCCTCGCGCGACCATTTTCCGGAGATTTCAGATGTCATTGTTGAGCAAAAAAGCCGTCGTCCTGTTGCTGGCGGCCATCGCTGGTTTCGCCGCGATCAACGCGCACGCCGCCAAGGAAAAGGTCAAAACCGAGAAGGTCTCGCTGCTCGACGGCAAGTTTGCCTTTGTCCTGCCCAAAGGCTTTGTCGCCAACCCGCTGCCCGCCAGCCCGAGCGGGGCCAAGGGCACGATGTACACCAACCAGACCACCAAAACCGTGGTCATCGCCGCCGAAAACCAGATCCCGGCTGGGCAGAACGTCAAGGACAACGACGGTGAGTTTCTCGACGGCAGCGTGTCGAGTTTCATCGACGATCAGCGCAAGGCCCTGCCGGACTTCAACAAGCTCAGCGAAAAAAGCCTGACCCAAAAAGGCACCGGCCTGGGTTTACGTCAGGTAGACAGCACCGCCACCCAGGGCGGTGGCCAGACGCTGAACACGACGCTGCTGGCCGGCTCGGGGACGAAGATGGCGCTGGTGCAGGTGATTTCCCGCGCCAGCGACAAGAAAGCTCACGATGCCTTGATCAAAGCCATCGTCAAGGATTGAGCCGCTGCAACCAGCCATTCAGATCGCGCAATTCGGCCGCACTGATGCTGTGGCCGACGCCCGGATAAGCGTGAAACTCGGGCTTGTAATCGAGTTTCTGCAATAGCGCGTTGACCTCGGTGCCGTGACGGTAAGGCACCGGATCATCAGCGGTGCCGTGGCCGATAAAAATGCTCAGCGGCAGCGGCGCTTGCCCAGGCTTGAGTTCGGCTTTGAGCACCGGCAACAAGCGCCCGCTCAACGCGGCAAACCCGCCCACGACCGCTGGCGCGCGCAGGCCCACTTCGTAGCTCATCATCGCGCCCTGGCTGAAGCCGATCAGGTACACCTTGTCCGGCGCGGCGTGATATTTCTTCGCCGCCTGGGCGATAAAGTCGCGCAGCTTCTGGCCGCTGACCTTCAGATCATCGGTCTCGCCGTTGTAGGCGCCTTCACCTTTCTTGCGAAACCACTGGAAACGTCCTTCACCCAACGTCATCGGCGCGCGCACGGAAAGGTAGTTGTACTGCGCCGGCAGCTGAAACTTCATACCGATCAGATCGGCCTCGTTACTGCCGTAACCGTGCAGGAAAATCACCAGCGGACGTGGTTCAGCGTCGGCGTGGACCTGTTCGAGGTACTTGAGTGGCAGATCGGATTGCAGGGTGGTTTGCGCGTGAACGGCGGTGGATGCGAGCAGGGTCAGCAGGGCGAACAATTTCAGCATTGCAGCGTTCCTTCACAGAGTGTCGGGTTCGCGGGGGAGCCTAACATTCTCGGCTGAGGATCCAAATTTTGTGGAGTGGCTGATGGCCCTTTCGCGAGCAGGCTCGCTCCCACCGTTGAAATGCGTTCGTCTGTGGGAGCGAGCCTGCTCGCGAAGAGGCCCGCACCTTCACCGCAACCTATCAGTCGTTGGTCAGCTTGCCGGTACGAAACGGCACCCGCCCCGCCACTTTCGCCTGCCAGATCCCCGGCTCGGTATAACGCCCGCGATCAATCGCGAACAGCACACCGCTGGTGCCGGCGCGCACGGTGGTCACGCGATCCTGCAACGGGTCAACAACCTCGAACAGCGCATCGCCCTGCTCTACCCACTCGCCGGCATTGCGCAAGAAACTGACCACGCCATGGTGCGGGGCGAACAGGTATTCGGTGCCTTCGAACGGCAGACCTTCACAACATTCGCTCGGCGCCGCCGGCCACTCACCGCTGATGAAACCCTGCTCGGCGAGAAAGCCCAGAATCGCTTCGCAGTTGGCCTGAGCCTGATCGACGCGGGTGTCGCCCATGCTGCCCAGCTCCAGCGTCGTCGCCAGATTCGCCGCCGGAATCGCCGCGTTCGGGAATGCTTTGGCCAGACGCAACCATGGCGTCGAGCAGGACTCATCGAACGAACTGCCACCGGAGTCCTCGCAGAGCAATGCCACGCCCGCCTTCAGCCGCGCCGCCAGCGATTGCCACTGCGGCCAGTGTTGCGGCAGCGCATAGAGGTGAATCGCAGCGTCGAAGTCGCAATGCAGATCGAGGGTGATGTCGGCGTCGCAGGCGTGGCGCAGCAACAAGCGGTGCAAGGCCTCCAGTTGCGAGGCCGGCGCCGGCAACTCTTCGAAGACCTGAGCCATGGCCTGACGGATCAGCGCGACGTTGGCCTTGGCATCCGCGCCCAGACACTCGCCAACCAGCGCCGCGACCGGGGCGCTGAGTTCGACGAATGCGCGATTGAAGTTCTTGCCACTGCCCAATTCGAAGCGGCCCATGTGATTGCCTTGCAGATGTTGATCAAGGCCGATCGGATTGGCCACCGGCACCAGTTCGATAACGCCTTGCAAACGGCCCTGCTGTTCCAGTTCATTCAAGCGCAGCTTGAGTTCCCATGCGGTGCGCATGCCCGGCAATTCATCGGCGTGCAGGCTGGCCTGGATATACACCTTGCGGCTGCCGGCGCCGTAGCGGAAAACGCTGAGGGAGCGCTCGCTGCCCAAATGGCTCCAGGGCAGATCGTGGTCGATGCGTTGCATGAAAAACTCCTGAATAGCTGGATTACGCAAATCCCTGTGGGAGCGAGCCTGCTCGCGAATGCGTCAGGTCAGACGATGACGATATCGAATGTCAGACCGCATTCGCGAGCAGGCTCGCTCCCACAGAGAATTTCCATCAATAAAAAAGCATAAAAAAAGTGGCCACCGCGCAAACGGGGCCACTTTTTTTCACGGCGTATTAATGGCCATACACGTCAAAGTCGAAGTACTTGTCCTGGACTTTCTTGTACTCGCCATTGGCGCGGATTTCGGTGATGGCTTTGTTGAATTGCTCAGCCAGTGCGGTATCGCCCTTGCGCACGGCAATGCCAGCGCCGCCGCCGAAGTATTTGGCGTCTTCGTAGGTCGGGCCGACGAATTCGAAGCCTTTGCCGGCGTCGGTTTTCAGGAAACCATCGCTGAGGTTGACCGAGTCAGCGAGCATCGCGTCGATACGCCCGGAAACCATGTCGAGGTTGGCTTCCTGCTGCGAGCCGTAGCGCACCAGTTCGATCCCGGCCGGAACCAGCACTTCGGTCGCATAGCGGTCATGGGTACTGGCACGCAGCACGCCGACTTTCTTGCCCTTGAGTTCGGTCAGCGGGTCTTTGACGCCCGAGCCTTCCTTCATCACGAAGCGTGCCGGGGTGTGGTAGTACTTGATGGTGAAGTCGACGTTCTTCTTGCGATCGTCAGTGATGGTCATCGACGACAGGATCGCGTCGATTTTTTTCACTTTGAGTGCCGGGATCAGGCCATCGAACTCTTGCTCGACCCACGTGCATTTGACTTTCATCTGCGTGCACAGTGCGTCACCGATGTCCACGTCAAAACCAGTGAGTTTGCCGTCAGGGGTTTTCATCGAGAATGGCGGGTACCCGGCTTCGATACCGATGCGGATCGGCTTGTCGTCTTTGGCCACAGCGGTCAGGGACAACATCGACAGTGCCAGGGCACCGAACATCACTAGCTTTTTCATTTATTACTCCCGTGCGGAGGCTTTTATTGGCAGCTTTCGAGTCAGCGTTCGGTCATGGCGTTCTAACGGCAAAAACCGAAGTGGCCGGCAGTCTATGGCGGCGCGCACGGAGGCAATTGTTTTTAAGCGACAAATACTTACAGAACATCGGCGATCACTTTGACGAGAGTAAACGCGTGCGCCGTGTTGGTGCGAAGGATGTAGAACAAGACTGTTTTCAGAGCAAGAAACGCCGATCCCCCGTAGAGCTGCTGGAGGCTGCGATCTTTTGATCTTGTTTTTTTTGAGATCAAGATCAAAAGATCGCTGCCTCCGGCAGCTCCTACAGAAACGTCAGCATTCGCAGGCCACAGGTGTATTGGCGACTGACGCCGCGCTCAGTTCGAAACCTTCATCGAGCCATCCGGTGACGCCGCCGATCATCTCTTTCACCGGATAACCCAACGCCGCCAGCTTCACCGCAGCCTTGTTCGCCCCATTGCAATGCGGCCCGGCGCAATAGACTACGAACAAAGTGTGTTTCGGGTAATCGGCCAAGCGTTCCGCCGTGAGCAAGCGTGTCGGGATATTGATCGCGCCGGGTACATGGCCGCGCTCGAACGCCAATGGGCCGCGCACATCCACCAGAACGAAGTCGACCTCCCCGGCCTCTTGGCTACTGAACACGTCGGAACAATCGGTTTCGAAGGTCAGACGATTGCTGAAATGCATCAGGGCAATCGCCGAAGGTGCGGCGGGGATTTCGCGAACCAGGCTGGTCATGTTGTGTTGCTCCTTTGTCTGTGGGGGATGAACAGACTTTATCGAGACGGCGCTTGCCGCTACAGTGGCGCGCAAGACACCGACCGGGATTTTTCCGCCAAATGCTCACTCAGCCCAATCTGGTTGCCATTCTGGCCTACGATGGCCTCTGCACATTCGAGTTCGGCATTGCCGTGGAGATCTTCGGCCTGGCCCGACCAGAGTTCGATTTCCCTTGGTACGAGCATGCGATTGCCGCAGTCGATCCAGGCCCGATGCGCGCCATGGGTGGCATTCAGGTACTGGCCGATGGTGGCCTGGAATTGCTCGCCGCAGCGCGCACCATCGTCATTCCGGGCTGGCGCGACCGCAACGCCCCGGTACCGTCAGCGCTGATCGACGCATTGCGTCGGGCGCATGACCGAGGCGCGCGGTTGCTGTCGATCTGCTCCGGGGTGTTCGTCCTTGCAGCCAGCGGCCTGCTCGACGGCCACCGCGCCACCACTCACTGGCGCTATACCAGCGAACTGGCGCAACGCTTCCCGGCCATCGAGGTCGATCCGGACGTGCTCTACGTCGACGCGGGCCAACTGATCACCTCCGCCGGAAGCGCCGCCGGCATCGACGCCTGCCTGCATCTGGTGACACGTGACTTCGGCACGCAGGTCGCCAACGCCGTCGCGCGGCGCCTGGTCATGTCGCCACAACGCACCGGCGGCCAGGCCCAGTTCATCCCCACCCCGGTCAGCACGACGCCCCGCAGCGACCTGTCGCGCGTCATGCAATGGGCCCGCGAACGCCTGCACGAACCACTGGAAGTCCGCGATCTGGCCAGCGAAGCGGCAATGGGCGAGCGCACGTTTCTGAGGCGCTTCACCGAAGCCAGCGGGCAAACGCCCAAGGCGTGGCTGCAACATGAACGCTTGGCGCGAGCGCGGGAGCTGCTCGAGAGCACCCATCAACACACCGAGCAGATCGCCCAGCGCTGCGGCTATCGCTCGGTGGAAAGTTTTCGTGTGGCATTCCGCAGCGTGGTGGGTGTACCGCCGTCGGTTTATCGGGAGCGGTTTGGGCGAAGCAACAAGCTTTCGTTCCATCCCGCAGCGTTTTAAGCGCTGACGTTGACGGCGAGGCCGGCAGAAACGCTCACGGTGAAAATTGTGAAACGGAAAATGCGGCTTGCTTTATATTGATTCTGATATAACCTGAAAATCAAACGGGCACTGGCATTTCTTGCAATAAAACTCACCGTCGCCGCTTACGTTCAGCTATTACGCTTTTCCTTTTGACACAGGACAAGCCGATGCCGAAACACAAGGATGTGGTGTTCGTGGGAAGCGCGTTGAAAGATCTCAAAGCGTTCCCGGTTGATGCCCGAAGAGCGGCGGGGTTTGAGCTGGATCTGTTGCAACAGGGTGATGCCCCACTCGATTGGCGCCCTATGAAAACCGTAGGACGCGGTGTCAACGAAATCAGGATCACCGAGGACTCAGGGGCGTTTCGCGTGTTTTATTTAGTCAATCGACCTGAAGCAATCTGTGTGCTTCACGCCATGCACAGAACCACACGTAAAACGGAAATTAGAGACATCGAACTGGCCCGGGCCAGATATCAGGAAATAGGTTAAGCCATGAAGGAACATCAAGACTCATCCCAACGATTTTCCAGTGTATGGGATGCATTGGAGGACACGCCTCAGGAAGCTGCCAACATGCGTCTGCGAGCCAAGCTCATGCGTTCGCTTTGCGAGACCATTCGAGCGTGGGAGCTCCCTCAAAAGGACGCGGCACAAAGATTGGGAATCTCGCAGCCACGCCTCAATGATGTACTCAACGGGAAAATCGACAAATTCTCGCTGGATGCGTTGGTCAACCTGTCAGCTGCTGCAAGGCTGGAGGTGGACATTTGCTTTGCGTCAGGCCCGTTGCAATGGGCCTGACACTGGCTTTGCGTGGCAATGTCCACCCTGCATTCCGAGTTTTGAAATCGAGGGAGTTGAATAGCATGCAACTTCGCAGTTAACCATCGACATCATCCAGCTGCACAGGAGTTCCGCTGGATGATTCCTCCCCTTCAATCCTCCCGCGTCAAAACCTCCAGCAACTCAATTTCAAACACCAGATTCGAATTCGGCGGGATCTTGCCCATGCTCCGCTCGCCGTAGCCCAGATGCGCCGGTACCAGCAATTTGCGTTTGCCGCCGACCTGCATGCCCATCAGCCCCTGATCCCAGCCTTTGATCACCCGGCCAGTGCCGATCACGCACTGAAACGGTTTGCCTCGGCTCCAGGACGAGTCGAATTCAGTGCCGTCTTCCAGCCAGCCGGTGTATTGGGTGGTGATCAGCGCGCCTTTCACCGCGGCTTTGCCGTCGCCCGGTTGCAGGTCGATGATTTGCAGTTCGTCTGTCATGTCGTTGGCTCTCGAGATGTTTGCAGGCGGCGTTTTTCGCAGAATCCGGCGTCGATGGCAATCCATGGAACCGAAAACGCGCCTTGCCGCTCACATGTGTATCGACATCGTATGACGACAAGGATGCTTAGATGACCGACTCTCGATTGCTGCGCAGTTTCATCCCGCCCTACATCCTCAACCGCATCATTGCCCACGGTTCCGAGCCGCAGCGCAACGCCGCGATGCAGACGCTCAATCATGTACGCAGTCTACTGCCCAACCCCGGACGCCCTTCGCAGCCGCCAGCGCGGGCGATTCTGCCGGAAGCGAGCAAGCCGGGCGTGGCGCGGCGCAGTGTGCATGATGCGCAGAACAAAATGCTCTTGCCGGGCATGCCGGTGCGCCTCGAGGGCCAGCCGGCGTCCGGGGATCCGGCGGTCGATGAGGCTTACGATGCGCTGGGCGCCAGCTATGATTTCTTTTGGAAGGTGCTTGGTCGCGACTCGATCGACAATCAGGGATTCGCGCTGATCGGCAGCGTGCATTACGGGCAAGCCTACGAAAACGCGTTCTGGAATGGCGCGCAGATGGTTTTCGGTGACGGCGATGGCGAGATCTTCCAGCGCTTCACCCGCTCGCTCGACGTCATCGGCCATGAACTGGCCCACGGCGTCACCGAAAGCGAAGCCGGGCTGATTTATGCCAACCAGTCCGGCGCGCTGAACGAGTCGCTCTCGGATGTATTCGGCGTGTTGATCAAGCAATACATCCTCGGCCAAACCGCCGAGCAGGCAGACTGGCTGATCGGCGCCGACCTGCTGATGCCACAGATCCAAGGCAAGGGCCTGCGCTCGATGTCGCACCCCGGCACGGCATACGACGACCCGATGCTGGGCAAGGATCCGCAACCGGATCACATGCGCAAGTTCGTCATCACCAGCGAAGACAATGGCGGCGTGCACATCAACTCCGGCATTCCCAACCGCGCGTTTTACCTGGCAGCGCGAGCGTTTGGCGGCTTCGCTTGGGAAAAGGCCGGACACATCTGGTACGACACGCTGTGTGATGACCGTTTGAAACAGGACGCAACGTTCGACGCGTTCGCGAAACTGACGATCGACCATGCTGGCCAGCGCTTCGGCGCCGAAACAGCCGACACGGTGCAGCAAGCCTGGGCACAGGTCGGTATCGAATAATCTGAGGAGACCGTATGAAAACGCTACCCGAGCTGGATAAAGATTCCGTTTTGCGCGTATCTCGCCAGGGTGGCGTTGCAGCGATTCACAGCCTGAGCCGCCCACGGGAAATCGAATTCGCGCAATGCGACATCAGTCAGCGTTCGAGAATATGCTCGGTGCTTGAGGGTTGCCTGCCACTGGACAGCAGCGAATCCGGCCGTGGGGATCAGCGCTTCTACCAGATTGAGGTGCGCTACCCGTCAGGGGAAATGGTGTTGAAGGTGCCAGAGGATCAGGCGCCTGGGGAGCTGGTGCAGCTTTGGGACAAGGGGGAGCTTCTGTAAACGCTCCCCCCGATGTTCAGGCTATTTCTCGACGGGTTGCATCTCGACAATCGTGCCGTTGGTGATCATCACCATCACGTACTTGTCATTGATCTGCACCCACTGCGCCTGCTCGATCGGTGCTTTCAGACCTTTGGCTTTCCAGTTCTTCAGCGCCTTGTCTTCGCGCTGGTACATTTCCGGTGCGCGGTCGTTGACCTTCAGTTGGCGATCGCTGGTCGGCGATTGCACGGCGGGTTCGCTGGAGGTTTGCGCCGCTTGAACAACGGGCGTGATCCCGGCAATACCGGCAACAAGGGCCAGGCTGGCGATTAGGGTTTTGCTGTTCATCGGTGAACCTCTTTCAGATGGGTAGTACCTGAACTCCGACTGCGTGGCGCGGGAAACATTCCTTGTTTTTTTGCCGGAGGTGGCCGTTAGAAGGCTTTGTCCATCAGACCACCATCGCTGGCAAGCCAGCTCCCACAGGGTTTTGTATTACAGCGCAATTATTGACCTGAGCTCCGGTCCTCTCCTACAAAACCAAGCAAAGCAAAGCAAGATCAAAAGATCGCAGCCTTCGGCAGCTCCTACAGTTGGATCGCGTGAATTCGATGGAAACGGGTTCACCTGCAGGCCGTCGTCGCGATCAGGCTCGCCCCCACCAGAAAAGCAAAGCAGCGCAGCTGCCCGCAGCGAAGCCGCCCCACTCAACAATGAGCGCAAGCTCGAGTACTGCTTTTGATTTTGACCCACCGGCGACGTCGGAAGGCTGAGTGGAGGGATTGATCCGGGGGTGGGAGCGCAGCGACCGTCTGGCGCAGCCAGACACAGCGCAAGGAGGTGCAGCGAAGCAAACCGGAGGCGCTGCGCCCGGATCGATCCCGCAGCGAAGGAACCCGAGCCTGCGAGGGCCGAACGCAGGAGCAAGCGTTTTTTTGCTTACTTTTTTTAGGCGTTTGTAAAAAAAGTGAGTCGCCGTAAGGGCGAAACCCTAAGCGGCCATGACCGCAGCAACGGATATGTACCCGGTCAGCCAGAACAAATCATCGCCCGACGCGACGCAGGCTCGCTCCCACAAATGCGCCAGGCACTGAATCCATTGATCCGCCCCACGCATCAATCCATGCCAACAATGCAATTAACAGATTGTTACATCTGCGCCACCATCCACCTCAATAAAAACCGTGCGCCGCTTCTCCGTAGCGCACGTCATAAAAGCGGTGGAGTACTTTTCTATGACAGCCTCATTCCCAACCAACGGCTCGCGGGCCGGTGCCATCTTCCGGGTGACCTCGGGCAACTTCCTCGAACAGTTCGACTTCTTTCTGTTCGGCTTCTACGCCACGCAGATCGCGGCGGTGTTCTTCCCGGCGAGCAGCGAGTTCGCCTCGCTGATGATGACTTTCGCAGTATTCGGCGCCGGTTTCCTGATGCGTCCGCTGGGCGCCATCGTGCTCGGCGCCTACATCGATGACGTCGGCCGGCGCAAAGGTCTGATCGTCACCCTGTCGATCATGGCCAGCGGCACGATATTGATTGTGCTGGTGCCCGGCTACGAAACCATTGGCCTGTTCGCCCCGGCACTGGTACTGATCGGGCGGCTGCTGCAAGGCTTCTCGGCCGGTGCGGAATTGGGCGGTGTCTCGGTGTATCTGTCCGAAATCGCTACGCCGGGCCGCAAAGGGTTTTTCACCGCTTGGCAGTCGGCCAGCCAGCAAGTGGCGATCATCGTCGCGGCAGCGCTGGGCTACGGTCTGAACCAGTGGATGGAGCCGCAAGCCGTGGCAGCCTGGGGCTGGCGCATTCCGTTTTTCGTCGGCTGCATGATCGTCCCGTTCATCTTCTTCCTGCGCCGTAACCTGGCGGAAACCGAAGAGTTCGCCGCACGCAAACACCGTCCAAGCATGCGCGAAGTGTTCCGCACCCTCGGCCAGAACTGGGGCGTGGTACTCGGCGGAATGTTGATGGTCGCGCTGACCACCACCGCGTTCTACCTGATCACCGTGTACGCACCGACCTTCGGTAAGACCGTGCTGCACCTGAGCACTTCCGACGCGTTGCTGGTAACGCTGTTGGTGGGCGTGTCGAACTTCTTCTGGCTGCCGATTGGCGGCGCGTTGTCCGACCGTATCGGCCGTCGTCCGGTGCTGATCGGCATGGCCTTGCTGGCACTGGCCACGACTTATCCGGCGCTGTCGTTCCTGGTGCAGGCGCCGAGCTTCACCAACATGCTGCTGTCGCTGCTGTGGTTGTCCTTCATTTACGGCTTGTACAACGGCGCGATGATTCCGGCGCTGACCGAAATCATGCCGGTGGAAGTGCGCGTCGCCGGTTTCTCCCTGGCTTACAGCCTGGCCACGGCGATCTTTGGCGGTTTCACCCCGGCGATGTCGACCTTTCTGATCCAGTACACCGGCGACAAAGCCGCGCCAGGCTACTGGATGAGCATCGGTGCCCTGTGCGCTCTGTGCGCCACTCTTTACTTGTACCGCCGTGCCGGTGGTCGTCTGCAACCTGTCGCGGCCTGAGGAAAACTCGCCATGAAAAAACTTTTTACTGTCACCGCCCTGCTCGCCGGTCTCGCATTCAACTTCGCGGCCCAGGCCGAAGAACTCAGCGTGATGACCTCCGGTGGTTTCACTGCCGCCTACAAGATCCTCGGGCCGAAATTCGCTGCCGCAACAGGCAACACGCTGACCACCAGCCTCGGCCCGTCGATGGGCAAGGCGCCGGAAGCGATTCCCAACCGTCTGGCGCGCGGCGAGCACGCCGATGTGGTGATCATGGTCGGTTACGCCCTCGATGAGCTGATCAAACAAGGCAAGGTCGACCCGGCCTCCCGCGTTGAACTGGCAGATTCGCGGATCGGCATGGTGGTGCGTGAAGGCGCGGCGAAACCGGACATCAGCAGCGTCGATGGCCTGAAGAAAACCCTGCTTGATGCGCAGTCGGTGGCCTACTCCGACAGCGCCAGCGGCGTGTACATCGAGCAGCAGCTGTTCAAGAAACTCGGCATCGAAGATCAGTTGAAACCGAAGGCTAAAATGATTGCCAGGATCCCGGTCGGCTCGGTGGTTGCCACTGGCGACTATCAGTTGGGCTTCCAGCAGGTCAGCGAATTGCTGCCCGTGCCGGGCGTAAGCTTCGTCGCGAAGATTCCGGAATCGGTGCAGTCGGTGACGCGTTTTGCCGCGGGCATCCCGGTCAAGGCCGAGCATCCGGAAGAGGCCAAAGCCCTGCTCGCCTACCTCGCTGCACCGGCCGCTCAGGCTGATGTACAGGCCACCGGGCTGGATTCGGTCAAGCGTTGATCGCTGGCGGCTGGACGCGCATCTCCACGACCAGCCGCTCCAGTTCCAGTGCCGCCGGGGTCAACGTGCGATCCCGGCGCTTGATGATGCCGACACTGCGCATCACTTGCGGCTCAATCAGCGGCACCCGCGTCAGGATCGGATGATCCGGCCCGGGCATCGCCATCAACGGCACCGCTGCCACGCCCAGACCCGCCTCTACCAGACCGATCATCGTCGTCACATGCCGCGTCTCGCAGATGCTCTGACGCTGCGGCACCACCCCGCCCAAGGCCTGATCGAGCAGAAAGCGATTGCCCGAGGTCTTGTCCAGCGCGATGTAATCCTGCTTATAGAACTCGTCCCAACTGACGCTGCTGCGCCCGGCCAGCGGATGATCGCGACGACAGGCGACAACGTAGCACTCCTGCACAAGCGGTTCGAACTCGACTTTGGCATCCTGCGTGCCGAGAAAACTCAAACCGAAATCCGCCTCGCCATTGACCACCGCACTCAACACATCGTGAGCGCTGGAATCGAGGACTTTGACCTTGATCCGCGGAAACTGCTGGTGATAGCGCGCGACCACGCGGGGCATGAAGTAGTAGGCCGCCGAGGGCACGCAGGCGACGGTGACATGGCCCAGACGGGTCGAGGCGACTTCGCTGATGCCGAGCAAGGCAATGTCGAGATCATCCAGCAAGCGCTCGACGCTGGGCATGAAACCGCGCCCGGCCTGGGTCAGGCTGACCTTGCGCGTGGTGCGCTCGAACAGTTTCACGCCGAGGGCATCTTCGAGCTTTTCGATGCGCCGACTCAGCGCCGGTTGTGACAGGCGCACAGTGTCGGCAGCCTTGCGAAAACTGCCCTGCTCGACCACCGCGCGAAAGGCTTGCAGGTCGTTTAGGTCGAAGTTGATGGCCATGGCGTTTCCGGAAATTGATGCGCAGGGGTTATAAATGTAACCAGTTGATGCAAATTATTACAGACCTGATGGAAGCTGCCCTTGTGGGAGCGAGCCTGCTCGCGAACGCGGGGCATCAGTCAATGGATAGGTGGCTGACCCGGCGCATTCGCGAGCAGGCTCGCTCCCACATTGGTTCTCGAATGGTCTGGAGACCGCGTAACCCTTATCCTTGTCACCCCCGCCGTAGCCGTAGTCAGGAGTCGTTCCATGCCCCATGAAGGCAATCTGTTGCAAGCCGCCGTTGTGTTCCTGTTCGCGGCCGTGCTCACCGTGCCTTTGGCCAAACGTCTGCAACTGGGCGCGGTGCTCGGTTATCTGTTTGCCGGGGTGATCATCGGCCCGTCGGTGCTCGGTCTGATCGGCAACCCGCAAAGCGTTGCGCATATTTCCGAGCTGGGCGTGGTGTTGCTGCTGTTCATCATCGGCCTGGAGCTGTCGCCGCGACGCTTGTGGGTGATGCGCAAATCGGTGTTCGGCGTCGGTCTGGCGCAGGTGCTGTTGACCGCTTCGGTGATCGGCGTGCTGGCACTGTCGGTGTTCGGCCAGCCGCTGAACAGCGCGATTGTGCTGGGCCTCGGTCTGGCGCTGTCCTCCACTGCCTTTGGCTTGCAAAGCCTTGCCGAACGCAAGGAACTGACCAGCCCCCACGGGCGCCTCGCGTTTGCGATTCTGCTGTTCCAGGACATCGCGGCGATTCCATTGATCGCCCTGGTGCCGATGCTGGCCGGCGTCGATCATCACACCAGCACCGCCGACGATATTCGTCACAGCTTGCAGGTGCTCGGCGGCATTGCCGTGGTGGTGATCGGCGGACGGTATCTGCTGCGTCCGGTGTTCCGCGTGGTGGCAAAAACCGGTCTGCCCGAAGTGTCCACCGCCACCGCGTTGCTGGTGGTGATCGGCACGGCGTGGCTGATGGATCTGGTCGGCGTGTCGATGGCGCTGGGTGCGTTTCTCGCTGGTCTGCTGCTGGCGGACTCGGAATACCGGCATGAGCTGGAAGCGCAGATCGAACCGTTCAAGGGCCTGCTGCTCGGGCTGTTTTTCATCAGCGTCGGCATGGGCGCCAATCTCAGCCTGTTGTTGAGCGCGCCGATCACCGTATTGGGCCTGACCTTGTTGCTGATCGGTCTGAAATTGCCGCTGCTGTTCTTGGTTGGGCGCTTGGCAGGAGGATTGAACAAAATCAGCGCAATCCGCCTCGGCATCGTCCTTGCCGCCGGCGGTGAGTTTGCGTTCGTGGTGTTCAAGATCGGCCGCGATCAGGGCCTGTTCGAGCCGCGTCTGTACGATTTGCTGGTGCTGACCATCACCCTGTCGATGGCGCTGACGCCGTTGTTGCTGTTGATCTGCGCGCGTCTGGTCAGCCCGAAAGTGCAGCCGGTGGAAGTGCCGGAGAAATTCCGCGAAATCGACACCGAAGCGCCGCGCGTGGTGATTGCCGGCATGGGCCGGATGGGCCAGATCGTGGCGCGGATTCTGCGCGCGCAGAACATCAAGTTCGTTGCGCTGGACACCTCGGTGGAAACCATCGAACTGTCACGCAGCTTCGGCGGCGTACCGGTGTTCTACGGCGACCCGATGCGCCCGGAAATCCTTCACGCGGCGAAGGTCGGCGAGGCGGAATATTTCGTCATCGCCACGGACGATCCGGAGACCAACATCAAGACTGCCGAAGTGGTGCACAAGCTATATCCGCACATGAAAATCATCGCCCGCGCGCGTAACCGTCAGCACGTGCATCGCCTGGTGGATGTCGGCGCGGAAGCGATTCGTGAGACCTATTATTCGAGCCTGGAAATGAGCCGGCGCACGCTGGTCGGCCTCGGTCTGACCCAAGCCCAGGCCGATGCGCGGATCAAGCGTTTCAAGCATCACGACGAACAGGTGCTGGAGGCGCAACACGCCGTCTACGACGATGCCGCCAAAGTCCTGCAGACCGCCCAGGAAGCCCGGGCGGAACTGGCCAAATTGTTTGAATCGGATCAGCTCGAAGAGGAAGCCCGAAAATCCTGATCGTGCCTTGCCCAGAACCAACTGTGGGAGCGAGCCTGCTCGCGAAAGCGTCGTATCAGTCACCCAATACTTCACTGACAGATTGCATTCGCGAGCAGGCTCGCTCCCACAGGGGATTGGGTCAGACCAGTTCCAGCGCGGGTGCTGGCTCGACGGCTGCCACCGCAAACCGATCCGCCAGAAACGGCGTGATATCCAGCGGCAGCGGGTCGTCATTCACCAGTTTATCCAGCAGCACACCGGTAATCGCCGAGGTCAGAATGCCGGTGCGGAAGTGCCCGCAAGCATTCAGATAACCCTCGACCCCACGCATCGGGCCGAGGATCGGCAACTCATCCGGCGAGCCCGGGCGCAATCCCGCCCAGGTGCGCTTGAGGTTGACGTCCGCCAGCTCCGGCAGACAGCGCACCGCGCCCTGCACCAGCCCGGCGATTTCCGGGTAGGTGGTGGTGACGTCGAAGCCTTTGTCTTCGGTGGTGCTGCCGATAAGGATTTCGCCGTTGTCCTTTTGCGCCACGTAGCAATCGCTGGTGGTCAGGCAGCCGTTGAGGATTTTCGGCATGCGTTCGGTCAGCAGAATCTGCCCTTTCACCGGTTTCACCGGAATGCGAATCCCCGTGGCCCACTCACTCAGATCCGCCGCCCAGGCACCGGCGGCGTTGATCAGCGTCTTGCAGTGGAACACCCCCGCCTCCGCCGTCTGCACGCCGGTCACGCGAGTGCCGTGATGCAGCACGCCGGTGACGTTGGTGTTGACGAAGATATCGACGCCGTTCTGCCGCGCGCCTTCCATGTAGGCATCCGCGAGGCGGAACGGGCTGACCTGATGATCGCAGAGAAACTCCAGCGCCCCGCGCGCCTCATGGCTGACGCTCGGCTCCGCCGCGCGCAACGCCGCCTGATCGAGCCAGCGCACTTGATCAGCCAGATGCGGAATGCAGCCGACGATGTGCTCGGCGTAGAGCCGGTCTTCATCGTCATAGATCACGAATTTCAGCCCGGTCTTCTCGAACTTGCAATCCATGCCGTGATTGTCTTTCAGCTCGCGGTGCAGCGCCGGGTACAGCGCGTTGGACTGCAAGGCAAAATCGAAAAACGACGCCGGCAAGATATGCGGCGTACTGGCGTCCACCGCCACCGCTGCGCCCTGGGTTTCGCGCTTGCGGTTGGCCGACATCATGCGAAAGAAAATCACCCCGCAGCCGAGGCCGACCGACTCGCCGATCGCCCATAAACCACCCGCCGAAGCACGGGTCGCATTGCCGGGGCGCTTGGCGTCGATCAGTGCCACCTTGAGATCTTTGCGTTTGGACAATTGGTAGGCGCAGGAGGCGCCGATCACTCCGCCACCGGCAATGACCACGTCGTAGAACTTACTCATGGCAAGCGCCCTCCTTGCCGAGGGACTGGAACGCGGAAAACGGCACCGGATCGATTGGAAAGCGCGGGCGCAGCCAACCGACATCCTGACGTCCGGTGGCCTGGCGCAGGCGATCGCTGCAATAGCCGACGCACATCCGCCCCTGACAATCGCCCATGCTCACGCGGGTGCGCATTTTCAGGCTGGCGATGTCTTGCACACCCTGCTCCAGCGCCAGATCGATGTCGGCGCGGGTCGCATGTTCGCAGCGGCAGATCACCGTGTCGGCTGCGGGCAAAGCGATCTGACCAACGCCGCGCTCGGTGTAGCGATCCACCGCCGCACGAAAGCGCACGATGGCTCTGAGCTTGCTCGCGTAACGATCGCGGCGCACCCGGGCCAGCTCGGCGTCGAGCACACCGCGTTGCAGCAGGATCGAAGTGGCGGCGATCTTGCCCGCCAGCATCGCCGCTTCACCGCCGCGGATCCCGCCCATGTCGCCGGCCAGATGCACATGCGCCACGCTGCTTTGCTGCCAGACATTGGCGTGCGCACGCAGGTAGCCATCGTCGCTGAAGCCGTGATCAAGGCCCATCTGCTGGCTCAATTGCGTGCGCGGAATAAAACCGTAACCGACCGCCAGCGTCTGCACTTCGAAACGCTCGACCCGCGACAGATCCGCCTCCCACGTCGGCGAATACGGCGCGACGCTAACGCTTTTCAGCTCGCCGTCGCCATGGGCTTCAACCACGCCCCAACCATACTTCATCGGGATGCCGTGCAACTTGAGGTAAGCGAGCATGCTCAAGCCGTCGAGGAACAGCTGCGGCTTGTTCAGCAGCGCCAGACTCTCGCGGGCGATCTTGCCGAATGCGCAAGCCTCATAGACGCCGGCGACGCGCACGCCAGAGGCATGCAACTGGGTCGCAACCAGCGGCAGCAACGGCCCGGTGCCGGCGATGATCACCGGCCCCCGCGGCTTGACCACGCCACTCTTGATCTGCAACTGCAGACCGCCGAGCAGGATCACTCCCGGCAACGTCCAGCCGGGAAACGGTACGCTGCGTTCATGGCAACCGGCGGCCAGCAGCAGTTGCGAGTAAGCCATCTCGTGCAGCTGCTCATCGCCATCAAGCACCACCACTGCGCGGGTGCCTTCAGCGCCGACCACGCGATGGCTGAGGCGTACGTCGATCAGCCCTGACTGCTGCTGAAATTCACCGTGCAGTTTGTCCAGTGCTTCGGAATAACGCGGCCCGAGATAATCCAGCTGCACGCCATCACGCAACGGCCCGCGATAGACCACGCCGCCGAGGCGCGAAGCCTCTTCGAGCAAGGTGCAGCGCACGCCGTGGCGCGCCAGTTCGATGGCCGCCGCCATTCCCGCCGGCCCGCCGCCGACAATCAACGGTTGCAGGCTCATACAACCTCCTGCCCGACGACGCGGTTGACTCGGGTTTCAATCAGCATGCCGTCGCGCACTACGGTCTGGCAGGCGCGGCGCTTGTGGCGACCGTTGATTTTCACCAGACAGCACTGGCACACGCCCATGCCGCAATAGGCGCCGCTGATCTGATCGTGATCGTTGCGTGCGATCTGGCGCACGCCGAGGGACTGGATGACGCTCAGAACGGTTTCACCGATGGCGGCGCTGACCGCTTGGCCATTGATGTGCACGGTCATGTCCGCCTGCACCAAGGGCTGGATATCGAAGGTTCTTTCTAGGCAGTTCATTACGGTATTCGTCCGTGAAGATTCAGTTGAAGTTGTGACAGCTCCTTGCTGCACTACGCCTCGTCGACGCTTTTTTATTGCTGTGTTTTCAACGTCGACGCGGATACTTCGTCAGCGCAACAAGGTGCGCGACAAGCACTGTAGCTCATACCTCAGCAAAGGCCTGGATCATTTACGGTAGGCGATATCGCCAGACGAAATATTGATCCAGGCCAGTGAAAATGGCGGGATGGAAACGGTTAGTTGGAGAAGACGACCTGGCCCCGCAGAATGCAAAAAGCCGCTTTCACCCGAAGATGAAAGCGGCAGAGGCATCCTGCCTCAGAGGGATCAGTGTACGAACAGGGCGATCAGGATGATGATCGGGATCGGTACGCCGAGGAAAAACAGCAGTAATGAGCGCATGGTGACTCTCCTTTTTAACGGACCGGAGTGGTAGTGGTGTAGGTGTCGACTTCAACGTACTCGACCGCATCGCGACGACGACCGCCGAAGGTGGCTGCCAGGCTGGCGAAGAACGCACCGGCCAGCAGCGCGACGAACATCCACAGCGAGGTGTAGGCCGCGACTTTCGCGGCGGTATCGGCCGCTTGCTGAGCTTTCAGTTTGGCGTCAGCGATGGCTTTCTGGGTGTTGGCGTAAATTTCGTCAACACGACGTTCAGCATCGGCCTGGCTCAGGTTGGTACGTTGCGATACCAGTTGTGCGAGGTAGGTGCGGTCTTCGGCGCTGAGCTGACCGTTGGCCAGGCTTTGGGCAAAGATGCGGGTCACAGTGCCGCGTGCAGCGTCATCGCTGACGGCAGCAGGACGATCATCGCGGAACAGGCTGTCGACGAAGTAGCCGTACTGATCGCTGTCAGTATTGGCTGCGGCAGAGCCGGCGGCCTGGCTCATCGCACCGGCAGCACCGCCAACAACGTTAGCGCCAGCCTGCGCACCGCCGCTGATCACGCTGCTGACCGAACCGACCACCAGCACAGCGGTGACCAACGTGGCGACGCACCAGGCGAGGAAGCCGTGGGCGGTGTCGCGGAAGTAGACTTCGTCACCGTGCATGTTCGCCCACTTAACGCGCAGACGGCCGGCAATGTAGCCGCCCATACCGGAAGCGATGATCTGCGTCACCGCCAGCCAGACGATCGTTGAAATGCCCAGGCCCTTGGCGCTGACGCCTTCTCCGGCCCACGGTGATACCGCCGAAAAGCCCAGGCCAAACCCGAGCAGCACCAGAATCATCGACAGCGCGGCGGCAGCCGCAGCACCGGCGAAAATCGCGCCCCAGGACACGCCTGACACGCTGCTCGACTCTTCCAAGGCAGGATAATAGCCATCAGGGGATCTATTCATTGTTGTAGTGCTCCAGGCATGAAAAATGGTGTTACAAGTCGTCGGGTGAGGAATTGCAGTGACCGTGCCAGTCAAACACTTTTAATAACTCCTTTTCTTTCAATTAGTTACAAAACTTGAACTTCCTCGAACCGTGCAACTTGCAATAAAGCGCATCCGATTGCGGGTTTTCTGCATTAACCAAAGCGTGGCAAATCCGATCAGTTCTGATTCACCAGGCGACGAAGATGAAAGTTAATTTAAAGCGTCACGGCAAATTCTTGGCAAAATGCTGCCATTCCGTTTGAACCGATCAGCAGGCCTGCCTATGACTCGTATCTTGACCATCGAAGACGACGCCGTGACCGCGCGGGAAATCGTTGCCGAACTGAGCAGCCACGGGCTGGACGTCGACTGGGTCGACAATGGCCGCGAAGGCCTCGACCGCGCCGTGAGCGGCAACTACGACCTGATCACCCTTGACCGCATGCTGCCCGAGCTGGATGGTCTGGCCATCGTCACCACCCTGCGCACCATGGGCGTGGCGACGCCGATTCTGATGATCAGCGCCCTCTCCGATGTCGATGAGCGCGTACGCGGCTTGCGCGCGGGTGGCGATGACTACCTGACCAAACCGTTCGCCACCGATGAAATGGCCGCGCGGGTTGAAGTGTTGCTGCGCCGGCAGAACAGCGTCGCCACCCAGGCCACCACGCTGAAAGTCGCCGACCTCGAGCTCGACCTGATCAGCCACGAAGCCCGTCGCGCCGAGCAGGTGCTGACGCTGTTGCCCACCGAATACAAACTGCTCGAGTTTCTGATGCGCAACAGCGGCCAGATTCTCTCGCGGATGATGATTTTCGAAGAGGTCTGGGGTTATCACTTCGACCCGGGCACCAACCTCATCGACGTGCATATCGGCCGGCTACGCAAGAAGATCGACGCAGCCGGCAACGTTCCGCTGATCCGCACGGTACGGGGCTCGGGCTATGTCATTGCCGAACCCGTCTGACGGCTGGCGCTCCTCCAGCAGCCGCTTGCTGGCGCTGTACAGCTCGCTGTTCGTGGCGTGGAGCGCGATCCTCATGGGGGTCATGTATTACGAGGTGTCCGGCTACCTCGACAAGCTCGCCAAACATTCGTTGATGCAACGTCAGCACCTGTTCTCGCATTTTCGCGGCGAGCAACTCGAAGACGCGCTCGCGGCCAGCATGACCTTCGATATTCGCGGTATCGACGCCTATGGTCTGTTCAGCGCTGACGGTGTTTACCTGGGCGGCGCACTCCAGCAAATTCCCGAAGGACTGCCGCTGGATGGCAAGATCCATATGCTCGCCGAGTGCGCCGATTCCGATGACCCGACCCTGCCGAGCGACAGCTGCGATGCCGTGGCCACGCAAACCCGTGACGGGCGCTGGCTGGTGCTGCTGCGTGACAACGGTTCGCTGTTCGCGGTGACGCGGATCATTTTGCACGCGCTGTTCTGGGGGGTGTCGCTGACGATTATTCCCGGGGTCGCCGGTTGGCATCTGCTGCGGCGTCGACCGTTGCAGCGCATCCGCGCGATCCAGAACAGCGCGCAGGCCATCGTAGCCGGTGACCTGACGCACCGCTTGCCGCTGTCCAATCGCCGCGATGAACTGGACATGCTCGCCGCCATCGTCAACGCCATGCTCGAGCGCATCGAGCGCTTGATGAACGAGGTCAAGGGCGTCTGCGACAACATCGCCCACGATTTGCGCACGCCGCTGACCCGCCTGCGCGCGCAGTTGTATCGCATGCAGCAACAGGCCGGCGAAGGTTCGCAAGAAGCGGCGCAACTGGACTTGGTACTGGCTGAAGCGGATACGCTGATGGCGCGGTTTCGCGGTTTGCTGCGGATTTCCGAACTGGAAGATCGCCAGCGCCGTTCAGGTTTCGTCGAACTTGATCCGGTGCGTTTGCTGGAGGAGTTGCACGAGTTCTATCTGCCGCTGGCCGAGGAAGGCGATCTGCGCTTTCAGTTGAACATGCCGGAGACGCTGCCGCCGCTCAATGGCGACCGCGCGTTGCTGTTCGAAGCGCTGGCGAACCTGTTGAGCAACTCGATCAAATTCACCCCGCCCGGCGGCACGGTGATGTTGCGTGGGGTCAATGCCGGTGGGGAGACGCGGATCGAGGTGCACGATTCAGGGCCGGGGATTCCCGAGGCGGAACGTGAGGCGGTGTTCCAGCGCTTTTATCGCACCGAGGGTGGCCAGCCGCAGAGTGGCTTTGGTCTGGGGCTGTCGATTGTCGCGGCGATTGTCAGCTTGCACGGCTTCAGTCTTGAAGTCGGCAGCAGTGATCTGGGTGGGGCGAAACTGGTGCTGGATTGTCGGCAGAGTTTGATCAGTCAGGCCTGACGTCTCGCGCCGATCGTTCCCACGCTCCGCGTGGGAATGCCTCAAGGGACGCTCCGCGTTCCGGCTTTCGAAATGGGACGCAGAGCGTCCCGGGCTGCATTCCCACGCAGAGCGTGGGAACGATCTGCGTCTCAGGTTGGGTAATTGGCCCGCAAGGCTTCGAGCCCGCCCTGGTAGATGCCGTTGAACAGCGCCACCACTTCTTCATCGCTCACGCCGACCGCATTGAAGCGCCCCGACCACGTCACCCGCGCGCCCTGCCCCTGGGCTTCAACCTTGATCGTCGCCAGGTAATCGCTGGCCGGAAACGGTGCCTGTTCAATCGAATAGCTGTAGGTTTTTGCGGCGTTATCGAAAGTCTGCAGACGTTCGACGACAACGCCGCCGTCAGCGGTGTGCAGGGTGCGCACTCGCCCGCCTTCGCTCAGTTCACTGTTGGTGATCAACGGCAGCCAGTCCGGCAGCGTGTTGAAGCCGCCGATCAACTGCCAGACCTGATCGGCCGAGGCCGGGATGTCGATGGTTGCAGATGCAGTTGGCATAAAACCTCTCTTTTGGAAAATTCAGATAGTCAGGCTGTCGACCACGCCGCCATCAACGCGCAAGGCTGCGCCCGTGGTGGCCGAGGACAGCGGCGAAGCAATGTACGTGACCAGATGCGCCACTTCCGAAACATCCGCCACGCGCTGGATGATCGAGGTCGGACGGGCCTTGCGCACAAAGGCGTCGGCTTCGTCGCGCAGGTCGCGCCCGGACTCGGCGGCCGCGTCTCTGAGCATGTCCTGCAGACCATCCGTGAAAGTCGGCCCCGGCAGGATTGCATTGACCGTGACACCGGTACCAGCCAGACGTTTGGCCAGGCCGTGGGACACCGCCAGGTTGGCGCTTTTGGTCACGCCGTAATTGAGCATGTCCGCCGGCGTCGCCACGCCGGATTCCGATGACAGAAAGATCACCCGGCCCCAGCCCTGCTCAACCATCGCCGGCACATAATGCCGCGCCAGGCGCACGCCGGAAATCACGTTGACCTCGTAGAAGCGCGTCCACTCACTGTCGGGAGTCTCGAAGAAATCGACGTCGTTGAAGATGCCGAGGTTGTTCACCAGAATGTCCGCGCGCGGTTCGGCGGCGAACAGCTTTTCCGCACCCTCGGCCGTGCCCAGATCAGCGGTCAGACCGCGCAACTGCGCGCTTGGCACCGCTTGGCGTATGCTCGCCAGTGCCTGCTCGACCTTGGCCGTGTCGCGACCGATGACCACCACCGTGGCGCCGGCTTCGGCCAGCGACTGGCTGATGCCCAGACCGATGCCGCCGGTACTGCCGCTGACGATGGCCAGTTTTCCACTCAGATCGATCTTCATGCGTTTACCTCATTAGCAAGGAGTTCCACCGCGCTCGACTTTAGCGACGATTTCACAAGCATGGATCAGCGTAGTTGCGATATTGCCGGCATGGTTGAGCTGCCGACCGGTGACGGGGATGTTGTTTGATCGACGATCCCCTGTGTCTGGCAGACCGTAGCCCCTCACCCTGGCCCTCTCCCGGGGGAGAGGGAACCGATCGAGTTGTGCTGAGTTTGCCCTCGACCTGAAAGACCATAGCGATTATGGATTCAGAGAAGACCTTTCACGTCGGCGTATTACCCGAATATCCCCCGGTCAGTCCCCTCTCCTTCCGGGAGAGGGCTAGGGTGAGGGGCATTTCGGAACAGATCAGATTTCCGTCAGACGAAGCAGACCATCGGCGCCGACGCTGACGCTGATCGCATCGTAACTGGCCAACGTCGCATGCGCCGTTTCGATCGGATGCTGGTGCGTGGTGGTGATGATCATCAACGCGGCGCCCGCCGCTTCCGCAGCCTGAATACCAACCGTGGCGTCTTCAAAAATGAGGCAATCCGCTGGCTCGACACCGAGCTTTTTCGCCGCCAGCAGATACCCCGCAGGATCAGGCTTGCCAGCCTTTACATCTTCCGCCGTGATCATGACCGCCGGCTCGGGGATACCCGCCGCCGCCATCCGCCGCAACGCCAGATCGCGAGGCGCCGACGTCACCATTGCCCAGCGATCTTTCGGCAGACCGTTGAGAAATGCCGCCGCCGCAGGAATCTCGACAATGCCTTCAACGTCATTGATTTCCGCTGCGGTGATGAACGCCGCTTGTTCCTCAGCATCCAGCCCCGGCAGATTCAGCCGGGTGATGGTGTCGATCGCCCGTGCGCCATGGATGGTCGGCAAAAACGTCTCGACCTCCACGCCATGGCGCACCGCCCACGCTGACCAGATGCGCTCGGCGGCGGCGATGGAATTGAGGACGGTGCCGTCCATGTCGAACAGAAACGCGCCGAATGCGCGATCAAAAACCGATGCTTGTGCAGACAAAAGAACAAATCCTCTGACAGTTGGCCGGGCAGCCTGGCCCGGCAATGTAGCACTAGTCAGTGCAGCTGCGGGGCCTTGGATTTGAACGCACTTTCCACACAGTCGAGCAATTGACCGATCGCCCACGGCTTCTTGATGAACGCCACCGAATGCTTGACCCCGGAGGTCTCGGGCGTCTCGTAGCCGGACATGACCATCACCGGTTTTTCCGGCCAGCGATCGCCGACCAGATTCGCCAGGTCGGCGCCGTTAAGCGTGCCGGGCATGGTGATGTCGGTCAGCAATAGCGCGACGTTCGCCGCGTGTTCTTCCAGATACAGTGAGGCGGCGTCGGCGCTGGTTTGCGGTTCGACCTTGAACCCTTCCTCCTGAAGAATTTCGCAAAGAAACTCCAGAATCAACGGATCGTCCTCGACAACCAGAATCAACCCGCCAGGAAGGTGCGCGCTCGACGTAGGTGTAGGGCACATGAACAGCACTCCCCCGAATTACATTTTTGATAAGCGGTTTTGAATCCGCTGCTTATCTGGTATGAGCAGCGCGCCCTGTAGAAATTCATTTTTGATACAGAGGATTTCGCCAAGGTGTTGTTTTTCGAAGCGCAGCGCCCATCGAATCCCCTCATTTGTGGTTAAAATGCCGGCCCTTTGCCTGGCCGATCCTGATCCATGAACCCTGAAGCCCTCGCTACCCTCCACGCTCATTTGCTGCCCGCACTGGCGGCGGCGCCCAGCGAAACCCGCCGTTTGTTTCACGGGCGCGGGCGCTGCTGGCCGGGGTTGGAGCAGTTGACCGTGGACTGGTTGCAGGGCGTGGTGCTGGTGTCGCTGTTCAAAGAACCGGCGCCTGAGCAACTGCAGGATCTGCGGGATTCGCTGCTGCAACTCGCCGCCTCGCCCCAATGGCAGCAGTCCGGTGCACATACCCTGCTGATCCAGCACCGTTACCTGCCGCAAAGCACGGCCGAATGGCTGATCGGTGAGGAAATCGAAGAAATGACCATCGTCGAGGGCGGCTTGCAGTACCGCGTCGACCTGGGACGCAAGCAGAACACCGGACTGTTTCTCGATATGCGTTACGGACGCAACTGGGTCCGTGAACAGGCAGCGGGCAAGCGGGTGTTGAACTTGTTCGCTTACACCTGCGGCTTTTCCGTAGCGGCAATCGAGGGTGGCGCCAGCCATGTGGTGAATCTCGACATGTCCCGTGCGGCCCTGAGCCGAGGGCGTGACAATCACCGCCTGAACGGCCACGACCTGAGCAAGGTCAGCTTTCTCGGCCACGACCTGTTCAAATCCTGGGGCAAAGTGATCAACAGCGGCCCGTACGATCTGGTGATCATCGACCCGCCGTCGTTTCAGAAAGGCAGCTTTTTGCTGACCAAGGACTATCAACGCGTATTGCGCCGCTTGCCGGAACTGTTGACTGCGCAAGGCACATTGCTGGCGTGCATGAACGATCCGTCGTTCGGTTCCGACTTTCTCATTGATGGCGTGACTCAGGAAGCGCCGAGCCTGCGCTTCGATCATCGGCTGGACAATCCGCCGGAGTTTCCCGATATCGATCCAGAGAGCGGCCTGAAAGCCCTGGTCTTCCAGCGCAGCCACTAACACAGCGAAAGTTCACCTGTGGGAGCGAGCCTGCTCGCGAAAGCGCAGTGTCAGATAACAATTTTGTTGACTGCTACACCGCTTTCGCGAGCAGGCTCGCTCCCACACAAGTTCTGCGTTGATCAAAAAGCCGTCGGCCGCAGCACCAGTGCAAACAACTCACCATGCCCGGTGACGTTGAGCTTGTGATAGAGATTGCGTCGATGCACTTTCACGGTCTCCGGCGAAATCCCCATCTGCTGGGCCATCGCCTTGCTGGAAAAGCCCTGCAGGATCAGACGCGCCGTGTCGATCTCGCGCGCGGTCAGCCGGGCATCGAAACGGTCCAGCAGCGTCGCCAGATCACCCACCACCGCTTCAGCCACCGGTCCTTGCGGTGGCAGCAACTGCATGTGGCGATGCATCGCCGCCAATACCCAGTCACGAACGCACAACAGCCGGCCCTGCTCGGCCATGCCAAACGCGGTCGAGCGGCCCAGGGACAAGCCGAGTACAGCGCCTTCGACGTTGATCAGAAACTGCAATTCATCCTCGCCCACCACGGCACGAAAGTAGCTCTGGTAATACTCGCTGTGCAGAAACTGATCCGGCGCAACAGAGGCCAGGCTGTGCAGGCCGTCGCTGATCCCGCTGACGGCGGCTTGATAGAACGGATCGAGCAGGTACATGCCGGCGGTATAACCGGCCAGCTCTTGCTGATCGTCGACATAGCCCTTGCTGTCGAAGTCGATCAGCAAACGCGGCGGCTGGCCGGGCTGCATCAGGGCGACGAGGGCATTGTCCAGCGGCACCAGCAGGCGCAGGGTGTCGACCAGCGCGCGCCAGAAGCCGTCCTGCCCGAGCTGGGTAAATACCCGCGCCAGACTCTGATGCACCGGCAGTTCCTGTAACAACGCGTCCACGCACTACCCCTTTCGAGTAACCCATGATGGGAATGGGGCTGGTGTGACCGGCCCGTTAGCCTGACCACTCCAGTTCATTACCGGCCTGCGACAGGCCAGGAGTGCCGCATCATGCGTCGTCACCGTGGATCTATCAACCCGGGCCTGCTGGCCTGTTTTTGTCTCTCCTCGGTCGCCATGGCGGCAGACGTACCGAGCGTGCATGTCTACAACTGGTACGACTACATCGGGCCGAACACGCTGCACGATTTCCAGCGCGACAGCGGCATCCAGCCGGTGTACGACACCTTCGACAGCGCCGAAGTGCTCGAAGGCAAACTGATGACCAGCCGCAGCGGCTACGACGTTGTCGTGGCGAGCAACTTCAGCCTGCCGACCCTGATCAAGGCCGGCGCCCTCGCTCCATTGCCTCGCGATCAACTGCCAGGCTGGCAAAACCTCGACCCCGATCTGCTGAAAAAACTCGCGGTCAACGATCCGGGCAATCAGTACGCTGTGCCTTACCTGTGGGGCACCAACGGCATCGGCTACAACGTCGACAAAGTCCGCGCCGTGTTGGGTGACAAAGCGCCGGTGGACTCCTGGGAGTTGCTGTTCAACGAAGCCAATCTGGCCAAACTGGCCGAGTGCGGCGTGGCGATGCTCGATTCGCCGTCGGAAATGCTGCCGGTCGCCCTGCATTACCTGGGCTTGCCGCCCAACAGCACCGATCCCGAGGACTACAAAAAAGCCGAAGCACTGCTGCTCAAGCTGCGCCCGCACATCGCCTACTTCAACTCCTCGAAGTTCATCAGCGATTTGTCCAACGGCAATATCTGCGTGGCGGTTGGCTGGTCCGGGGCGATGCTCGAAGCCAAAACCAACGCCGAGCAGGCCAGCAACGGCGTAAAGATCGCCTACAGCCTGCCAAAGGAAGGCGCGCCGGTGTGGTTCGACACTCTGGTACTGCTCAAGGACGCGCCCAATCGCGCCCAGGGCCTGGCGTTTATCGATTACCTGCTGCGGCCGGAGGTGATCGCGCCGGTCAGTGATCACTTGTCATACCCGAATGGCAATCGCGCCGCGACAACGCTGGTGGCAGCAGCAACTCGCGACAACCCGGCGGTCTACCCGTCCCCTGCCGCCATGGCCACCCTCTACACCCTCGAACCCTTGCCCAAAGCCGCCGAACGCGTGCGTACGCGGGTGTGGAGCAAGGTCAAGAACGGCCAGTAGTCCGCGCAAGAAATCTGCCTGCCTCATCCGAGCGGTAAGCCGCCCGACCTTTTGAATCAAGAGACTGAATCTATGAATCCGCGTGCCCGTGATCTCGACATCCTCATTGGCCAGATGCAACCCGGCCCGCTCAATGCCATCACCGATGTGCCGGGCGTGCGCGTCGGTCACAGCAATGTACGCGGTCGCAGCAGCAGCGGCCGTGACATCTGCACCGGCGTCACGCTGATCGAGCCGCGCCCCGGCTCGACCTGCCAGCAACCGTGCTTTGCCGGCGTGCATGTACTCAATGGCAACGGTGATGCGACCGGGCTGGAATGGATTCGCGAGGCCGGTCTGCTGACCAGTCCGATTGCCTTTACCAACACCCACAGCCTCGGTGTGGTGCGGGATGCGCTGATTGTGCTGGACCGTGAACAACAGCCGGATGACGGGCGGCTTTACTGGAATATGCCGGTGGTGCTGGAGACCTTCGATGGGCTGCTCAATGACATCAACGGCTTTCACGTCAAGCCCGAGCATGTCGCCGAGGCACTGAACGGCGCCGTGGACGGCCCGGTGCTCGAAGGTGCGGTGGGTGGTGGCAGCGGCATGATCTGCCATGAGTTCAAGGGCGGTATCGGCACCGCATCGCGCCGTTTGAGTGCTGCCCAGGGTGGCTGGACCGTTGGCGCGATCGTGCAGGCCAACCACGGTATTCGCAGTGAATTACGCGTCGATGGTTACCCGGTCGGGCGCTATATGGAACAGAAGGATTCACCGTTCCTGCGGGCAGCGCTGCCGCACCCGGGCATGGGCTCGATCGTCGTTTGCCTGGCGACTGATGCGCCGCTGCTGCCCCATCAATGCACGCGCCTGGCACAGCGTGCCAGCCTGGGCCTGGCGCGCACCGGCGGCGGTAACGAAGACCACAGCGGCGACATCTTCATTGCCTTCGCCACCGGCAATGATCACGTCCCGCCCGCCGCTTACGAGGCTAAACGCGCAGCCACCTGCGACGGCTTGCGCATGGTCAACAACGACCACATCAGCGAGCTGTTTCTGGCCGCGACCGAAGCCGTTGAAGAAGCGATCATCAATGCCCTGCTCGCCAGCGACAGCAGCGAGGGCAACGGTCATTCGGTGCCGGGCCTGGATGCGCAGACGCTTCTGGCGGCGCTGAAAAAATCCGGTTGGCCGGGATCGCGTCCGGCATGAACCGGCATTGTGCAGGGACGACTGGCGGTACTTGAGTCGTCCATTGCACGCTCCCAGGATGAAGCTACGCGGTGCCTGGATTGATCCGGCGCTGCGTAGGCGTGGGTGTACTGACTCCCAATCAAGCCCAAGTTCTGCTTCACACGCCTCTTGAGCCTCACGGGCTCTACTTCCTCCCCATCAAAGAGCTTGGAGGCTCTTTTTTTGTCTGCGTATTTCAGTTCTCGGCGAGACCTTCGGCGCGAATCGACCGCCATGCCGCCTGCGCAAGCACTTCGCGATAAGCCATCGGACTGCCCTTAACTCGCCCTGCCAGCCAGGCCCGGCAGTAACTGTCCGCCTGGCCGATGATCAGCGATGGCAGCAACTCCGCAGGCAAATCCTTAAGCTCAGCGGCGCGACCCGATTCGGCCAACCACTGGCCCAAGCGCAGGTTGCGCGTCTTGTTGCGCTCGGCCAGCTCTTCCTTGAACGGGCCTTTGGTCACTGCGAATCGTGCGTGGTACTGAAAACGCGCCCACTGCGGCTGCTGCTCGACCCAGTCGACATAGCTGAAGACCAGCGCCTGCACTCCTTCCTCCGTGGTAATGGCCGCGTCCAGATACGCATCACGCAGACGCGCCTGATCCTCCAGCGCGGTGAAAAACAGCGCCGCGACCAGCCCTTCCTTGTTGCCGAAATGGTGGTAGATCGCGCCAACGCTGGTGTCGCACTCGGCGCGAATCATCTCGATGGTGGTGGCCTCGATCCCCTGTTCATTGAACAGGCTCAGGGCCTTGCGAAAGATATCGCGTTTGAGTTCGGCGCGGCGGCCGGGGTAGCTGCGTTCCAGTAGATCGGCGGTGTCCATGCTGCTCGGGTCCAAAAACGGAGGTTGATAAAGGCGTCACGTGCCCGTGAACAAATCGCGCCTAGGTTGACAGATTTGCCGCGAACAGAATACCGTTCCGTTACAGAACATTATTCTGTAACGGAACATAATTCTGCAAACCACCCAGTGAGGCTTCCATGAGTCAATCTCTCAGCATGTTCAACAGCGTCGGCGCGGATGCATTCAGCAAAATGGCCTGTCAGTTCGCCCCGTACTTCAGCACCATCAATCCGCTGATCAGCGAATTGCGCCCGAACGCCGCCACCGTACAAGTGCCGTTTCGCAAGGAAATTACCAATCACCTTGGCACGGTGCATGCGATCGCCCTGTGCAACGCGGCGGAACTGGCCGGCGGAATGATGACCGACGTCTCGATCCTGCCCGGCGCGCGCTGGATTCCAAAGGGCATGACCGTGGAATACCTGGCCAAGGCGAAAACCGACGTCACCGCCGTGGCCAGCGCCGAAGGTGTGGATTGGCAAAGCGATGGCGACAAGGTGGTCAACGTCGACATTCACGATGCCGAGGGCAAAAAAGTCTTCACCGCGCGCATCACCATGAACGTCAAGATCGGTTGAAATTGCAGGCACAAAAAAGCCCTCGTTGCGCAATGCGCAGCAAGGGCTTTTTTATTGGCCGGGTCAGTGCAGAGTCAGGCGCTGACGGACAAATTCTTCTACGTGACGGCTGGTCTGATCCAGATGGCGATCGCGTTGTTTCTCCGCATCGAGCATCGCGCGCTTGCCGTTTTTCTGCAGCAAGTAAGTATGAATCTGCTGCACTTCGAGCGAGCGGTAGATCGGCGTGGTGTCGATGAACCCGCGCAAGCCGTTGCTGCGGTAATGCCGCGTGCTCATCAGCACCTGCGTTTCGCGCTGGCCGATCACTTCAAAACCCAGCGCCTCGAAATACGGCACCTTGCCAATGCTGCAGGCCAGTTCCGCATGCGGATAGCGCCCGACCATGTCCGCGAGCATCGCCCGCGCCACACCCTGACGCCGATGGCCTTCACGCACCGCCATGTACGCGACGCTGCACGCCTCCCAATCGCCCTGCACCGGCAGACAGATGAGAAATCCGATGACTTGCTCTGGATCCTCATCGTCAGTGGCCACCAGCAATTCCACCTCGGTGCCCTTCTGGCCGTTCAACGCCTCGAGGTACAGATGCACCTCGAAACCCACCGCGTACTGATAAACGTTGTACAGCAGATTGCTCGGGCCGAGGCCGACCGCACTGATGTCGGTCAGGTAGTCGACGACCATTTGCAGGATCTGGCTGTTGACGCTTTCCGGGCATGGGGAGGTGTAGTGGGTGATGCGTGGCATGGGCAAACTCCGGCGATAAAAAACGTTGCCGATGATCAGAGCCGTCGACGAACCGCGACATCATACCGTGCCGGGTCTATTGAACCGTCACTGTTGTGGCGCCACCACCCTGAATTTGATGTTGATGTCCCTCGACACCACGCTGTCAGCCCACTCCCCTGCGCCGAGGCCGAACTCCTCACGGTTGAGCACCAGCTCGCCGTCGAAAATGCCAATGGCGTTGTCCGGTTTCAGCTCCACCGGCACCTCGACATCGCGAGTGATGCCCTTGAGCGTGAGCTGACCGGCGACCTGGTAACGATGCTCGGCCACTTGGGTGAAACGACGGGACTCGAATACCGCGAGCGGGAATTTTTCAGTATCGAACCAGGCGGGTTTCACCAGCTCGGTATTGGCGTCTTCGCTGCCGGCGTCAATGCTGCTCAGGTCGATATGCAAGGTGGTGCGGGCGTTGGCAAGGTTTTCGGTATCTAAATCCAGAGCCGCCTCGAACTTGCCGAAGGTGCCGTACATTCGCGAGCCCATCTGGTTGTAGGTGAAACTGATCTGGCTGGCGCTGGTGTTGACCCGGTTGTATTCAGCCGCCTGCGCACCGGCCATGACAAAGGATGTAAACGCGGCAACCAGCAGCAATCGCGACGTCATGAAATTCTCCGGGCGGCGTGTGTCGTCGGGGCCTTGGTTGACTTAAGCAAACAGCCGAGCGTTATGCCAGTTCACGCTCACCCAAAGGGGATACAATTTTCTCGGCGCTCCCCGGTTGAACCGGCCTTTCCTTCGCCCTGCCGCGCAGGTGGTGACGCAACTTCAGCGCCGGTCGCTCGACGCAGTAATACGTCAGGCCACTGCAGAAAAATGACAACGCCAGCACCGCTCCGACAACGTAGGCGTCATACGCGACGGGCCAAAAACCCCGCAGTAGATACATCACCACAAAGTGGTTAAGAAACACGCCATAACTGATATTGCCCAGGAACTCGTCCATCCGGTGGAACTTGAGGTTGGTCAACAGGTAGACCAAGGGAATGCCCACGGCGATACCCAGAGTGACTTCGGCATTGAACGGACGACGCTCAATCCATCCGACCATGATCGCTACAAACAGCAGTCCCGCCGCAGCGGCTGTGCCGGTGACAACGACCATTGCTCTGATATTGCGTTGGTATAGATAACAGCCGCACAGGAAGATGAACAACACACCCGGCAACAGACGATATCCATAGACATCGGTATTGATGAAGCCCAGGCAGGCCAGCAGAAAAACCCCGACCGAGACAGCAAAGGCGACACCCTGCGCCTTGCAAATCAGCAGAAATGGAATCAGCAGGTAGAAACTCATTTCCAGCCCCAGCGACCAGCCCGGTGGCAGGATCTCGGTCCCGCCGACGCCGAACATGTAATAGCCAAGCGGTAGCATGAGCAAACTGGTGGACAAGGTCTTCCATGTCAGCTCAGCCGCTTGGGGCGTACCGGGCAACAGAAAATGAATAACCAGACACGAGGCGACGAAGTAGACCAGAAATTGCGGATACAACCTCAGAGCCCTGTCGATATAGAACAGACCGATCTTCCTCGGCTCACGGTAGTTTCGCTCGATGAGCGAAGCCATGACGAATCCACTGATGATCAGGAACGAGATGACGGCGATCACACCAGGATTCAGTCCGGCGAACTTTTTGCCCATATGAGATACAGCGACCAACACCGCCAACAGCAGTCGAAAAGCTCCCACTTGAACCCTCGTCATTCCCTTATCGTTGTGGGCGCATACGCTACGATGCTTTCGTCTCGGGGGACAGAGAAATGTTTGTCCGCCGTGCCTAAATCAACCGCTCGATCTTCTGGTGTTTCCAGACCAGTTTGTAATAGAGCGTCTGCAGTATCAGCATCCCCAGATAGGCAACCGGAAAAGCCATCCATACACCCTGCAAACCGAACTGCCCATCGAGCCAGTACGCCGCCGGCAACTGCACGCCGACCACGCAGACAATCGAAATGACCACCGGCACCAGGACGGTGCCGCTGGCGCGCATGATCCCGCCGATGATGGCCTGGAAGCCGAACACCAACAGGCTCCAGAGCATGATGTGCAGCAGATGCTCGGCCATCGCCCGGGTCGAGTCCTCGGTCAGGAACAGGCCCAGCAACCAGTGCGATAGCAGATAACCCAACACAATCAGGCCACCGGTCAGGCACACGTTGATCAACAGCCCGGTGCGCAGGATCGGCCCCATGCGTTGCAAATGCCCGGCGCCGATCGCCTGGGCACCGAGGATCGATGCGGTGATCGCAATCGACAGCGCCGGAAACTGCACATAGTTGACGATCTGCGTTACTGCGCCATACGCCGCCGTCGCTTGCGAGCCGTGCTGGTTGACCAGTGCCAGGATCACCAGCTCCGATAACGACAGCACGATCATCTGTACGCCGGTGGGCAGGCCGATGCGCAGGACCTTGCCGAGAATGACCCGATCCAGTCGCAGCGCGGCAAAGAACTCTCGATCCGGCGCCAGCGGATGGCCCTTGCGGATCAGCCGCCAGGCCAGCCACGCCATTGCTGAGAGATTCCCCGCCAGCCCGGCATACGCCGCGCTCTGAATGCCCAACGGTGGCAAGCCCAGCCAGCCGCGAATCAACGCTGGCGTCAGCGCCAGCCCCACGGCGGTGGAGACGATCAGCGCGAGTAGTGGCGACAGCGTATCGCTGACACCACGCAGCAATTGGGTGAACAGCACGAATACCAGTAGCGATGGCAGAATCCACAACATGACGTGGGCATAGTCCACCGCGTCGTCGAGCACATCCGCCGGCGTGCCCAACCCCGTCAGTGCCTGTCGCGCAAACACCGTGCCCAGCACCGCCGCGACCAAACCGATCAACACACCCAGTAGCAACGTCGCTCCGGCAATCGCCTTGACCATGTGCGTTTCGCGCGCGCCCCACGCCTGACCGATCAACACGCCCGCGCCAGCTCCAAGGCCGATGACCAGGGCGATGAAAAAGAACACGACGGGAAACATGCCGGATACCGCCGCCAGCGCCTGTGTGCCGAGCATCTGGCCGATATAGATGCTGTTGACCGTCCCGGACATCGATTGCAGGAAGTTCGACAGCACCATCGGCGCGAGAAACAGCAGATAGGTTTGCCAGAGCGGCTTGGCGAAGGTGGCGCTTTGCATTGAATGGAGGTCCATCTCGACGGCGGCAGGCCTGATTGACGATAGCTTCGGTGAGTTGCGTGCAGCGTGCAATCAACATTTCCCATCGGCGTTGATTGCCTGTTTTGCATTTGTGTAAATGCCAGGCATCGCTTTGTGTCAGTGTGCGGCTGTGGTAAATCAGCGATTCTCTCGACACTGACTATTGAGGCTCGGTTCATGCGTAACGTTGCAAATTTTCTGCTTGGCTCCCTCCTCGCTCTGTCGGCCGCCTACGCTCAAGCGGCCGCACCCGCAGCGGCGCCTGCTTCATTGAAACCGCTACTGGCCACTTTGAATGAACGCCTGAGCATCGGCGATCTGGTTGCGTTGACCAAGTGGGACAGCGGCAAGCCGATCCAGGACAGCCCGCGAGAGGCGCAGGTCATCGCCAATGCCCGAACTCTGGCCACCGAACACAAACTCGATCCGGACGACGTCGCGCAGCTGATCGCCGCACAGATGGAAGCGAACAAACTGGTGCAATACGGTCTGCTCGCGCAATGGCAAGCGGCAGGTGCTGCACCGGACACACCGCGTCCGGATCTGGGCAAACAGATCCGCCCGCGCCTGGATGAACTGCAAAAGCGCTTGTTGCAGCAGTACGCCGCCTTCGCGCCCTATCGCCAGGATCCGAATTGCCCGGCATGGCTGGCCAATGTCCGCAACGGTCTGGCCGCTGATTCGCTGCATGACATGGCGCTGATTCGTGCCAGCGGCGAGTTGTGCATTCGGGCAAAAGCCCTCTGAATCGCCGCTCATGGCAAACATCATCGGCGTCGATGTTCACCATCACGTCAATGAAGTTCTCATAAAAACTGCGCGGCGTAACATCGGCTCCAGACAAACAAACAACTTTCTGGAGCACACGATCATGAAACGCCAAACCCTTCTCGGCATCGCTTTCTCGGTTTTCGCAGTTAACGCTTTTGCAGTAACGCCTGCTCACACCCTGGTCGCTGAAGGCGGCTCGGACAAGCTGATCGAAAGCCGTCTGGCTGAAGGTGGTTCAGATCGTCTGCTCGAACGCCGTGTTGCTGAAGGCGGTTCGGATCGTCTCATCGAACGCCGTGTTGCCGAGGGTGGCTCCGATCGCTTGATCGATCGCCGCGTTGCTGAAGGTGGCTCTGATCGTCTGCTCGAACGCCGTGTTGCCGAAGGTGGTTCTGATCGTCTGCTCGAACGCCGTGTTGCTGAAGGCGGTTCGGATCGTCTGCTCGAACGCCGCGTTGCTGAAGGTGGCTCTGATCGTCTGATCGAGCGCCGCGTTGCTGAAGGTGGTTCGGATCGTCTGCTCGAACGCCGTGTTGCCGAAGGTGGTTCTGATCGTCTGATCGAACGCCGTGTCGCCTGAATCATCTGCATGACCGCAACACCCATGAAAAAGCCCGGCCTGATCAGCCGGGCTTTTTTGCATTCAGCCGTCGCTTATTGCGCGGTTTTCAGCTTGACCACATCACCGGAGATGGTGGTGGTGTAACCGGTCAGGACCCAGGCCCAGAACCAGTTTTCCTGAACCTGTGTGTTGATCATTGCATCGCCGCCCTTGGCTTGGATGGCCGCGTTTTGCGCGCGCACAAATCGGCTGTTCTGGCGGATCGGGATGATGCCAAACAGCAGCAGGCCGGTGGCCGATGCTTCGCTGTGGCCAACCACGGTGTATTGGTTGCTGTCGTAATGGGCGGTTTTCATCGGGGCGCCGGTGCAACCTGCCAGAACCACACCGAACAGTGTGGCGGCGACTACTTTGCTGAGGTATTTCACGGTAAAACTCCATGGGAAAACGCCCGGGATCCGTCTCTCGGGCGGCGCGCATTCTAACCAAAATGATGGCTCATTGGCATCAATCTTCTTTGTATTTACATGAACCCGTTCGCTGGCCGCCCATCGGCGATGTCGCATACCATGGCGCCACTTCAATAAAGACAGACACCCGCCTCCATGTTCAAAGCCAGTCTGCGTAGCCATCTCACCCTGTGGTTCGGCGGTTTGTCCCTGCTGACGTTATTGAGCGTCGGCTTTTATGTCGGTCATATCGCCACCGAACAAATGAAGCAGGCCAGCGGCAACGCCTTGCTGAACACCGCGCGTGCAGCGGCGACGCTGTTGGGCGAACAGCTGCGCGAACGGCAACTGGAGGTCTACCTGCTCAGTCGCGCACCGCATCTGGAGCGCGGAGATCTGGACAACCCAGCCATCCTCAAGTCGATGCAGTTGCGCACCCAGGCGCGCGCCGAATATGCGTGGATGGGCGTCACCGACGCCGAGGGCAACGTTCGCCAAGCGGTCAATGATCTGCTGGTCGGTCAATCGGTGCAGAAACGCCCGTGGTTCCAGATCGGCTTGCGCCGGCAATACACCGGCGATCCCCACGAAGCGGTGTTGCTGGCCAAGTTGTTGCCGGGCCTGGCCAATGGCGAGCCGTTGCGCTTCATCGATTTTGCCGCGCCAATCCACAATGCCGAAGGACAGGTGATTGGCGTGCTGGGCGCACATGCACACTGGAGTTGGGTAACGCGCATCGTCGAATCGGCGGCGTTTTCCCACAAAAACTCGGCGCCGGATGTCCAGGCGCTGATCGTCGACCACGACGGCAAGGTGCTCTACCCCGAAGCCCTGATGGGCCAACAGCTGGCGACCAACGATCCGGTATTGTCGGGCTGGACGGCGGCCAACGGTTACCTGACCAGCATGGTCACTGTGCCGACGCCATCGGGCACGGCGCTGTCGTGGTCGATTGCCATCCGCCAGCCACTGGAAACCGCGCTGCAACCGGCGCGGACGCTGCAATATGAACTGTTGATACTCGGCGTTTTCGCCGCCATCGTTTTCGGTCTGGTGGCTTATTACCTGGCGCTGTACCTGAGCCGCCCGATCGAACAACTGGCACGCTCGGCCAAACAAGTGCAAAACAACCAGTCCGGCGCGCAGTTCCAGCTCCAGCATCCGGTACTGGAAATCGCCCAGCTCGGCCAGTCCATCGACGCAATGACGCAGTCACTGCTCGGCAAGGAACGCGAGCTGCAAGAAGCCAACGCGTCGCTGGAAGCCACCGTGGCGCAACGCACCGCCGCACTCACCGAGGCCAACGCCGAGCTGCTGAGCCTGGCCACTCACGACGGCCTGACCGGCGTTTACAACCGCCGCCGTTTTGACGAAAAAATCACTGAATACTCGCTGCTGTCCCGACGCACCGGGCGCCCTTTTGCCTTGTTGCTGATCGATGCCGACCACTTCAAACGCATCAATGACAGCCATGGCCACGCGGTCGGTGACGAGGTCCTGCAACAACTGGCGACCTTGATCCAGAACAGCGTACGCAGCACCGATTTCGTCGCCCGCTACGGCGGCGAAGAGTTCGCCGTACTGCTGCCGGAAGTCGCGCAACCCGACACCCCGGAAGTCGTCGCCGAAAAGATTCGCACGGCGGTCGCCGAAGCGCAGTTTCCCGGCGTCGGCCACGTCACCGTGAGTATCGGTCTCGGCCTGGCAGATCCGGCAGACAACAACCACACGGCCCTGATCAAACGCGCCGATCAGCAGCTGTACCAGGCCAAGGCTGCGGGGCGCAATCAGGTGGCGTTCCATGCTCACTGACACCGGCGTATATCAACCAGAGACAGGCTGCCATCGCTGGCAAGCCAGCTCCCACAGGGATGAGGTAAAGCCGGAGATATTGGTCGTTTGGAGAACCGCTTTCGCGAGCAGGCTCGCTCCCACAAAAAAGCAAAGCAGCGCAGCTGCCCGCGGCGAAGCCGCCCCACTCCACAATGAGCGCAAGCTCGAGTACCGCTTTTGATCTTGATCCACCGGCGACGTCGGAAGGCTGAGCGGAGGGATTGATCCGGGGGTGGGAGCGCAGCGACCGTCTGGCGCAGCCAGACACAGCGAGTGTAGGTGCAGCGAAGCAAACCGTAGCCGCTGCGCCCGGATCGATCCCGCAGCGAAGGAACCCCGAGCTTGCGAGGGGCCGAACGCAGGAGCAAGCCTTTTGGGTTACCTTTTTGGCGTTTGAAAAAGGTGACCCGCCGTAAGGGCGGAACCCTAAGCAGCCGTTACCGCAGCAATGGATATCTACTCAATCAGCCAGGAAACCATCGCCCGACTAGGGCTCAGCACTGAACCTCTGCAGATAAGCCAACAAATTATTCAACTTCTCCTCATCACTCAGCCCCCAGAAAATCATCCGCGTCCCCGGCACCACCTCTTTCGGATCCTCCAGATAAGCCTTCAACGTCGCCCGATCCCAAGTAATCCCCGAGTTCTTCATCGCAGCGGAATAAACATAATTGGCCGAAGCCCCCGCAGCCCGGCCAACGATGCCGTTCAACTGCGGACCAAACCCCGAACGAGCCGACTCGCCAACCTGATGGCAACCGCCGCACAGGCGCGGAAAGATCTTCTCTCCGGCCTCAGGATCGCCCTCAGCCTGAGCGCTGGTGCTGAAGATCAAGGCGAGAAGCAGTGCTGTGGTGAATTTCATTAAACAGTCCAAACCTGGCTTTTCATGGCGTGAACGCAGTTTACAGATAAGCGCCGACAATCGTTCTGACAGTGATCAACGCCTGACGCAACACCTGCATGTCCACCGAGCCGAGCGCCAGACGAATCGCATGGGGCGTATTGGCCGCCAGCGAAAACGGCTCTGCACTGGTGACCGAAATCTGCTGCTGCATCAACTCGACCACGATCTGATCGGCACGCACATCTTCGGGCAACGGCAACCACAGAAAATACGAGGCCGGATGAGCAATGTAGCGCAGCCCCTTCAGCACCTCGGCGGCCAAAGCCTGTCGCGCCATCGCATCACGACGTTTCTGCTCCTCAAGCACGGTGACGGTGCCGTCGTCGAGCCAGCCGCACGCAATGGCGGTCATCACCCCGGGCGTGTTCCACGTTGTCGCGCGAATGATTCGTTCCAGTGCGGGCACTTGAGGCAGCGGCGCCGCGATGAAGCCGACCCGCAATCCGGTGGCGATGTTTTTCGACAGGCCCGATACGTAAAACGTCCGTTCCGGTGCCAGATCGATCAAGGTTCGCGGCGGATTTTCCACCAGAAACGCGTAGGCAGCATCTTCGATAAGTGTCAGATCATAGCGGCGGGCAATCGCCACCAATTGCTCGCGCTGTTCCAGTGGCATGACCCAGCCCAGCGGATTGTGCAGCGTCGGCATGCTGTACACGGCGCGCACCGCACGCTGGCGGCAGAGCCTGTCCAGTGCCGGCAAATCCGGGCCGTGCTCTGTCATCGGGATCGCCAGCACTTCCAGATGCAACGCGTCGGCCAGCACCTTGAACCCGGAATACGTCAGCGCATCGGCGGCGATCACATCACCGGGTTTGAGCAGGGCCATCAGCGTCACCGCCAAACCTTGCTGAGCGCCATTGACGATCAGCACTTGGTCGGCTTCAACGGTCACGCCGCGTGTCGACAAATGTCGCGCCACCGAGGCGCGTTCGTGGGCACGTCCGGCGTGGGGTTGATAACGCAGCAACGCTTCGAGATCGCCGGACAACGCCAGTTGCCGCAACGCCGTGCGCAACAGCTCAGCCTGACCGGGCAACGACGGATAGTTGAAATTCAGGTCGATCATGCCGACCGCTACGTCTTTCTGATCGATGCCCTGCCCCGGCGCCAGCGACGTGTCCCGCACAAAAGTGCCGCGCCCGGCTTCGCCACTGACCAGGCCCATCGCCTCAAGCTCGGCATAAACCCGTGAAGCGGTAACCAGCGCCAGTCCTTCCTGCGCCGCCAGTTGCCGATGCGTAGGCAATCGCGTGCCCGGCGGCAGTCGTCCGCCACGAATATCCGCCGCATAACGGTCAACCAAGGTCTTGTAACGGGATCGGGGCATGCAGGCTGTATCCATGACAATTTTTTGATTGTGCTGATTCTCAGCCCTAGGATCGCCGCAATACAACCCACTATTTGAGCGCAACCGACATGCACACAACATCGACTGCGGCCCACCCGGCGCTGGAAAAAACCAGTGGCTGGATCAACGGTTTTATCGGCGTGCTGATTTTCAGCGGTTCACTTCCGGCGACACGGCTGGCGGTGCTGGAATTCGATCCGGTGTTTCTGACCGTGGTGCGAGCAGCGATTGCCGGCGCACTGGCGGTCGGACTTCTGCTGTTGTTCAAGCAACCGCGACCGTCGCGCCATCAGTGGCTGTCGCTGGTGATTGTGGCGCTGGGCGTGGTGTTGGGTTTTCCGCTGTTGACCGCGCTGGCATTGCAGCACTTAACGTCAGCGCATTCGATCGTGTTTGTAGGATTGCTGCCGCTGGCCACGGCAATGTTTGGTGTCTTGCGTGGCGGTGAGCGGCCACGGCCGGTGTTCTGGATCTTTTCGGTGCTGGGCAGCGCATTGGTGGTGGGCTTCGCTCTGTCCCAAGGCCTGAGCGCGTCGCCGACCGGGGACTTGCTGATGCTCGCGGCGATTCTCGCCTGCGGCCTCGGTTACGCCGAAGGCGCGAAACTGTCACGCAGCCTCGGCGGCTGGCAGGTGATCTGCTGGGCGCTGGTAATGTCGTTACCGCTGATGGCAGTGCTGAGCCTGTGGCTGGCGCCCGCCTCGTTCGGCAACATCAGCTTGCCTGCGTGGATGTGCCTGGGCTACGTGTCGCTGTTCAGCATGCTGATCGGCTTTGTGTTCTGGTATCGCGGCCTGGCCCAGGGCGGGATTGCGGCGGTCGGGCAGTTGCAGTTGCTGCAGCCGTTTTTTGGTCTGGCACTGGCGGCGACGTTGCTGCATGAGCAGGTCAGCGTCGGCATGCTCGGCGTAACGCTTGGGGTGATTCTCTGCGTGGCCGGAGCGAAGAAATTCGCCAGGTAATGTTCAGTGTTCGGCTTTCCATTGCCGAGGACTGAGACCGGTCTTGCGCCGAAACGCCCGGGCCAGCGCCGACGGACTTTCGTAACCGACCTCTTCGGCAATCAACGCAATCGGCCGGCCTTCGCGCAGGCGTTTCTGCGCAAGACTGACGCGCCAGCTCAGCAGATAATCGGCCGGCGTCTGCCCGACCACGCGGCGAAACTGCTCGGCAAAACCGGCGCGGGACTGGTTCGCCGCCGCCGCGAGATCGGCCACACTCCAAGGCTTGTGCGGTTGCTCATGGATCAGGTTCAAAGCGCGAGACAAGCGCGGGTCAGCCAGCCCGGCCATCATGCCCGGTTGCTGATCTCGACTGCCGATGAGATGGCGGAGCAGCAGAATCACCAGCAATTCGAACAGGCGATCCATCACCGCCACGCGCCCGCAATGCCCTTCAAAGGCTTCATTGAACAGCCAGTCAAGGGTGCTGCGCAGTTCCGGGATGTCGGTGAGCTTCAATACCAGATAGTCGGGTAGCGCGGCGGCCAGGGCATTGCCCGAGCCACCGTCGAAGGTCAGCGAGGCACAGACAATCTGACTGGCCATGGCTTCGTCGGCAAACATCCGATGGGTAAACGGCCGGGGAAAGAAAATCAGTGACGGTTCGTCCAGACGGATCTCCCGCTCGTTGCCCGGTTTGAGCAGCAACGCCCCGGCTTGCAGAACATGCACGTGCCCGACCGGCTCGCCTTCGTGAACGCTCACGCCGCAAAACGCGCCGCTATGAAAGGTGCCGGCGTTCACGCCGAAATGACTGAGTAATGTGGAAAGGCGATCCATGGCTGACTCCCGAAGGCATATCTGGACGATCTGCCGCATATCCTCGACGATTTGCCGCCAAAGCGCCATTGGCAGCCCCTAAGATCTCTCCATCGCCGCTGCACTTCGCTGCGGAATTTCGGAGAATCACCATGAGCCGCATCCCCGCTATCAGCCTCGACACCGCCACCGATGCCACCCGTCCTGCACTGGAAGGCGTGAAGAAAAAAATCGGCTTCCTGCCCAACGTCTTCACTACCCTCGCCCAAGCGCCAGTTGCATTCGACACTTACCTGCAAGCTTCGGCGATCCTCGGCAAGACCTCGCTCAGCGCCCAGGAAAAAGAAGCCGTCTACCTCGCCACTTCGCAAGTAAACGGCTGCGACTACTGCCTGTCCGCACACACAATGTTCGCCGGCAAGGCCGGGCTCTCGCCACAGGACATCGTCGCGGCCCGTCACGGCGAACTGAATGCCTACGCCGCCCTCGCCCGCCAACTGACCGAAACCCGTGGCCACTTGAGCGATGAACAATTGGCCGCTGCCCGCGCTGCCGGTATCGATGACCGCAAGATCATCGAAGTGATTGCCCTAGTGGCCGTGCAGACATTGACCAACTACCTGAACAACACGGCGTTGACCGACATTGATTTCCCGACCGTCGAGGCCTGAGCAGTCGCTCACGAACTGAAGAAAAATCCGCTGGCGAAAAGATGCTCTTTTCGCCAGCGCTGTTTTTTGCTGCCATGATGTAGGTCAGAATAATTCGCAGCGCAAACAGTGTCTGGTGCGCTGAAACCAAACACCCTGCGCGCAGGTCTTTGTTCTCAGACAAATGCCCGGAAAGATACGAACCCCATGACAGACTGGTTGCAAGACAACGGCGAGATGGCCGGGCAGATCCGCCGTCACGACTGGGCGAATTCGCCCCTCGGCCCGTTGGAACACTGGCCCGATGTACTCAAGACCACTGTCTCGCTCAGTCTCGCGTCGCATTTCCCTCAGGCGATCGTCTGGGGTCCGCAACTGATCACCCTTTATAACGACGCCTTCGTGCCGATTCTCGGCGACAAGCCGCATGCGCTGGGACGTCCTTTCAGCGACATCTGGAAAGAAGCCTGGCATGAGATCAGCCCGATAGCCGAGGCGGCCTATGCCGGCCAAGCCACCTACATCGAAAACTTTGCCCTGAAGATCGAACGCGGCAACGGTCCGGAGCAGGCGTTCTTCACTTTCTGCTACAGCCCGATTCGTGACTCGCTGGGCAATGTCGTCGGCATGCTCGACACGGTCACCGAGACCACCCAGACCGTTTATCTCAACCAACGCCTGGCCGTCCTCGATGCCATCGGCGAAGCGGTGACCAATGCCACCGATGCGCAAGCAATCCTGGCGGCGAGCACCCGGCTGATGGTCGAGCAGTTGCAATTGTCCAACTGCGCGTACGCCGACATGGATGCCGACGAGGACGGCTTCACCATTCGCGGCGACTATGCGGCACCGGGTTCGCCAAGCATCGTCGGCCACTACCGCCTGCGCGATTTCGGTGAGAAGGCAGTGCGTCTGCTGCGCGCCGGGGAACCGCTGGTCATCCATGACAACCGCAGCGAGCTACCACCGGAAGAGTCGGCGACCTTTCAGGCCATCGGTATTACCGCGACCATTTGTGTACCACTGATCAAGCAGGGCCGTCTGACCGCATTGATGGCCGTCCACGACAAAGTGCCGCGGGTCTGGTCGCAATTTGAGCAGGCATTGATGAGCGAAGTGACCGAACGGTGCTGGGCGCACATCGAGCGGGTGCGCGCCGATGCCAATGTGCGTGAAGGCCTGCTGGCGCTGGCTGAGCTCAACGCCACGCTGGAGCAACGGGTCGAAGAGCGCAGCTTGCGCCTGGCCCAGGCCGAGTCGGCGTTGCGCCAGTCGCAGAAGCTCGAAGCCATCGGCCAATTGACCGGCGGCGTCGCCCACGACTTCAACAATCTGCTGACGATCATTCGTTCGTCGGTGGATTTTCTGCGCCAGCCCAACCTGCCGGAAGAACGCCGTCAGCGCTACATGCGCGCGGTGTCCGACACCGTCGAGCGCGCCTCCAAGCTGACCAGCCAGTTGCTCGCCTTCGCCCGCCGTCAGCCGCTCAATCCGCAGGTAGTCGACGCCGGCGAACGTTTGGCAAACATCGGCGAGATGCTCGAATCGGTCACCGGCGCGCAGATTCACGTGTGCGTCGAACGACCGGATCACCCCTGCTACATCCGTGTCGACCTCAGTCAGTTCGAAACCGCGTTGATCAACATTGCGCTTAACGCCCGCGACGCCATGAACGGTCAGGGTGAGCTGAAATTGCGCCTGGAGTGCCACAAAGCGCTGCCGCCGATTCGCGGTCACGCCGGGTCCAGCAGCCATTTCGTGTCGATAGCCTTGGCTGATACCGGTGCCGGCATCGACGCACACACCCTCGAACACATCTTCGAACCGTTCTTTACCACCAAGGCTGTCGGCAAAGGCACGGGGCTCGGGCTGTCGCAGGTGTTCGGCTTCGCCAAGCAATCGGGCGGCAACGTCGATGTTTCCAGCGTCCTTGGCCAAGGCACCGAGTTCACCTTGTATTTGCCGCAAGTGCCGGCGGACGAGGCTGAACAGGACAGCACCGAGGACGATGGCGAGGTACAGCCGGCCTGCGAAAAACGCCGGGTGCTGGTGGTAGAAGACAATCTCGACGTCGGCCGTTTCGCCAACCAGATCCTCCAGGATCTGGGCTATGAAACCGCATGGGCAACCAACGCTGAAGAAGCCCTGCAGTTGGCGGGCAGCGATGCCAGCGCGTTCGATGCGGTGTTTTCCGACGTGGTCATGCCGGGCATCACCGGCGTCGCGCTGGCCAGGGAGCTGCGCCAGCGCCGCCCCGATCTACCGGTGATTCTGACCTCCGGCTACAGCGAAGAACTGGCCCGCAGCGGGTACGAAGGTTTCGAGTTTCTCGCCAAGCCCTATTCCGCCGAACAGGTCTCGCGGATTCTCGGCAAGACCTGGCTCAAGGACGCAAAACCAGCGGCGTCAGTCGTGATCGACGCCGGCGCGCTTGAGTAATTTCTTGCAGCGTTCCGACAGGTGAAACACCTGTAAATGCTTGCCAGCCTTGGCGTAGCGTTCACGCAAGGTTTTCAACGCGGCAATCGCCGAGTAATCGACAAAGCTCAGGTGTCGGCAGTCGAGAGTGACTTTCGCCGGATCGTTGGCCGGATCGAACTGATTGAGAAACGGCGTGGTCGAGGCAAAGAACAGCGTGCCGTGCAGGCGATAGAGCTTGCTGCCGTCGGCCTCCAGGTGTTCATCGGCGTACAGTTCGCGCGCCTGCTGCCAGGCGAAGTTGAGCGCGGCGATGATGATCCCGCACAGCACGGCCGTGGCCAGATCGGTGAACACGGTGATGGTGGTCACGGCGATGATCACCAGCACATCGTGCAGCGGCACCTTGTTGATCACCCGCAACGACGCCCAGGCGAACGTCTGCTGAGATACCACAAACATCACCCCCACCAGTGCGGCCAGCGGAATACGCTCGATCAGCGGTGACAGAAACAGAATGAACAACAGAATCAGCACACCGGCCACAACGCCGGACAAGCGCCCGCGCCCGCCGGAGCTGAGGTTGATCACGGTCTGGCCGATCATCGCGCAACCGCCCATGCCACCGAAGGCCCCGGACACCATATTGGCCGCTCCGAGCGCTACGCACTCACGATCCGGATAGCCACGGGTTTCGGTGATTTCGTCGGTCAGGTTCAGTGTCAGCAAGGTTTCCAGCAGTCCGACCATCGCCATCAGGATTGCGTACGGGGCGATGATGCGCAGCGTTTCCAGGCTCCATGGAATGTCTGGCATGGCGAAAGTCGGCAGACCGCCGGCAATGTGCGCCATGTCGCCGAGGGTGCGGGTCGGCAGGCCGAACAGGTAAACCAGCAGGCCGACGCCAAGGATCGCCACCAGGGCCGGCGGCACTGCTTTGGTCAGGCGCGGCAGGATGTAAACGATGGCCATGGTCAATAGCACCAGCCCGGTCATCAGATACAGCGGCGTACCGCTGAGCCAGTGCTCGCCGCTTTTGAAGTGCTCCAGTTGCGCCAGGGCAATGATGATCGCCAGGCCGTTGACGAAACCGAGCATCACCGGATGCGGCACCATGCGCACCAGTTTGCCCAAGCGCAACAGCCCGAACGCCATCATGATCAGACCGCCGAGCAGCACCGTTGCCAGCAGATATTGCACGCCGTGTTGCACCACCAGCGCGACGATCACCACCGCCATCGAGCCCGCCGCGCCGGAAACCATGCCCGGCCGGCCGCCAAACAACGCTGTCAGCGTGCAAATGATGAAAGCGCCATACAGGCCCATCAGCGGATTGAGATGCGCGACCAGGGCGAAAGCAATGCATTCGGGCAACAGGGCGAACGAGGTGGTGAGTCCGGCGAGGACATCGGCGCGCAGACGAATCGGTTTCATGGCTTACCTGACTGAGCGGCCGCTGGGCACGGCTGCTGTTTTCGCGAAAAAAGAGGGAGGCGAATGTTACGGAATTGTTCGGCCTCGGGCCAGTGAAACGCTGACATGGAGTGGCGCGGGCCTTATCCTTGCAGGCTTGTCCATCGAATCGAGTCGCAGCATGTCAGCGTTTTTGTCCGCCCGGGATGTGTGTCAGCGTCTGCGCGAAGCTGCGCTGGGCGTGCTTGCGTTCGAAGTCTGCGAGGTAATGTCCCAGTCCGGGCTGATTGCCGTTTACATCGAGGGCTGGCATCTGCTGTTGGACTTCGCCGAGGGACACTTGCATCACTGTGAATACGCGCGCAACTGCGCCGGGGATGAAGCGACGCTGGACACTTGGCAGCGTTATGGCACGGACCCGGTGAGTCTGCTCAGCACATGGGAACTGGCGCAGATCGAGCGGTTGCTGCGTGATGCGAATCGCGTCCAAACCTAGTGCATCGTTTCCGACTGCGGTGCTCTCTGATGTTGAGACCGACCAAATGCCTGTGGGAGCGAGCCTGCTCGCGAAGGCGGTATATCAGTCGGTTTGATCTTGGCTGTCATAGCGCTTTCGCGAGCAGGCTCGCTCCCACAGGGGGTTTGTGTGAGTTCAGAAGGTGATCTCGGCTGCCGGTTTGACGTCGATCCGTGCCACGGAACTGGTCAGGGCGGCGAAGTCCTTGTTGTGTTGGGCAATGATGTCTTCAGCGCTCATGTTGCCGTTATCGACCGTCGAATGCGCATCCCGCGCAACGACGATGTCGTAGCCCAGTGAATGCGCGCTGCGCACCGTGGCGTTGACGCAATAATCGGTCTGCAGACCGCAGATGATCAGACGTTCGAAGTCCTCGCTGGGCAGCAGCTTGCCGAGATCGGTCTGGTAGAAAGAGTCCCCGGTAGTTTTGCCTACACGCAGGTCTTTCGTCGAAGTCAGCAGACCGTTAGCCAGTTGCCAACCGTCCGCGCCATGCACGAATGGACCGTCCTTTTCTTCATGCTGAATCAACACCACTGGAACGCCAGCGTCGCGGGCGCGTTGGCTGAGATCATTGATCGTGGCGATCACGCGGTCGATTTCAAAACACTGATATTCACCAGCACACAGTGCTTGCTGGACGTCGATGATCAGTAATGCGGTGGTCATGTCGAGCCTTCCTTGATCAGTCCTTGAGATGGGGCGGACCTGAGCCCGCCCCTTTTTACTCCGCTCAGTAACCCAGTGACAAGCCGGTATTACGCCGTGGATCATTGGCGCCGTAGAAGCGATTCTTGCCAACCGGTTTGCCGTCCAGTGACGGCGCGCCGACCAGAATCGCGGCGATGTGGTTGGGATCCTGCGGGCCGGCAAACTTGTGGCCCCAGCTCTCGAGGAGCTTTTTCGTATCCGGGCTGGCGGCGAAGTCTTCGAGGTTGGTTTCCTCCGGCATCCACTGCTGATGGAAACGCGGCGCGTCGACCGCTTCCTGCAGCCCCATGCCGTAATCGATCACATTGAGCATGGTCAGCAAGGTCGCGGTGATGATCCGGCTACCGCCCGGCGTGCCGACCACCATCACCACTTTGCCATCCTTGGTGACGATGGTCGGACTCATTGACGACAGCGGCGCCTTGCCCGGCGCGATGGCATTGGCTTCCCCCTGAACCAGACCGTACATGTTCGGCACGCCGACCTTGGAGGTGAAGTCGTCCATTTCGTCGTTGAGGATCACCCCGGTCTTGCTCGCCATCACGCCAGCGCCGAACCAGTCATTAAGGGTGTAGGTGACCGAAACGGCATTGCCCCACTTGTCGACGATCGAATAGTGCGTGGTGTTGCTGCCTTCATGCGGCGCTACACCGGGTTTGAGCTCAGCCGACACGCCGGCCTTTTGCGGCTGGATGGCGTTGCGCAGTTTGGTCGCATAGTTCTTGTCCAGCAGGTGCTCGATCGGATTCTTCACGAAATCCGGATCGCCGAGGTAGCTGTTGCGATCAACGTACGCGTGGCGCATCGCTTCGATCTGGTAGTGCATGCCCTGAGCGGAATGGAAGCCCAGGTCCTTCATCGGATAGCCTTCGAGGATATTCATGATCTGGCAGATCACCACCCCGCCGGAGCTGGGCGGTGGCGCCGAGACTACGTGATAGCCGCGATAATCGCATTCCACCGGGGCCAGTTCGCGAGTCTTGTATTTGTCCAGGTCGGCCTGGCTGATGATGCCTTTGTTGGCTTGGCTGGACGTGACAATGGCATCGGCGACCCAACCTTTGTAGAAGCCGTCGGCGCCCTTCTCGGAAATCGTCCGCAGGGTTTTCGCCAGATCCTTCTGCACCAGTTTCTGCCCGACCTGCATCGGCTCGCCGTTGCTGAGGAAGATCGAGCCGGAATCGCGCGTGTCCTTCTTGAACACATCCGTCGCGTATTCGAGCAGCTCGACATCGCCCTGCTGCAGCTCGAAACCGTCTTCGGCCAGTTTGATCGCCGGGGCAATCATGTCCTTGCGCTGTTTGGTGCCATATTTGCTCAGCGCCAGCTCCATGCCGGACACAGTGCCCGGCACCCCGACGGCCAGATGGCCGCGCGTGCTCAGTTCCGGAATGACGTTACCGTCCTTGTCCAGATACATGTTGGCGGTCGCTGCCAGCGGGGCTTTCTCGCGGAAGTCGAGAAAGGTCTTGCGTCCGTCCGCCAGTTGAATGGTCATGAACCCGCCACCGCCAAGATTGCCCGCAGCCGGATAGACCACCGCCAGCGCATAGCCCACGGCCACTGCCGCATCCACGGCATTGCCGCCGTTTTTCAACACATCGACGCCGACATGGGTCGCCAGATGTTGCGCGGTGACCACCATGCCGTTTTCCGCCGCCACCGGCGCCACTGATGCCGCGTGAGCCATGAGACAGCTGAGCGCCAGGGAGGTCGCAATGAGCGATCTGGCCAAAGGTTCGTACTTCATGAGTCGATCTCTTTTTGTTTTTGGGGACTGCGCAAAACGCAGGGCAGCGCTTCAGGAGCAACAAGCAGTATGGCCGGCTTTGCGTATTGCGCCTCCCCGTTCAGCCAGTATGCTGAGCCATCGCAGCCGTTGGCAGCTCCTGCCCGAATCAAGCGAAGAGGTTGTTCATCGCTGCGTATTGCAACAGCATGATGGTCTTGGCGTCACAGATCTCGCCGCGTTGAAATGCTGCCAGTGCCTCATCGAAGCCCCACTCGAGCACTTCCAGTTCTTCGGTTTCCTCTTCCAGCCCACCACCGTCGCTGACTTTGGACGCGGCGTCGTATTCGGCGATAAAAAAGTGCAGCTTCTCCGTCACCGAGCCGGGGCTCATATACGCCTCGAATACCTTCTTCACGTCATGCACGCGATAACCGGTTTCCTCCTCGGCTTCGTCACGAATGCGTTGCTCAGGGGCGGCACCTTCCAGCAACCCCGCCGCCACCTCGATCAACAATCCATCGTGGCCGTTGACGAACACCGGCAAACGAAACTGGCGGGTCAGCACAACCGTGCGCTTGTCGCGGTTGAACAGCAGAATCGCCGCGCCGTTGCCCCGGTCGTAGACCTCGCGGGTCTGGCGCTGCCATTCACCGTTGTTGCGGTGGTAGTCGAAAGTGATTTTCTTCAGCAGATACCAGTCGTGGGACAACACCTGTGTGTCGACGATGTTGACCCGTTCGGCTGTGTTGGACATCGCGTCTGATCCTGTTTTCATGGGGGACTGCCATGGTCGGACAATTGCGCCGACAAAAAAAGCCCGGCAGCGCTACCGGGCTCGTTCAGCCTGGGTTGTTACTGGAAGTCGACGTCGAAGGCCTGGTAGAAGGCGTTGCCGGTGTTGGCGACGATCCACATCAGCACAATGACGTGATGACCCTTCTTGTTCGTCGGCAGTTGCACTTGGTGATCAACCTTGGCCTTCAATTCGCCGGCATGGCTGTAATACGGCACTTGCGGGTAGAAATCTTCGAAGAACGGCTGGGTTTCGAGCTGCGCACGGCTGATGCGTTGCTGTGGATCCCAGCCGTCTTTGGTGATCAGCCAGCGATAACCACGGGTGGTGTGCGGCGCGGTGTACGCCCAGCTGACCTCGAGAATCTGCCCCGGATCGACATTAAGCAGCGGCCAGTTGAATGAACGGCCGAGCTTCTTGCTCATCTCGTCGTCGGTGTAATTGACGCAATCGCGGGCATCGGTCTTGCCGCCGCTGAGAATGTAGCCATCGGCCGGCGGCGCGACGCTGTCCGAGTCGGTCTCGAAGGGTTGCGGGAACGGCCCGGCATTCACGGCCGGAAAGTTTTTGCCGCCCTCCATTTCATTGACTTGCCAAGCGCCGAGCAAGCCGAGGTCAATGGCCACTGCGCCGCGACTTGCTGGCGAGATGACACGACCGTGTTTGAGTTGGGTTTGTGGGATTGCCTGATTCATCGTCTTCACTCCGTTGATTTGAGAACTCTCCTTCCCGAGGAGAGGCCTTCAAGCTAACGGAGGTGAATTTTTTGTCCATTGGCGCTTTTGTCGCAATGCGATTTTGCAGGACGTAAAAAACCCTAAAACACTGGATGGATAACCAGCTCAAGTCGACACGTCGCACTCAACGTGTAGCTGAACACCTACACGCCGAGTCGCCTTTGGTCATTCAGACAGTTGCGCCTGATACTCCTTTTCGTACTGCCCGGCGAGTTGCGTTTTCTGTTTATCGTCGAGCAGTTTGCCGGCCATTTGGAAGAACTTGTGCTCTTCTTCCTCAAGGTGGTGATGAACCTTGTCGGAAAGCTTCTTGGCCGTAGCCAGCCACGCCGGACTGGACATTTCGGTCTCGTCGAGTTCTTCCATCATTTCGTCCATTTCGTGGTGCTCGGCGATGGCGTGGCGGCTCAGGTCAACGCCTTCGTCGATTTCCATCAACGGGATGTAGAAGTGCCGCTCTTCAGCGGTTTCATGCGCTTGCAGTTCTGCTTTGAGCTGCTTGTAGGCCTCGACCCGCTCAGGGCTGTCGCCGCTGGTCGCGATCAGAGCCTTGGCGTAAGTGCGCTGGCGCTCGTGGCTTTCGCGCAGGGCTTCAAAAATATTCACGGGATTTCCTCATCAATCGCGCTCAGGGAAAGACGCGATAAAAGCCTAGACCGCAACGCTGGTTTGACGGTTCCGCTTGTTCGATCGAAGGGCTTGGAGGCGTTTGCCCGGACGGGTTAGGCTGGGCGTTCAATCACACAAGGAAGTCATGCATGAATTTGCGTATCGAGTTGACGGACAATCCTACCGAGGAACAGCGTCAGGCCATTCTCCAACCGTTGATTGAATACAACGATGCGAAGACCGGCATATCGAAAACCGAGCCGTTCGCCTTGATGGTAAAAGATGAGTATGGCGCGATACTGGGCGGGTTGTACGGGCGAGTGACTTTGCGCTGGATGTTCATCGATTTGCTGTCAGTACCGGAACAAAGTCGCGGAGAGGGGATTGGTTCCCGGTTAATGGCACAGGCAGAAGCATTGGCCGAAGACAGGAACTGCTACGGAATCTGGCTCGACACCTTCGATTTTCAGGCGCCGGAGTTCTACAAGAAGCTGGGCTTCAGCCAGTTCGGTGAGATCGTTGACTATCCACCGGGGCACAAGCGGCATTTTTTCCAGAAGCGGCTGATCAACTGACTGTGTCGCTCTTTGCGCAAGCAGGCTCGCTCCCACACTGGAAAGCATTCAATCGGTGGGAGCGAGCCTGCTCGCGAAAGCGCCAGCCGCCTCGACACACAATCAGAGGCAGGTCGCCATCGCCGCCATCCGCCGCATCGCGACAAAATCACTCTTCTGCGCGTAGTAGTTCAAGGTTGTGCCGGACGCTTCGGTGATCACATCGACAAACGACTCCGCTGAACGCGTGTAGACCGTCGTGCCGCCAGACTCGCGCGGCTCCAGATAGGCCGCCGCGTCGACGCCGAAAACCGCTTCTTCCTGCCAGGCGAATTGCACGCACCGGGCGACGTCTTTCTCCGGCTTGTCCGAGGTCAGGACCTTGTCCGGGCTCTTGCTGCGAGCATCGTTCATCACCGAACCGGCGCACCCGGCCAACAGGGCCGCCGCCAGCACTACCATCAGCATTCGCATTGCATTTGCTCATCGAGAAAAAAACGGACTGTAGCACTGCGACGCGGCAAATCGTTCTGCTTTACTGTTTTTATGCGCGACACGCGTGAGCAGCTGCGGCACTCTGAGATCTTCAGCCACACAAGGACATTACATGGCGCCTAGCGACCAACGACATGAACACGCCCTGAAACTGTTTCTCGATGCGCGACCCGAACTGCGCGAGACCCTCGACCATCTCAACCCGCTGTTGGCTCAGGCCAAGGGTGAAACCCAGGCGCAGTACCGCGAAGAACGCTTGCATGAAGCATTCGAGGCTGAGGCGGAAAGCCAGGGGTTGTTTGCCTGGGAGCTGACGTTGCAGCTGACCGCTGATTCACCGGAGGACTATCAGGCGCAACGCCTGGAAGTGCATCGGGAAGTGGCGGAAATGGCGGGGATGGACTGGATCGAGTATTGCGATCTTTACGGCATCACCCCGTAATCGATGTAGGAGCTGCCGAAGGCTGCGATCTTTTGATTTTGCTCTTCAAGATCAAAAGATCGCAGCCTTCGGCAGCTCCTACAAAGGTATCTGCGTAAAACTCGGGTTTCGCGGCACGAGCGATAAAGCTTTATCATGGCCGCAGTTTCGCTGATCGAGTCCATCATGAAGTTCGCCATCGCGCTGTTTTCCGCCGCCCATGCGCCCTCCTCGCGCCGTGCCCTGCTGTTTGCCCAGGCCGCGCTGGCCGGCGGCCATGAGATTGTCCGGCTGTTCTTCTATCAGGACGGCGTGTTCAACGCCTCCGATGCAGTGGTGACGCCGCAGGATGAACTGGATTTGCCCAAGCAATGGCGCGCCTTCATCAACGAAAGGCAACTGGATGGGGTGGTCTGCATCGCCGCCGCTCTGCGCCGTGGCGTGTTGAACGAAGAAGAATCCAAGCGTTACCAGCGTGAAGCGATTTCGCTGAGCGCGCCGTGGGAATTGTCCGGTCTGGGTCAATTGCACGATGCCGTGCAGGACGCTGACCGTCTCATCTGTTTCGGAGGCGCTTGAACATGGCCAAATCGCTGTTGATCATCAGCCGCCAATCGCCATGGTCCGGCCCCGGTGCGCGGGAAGCGCTGGATATCGTGCTGGCCGGTGGCGCCTTTGATCTGCCGATCGGTTTGCTGTTTCTCGATGACGGCGTGCTGCAACTGGCCGCCGGGCAGAACGCCAAGGCCTTGCAGCAGAAAGACCTCAGCGCCAATCTGCAGGCGCTGCCGATGTTTGGTGTCGAAGAGCTGTTCTATTGCGCCGAAAGCGCCAATGCTCGCGGTCTTGGCAACCTGTCGCTGGACGAGGCACAGCCGCTTGCTGCTGACCACATCACCGCCCTTATTGACCGTTACGATCAGGTGATCACCCTCTGATGTCGACTTTGCATGTGTTGTCTCATTCCCCGTTCGGCGACGATCGTCTGAGCAGTTGCCTGCGCCTGCTCGGCAGCGCCGATGCCGTGTTGTTGTCCGGCGATGCGGTGTATGCGCTGCAACCGGACACTGTGCCGTTCTCAACCCTTCAAGAGCGAGCAATCAGACTGTTTGTATTGACTGAGGACGCACAGGCGCGTGCGATCGAGATTCCAGACTGGGCCGAGGCCATCGATTACCCGGCGTTTGTCGAACTGTCGATCCATCACGCCAAGGTCAACAGCTGGCTATGAATTCAATGACCGTCGGCGCCCGCGCCATCGAACTGGACAAGGACGGCTTTCTCGTTGACCTCAGCGACTGGTCGGCTGAAGTCGCCAGCGCCCTCGCCGCCGCTGAAGACATCGAGTTGACGCCCGAACACTGGGAAGTCCTTGAGCTTCTGCGTAGCTTCTACGCCGAATTCCAGCTATCGCCGGCCACGCGGCCGCTGATCAAGTACACCGCGTTGAAACTCGGCGCGGACAAAGGCAACAGCCTGCACCTGAACCGACTGTTCAAAGGCACCCCTGCCAAACTCGCCGCGAAACTGGCGGGCCTGCCCAAACCGACGAATTGCCTATGAACGACTTTCCAGCTTTGACCCTCGAAACGCCTGCCGAGCATCCGTTCGCGCAATTCGTGCGCATTCTCGGCAAGGGCAAGCGCGGCGCCCGCGACCTGACGCGCGAGGAAGCCCGCGAGGCCATGGGCATGGTGCTCGATGACAAGGTCGAAGATACGCAACTGGGTGCCTTCCTGATGTTGCTGCGCCACAAGGAAGAAAGTGCCGAGGAAATGGCCGGTTTCACCGAAGCCCTGCGCGCACGCTTGCAGGCGCCGTCGCTGAATGTCGACCTGGATTGGCCGACCTACGCCGGCAAAAAACGCCATCTGCCGTGGTATCTGCTGGCAGCCAAATGCCTGGCGCAAAACGGCGTGCGGATCTTCATGCACGGCGGCGGCGCGCACACGGCCGGGCGTCTATACAGCGAACAACTGCTGGGCGAACTGAACATTCCCCTGTGCCGTGATTGGCAGCAGGTCGGCACGGCACTGGGCAACGGCGGCCTGGCCTTTATGCCGCTGGTGGACTGGGCGCCGCAACTGCAGAAGATGATCGACCTGCGCAATACCTTGGGCCTGCGGTCGCCGATCCACTCGCTGGCGCGGATTCTCAATCCGTTGGGCGCACGCTGCGGCCTGCAAAGCATTTTTCACCCGGGTTACCAGGCGGTGCATCGCGATGCCAGCGGCTTGCTCGGCGACGCGGCAATTGTGGTCAAGGGTGATGGCGGTGAAATCGAGATCAACCCCGACGCCACCAGCCACCTTTACGGCACCAGCGGCGGTCAGAGCTGGGACGAAGAATGGCCGCAGCTGTCAGCGCAGCGCCACGTCAAACCCGCTTCGCTGGAAATCGAGCACTTGAAAGCCGTGTGGCGTGGCGATGTGGTCGACAGTTACCCGCAAATGGCCTTGATTGCGACCATGGCCCTCGCCCTGCGCGGTCTCGGTCAGAATCGCGAACAGGCCTTTGCGACCGCAGAGCAATATTGGGCGGCACGCAACACATCGATCTAACCGATCATTAGCGCCCGATCTTTGCGCTTTTTGTTCGAACTCATCGGAATAGACTCGACTCCAACGAATATTGGTTTTGGGAGTCTTGATCATGGGTTTACTCGTCGACGGCCACTGGCAGGACAAGTGGTACGAAAGCAGCAAGGACGGCGCGTTCCAGCGCGAACAGGCGCAACGCCGCAACTGGGTGACCGCCGACGGTCAACCAGGCCCCAGCGGTGAAGGCGGTTTCACTGCTGAAGCCGGGCGCTATCACCTCTATGTTTCCCTCGCCTGCCCTTGGGCGCATCGCACGCTGATTCTGCGCAAACTCAAAGGGCTGGAAGGTCTGATCGACGTGTCGGTGGTCAGCTGGCTCATGCTGGAGAACGGCTGGACCTTCGACAAGGCGCTGGGTTCGACAGGCGACAAACTCGATGGCTTCGATTTCATGCATCAGCGATACACCGCCGACACGCCTGATTACACCGGGCGCGTGACGGTGCCAGTGCTGTGGGACAAGAAACTCAAGCGCATCGTCAGCAATGAATCGGCGGAAATCATCCGCATGTTCAACAGCGCCTTCGACGGGATCACTGGTAACGATCTGGACTTTTATCCGGCGCCGCTACGCAACGAGATCGATGCGCTGAACGAGCGGATCTACCCGGCGGTGAACAACGGTGTCTATCGTGCCGGGTTCGCCACCTCGCAACAGGCATACGAACAGGCGTTCGATGAAGTATTCGCCGAACTGGATCATCTGGAGCAACTGCTGGGTGCCAATCGATACCTGAGCGGGGAATACCTGACCGAGGCCGACGTGCGCCTGTTTACCACGATGATTCGCTTTGACGCGGTGTATCACGGGCACTTCAAGTGCAACCTGCGGCGGATTGCCGATTACCCGAATCTGTCGAACTGGCTGCGCGAGATGTATCAATGGCCGGGTATTGCCGAGACGGTGGATTTCCAGCACATCAAGCATCACTACTATGGCAGCCACAAGACCATCAACCCGACCGGCGTGGTGCCGAAGGGGCCGCAGCAGGATTTCAGCGTAGCGCATGACCGGTCGCGGTTGATCGGGAAAGGGGTTTGGCGCCGGGGTTGATTAGCTCGGTGTTTTCGAGACCCCATTCGCGAGCAGGCTCGCTCCCACACGGGATTTGTGCATGACACAGATCCAATGTGGGAGCGAGCCTGCTCGCGAAGGGAACGACGCGGCGTTTAGACCTGCGACTGAGCACCTTCAAACCACGCCAGCTTCTCGCGCAGTTGCACCACTTCGCCGACGATCACCAGAGTCGGCGCATGCACTTCATGCTCCGCCACCATTCGCGGCAGATCCGCCAGCGTGCCGGTGAAAACCCGCTGATTGACTGTAGTGCCCTGCTGAATCAACGCCGCCGGGGTATCCGCCGCGCGACCATGCTTGATCAACTGCTCACAGATGATCGGCAAACCCACCAGGCCCATGTAAAACACCAGCGTCTGCGCCGGGGCGACAAGATCGGCCCATGGCAGATCGGTGGAACCATCCTTCAAGTGGCCAGTGACAAACCGCACGGACTGCGCATGGTCACGGTGGGTCAGCGGGATCCCCGCATAAGCGGCGCAACCGCTGGCCGCCGTGATGCCTGGCACCACCTGGAATGGAATACCGTGGGCCGCCAGTTCTTCGATCTCTTCGCCACCGCGGCCGAAGATAAACGGATCGCCGCCCTTCAACCGCACCACACGCTTGCCAGCCTTGGCCAGATCGACCAGTTGCTGGTTGATCTGATCCTGCGGCACGGCGTGTTCGGAGCGCCGCTTGCCGACATACACCCGCTCGGCATCGCGACGGCACAACTCGAGAATCGCCGGCGCCACCAGGCGGTCATAGAGCACCACATCGGCTTGCTGCATCAGACGCAGTGCGCGGAAGGTCAACAGATCCGGATCACCCGGACCGGCACCGACCAGATAAACCTCGCCAGTGGTGACCATTGGCTCGCCATCGACCTTGGCCTGCAACAGGCGCTCGGCTTCAGCGCCCTGCCCGGCCAGTTGACGATCGGCGATCGGGCCCTGGAAAACGTCTTCCCAGAAGCCGCGACGCTGCTGAACATCCGGAAACAGGTTTTTCACCTGATTGCGAAAACGCGCAGCCAGCCCTGCCAATTGACCGTAGGTCGAAGGAATCCAGGTTTCGATTTTCGCGCGGATCAGACGCGCCAGTACCGGCGCATCGCCGCCGCTGGACACGGCGATGATCAACGGCGAGCGATCGACGATCGCCGGGAAGATCACGCTGCACAAGGCCGGCGCATCGACCACGTTGACCGGCACGCAACGGCGGTGGGCGTCGGTGGAGACTTGCGCGTTGAGCGTTTCGTCGTCGGTAGCGGCAATGATCAGCCCGCAACCGTCCAGATCCGTTTCGGCGTAACCGCGCAACAGGCATTCACCGCCGCTGGCAGCGACCAGTTCGGCCAGTTGCGTTTCGATTTCAGGTGCGACCACCCGCAGCAGCGCACCGGCATCGGCCAGCAGGCGGGATTTGCGCAAGGCAATTTCCCCCCCACCGACAACCAACACACGACTGCCGCGCAGGTTGTGAAACAGCGGCAGATATTTCATTTAGCCGATGACCTCAAGGCCACCCATGTACGGCTTCAGCACGTCCGGCACGCGGATCGAACCGTCGGCCTGCTGGTAGTTTTCCAGTACCGCAACCAGAGTACGACCGACCGCCAGACCAGAGCCGTTCAAGGTGTGCACCAGCTCAGGCTTGCCGGTTTCCGGGTTACGGAAACGCGCCTGCATGCGACGCGCCTGGAAGTCGCCGCAGTTGGAGCACGAGGAGATTTCGCGGTATTTGTCCTGGCTCGGAATCCACACTTCCAGGTCATAGGTCTTGACGGCGCTGAAGCCCATGTCGCCGGTGCACAGCGCCAGGGTGCGGTAAGGCAGGCCGAGCAGTTGCAGAACCTTTTCGGCGTTGGCAGTCAGGCTTTCCAGCGCTTCCATCGATTGCGACGGCTCGACGACCTGGACCATTTCGACTTTGTCGAACTGGTGCTGGCGGATCATGCCACGCGTGTCGCGACCCGACGCGCCGGCTTCGCTGCGGAAGCATGGGGTGTGGGCGACAAACTTGATCGGCAACAACTTCGAATCGACGATTTCGCCGGCAACGATGTTGGTCAGCGACACTTCGGCGGTTGGAATCAGGTACAGATCGGCTTCGCCTTCGCGGGCAATCTTGAACAGATCTTCTTCGAACTTCGGCAGCTGGCCGGTACCTTGCAGCGCCGGAGCCTGAACCAGATAAGGCGTGTAAGCCTCTTCGTAGCCATGTTCGGTGACATGCAGGTTGATCATGAACTGCGCCAGTGCGCGATGCAGACGCGCGATCGGGCCACGCAACAAGGCGAAACGAGCGCCGGACAGCTTGGCGGCGGTTTCGAAGTCCAGCCAGCCGAACTTCTCGCCGAGGGCGACGTGGTCTTTCACTTCGAAATCGAACTGGGTCGGGGTGCCCCAACGGCGCACTTCGACGTTGTCGTCTTCGTCCTTGCCGACCGGAACCGATTCGTGCGGCAGGTTGGGGATACCGAGCAGGATCGAATCGAGTTCGGTCTGGATCGCGTCCAGCTCGACCTTGCCAGCGCTCAGCTCGCCTGCCATGCGCTCGACGTCCGCCATCAGCGGCGCGATGTCTTCGCCGCGCTGCTTGGCCTGCCCGATGGATTTGGAACGCGCGTTACGCTCAGCCTGCAGTGCTTCGGTGCGGGTCTGGACGGTCTTGCGCTGTTCTTCCAGCGCTTCGATGCGCGCAGTGTCCAGGGCAAAGCCACGGGAAGCCAGGCGGTCCGCTACGTCCTGAAGGTTGCTACGTAACAGTTTGGAATCGAGCATGTCGGTTTCTCGTTATCAAAGTTTGGTCAGGGACAGGCCGGCCCACGTCGCGAGCAGCCCGCCGAATACGCTGAGTGCCGCGTAGCCCAGGGCCAGCAACACTTGCCCGCTTTCCAGCAGGCGCACCGTATCCAGTGAAAAGGATGAAAAAGTCGTCAGCCCCCCGAGGAAGCCGACCATCAACCCGGCGCGCACCTCGATCGGCACCTCCGGGCGTATCAGAAACAGGCCGTACAACACGCCAATCAGCAGGCAGCCCACGATATTAACGGCCAGCGTCGCGGTATAGAAGTGCCGCGGCCAATTGGCGCTGACCCAATTACCGGTGGCGAAGCGCAACAAGGTGCCGGCAACACCGCCGACCGACACTGCGAGTATCAATGGAACCACTATTTTCTCCGCTGCCGAGGGCTCAGACGATCGAGTTGAGCGAGGTGATTGAGTTTTTCGCCGATCTTCAACTCCAGGCCGCGGGGTACGGGCTGATAGAACGGAATCGGCTCGAGTTCTTCCGGAAAATAGTCTTCACCGGCAGCATAAGCGTCCGGCTCGTCGTGGGCGTAACGGTATTCGTCGCCATAACCCAATTGCTTCATCAGCTTGGTCGGTGCATTGCGCAAATGCAGCGGCACTTCCAGCGAGCCGTTTTCGGCAGCCGCGCGCAGTGCAGTTTTGAAGCCCATGTACACCGCGTTGCTTTTCGGTGCACAGGCCAGATAAGTGATGGCTTGGGCGACCGCCAATTCGCCCTCGGGGCTGCCGAGACGCTCCTGCACCTCCCACGCGGCCAGGCACAGGCTCAATGCACGCGGGTCGGCGTTGCCGATGTCTTCGCTCGCCATGCGCACCACGCGTCGCGCCAGGTACAGCGGATCGCAACCGCCGTCGATCATCCGCGCAAACCAGTAAAGCGCGCCGTCGGGATTGGAACCGCGCACGGATTTGTGCAGCGCCGAGATCTGGTCGTAGAACGCTTCACCGCCCTTGTCGAACCGCCGGCGCGTATCGCCGAGCAGACTTTGCAGCAGCTCGATGCCGATTTCGCTGTCGTCTTCAGCCAGATCGGAAGCGTTCTCCAGCAGATTGAGCAGGCGCCGGCCATCGCCATCAGCGGCGGACAGCAACATCTGGAAGCCTTCATCGCTCAGGGTCAGGTTGCGCTTGCCCAGGCCGCGCTCTTCGGTGAGTGCGCGGTGGACCAGTTTGCGCAAGGCCGCTTCGTCTAGGCTTTTCAGCACGTAGACGCGGGCCCGCGATAACAAAGCGTTGTTCAGTTCGAACGAAGGGTTTTCGGTGGTGGCGCCGATGAAGATCAGCGTGCCGTCTTCAACGTAGGGCAGAAACGCGTCCTGCTGCGACTTGTTGAAGCGGTGCACTTCATCGACAAACAGGATCGTGCGCTTGCCGTACTGGCCGGCCTGCTGCTTGGCGATTTCAACGGCCTGGCGGATTTCCTTGACCCCGGCGAGCACCGCCGAAACCGTTTCGAAGTGCGCATCGGAGACTTCTGCGAGCAAGCGCGCCAGGGTGGTCTTGCCCACGCCCGGCGGTCCCCAGAAGATCATCGAATGCAGCGCGCCCTGCTCCAGCGCCTCACGCAAAGGCTTGCCGCGAGCGAGCACGTGTTCCTGACCGACGTACTCATCCAGATTGGCCGCACGCAGACGGGCGGCCAAGGGTTGGGCAATCGGTGCACTGCGAAACAGATCCATCACGTAGCGTTGAAACCTCTGATTTTCTGAAATCTGCTGAAGAACCTGTGGTGAGCGGATTTATCCCCGTTGGGCTGCGAAGCGGCCCCAAAAGCGACGACTGCTGCGCAGCCGGACGGGGATAAATCCCCTCGCCACAATAGCCCCTCAATAGCAGGCCCTCACCACAAAGGCCCTGACACAAAGTGCCGGTGTTTATTCCTGGATAACGTCGGCACCTTTGGGAATGTCGAATTTGAACTTGGACGCAGGCACCGCTTCGTTGGCCTTGACCCCGGTAAACAGGATATTGGTGCGCTGGCCGACGCTGTCAATCAGTTGCATGTCATTGAGCAGGCCGTTGCGGAACGACAGGCGCAGATTGTCGAACAGGGTGTCCTTGGTTTTCGGCTTCAGGGTGAAGTCGATCACGCCGCCCGCCTCTTTCGCGCTGATATCGAAGCTCTGGCTGATCTTCGAGACATCGCCGGACAACAGCAAGGCCGGCGTCTGGGTCAGACGCTCATCGAGCTTCTTGATGGTTGCCTGCTCCAGATCCGGGTCCCACAGGGTGACTTTCTTGCCATCGGAGACCATGGTCTGCTCGGCCGGCGCATTGGTGTGCCAGTAGAACAGGCCCGGACGCTGCAGGGTCATGTTGCCGGTGGTTTCCTGCAACTGGGTGCCGGTGCCATCGAGGGTCAACTGCGAAAAGTTCGCCGACAGGGTTTTCGATGTTTCGAGCAATTGGGTCAGACGCGCCACGTCCTTTTCATCGGCGTGGGCCGTGAGTGTGGTCAGCGCCAGTACTGGCAACAGCATGCGGATAAGGCGCATGAGAGTCCTCTTGAATACTCGTGGGAGAGCGAGTGGCGCGTCATTGCGCCACTCGAGTCGTTGCGTTTCAGTCGCGTACCGGGCCTGGGGCCAGGACTTCACGCGAACCGTTGGTGTTCATTGAGGTAACGACGCCAGCCATTTCCATCGCCTCGATCATCCGCGCGGCACGGTTGTAGCCGATCTTCAGCTTGCGCTGCACAGCGGAAATCGACGCACGACGACTTTCGAGGACGAACTGCACCGCTTCGTCATACAGCGCGTCGGCTTCCGGATCATCACCGTCGCCACCACCGCTGCTGCCTTCAAAGCCGCTGCCCGCCTCTTCGACACCGTTGAGAATGTCGTCGTTGTACTCAGGCGCACCGCGCAATTTCCAGGCCTCGACCACGCGGTGAACCTCATCGTCGGAGACGAACGCGCCGTGAACCCGGATCGGCAAACTGGTGCCCGGCGGCATGTAGAGCATGTCACCGTGCCCGAGCAGTTGCTCGGCGCCACCCTGGTCGATGATGGTTCGCGAATCGATCTTGCTCGATACCTGAAACGCCATACGTGTCGGGATGTTGGCTTTGATCAGACCAGTGATCACGTCCACCGACGGGCGCTGGGTGGCAAGAATCAAGTGAATCCCCGCCGCACGCGCCTTTTGCGCAATACGCGCGATCAGTTCTTCAACCTTCTTGCCGACGATCATCATCATGTCGGCAAATTCGTCCACAACTACGACGATGGTCGGCAGTTTCTGCAGCAGCGGCGCTTCGTCGTGAATGCTTTCGCGCTTGTACAGCGGATCGCTCAACGGCTCGCCGGCATCCTGGGCTTCCTTGACCTTGGCGTTGAAGCCGGACAGGTTACGCACGCCCATTTTCGCCATCAGCTTGTAGCGACGCTCCATCTCGGCAACGCTCCAGCGCAAGGCGTTGGCGGCGTCCTTCATGTCGGTCACTACCGGGCAAAGCAGGTGCGGAATGCCTTCGTAGATCGACAGCTCAAGCATCTTCGGGTCGATCATGATCAGCTTGGCATCGTCCGGGCCGGACTTGAACAGGATCGACAGGATCATCGCGTTCACGCCCACGGACTTACCGGAACCGGTGGTACCGGCCACCAGCAAGTGCGGCATCTTCGCCAGGTCGGTGATGACCGGCTTGCCGCCGATATCGTGACCGAGCGCCAGGGTGACCGGGGATTTGAAGTTGTCGTACTCGGGGGTCGACAGCACCTCGGAGAAACGTACGATCTGGCGGTCTTCGTTGGGAATCTCGATACCGACAGTGGTCTTGCCCGGAATCACCTCGACCACCCGCACACTGGTCACCGCCAGCGAACGCGCCAGGTCTTTGGCCAGGTTGGCGATGCGGCTGACTTTTACCCCGGCGGCAGGCTGGATTTCGTATCGGGTAATCACTGGACCCGGATGGATCGAATCAACGGTGACTTCGACGCCGAATTCCTTGAGCTTGATTTCCAGCAAGTGGCCGACTGCTGCCAAGGACTCAGGCGAATAGTTGAGCTGTTTCTTTTCCGCAGGATCAAGAATCGAGATCGGCGGCAAGGTGCCTTCGACCGCGCTGTCGACGAACAACGGCGCCTGCTTCTCTTTCTGCACGCGCTTGCTCGGCTCCGGCGCCTTGGCTGGTGCCGGCGCGATCACCGGTGGCACCTGCTTCTCGCGGTCGGACATGTGCTTGCTCAACGCTTGCTCACGCTCGATCAGGCGTTCCTTGACCTTGGCCTGTTCGCGTTTGTCGGTGACAGTCGGTGCGACCACATCGTGGACGCGGTCATCAACCTCACGCAGTTGCGCAACCAGTTGCTTGCGTTCAGTGCGCGCCGACCACCAGCGGTTGAGGGCGCCCTGGAACAGTTCGAACAGATCGAGGGTGATCTTGCCGGTGACGTCCATCACCTTGAACCACGACAGGTCGGTGAATACGGTCAGGCCGAACAGGAACAGAGCGATGAACAACAGCGTGCTGCCCTGGATGTTCAGCGCATTCTTCGCCAGATCGCCAAGGCTTTCGCCCAGGGCACCGCCAGCGCCGGCCGGCAGACCGGTCGCGGCATGGAAATGAATGTGCGCCAGCGCAGCACCGGAGAGCACGAGGAATACCAGGCCGATCAGACGCCAGGAAAACAGCCAGCCGCTCCACTGCCATGGTTCGTGGCGTTGACGGAAGATCTGGTACGCCTTGACCGCCAGCAGCAACGGAAAGATATAGGCGAAGTAACCGAGCACCATGAACAGGATATCGGCGCTGTATGAGCCGGCCGGGCCACCGAAGTTCTGCACATCGTCGATCTTGCTGTTATGGCTCCACCCCGGATCGTCCTTGCCGTAGGTCAGCAAAGCCATCATCAGGAACAGGCACAAAGCGCCAATGGCGATCAATGCACCTTCCTTGAGCCGGTAGTGCAGTTGCTGGCGCCAGAGCGGAACGACTGTTTTGGGTGCTTCGGTGGTCTTCTTCAAAACGCTTCTTTTCCTGCGCCCGAGGCGCGTCCATCTATTGAATGACGATAAAAAACTGCCCAATCCAGGCAGGTAAAAAAGGTGAAAAGCTCAACTGGGACTACTTTTAACACTGTGCCACTGGTTTTATAAACACAGCCATAAACGCTGTGCGCAGCGTATAGCCTGTCACAACCCGGCATTGTACGGGTTTGTGCGTCCGATGCCATGTTTCAGACCCCAGCCTTGAGCATAGCCAAACGTACATGCACTGCGTTGCAATTGGAGCATGCATTGTCTTTTGTGACAAAGGCTTATGAGCTGTATTTGATGAACGTAGCGAACCTGGCCGGATCAGGCTCACAGGAATGCTCGACAGCATCGGTACGGTGACGCTTACGACCACGGGCGACACATCAAGTTGCAGCTCAATGCTCACTGCAGCAGACATCTGTGCAGGACAGCGGCGCCGTTTCGCGGCAAACTCTTTCGCGGGGCCTGCACGCCCCTGACTGCCCTCCCCTTCTGCAAGCCTGGATGCCATGCTGACTTGGTTACAACGTAACTCCCTGACCTTTCCGCCACTGGAAAAAGCCATGCGCGAGCCGAACGGATTGCTCGCCGCCGGCGGCGATCTTTCCGCCGATCGACTGATCCAAGCCTATCGCCATGGCTGCTTCCCCTGGTTTTCCGAGGGCCAGCCGATTCTCTGGTGGTCGCCAGACCCTCGCACCGTGCTGTTTCCCGACGAACTGCACGTCTCGCGCAGTCTCGGCAAGCTGCTGCGCAAGCAACGCTATCAAGTGACCTTCGATAAGGATTTCGACGCCGTCATCCGCGCCTGCGCTGCACCGCGTGATTACGCCGACGGCACCTGGATCACCGAGGCCATGCAGGATGCTTACGTAGAATTGCATCGGCGCGGTTTCGCGCATTCGGTTGAGGTCTGGGACGAGGGACAGCTGGTCGGCGGCCTGTACGGCCTGGCGATGGGCCAACTGTTTTTTGGCGAGTCGATGTTCAGCCGCGCTGACAACGCGTCCAAATATGGCTTTGCCACGCTGGTCCAGCATTTGAAAGCCGCCGGATTTGTGCTGATCGACTGCCAGATGCCGACCGATCACCTGCACAGCCTCGGTGCGCGGTCGATTCCGCGCGGCGAATTCGCCGACTATCTGCGGCGCCATCTAGATCAACCGAATTCAGCGACCTGGGTTTGCTGAGCGACTTTTGCGCAGGTGGCTTACACTTAATCCACCAGCTTATCCCGAGGGTTGATTCATGACCGAGTTGGCGCGTTTGAAGTTTTATGCCACTCAGCCCCACTCTTGCAGTTATCTGCCCGAGGAGCAGGCCACGACGCTGTTTCTCGACCCGAGTCAGCCCATGGATGTGCATGTCTACGCAGACCTGTCGGAAATGGGCTTTCGTCGCAGCGGCGATCATTTGTACCGGCCGCATTGCCAGAATTGCAATGCGTGCGTGCCTGCGCGCATTCCCTCCGCACAATTCATCACTAATCGCCAGCAAAAGCGCATCTACAAACGCAACGCGGATTTGCAGGTGCAGCCGGTCAAACCGCACTTCAGCGAAGAATATTTCGACCTGTACCAGCGCTACATAGAACAGCGCCATGCCGACGGCGACATGTATCCGCCAAGCCGCGATCAGTTCTCGACGTTCCTGGTGCGTGACCTGCCCTTCTCGCGCTTCTACGAGTTTCGACTCGACGGACGGTTGCTCGCGGTGGCGGTGACCGATCTGCTGCCCAACGGTTTGTCAGCGGTGTACACCTTCTACGAACCGAACGAAGAACGCCGCAGCCTCGGCCGTTACGCAATCCTCTGGCAAATCGCCGAGAGCCAGCGTCTGGGCCTTGAGGCCGTGTACTTGGGTTACTGGATCAAGAACTGCAAAAAGATGAACTACAAGACGCAATATCGGCCCATCGAATTGCTGATCAATCAGCGCTGGGTCATCCTGAACTGAAGCTGCGGCCTAAACCCCTTGGCGTAAACACCATTTTTCGGGCACAATGCACGCCGCTTTTGCCTGGCGCAGTTGCACCGGGCCATTCATTGGATACCGAGGGCTTTACTGCATGTCGAAAGAAGACAGCTTCGAAATGGAAGGCACTGTCGTCGACACCCTGCCCAACACCATGTTTCGTGTGGAGTTGGAAAATGGGCACGTCGTAACCGCGCATATTTCCGGCAAGATGCGCAAGAACTACATTCGTATTCTTACCGGTGACAAAGTGCGCGTCGAGCTGACGCCCTATGACTTGAGCAAAGGGCGGATCACTTACCGCGCTCGTTAATCAAGTCAATACAGAACGCCCGGGTTATGCCGGGCGTTTTTGTGTCTGCGTTTTGAGGTTTGGAGGCTGGGGACTTAATCGTTGCTGCGGGTGTTGCCGCTGGCGGTTTCGCTCTACAGCAAGCAGATCAAAAGATCGCAGCCTTCGGCAGCTCCGGTTGGATCGCGTGAATTCGATAGAAACGGGTTGACCTGCAGGCCGCCTTCGCGAGCAGGCTCGCTCCCACAGAAAAGCAAAGGCAAAGGCAAAGGCAAAGGCAAAGGCAAAGGCAAAGGCAAAAGATCGCAGCCTCCGGCAGCTCCTTGTATGTTCCCCACACACCAGCATGAATGAGATCTAAGCTCGCTGGTGCGACATACGAAGATGTGTTTCTGGGGGAGACCGATC